>NZ_JAMPKC010000001.1:0-731136 GCF_039961975.1 Trichocoleus sp. DQ-A3 | reverse complement strand
GTTCGACAATGAATATGATTTAGCCCTTGCTGTAATGGACGGCATGGAATCACGGAGTGAACAAGGGGGATATACGTTGGAGCGTTTTAGGTTTAAATCATCCTAGCTACTTATTAGGTTTCATCTCACCCCAAGCTTTAAAAAGCCCTTAGCGAAGCGGCAGCCATTCACCGGGGTATAGCCTTGCTCCTGCACAAAAGGAAATTGTTGAAGAATGGGCTGGCCTAAGCGATCGCAATCAAAATTACCGAACTCTGTTGAACCGGGTTTGCGAAAAGCAAAAACATACGCAGTTTCACTGCGATCGCGCCTCATCGGCTTGGTATTGCTGGTTGTTGTCCTGGTATTGGCGTTGATGTACACAAACTTTGAGGAACGCCGACACCAAACAACTCAAATTCAGGCAGAGGCGCTACAAATAACTAGGCTGGCTACCGCTAACCAAGAGCGCTTGATTGACAGCAAAGGGATAATTTTAGCTCACTACCCTAACCCCGAAGCCTGGGTTAGGCAAGCCGCACCGGAAGCACCTTTGGTTAAAACGATGCTGACGCAAAAAAGGGCTGGCATGGTGGAGGCTTCCGGCGTGGATGGTGTAACGAGCTTGTATGCGATCGCGCCCTTGGAGGGCACTTGTAGGAATCAGGGCGATCGCTGCAACCTCTACGTGTCAGTGGGCATCCCCAAAACCGTCGCCTTTACTGCTGCCGATCGGCAGTTGCACCGCAACTTAGCAGGCATGGGATTAGTCGCCGTGTTAGCGATCGCTGCCACTTGGGTGGGTAGCGAGGTGTTGATGTTGTGTCGGGTGAAGGCGCTCCTGAAGGCAATGCAGCAGCTCTCAGAAGGCGATTTGAGCGTTCGTAGCGGGGTGACTCACGGTTTCGGAGTCAGGGAATTGGCGGGTGCTTTTGACACGATGGCGGCGTCGCTAGAACGTTCTGAGCGCGATCGCCAGTCGGCAGAAACCTCCTTGCAAGAGCAAGAGGAAAAATATCGCTCCTTGGTGAACAGCCTGCCACAGGTGCTATTCCAGACTGATGAAGCCGGATATTGGACATTTCTCAATCCCGCCTGGAAAGAAATTACCGGCTTCGCCCTCGAAGAAAGTATCGGTAAGAATTTAATCGATTTTGTTCATCCAAGCGATCGCCCACAACACCGCGAAGAATTTCGCTCCCTCATTGAACGCCAGAAAGAATTTTATCGGTATCAGGCGAGATATCTGAGTGCAAACGGCGACTATCGTTGGCTGGAAGGACACGGCAAATTAACATTGGCTTCCGACGGAACGATTATCGGTACGTCCGGCACCCTGAGGGACATTACCGATCAAAAACAGGCACAAGAAGCCCTATTAACCACAAATCAAACGCTGCAAACCCTGATTGAAACTTCACCGTTAGCGATCGTAACGCTCGATGTTAATCGGAACGTCACCCTGTGGAATCCAGAGGCTGAGCATCTTTTTGAGTGGAAATCAGCAGAAGTTGTCGGCTATCCGCTGCCGATTTTCCCCCCGGATCAACAGGAAGCGTTTCATGCCTTGCTTCAGGCTGACTTACATGGCGGAGGAGATCGTGGTAGCGGTGGCAGGGAATTCCGCAGCCAAAAGAAAGACGGCACCTTGATTGACGTTAGCCTTTGGACAGCCCTGCTGCAAGATGTCAATGGCAAGATGAGCGGCAGCATTGGCATCTTCGCCAATATTAGCGAAAGCCTGCGGCACGCTACGCTACGCAATCGCGCTCTGGAAGCGCTGCGGGAAAGCGAAACCCGTTACCGCCTCGTCGCTAAAGCCAGCAACGATGCAATCTGGGACTGGGATTTACTGACAAACCGCGTAGAGTGGAACGAATCCCTGCAAAAACTCTTCGGCTATGCGGAAACTGAAGTAGGTTTTGATGCCAGGTGGTGGTACGAAAATATACATCCAGAAGACAGAGAGCGGGTTGTCAGTGGGATTCATGCTGCAATTGACAGTGGAAGACAAATCTGGTCGGATGAATACCGCTACCGTCGCGCCGATAACTCTTATGCCTTAGCGAGCGATCGGGGATTTATCGTCCATGACGATAAGGGGAATCCAGTGCGGATGATCGGCGCGATGATAGACATCAGCGAAAGCCTGCGGCACGCTACGCTACGCAAGCAAGCTGAGGCGCTGATCGCAGGGCAAAAACAGGTACTCGAAATGATTGCCACCGGCGCAGCACTGGGTGATGTTCTGGATGTTTTGGCTCGGTTTATCGAGACCCAATCCGGTGAGGGCTTTTGTTCGATTCTGCTAGTTGACGAAAAAGAGAACAAGTTACGACATGGAGTCGCTCCTAGCCTTCCCGAAAGCTACACTCAGGCGATTGATGGTATCGCGATTGGTCCTGGTTTTGGTTGCTGTAGTAAGGCAGCGTATTTCGGTAAACCCGTGATTGTCTCAGATATTGAGAGCGATCGCCTTTGGGCGGATTTCCGAGATTTGGCATTAAGCCATCAACTACAAAGCTGTTGGTCTACGCCTATTTTTTCCAGTAACGGTAAGGTATTAGGCGTTTTTGTAATGTATCATCCCGACGCGAGGCGACCGAATCAGGATGAGTTATATCTGACCGAGATTGCGACCCAAATTGCGGGAATTGCTCTGGAACGCCAGCAAGCAGAGGCAGCATTGCAACAGAGTGAAGATCAACTGCGCTTGATTACAGATGCTTTGCCGGTGCTGATTGCCTATGTCGATTCGGAACAGTGCTATCACTTTAACAATCGGGCTTACGAACAATGGTTCGGCAAATCTCAGGCGGAAGTCATCGGACAGCCCATTAGAAAAATTTTAGGGGACTCGGCTTATCAGGCAATTCAGCCGTATGTCGAGGCAGCATTGTCCGGGCAGGAAGTAACCTACGAAAGCCCTATATCCTATGAATATGGAGGGATGCGTTGGGTCAATGCTACTTACCTGCCACATTTTGGGGAACACGGTGAAGTCAAAGGATTTATTGCCTTAGTCAGCAACATCACCGAACGAAAAGTGGCTGAGGAAGCGTTGCGGCAGAGTGAGGAACGATATCGTTCTTTGGCACGGGCGACCTCACAGATGGTTTGGACTTCCAACCCCCAAGGTGAGGTTGTGACCGATCAACCGGATTGGAGAGCCTATACGGGTCAAAGCGAGGCAGAAATACTAAGCTGGCACTGGCTAGATGCCATCCATCCAGACGATCGCGATCGCATTGCCAAGCAGTGGTCTAACGCTATCCAAACGAAAAGCCTCTATGACACTGAGTTTCGGCTGCGGCGTGCTGATGGTATTTACCGCTACTTCAATGTCCGTGGGGTTCCCGTATTATCAAAAGACGGCGATGTGCGAGAGTGGATCGGCACCTGCACCGACATTACCGAAAAAGTCCAGGCAGAGGAAGCAATTCGACAGTTGAACGCGGAACTTGAACAACGAGTCATCAAACGAACCGCGCAACTGGAAGCTGCAAATCAAGAGTTAGAAGCTTTCTGTTATTCCATCTCTCACGACTTGCGATCGCCCTTGCGTGCTATCAACGGATTTTCGCGGATTTTGCTGGAAGAATATCTAGAACAACTCGATCCGGAAGCCCAACGCTACCAGAAACTGGTGCGGGATAATGCTCAGCAAATGGGACAGCTGATTGATGACTTGCTGACATTTTCGCGCCTTTCGCGCCAGCCACTGAGAAAACAAACTGTAGCGATCGCTGATTTGGTACGTCAAGTACTGGCAGACTTATGGCACGAACAGCAAAATCGCCAATTTGAAATAAATATCGGCAATTTACCCGCCTGCGAAGGCGATCCTGCTTTACTTAAGCAAGTAGTTGTCAACTTGCTGACAAACGCTCTAAAATTCACGCGCGGTCGGGAAGTCGCCCAGATTGAAATTGGCTATCGTCATCAGTCATTTACGAATGACCCAGAACTAGAGACAAATGACTTTTCAACCACTGTCGTTTATTTCGTCAAAGACAACGGCGCAGGCTTTGATATGCGATACGCTCATAAACTCTTTGGCGTCTTCCAACGGCTGCATCGTGCGGAAGATTACGAAGGAACCGGAGTCGGACTCGCGATCGTGCAGCGCATCATCCATCGCCACGGCGGACGTATTTGGGCTGAGTCAGGCGTTAACCAAGGCACAACATTTTACTTTACCCTGGCAGAGGGAAATATTCATGAGTGAGCGCACAGCAGAATGTTTGCTGGTCGAAGACAATCCCAACGACCTAGAATTAGCACTTTATGCTTTGCGAAAGCACAACCTTGGCGATCGCATTCAAGTTGCCCGCGACGGTGCGGAAGCCTTAGACTACATTTTCCGGACAGGTGCCTATCGCGATCGCTATCCGGAAAACTACCCCAAAGTCATTCTCCTCGACCTCAAACTCCCCAGAGTAGACGGCTTGGAAGTCTTGCAACGCCTCAAATCTGACCCCCAAACCCGCATGATTCCAGTCGTCATCCTCACCTCGTCAAACGAAGAACGCGACATCGTAGAAAGTTACCAGTTGGGCGTCAATAGTTATATCGTTAAGCCGGTGAACTTTGAACAGTTTACCGAAGCAGTGCAGCAATTAGGCTTGTACTGGCTGCTGTTAAACCAGCTGCCAAGCCGCTAGCAGCTAGCATTCTTGAGGCTAAAAATTCTAAAAACCGCAATTAAATTTACGCTCAACACCTCATAATTCAGACTGCACGCTCTCTAAAAGCGAACAGTGGTGTAACCCCGCCCACGGCTCAATTCCCTTGCTTACAAGAAGGTCATCATGTCCGCTCCGCTCCAGATTTTACTGCTTGAGGATTCCCTGGCTGATGCTGAATTAACTTTGCACGAACTACGTTTGGCTGGCTTTAAACCCGACTGGCAGCGTGTAGAGACAGAAGCCGACTACCTCGCCCAACTGCATCCCGGTATCGAGCTAATTTTGGCTGACTATAGCTTGCCTCAGTTTGACGCCCTCAGAGCGCTACAACTTTTGCAAGAGCGCGGCTTAGATATTCCGTTCATTGTGATCACGGGTACGGTGAGCGAAGAAGTGGTAGTGGAGTGCATGAAGCAAGGGGCAGCGGATTATCTACTGAAAGACCGTCTGATGCGGCTAGGATCGGCAGTAGCGCAAGCCCTACAAGCCAAACAAATGCGCGACCAAAAGCGGCAGACTGAGGTGGAAAAAACCAGATTAATCGCCGCTTCACAAGAGAGCGAGCAACGATTTCGAGCGCTGATCGAAAATGCGACCGACATCATCATCATTGTTAACGCCAGCGGTCAAGTGACTTATGTGAGTCCCTCTGTCAATCGGATTCTAGGATACGCACCCGATGGACTCATAGGCAAAAATGCTTTGACATTTATTCACCCAGAGGATGTGCTACTGGTTAAGCAAAGGCTGAAAAATTCGATTCAAAATCCCAATGTGACTCAGCGACTCGGTGAGTATCGCGTGCAGCATCGCAATGGCTCTTGGGGGATCTTCGAGGCAGTCACCACTAACCTCCTGAACGATCCGGCGGTGCAGGGGATTGTCGTCAACTGCCACGACATTACTGAGCGCAAGCAAGCCGAGGAGCAACTGCGACACCATGCGTTCTACGATTCGCTTTGCGGTTTGCCGAATCGGACATTATTTCTCGAACGTCTTGCCAGCCAAATCAAGCGTTCCCAAAGAGACAAAGACAGTTTATTTGCTGTTCTGTTTCTGGATTTGGATCGCTTCGAGATGGTCAAATATAGTCTGGGACACCTGGTAAGCGACCAACTGCTCATCGCTACAGCTCGCAAACTGATGACCTGCCTCCGTCCTACGGACACCCTAGCTCGGATTGGCACAGACGAATTTGCAATTCTGCTGGAGGATATTCACGATGTTAGCGATGCGATTCGCGTTGTCGAGCAGATCCAGGGGGAACTGAATTCGCCTTTTAACTTGGATGGGCGCGAAGTATTCACCACGACTAGCATTGGGATTGCCTTTGCAGGAAAGGGACAAGAGGGATGGGAGCCGGTTCGGAAAGCATCTGCCTCTATGCCGCTTTGTCCCTCTGCACCCTCTCACAATAACCTCTTGCCTCGTCCGCAAGACCTGCTACGGGCAGCCGACACGGCTATGTATCATGCCCGGTTAGAGGGTAAAGGTCGCTATGTTGTCTTCCATCGGGCCATGCATACCCTTGCCGTGGCACATTTGCAGTTAGAAACGGATCTGCGACGAGCGATTATCGCTACGGAATTTCAACTTTACTACCAGCCAATCGTCGAGCTGGCGACGGGTAAAATTAAGGCTTTTGAGGCTCTGGTGCGTTGGAATCACCCGACTCGTGGCATGGTTCCCCCAAGCGAGTTTATCCCTGTGGCAGAAGATACGGGTCTGATTATTCCCTTGGGTACTTGGGTATTGAACGAAGCTTGCCGTCAGCTAAAAGTTTGGCAGCAGCAGTATTCTACGACTCAGGGTTTGGCAATTAGCGTGAATCTCTCTGGTAAGCAGTTTTCGCAACCAAATTTGATTGAGCAGATTGACCGAATTTTGAGGAAGACTGGCTTGGATGGACACTATTTAAAGTTGGAAATTACTGAAAGCTGCTTGCTGGAAAATGCTGAAGCTGCCGCCATCCTGCTTTGGCAATTGCGAGATCGAAATATTCAATTATCGATTGATGATTTTGGTACGGGTTATTCATCCTTGAATTATCTGCACCGCTTTCCCGTTAATACATTGAAAATTGACCGTTCTTTTGTGAACCGGATGGGAGCGGGTGGCAAGGATGCAGAGATTGTCAAGGCAATCGTGGCGTTGGCTCATAATTTAGGAATGAGTGTGACGGCGGAGGGGATAGAAACGGCTCAACAGTTGGCACAACTCAAGGCATTGCAATGCGAACGAGGACAGGGATATTTTTTCTCGAAACCTTTAGATAATGGGGCTGCGGGACAGTTGATTTTGGCACAGTTGCAAGTTAATTCATGATGCGCGTTATTGGTCTGACGGGAGGCATTGGTACTGGCAAAACAACTGTCTCAAATTATCTTGCCAGCCACTACAATTTGCCGGTTTTGGATGCGGATATTTATGCTAGAGAAGCTGTAAAAGTGGGTTCGCCGATTCTCGGCGAAATTGTTAAGCGTTACGGAGCCGATATTCTGCTACCGGATGGAACACTTGACCGCCGAAAGCTGGGCAATATTGTCTTTAATTCGCCCGAAGAGCGGCGTTGGCTAGAGCAACAGATTCATCCTTACGTGCGCGATCGCATGATTGAAGAAATGCAAGCACTCAACTCGCATCCGGTTGTGGTGTTGGTGGTGCCTTTGCTATTTGAAGTAGGGATGACGGCTCTGTGTACGGAAACTTGGGTCGTATACTGCTCCGAACAACATCAACTTCAGAGATTAATCAAGCGAGATCGCCTAACTTTAGAACAAGCGCAAGCTAGGATTACTAGCCAAATGCCCATTCAGGAGAAATGCGATCGTGCTGATGTAATTTTAGATAACTCTTCTAGCCTAGAAGCTTTGCTCAAACAGGTAGATATGCAATTAAAAATGCAAAATTAAAAATGTGGGAGTTGTTAGTGTCATGAGTTTTTTATCGCCTATATCTTGACTTCTTCTCTGTCTCTTGAAAGGAAGAATGCCGAGGTTTAGGTCCTTCCAATCGTGAAAACTTCATGACACTGACGAAATTTCTAATTTTTAACTATTCTGCATCGCCTCCCACAATGACATTGCGAATGCGGAGACTTGGCCCACCACAACCAACTGGCAAGCCGTTCTGACCTCCCTTACCGCAGCCGCCGGATTCATCCCAGTAGAAATCATCCCCAATTGCTTCAATATCCGCCAAGGTGCTGAAAACATTCCCCGACAGCGTCACATCCCGAACGGGTTCAGCAATCTTGCCGTCGCGGATCATCCAAGCTTCAGCGGCGGAGAAAGTAAACATTTCTCCATTCGTCATACCACCCAACCAGTTACGAGCGTAGACGCCTTCTTTGATCCCTGCAAATAAATCCTCCACAGGCGTTTTACCCCGCTCAATCCATGTATTCGTCATCCGGACAAGGGGGGGATAGTGGTAATTCAGACAACGGGCATTGCCAGTGGGGGCTTCGCTTAGCTTTCCAGCAGTTTCGCGGGAGTGGAGGCGTCCAACTAAGATGCCATCCTTAATTAGCTGAGTCGTGGTAGCAGGCGTCCCTTCATCATCGTATAAGTAGCTGCCACGATGACCGGGAGGAGCAGCACCGTCAAAGATTTGCAGTTCTTTGGGTCCAAATCGGCGTCCCAGGGTCATCACTTCTAAGATATCCGGGTTTTCATAAGCCATGTCTGCTTCTGAAAGGTGCCCAAAAGCTTCATGGACAAATAAACCGCTGAGAATGGGGTCGATGACGACCGTGTAGGTATTGCCTTTCACAGGAGGCAGAGAGAGGGCGTTCACGGCACGGAGAGCAGCACTCCGAACCTGATCGTCCAAATTTGTTAAGTCTTCGTAGGCTTTGCGGGAGCCAGTCGTTTCGCGTCCAGTTTGCACGGTTTCGCCATTCCGCGCAGTGGCGGCAAAGCGCATTTCCATATCTACCCAAGACTGCTCAATCAGCGTTCCGTCTGAGGTGGCGAGGATAATTCGCTGGGAACTGTCGCTGTAGCGCACAGAGGTGGTGGTGATTGAAGGGCTAGCGCTTTTGAGGATTTCAGTGTAGCGATCGCACAATTGCTTCTTGGTTTCCAGCGATATCTCTCGCGGATCGCTGCCTTCTAGGGGAAGTTGGCAAGTCGCCTGTACTGGCTCAATCGGAGCCAACAGGGTTTCTTCATCGCCAATAATCCGAGCGGCAGCGATCGCTTCTTCAATTCGGTCTGCTAAGGTAGAAAGCTGATTAAAGCTGGCAAAGCCCCAGCCGCCCTGGTAACAAGCCCGGACTTGTCCACCAATGGAGATGCCTTCAGTGAGGGTTTCGACCTTATCGCCGCGCAAAAAGATATCAGTTCCTTCGGCTTCTTCTATCCGAACTGCCAAATAATCGACTTGAGGTGAGTAACGAGCGATTAAGTCGGCGAGCAAGTTTTTGGCATCAGCCAGTAAGGTCGGCATTTGTCTTGCAGCAACATTAATAAACTGCTTCCATTGTGCAATTATTTGGTCGCACCTTGCCACTGGAAGCAGGAAACGAGGAGCCGGGGAGGTTATGGTAATCGATAGAGATACAAAATACGAAAACCCCTTTTCGCTAGGAAAAGAGGTTTTTAAAGCCAGATGCACCTGTTACTACCTGGACAAGAATCTCTAATATCAAAGAGGCATTTCATTGATGGATGGCGGTGGTGATGCCGCAGCATCGTAAATTCTTAATTCTTGGACGTTCCAACGGTTGAGAATTGCTTCAGCTTGACGTACCTCTGCTTCTGTGCCCTCAACGATCAAGAAATAGTCCCCATGATGAATGCGATCGTTGTAAATTGCGGCTTGCTCATCAGGAATCCCGTAGCCAGTCAAGGCACCTAATAAGCCGCCTGCGGTTGCACCAATCACACCACTGGTTAAAGTAGTCGCTAAAGCCGTGGCTGCCACCCCAATAATGCTAATTGGCCCTAATACGGGAATGGCAGCAATGGTGCCTAGTCCCAGCGCCAAACCCAAGACGCTTCCGGCTGCACCACCCGCGATCGCGCCAAGGGTCGTTCCTTCTTGCGCTTTAGAAGTCGGTGGCGGGGATACTTGCTCAGGCTCTTTGTTGATTGCAGAAACCTGATTCATTGGAAACCCACCGGCTTTTAATTCCTGAATTGCGCCTTCTGCATCTTGCAAGCTTGAGAACACGCCAAAAGCTCGTTTTGGCTGAGTAAGCACCATTACCCTTTCCTCTCTAACTCTTTAGGAATCTATTCGTGATTTTGCCACAAGCGAAATCAAATTACAGTTTCACCGTTATTACACAGGACTTATCCAGTTGCCCTGAACTAAAGCCCACTCTAGTAGTTCCAGCTTCACCGCTCAAACCCATGAAACGGATTGATTGGAGTTGTTTTATTCAGTGAAAACTGACTTGGGCTTTCAGCCAGGAAATTGATTTCCTGGTTTCCAGGCCCTAAGTCCTAGTAAAGTTAATTTTTCTGGGCTGGCGCAACTTTCGCTTGAACAGCTACTGTCTTAACCCCCTTGATTTCCTTCGCCAACGGTTCTATTTTTGCCACTTGATCTGGCTTTTCTACAGTTCCTACAACTGTTACAGCTCCGTCTTTAGCATCAATTTCTAATTTGCTGCTGGGCAGGTTCGCTTCTAACTTGCTGCGAACCTCGCTTTCCAAGTCGCTATCAGCTCTTTCTAAGGGGTCGCCAGCAACCTTATTGCGTTGCTCCCGTGCCCGAATATCAGATTCTAGCTGTCTTTTGCGGACATCACTCGATGCATCGTTCTTCGCGCCTTGATCGGGTTGTGCTGAAGCATCAGCCGAGGGTGATGCTGGGGCACTGGCATTTGGACTGGCGGCTCCGGTTGCAGCAGGCGAAGAAGTCTGACTTGAATCAGAATCCGCTCCAGGAGACGTTTTCTCGTTGTTATCGCAAGCCGCAACACTCACTAACAAGACGCCACTAAACAGTAATGTTAAAAACTTGTTCATTTGTCAATTCCTCACTTCGAGCAGATAAGAGGTGGAAGCGTTTTACCTCCCACCCCGTTCAATCGTTCTCAAATCAGCCTAAAGAGTCTGTTCCCGACGGTCGATAATTTGAACCGGGGTATCCGTGCGTGGAGTTGTATCAACTACTGGAGTTTGATAAGTACCACTGGGATCGGCAATATCAGATGTGCGAGTTGTCGTTGTAGTGGTTGTATTGGTGGCAGGAGCATCGTAGATACCCCAATCTTGAATTCCCCGATGACTGAGAATCGCTTCGGCACGACGGATATCGTCGTCGCTGCCGTCTACCATTACTAAATAATCCCCACGGGATACTCGATCGCTATAGTGTCTGGCTCTTTCTTCAGGAATTCCCAAACCGATTAATGCACCTAAAAGACTTCCTGCGGCTGCACCAATGGCACCGCCAGAAAGGGTTGTAGCAATAGCGGTGCCTGCTGCTCCCGCTAGCATGACAGGGCCAAGTCCCGGAATTGCCAAGGCTCCCAGACCAACGAGCAAGCCTGTTAGACCGCCCAAAGTACCGCCGGTGACGGCACCTGCTTTCGCACCTTCGTCGGCTTTATTGCCAACGCGATCGCTTACATCGGCACCAGCAATGTCGTTTCCTTTGTCCGCGTCACGAGCTACTACGGACACGTTGTCCATAGAAAAACCAGAATTTTTTAGTTCAGTCAGTGCTACTTCGGCGTCTCGATAGTTTGAAAATACGCCAACAGCACGCTTATGTTGTCCTAACATCAGTGTTTTCTCCGATTGCCACTGAACCTAACCAAATTGTGTTACTAACACAGCAGCATTAGTCTGTCAGTAACAGTTCAATTCTTGCTTTTTATTTGACCAAAGCCATCAATCTTCAGATATAACTTCAATCTCCAATTTTCTGTTTTTTTGCAATTCCCCATCTTCCTTAGGAATTAGATCGTTACTAATTGAGGGAGTTGCACTTTGACCGTCTGCTCTTTATTAACAATCTTTTTAGGGGTCTTCAACTAGCAAGCACAGTAAGAGTTTGAGAAACAAAAGCTTATTTTCTTAACAAAAAAACATATATTAGGAAACGCTAGTAAAAAGAAAACAAATAGTTAGAGTTCTGTAGACTGTTAAATAGGAAGCGCAAGAAGTGATAGACAAAAAAATATTTTCTCCTATTCAATGATTTTATTAAAAACAGAGGACTTTAATTTTTGGGTCAAAACAGGGAAGTATAAATAAGGTCTACTGGGTTGTTTTATCAAGTTGTCAGATTGAGGAGTTTCAGATGCGGTACTTATTATTAATTTTTGTGTCTTCCCTACTAAGCTTGGTGTCCGGACAGGCGATCGCGCAGGCAGAGTCCCAAAGGCTGGGTGTAAGCCGCCAAATCCCTTCGAGTTCAGCTTCGGATCAAAGTTTCTGGCCCCAAGCTCAGCGATTGGTACAAACTCAAATCAATTTAATTAATCGAATCGAAAGAGCGAGTGCGTCTCCCGAACCCTACCCGGCTTTTGCGGCGGAGGGGCAAATCCTCCTCCACCAGGGAGAAGTAGATCGCTTTCTCAAGAGCCAATATCCCAATCCTGCTTTGCTGTGTACCCGCACGAACGGCGTTACCCCGGCAGGCTCTAATTTAACCTTGGAGCAGGCGCAGGTGTATTGCGCTCTCTATGCTTCGACGCAGCAATTATTGCCCCTGCGTCCGGTGCTGGAACGGCGACAGTCCATTCTCGCTCCCACTAGAGGAAATCCTTTGGCAATTGGTCAACCGTCGATTTTGACCGTACCTCCTCAGCGTTTGGCGGTTCCAGTGCCCAAATTTCCCGCTCCGGAACCGCCAGTCGTTGGTGTAGCAGCAAAGACACCGATTTCTGGCTATCAGCCGCCAATTCAGCCAGCGATCGCGCCCTCCCAGCAAACCGTGACAACCCTACAAACTGCCAAAAAGTTCTTGGGGCAAGCTGTGGCAGCATTTCCCCCCTCCGCCCGTTTTACTGATATCGCGGAAACGTACCAATTAAACGAACGCAACTCTTACGCCCTGTATCGGCAAGAGCCAAGCCTGTATAGCGAATTTCTTTCTCAACCCAACACCGGCATTGCCCGCGTTTTACCATCTGAGGCTTACCGTCAACAACTGAATCCACTAGGAAATCGGCTCTCGCCCAGCGTAGCAGAGCGTTTCCCATTTCCAGCTTTGCTGCAAGGGGTGGGCGGTGGTAACGATGAGGAATCGACTCCCTCATCGGTGCGAGTTGGTCCTGGGGATGAATTTACTCCGCGCTTTGCGGTTCGGATGGAAGGTAGTAACTTTGAGATTGCCCAGCAAGGGCTGGATTTTGGCTTCATGGTGGATTTGGGAGAAGTCCCCTTAGAAAACCTCGATCCCACCTTGAAGAAAGTCCGCGCCTTATCGCCGCAAACGCGCCAGTTTTTCCTCAATTATCGTCCGCCGAATCAATTAGCATCGATCCAGGTAGATCGACAGCGCTTTATCACGGGCAAGCTGGGTCAGGTAGCTTTCAGCGAACCCGTGCAACAGACGAGAGCGATCGCATCCTCGATCGACCGCCTCTCCCCAAATGCACCAGCGGTGCTGAACCACACCTACTTAATGCGATTAGTTCAATTCCAGGTGCCGGAAGTGGTTCAGACGGGAGGTACCGTTTCCAGGGAACAACGCCGCTATCTTGACCAAATTCTAGAATTACCCAGCAGCGATGTCCTTGTCGCCTTCCGTCCCGTCAGCCGTCGTGCTGATGGCAGTTACACGGTTTTGTGGCAAGTGCTAACTCAGTTTCCAGATCCCCAGATTGAAGATGTGGAAAAGTACATCAAGTTGCAGTAGTGGGTAATCGGTGATTTTATTTCGAGCCAAGGTGCAAAGAAGTTATTCTTAGCGTCTTTGCACCTTGGCTCGAAATTATCTCTTGGATTGATTCTCAAGAAAATCGTCCACCACGGCTTGCGCTTCCGGTGGAATCTCAGTGACGAGACGAATCGGGAAAGCGTCTGTTGAAGCCAACTGAGCATATTCTGGGGTGAGGAAAATTGCGTACTTGGCAGCATCATCGGTGAGTTGTGCTGCCATTGCCAGCGCGATCGCTTTCATGTAGCTGCGGATGGCAACAGCTTGTTCGCCAACAACTTCACCACCCGTGTAAAGGGTATTCGGTTGTCTCGCTTGATCTTGGGTAGTGCTGGGATCTTTCACACTTAAATGGGTGCTTCCCACCACACCCACCAGCCATTTTGGACTGGGTATTTTAGAAAAGCCGATAATTTGTTCGGTTAAAGCGGGAGTCGTCTTATCAGCGGAAGCGGCTTCAATTAAAGTGGGGACTTGCACAGCGCTTAAACCTGTTTCGCCAAAGAGCAAAGAGGTGGTGGGATTGAAAGCGATCGCTGCTTTTACCCTGGGATCTCGCAGTTGATAGCGGTCTTCCGGAAGTCCCCTGGCAAAACACTGGGAAGCTTCCCCAAGATTAAAGGAAATTACATTCCCTTTACAGCGCTCTTTTAAAGACGCTAATTGCAACTCGGCACCCGCAACCGATAAAGCTGTACTACCCCCCAGAGAATACCCGATTACCATGACGCGATCGGGTGCCAGTTTCCCCTGAAGTTCCCCTGCTTGGTTCAGCTTTTCTAGTTCGTCGATAACAAAACTGATATCCTTAGGACGATCCAAAAACTCCTGAGCATCTAACAGAGGAGCCTTGCCTCGGAGTGCCTGCTTCACATGACTTTCGTTACTCCCAGGATGTTCTAACGCTGCCACTACATAGCCATAGGATGCCAAATGCTCTGCCAGGTAGCGCATATCGGTGCGAACCGAACCTAAGCCATGCGATAGAACAATTATCGGTTTAGCCGGAGAAGCCGCTTCTGACCAGTAAACATCAAGGGGAATTTCCCGGCGGCGCTGGGTATCATCGAGTTTCAAGTTCAGCACCTGCACGGATGCCGTTCCCGGTAGCGTGGGATCGAAAGGTAAATTAAGTTGGGGGCGCTTGACAGTCAGTTGGGGGGCAATCTCCGCCATAAACCACTGAGTTTGCCAAAAAGCGCTGTTAAAATTTTCGACAACTTTAAATGCTTGGCTTAAGTCTATATAAAGGGTTTGACGGGGATAAGCTTCAATAAAGCTGAGCAAAGAGAGTCCTTCTGGTGCCCTAGCCCCCAATACGAGTCCCGATCGCACATCTAGCACCCCGACGTTATCCTGTCGCGATGTTGTGCTAGCCAAAGAAGATGCGATCGCGCTACCAATTTGAGTATCGAGTAACCGACTCACTTGCACAACATCAATATCAAGTTTTGCCCTCAGCGCTGACAGAATTTGGCTTCGTTGTTGCGAAGACAGGTTTCTTGCAAAACTTCTCAAAGACGATGGGGTGGTTCCCGTTTCCGCAAGCTGGCGGAGATCCGCGATATTGATGGATTCAGTAGAGGAGCCTTTCCGAACCACGATGGTTTGAGCGGCTTGTACAGAAGGAGTTGCGCTGCTGATGTAGGCGCAACCACTGAGGACGCTGATAACTGACAACAGCCATCTCAAGCGCGATCGCATGAATATTTCTCCTTTCTTGTGCTTTTTCGCTATCTGCTTGCAATTATTGTAGGGGCGCACGGCTGTACGCCCCTATAGATGTATACCGTGCAATTTATTCTTCACAGGCACGAAGCGTCTGACGTTAGGTTGTGGCCTTTGTCTGTACAGCCGCGACTTTCAACCATAGAGCAAGTGCAGCAAGCAGCTCACAAGCAGCAGAATAATTGAGAACCATTTGGTCTTGCGAGTGAATTTGTTGAAGACAGCAAGCACCCAAAGAAGCAGGATTAAGGGGCGATCGCTTGTGACTGAATTTTATTGAGAGCGATCGCATCGGGCTGTGTGTTCTTTCTGTTCCCAGCTAAGCTTTTAGATACTCTACCATCAGTAACCTAAGCAAATGCCTCAGATTCAACACATGGTTCTGCTCAAATTTAAACCAGAAATAACGTCGGAAAAGATTGCAGATTTGTTAAACCAACTGGGTGAACTTCAGCAATTAATTCCAGGCATTACCTACTATGCAGGGGGAGCCTACTCTAGTCACGAGGGGCTGAACCAGGGCTACAACCACGGATTTTTGATGACATTTGAGAGCGCAGATGCCCGCGATTTCTATCTGCCGCATCCCGAACACGAACGAGTGAAGTCTGCGATATTAAAATGCTTAGATGATTTTATCATCTTTGATTTTGAAGCTTAATTCTGTTAGGAAGGAGAGCGTTGATATAAACGTCTCTCCTAATTTCTGATTTCTTAAGCCCAAAGAAGTCGCAAGAAACGTTGCGCTTAGATAAGTTTAAACAGCCAATATTGTATCAGAATATCAATCTCAAAGGAAAGTTAGAAGCAAATTAACTATTTATGGAGATAAATTTGCTCCATCTGTAAAGTAGTCCGAGTCTATTTTCTTTATTTCGTAAGTCGATACTGTTGATACTCCTACATTGTGATCGATCATAAACTCGGCAAGTTGTTGACCGTCTATTAAAACAATTTTATATTCAATACTTGAAGCGTAGTTCCGTGCCTTAGTGGTAAATTTAGATGCCGTAATAAATACTCCCTTCTTTGCTTTCTTTCCATGCAAAGCGCCTACAAAGTCTCGGATTTCCGGTTCACCTATAGTTTTTTCAGCCCAGCGTTTTGCCTGAATATAAACAATATCTAACCCTAACTTATCTTCTTTAATCGTGCCGTCTATTCCTCCATCACCAGTCGTACCTATTGCTTTCCCAGCATCTTGTATAGAGCCACCATAACCCATGCGAACAAGCAAATGCACTACAAGATTTTCAAAAAACTTTGCTGAACACTCTTTTATCTTTTTAAGCAACTCTATTTCTAAATCTTTACGAATTTTTTGATAACCACAATCTATCAGCTTTTGGGGAGAGTTATCTAAAACTTCACCAAGGTCTTGTTTAGGCTTTTCAGCATCTTTCTTTGTTTTTTTAGGTCTTTTATCTTCAAGAAATTCTTTTAAAAAATTTATATCTATTTCTGACGGTGCGGTGCTTAAAATTTCCATGCCCAGCTCTGTAATTTTAACTAACCCTCTTTTATCTTCTAATAAACCTGCATTTTTTAAGTAATCTCTTGCGCGTCTAACCCGATTATCAAACAATTTTTCTCCCCCACTAGATGTTGATTCCTTTTGTTCATCCTCACTCAAATCGAATTTCTCAGAAAGAACTTCAATAGCATCTCTCAGAGAGTGTTCTTGCCCGTCACGAGCATAATTAAACAAAGAAGGAGCAATTGCTTTAGCCTGAGGTATTGCCATAACTTATCCTTTGGATGGAGCGGACTTGGTGTATATTATTCCAAGCAATCCCTTAGATTTGAGGCTATCCAGAGGAAAAGATAGCGATCGCTATCTTTTCCTCATGCCTCTGCTTTACTTTCCATGTTTTATTTTCCAAACATTTTGAAGGCGCACAATGAGAATTGTGCGCCTCTAAACCTTTGTCGCGATCGCGCGAGTTACTGCTTGTCTTTTTCGCCGGACTTGGGCTTGTAGGTCGAAGCAACGTGCAATTCCTTCAACTGCTTTCCATCGACACCAGAGGGCGCATCGGTCAATAAACAACGAGCCTGCTGTGTTTTCGGGAAAGCAATCACATCCCGAATCGATTCTTCCCCTGCTAAGAGCATCACCAAGCGGTCTAAACCGTAGGCAATTCCCCCGTGCGGCGGCGTGCCGTATTCAAACGCCTCTAGGAGAAATCCAAACTTGGCATACGCTTGCTCTTTCGCCAAGCCAATGGCTTCAAACACCTGCTCTTGAACCTCGCGCTGGTAAATCCGCCGACTTCCACCGCCAACTTCCACGCCGTTGAGAATCAGGTCATAAGCTTGCGCCCGTGCCGTCTTCAGGTCGTGCAAATCATCGGGATGGGGAGCAGTAAAGGGATGATGCAGCGCTTCTAGGCGCTTCTCATCCGCATTCCACTCAAACATCGGGAAGTCTGTCACCCAAAGCAGGTTGTTTTTGTCAGGAGCGATGAGTCCCAATTCGCGACCAATCACCTGGCGCAATCTATCGAGGGTTTTATTAACCGTATTCGTATCGCCCGCACCAAATAGCAAAAGATGACCGGGTTTTGCACCTGTGCGACTTAGCAATTCTTGCTTTTGCGCTTCGGTGAGGTTGTCTTTAATCGCGCCAATGGTGTCGAGTTCGCCGTCATCTCGCACGCGAATATAGGCAAGACCCTTAGCACCGGCTTCGCTAGCTTCTTTAAATAGGTCGCCGCCTGGTTTAATCCGCACGTTGGAAAAGGCGTCGTTTCCGCCAGGAACGGGCAATACTTTGACGATACCGCCAGAGGCGACAGCGCCGGAAAATACCTTAAACCCAGAATCTTTCAGCAAATCGGAAACGTTGACAAGTTCTAAGCCAAAGCGGGTGTCTGGTTTATCGCACCCGTAGCGATCCATCGCGTCTGCATAAGTCAGGCGCGGGAAGGGACGGGGTAAGTCGATGCCTTTGACCGTTTTGAAGATATGGCAAACTAAACTTTCGTTGAGCTGGAGAATCTCTTCTTGAGACATGAAGCTCATCTCCATGTCTAACTGAGTAAATTCTGGCTGTCTGTCTGCGCGTAAATCTTCATCTCGGAAGCAACGAGCAATCTGGTAATAGCGGTCATAGCCAGATACCATCAGCATTTGCTTAAATAGCTGCGGTGACTGAGGAAGCGCATACCACTCGCTGGGATTGACGCGGCTGGGGACGAGGTAATCCCGTGCGCCTTCAGGAGTCGATTTGGTGAGAATCGGCGTTTCGATTTCGATGAAGTTTTCGATGTCTTCCAGGTAGCGACGGATGGCTTTGACGACTTGGTGACGCAACTGGAGGTTGCGAGTCATGCGATCGCGTCTTAAGTCTAGATAGCGATACTTCAGGCGCAAGTCTTCGCGCAGGGATTCTGTGTCTCCCGCCCCTACTTGGAAGGGCAGCTGCTTGTATACCTGATTGAGCAGTTCAATTTTGTCTGCGTAAATTTCAATTTCGCCAGTCGGGAGGCGAGGATTAAGCGAGTCTTCGGGACGTTTGCTGACTCGACCTGTAATTCTGAGGACGTATTCGTTGCGCTGATTTGCCGCCTCTGCGTAAGAGTCAGGCGTCCGCACTGGGTCGCTGATAATTTGAACGATGCCGGTGCGATCGCGCAAATCTAAAAATATCACCCCCCCGTGGTCGCGGCGACGGTCTACCCATCCACACAAGGTGACAGTTTGTCCAATATGTTCGCTTCTAGGTTCGCCGCAGTAATGGGTTCGCATGGTTGCCGATCGAATGCTTGCTGAAAGATTGGGATTTAAAGGTAACAAAATGTGAAAGCTTTGCCCATTATCCTGCATTCTTTGTAATTCTGTTCAAACTGCTAGGGGCTGAACCTAGCGAACCTCTAACAATTCCTGACATTGGTACCAAAATAACTAAAGCTCAACCAACGCTTGGTTGAGCCATATTTTTGCATTTTGAGCGATTGGGATACGTCGCAGTGACCCTAAACTAGGCAAGATCCGAATCATTGCGGCATCGTCTACGCGATCGCTATCCTGATTTTTTTTAGTGAATACGGCTTTACTTCCCTGGTTTACCCAGTCCTATCGCTTTTTCCACGATTTATCGCTTTTATTGGCTGTTTTTTTCTTAAGCTCTAGGATTGACATCCTTCGCCATTTCCCGGAAGTCTTCCGGATTGCTATGAGCCTCTGGTGAGGATTTCATCTCTGTTGGCTGGGGCATTTTCCGGGCAGCACCTGTTGCAGCTTCAGCCGCTTGGGCACCAGCACCACTCTGGTCAACTTCACTAACGCTAAATTCTTTTGATGCTGCGTAGTCAGCGTCGAAATCGACACTTTGCGTTGCTTCTTCACCTGCAACCATGCGTTCGGCAGCTAGCTGGGCATCTTGAGTTGTCGCTTGATTCGGATCGGGTTTCACTTCTTCAGTCATAAGTAACTCCTATTTATTTAGACTTTTTTATCTGCAATTTAGATTTTAAAGGAGCGATCCCCGTTCCTCTGACCCTCTTGAGATAGATCCTTAGCCAACTCTCAATCTGCAAAACCGAGTGAGTCAAACTCTCTCTCTTGGAGGGCGATTTTAACCCACCAAGTTTGCAACTCTTGGAAATATTAACCTCATTCTTGGATAAAGTTTATGACTACAAACCAAAAATCTCAAGCTCTTTCCAGTGAAACTCAAAAAGTGGTTGAGGCTTTTGAAGCGTTGAACACGGATGACAAACTAGCATGGTTTTATTACGTTTATGAAAAGATGGGAGATTCGATTACTCCCGCTGCCCCAACTGCAACCGATCCAGAACTAGCTCCGAAGCTGTTAGGAGAATTTTTTGATTTGGATGACGATCGCCAGTTGGCAATTATGCGAGAAATTGTCAATCGCGAAAACACAGAATATTCCCATGCTTATGGGGCTTTGAAAGAGAATAATCAGTTAATGGTTTGGTATGCTTGGGCGCAGGGTATGGGTGATACGGTCGTAGATGTGCCCTCGGACTACCAAGCAAATAACCCCGTTAACGACCTAATGGGTCAAATTGAAGGTCTTGACTTTGAGGGACAAATTTCCATGTTCCGGACAATCGTTAGCAACATGGGCTATACGGACGTGAAGCCAATTCCCTCTCAAGCTGAAACTGGTAAGACTGCCAGCCTGTAAATTATTTCCTTATGCCATCGCAGGGGCGCATAGCCAGCCGTGCGTCCCATGATTTGATCCGAAATGCCATTAAAAAAGAGCGTTCTTGGAATTGAACGCTCTTTTTGCAATTAAGAAACGGCGACTTTACCAATATCGCCTGGGGTCAAATGGGAATGCAGCACTTGTCCATCGCGGAACCAGACGATGCGTTTGGTGAGACGAGCAACTTCGGGTTCGTGCGTAACCATGACCACAGTGATGCCGCTGGTATTCAGTTCTGTGAAGATGTCCATCACTTCTTCGGTCGTTTTGGAATCCAGTGCGCCAGTGGGTTCATCAGCAAGCAGCAAGACGGGTTTGTTGACAATCGCACGCGCGATCGCGACCCGCTGCTGTTGTCCCCCAGATAGTTGATTCGGTCGATTATTCAGTCGATGCTCTAAACCAACGCGAGTCAGAGCAAAGGTTGCTCTCTGGCGTCTTTCAGCACTCGGAATACCCGCATAAACCATCGGTAGCATGACATTTTCTAACGCTGTTAGTTGTGGCAAGAGATGGAATTGTTGAAACACAAAACCAATCTTCCGATTGCGAATTCCCGCTAAGTCAGCATCTTCTAGAGAGGACACATCTACGTTATCTAAGTAATATCGTCCGTCAGTGGGTCGGTCAAGACAACCAATAATATTCATCGCAGTGGATTTGCCCGATCCAGACGCCCCCATAATCGCGCAATATTCGCCCTCCTCTACAATTAAGCTCACACCAGCAAGGGCGCGAACTTCTGTATCGCCGACGCCGTAAACCTTGGTGACATCCTCTATACGAATGACGACAGGTTTTTTTGAAGGATTAAGGGCTGAGGACTCAGGAGTGAGTTGTTGATTGCTCATTGAAGGATTGAAGAATTGCTAACTGTTCAAACGCCCTTAGTTATGAACGATGAACCATGAACATTGTTCGTGCATTTTAAGCACTCCGCAAAGCCACAATTGGGTCAAGTTTAGCGGCTCGTCGTGCCGGGACGACGCCAAAGAATAGCCCAATCCCGCCGGAGACACTGACAGCAATAACAATTGCCACGGGTGAAATGCCAGCTTTCAGAGGGGTGAAAGCGCTGACGAGCGAGATCCCGCCAACGCCAATCAGAGTCCCTAATAAGCCACCCGCCGCTGAGAGAATTACCGCTTCGATGATGAATTGAATCAGGATATCTTGCTCTCGTGCGCCAATCGCCTTGCGAAGCCCGATTTCTTGGGTGCGTTCGGTGACGGAGACGAGCATAATGTTCATGACGCCAATGCCTCCGACAAACAGGGAAATAGCAGCGATCGCAGCTAACATGAAGGTCAAGCCGCTAGTAATCGTGTTTACAATGCCCAAAAGGTCTTTTTGACTGCGAACGGTAAAGTCATCTTCACCGTTGATTTTGTGCCGTAGCCGCAGCAGATTTGCCACCTGAAATTGAGCGGCTCCAATGCTGGCTTCGTCTTTGGCGGAGATAGAGATTGCTGTCACTTCAAGACCATAGGGAGACGTATTTCCCACGATCCGATTCGCTAGGGTGGTGATAGGTAAATAAGCCGCTTCATCCGGATTATCTCCCAGCGCCGAACCTTTGGGTTTCATCACGCCAACAATTTGAAAGCTGATATTTTTAATCCGCAGTTGTTGCCCGATCGGATCTTGATTGTCAAATAATTTATCTGCTAATTCTGACCCCAGGATGACAATTTGATTACTCCGCTTAATATCAAGATCGGTAATAAATCGTCCTCGATCCACATCAAAACTTCTCGCTGAGAGATACTCTGGCGTTGTCCCGAGAACCAAGGTAGTGGTGTTTTTGCTGCGGTAGGTAACTAATTGTCTGGAATTGATCTGGGGAGCGACATCTTGGATGGAAGGCACCTGAGACGCGATCGCTCTGGCATCTTCAAGAACTAGCGTTTTCGGTACCTCAAAGGTCGTATTCCGAGTTTTCTGGGAACCAGGAACCACAAACAGCACGTTTGGCCCCAACGACTCAAACTGTTCGGCGGCTAACCTTTGCGCTCCTTGTCCAATTCCCACCATCGCAATCACCGAGGCATTGCCAATCATAATGCCGAGCATGGTGAGACTGCTACGCAGTTTGTTTGCTACCAGCGTCGTGGCAGCCATTTTGACGCTTTCTACAATATCCATATTCGGTAATCGGTAATTGGTAATCGAGAAGGGGTAATCAGAAACCTGACTAATGACTAATTAGCTATTACCCATTACCAACTCTCCTTATTCCTCTGGCTTAGGTTTGCTATCTTTGGGCAAATCGATGAATACGCGATCGCCTTCGTTGATACCATCTAAAATCTGTGTTTGGTTTTCAATCGATGGGCCAATCGTCACCGCTTTAAACTGGGGTTTGTTCTCCTCATCAGGGACTAATACACCCGTCTTTCCTTTCTCGGTGACAATTGCCACGGTGGGAACGACCAAGGCATTATTCGCAGGTTTACCCAAAAAAGTCAGGTCAACATTCATTCCCGACCGCAGTTGTTCCTTACCCGTTTCCAGAGCGACCCGCACCTGAAAAGACGTGACATTTTGCTCGACCACCGCTTCCGGCGCAATCAGCTTGACCTTGCCTTTAAACACTTGGTCGGGATAGGCATCTGCCACAATCTCAACCGGCTGTCCTTGGGTAATTTGCCCAACATCAACCTCTGGGACTTTCGCCAGAATTTCTAAATCCCTGGCAATAGCAACAATTGAAGTCGAGGTAGCGGAAGCCGTAGTGGAAGCAGAAGTTGTGGGAGTAACGAAAGCGCCTTCTGTGGCGTATTTCTGCGTCACAATCCCCGAAAAGGGAGCGATGATTACCGTGTCGGAGAGCTGGACTTGCACCGCCTGCATCGAAGCTCTGGCGGCGTCAGCGGCTGCTTTTAACCCAGCAATCTCCTCTCGGCGCGTCCCATTTTCTAACTGTCGCAGAGCCGCTTGCGCTTCTGCAACATCCGCTTCTCGCTGGGAAATTTCCTCGCTGCGACCACCCTTTTGGCTTTGCTGCAAGGCAGATCGCGCTTCTGCTACTGCCGCTTGACGCTGCTGGATTTCTTGGCTAGTGCGGTTTTTGAGTTGCTCCAACCGTCGTTGGGCTTCTCTCAGGTTGGCGCTGGCATTGCGGTACTCTGTCAGCACCTCATCCAGCTGGTCTTTAGAAATGGCTCCTTGAGAAGCGAGCTGTTGATTGCGATTGGCTCGTTTTTGTGCCAATTCTACCCGCGCTTCGGCGGCAGAGATTTGAGCTTCGGTCTGGGCAATTTCTTCAGGACGACCAATTTGTACCGATGCTAGATTCGCTTCGGCTTGCTCCAGACGAGCTTTGAATTGGGCAATTTCTTCGGGACGACCCACCCGCGCCGCAGCTAAACGAGCTTTCGCTTGCTCTAGACGGGCTTTTGCCTGATTGATTTCTTCGGGACGGCTCCCCGCTTGTGCTTGTTGCAGTTTGGCTTGAGCTTGCTCCAGATTGGCTTTGGCTTGAAAGAATTGAGCCTGAAGCTGGGAATTCTCCATTTGGGCGATTTTTTGCCCTTGCTGGACTCTATCTCCCTGCTCGACGTATAACTTTGCCAAACGCCCAGATGTTGGAGGGCTGAGATTGACGCTTTGAACGGGCACGACGGTACCGCTAGCGATAATCCGTACTTTCAAGGTTTGCGATTTAACAGGTACGGTCAGGCTCTCAATGTCTAGTTTGGGCGTTGCCCGACCCATGATGAAATAAGTGGTAGAGCCAACTACCAAGATGCTAGACGCTATCAGCCCAATGACCCACCGAGAAGGGTTCTTGACTTTGCTTATTAGTGGAAGTTGCATTCGCGTAGTTTTTAAGTCCGGTAGTACGAATGAACAGACTGCTCAATGAGGGTATTTTTAATGACGATGGGATTCAGCTTTAGCACCAAGGAGTCACACTCAACTGTATTTATCTACAGCAAGTTGCTTATTGTTTCCCTATTTTAGCGAGTTTGAACTTCCTGACGGATTGAACCTTGTTTAGTGTTTCCCGTCAATCCGTTATAGCGATCCCCAAATTGACGTGTGGCTTTGCTCTCGATTTCTGCTACGGTCAGTTAAATTATTGGTAAGGTTGCTGAACATTTCTTCTCTTCGCATTATTTCTTTGAGGCTGCACCGTGCCTAAACGTTTTTCGATATTCCCGCTTCTTGTTTTCCTTGGTTTAGGGAGCGTTGCTCTCCCCGCCTCTGGGCAAGCACTCGTGCCCTATACGCTACAAATGGAGTCAAAAGAGCTAGAGCAGCAGGGCTTGAACCTGGCACAAGATGCGGCTCAGCTAGCGCGATTCCAACAATACGATCTAGCATTGCCCAGAGCGCGATTGGCGACTCAGCTGGCTCCCACCAGTTATCAAACCTGGTTTTTACTGGGGAGTTTGTTTTTGCAAGCGCAGGAGGTAAATAACGCCATTGATGCCTTGCAACGGGCGAGAACCCTTCAACCCAACGAACCGGGGATTCTATTTGCTCTGGGAAGCGGGCACTTTCAGCAGGAAAAGTATCAGGAAGCTGTTAGTGTTTTGCAAGCTGGGTTAAAGATCAAACCCGATGTCCCGGAAGCTTTGTTTGATTTAGGCAATGCTTACTACAAACTGAAACGGTTTCCAGATGCGATCGCTCAGTACCAAAGGGCGGTTGCTAAGGAAAAGAAATTCTGGCCTGCAATTAATAATATTGGGCTAGTTAAGTACGAAATGGGCGATATAGATGGGGCGCTTAGTGAGTGGCGTTCCGCTAGCTCTCTCGATAAGGAGGCGGCAGAACCCCGGTTGGCGATGGCGGTGGCGCTGTATGCGAAGGGCGATCGCGAACAGGGTTTGTCTTTGGGAGAGGCTGCGATTCGGTTAGACAGTCGCTACGCCGATGTAAAATTTCTCCAAGAAAATCTTTGGGGCGATCGCTTACTCACAGAAACGAAAAAGTTCCTGTTAACTCCCAGAATTCAGGAAACAATTGCCCAAAATGACAACGAACCTCGACAACCGCAAAACGCCCCTGAGTGAAGCATGAAGAATAAAGCACGAAGGATAAGATTTTATCCTTCGTGCTTTATTTTTTTGCGGGTAGTTTTACAAATTAGGGCAGGTAGGTAATGGGTAATTACTATTTTCCGGCTGCTCTGCTCCAAACGCCATAACTGCAAGTCTTTTACAAACTCAAGACTGACGCACAGACACCAGATAGGGTGTAGGATCTACGCCAGGTGCATCAAGATGGTCAACCGCTTACTATTTTGATCGGGTTTTGAGCTGACTGACCATAATCCGTAATCGTGCAACGGATACCTTTACCCTAAGAACTTGAGACCTTGGTCTAAATTGTTCAGATTCGATAGCACAGACGAAGTGAAAATTCTGCCTTATTTTTTGGAGTGATCGCTCTCAAAAAAGAGTTTATAAGCAACCCAAACCACTGCCCCAACTATAATCACATAAGAAAGGGTTCCTGCTAGCTGAATGCTGACAACGATGGTAACAACGATGGCTACAAACTTTCCAAGGTTCGCCAGTTTCTTGTACCACGGCTGGGGTGAACGCTGAGAGTCTTGATGCTTAGTAGTTTGATGCAGCGGCGGTTGATTAATTTCTGCCTCTATCTCTCGGAGTCGATTAGCTCTTTTGCGCTCCTGAAGCTCTCGTTCCCTGCGTTGAAGTTCGTTATCTTTATTGTCTGGATAATTCATAAGTGTTTATACTGTATAGGCTTATAAAAGTGTGTGATTATTAGCGTCAATCTTAACCTCGGAACCTCGCAACTGACTAGAGCAAATTAGAAAAAATTTAGTTAAAAAATTTTAGGCAGGCAAGCAAAGAAAGTACATTTGCTCTGTCTCTACCTGTAAATTCTTACGATTCATGTGTTAAATAGCACACTATCGTAACTCAAAAAAAATATATATAAAAGCGATCGCTATCTAGAACAAGTGTAAAATTCCTGTTATATTAATCCGCCGTGGTTACTACATAAGCCATAAAATAGGTGATTTTTTCACTATATCTACAAAAAAATTGTTGATTGTGTAATAGATTCAATTTTGCTTTGAAGCTGTATAAAATAGGGTGGGCAATGCCCACCCCAAACTCTAATAGCTAAGCTCACGATAGCTTTTAACCATTAGCTAGTTCACAATGCACTAAATCCATTTAACCCTCCGCAGCCAAGGCCAAACGCCCGTCTGCCTTCTCAAGATGACACCTTCACTATGTTCTTTGACGACATCCTTCAATTCTTCAGTGGTCAAGGCGTAGCCTAATTCACGAGCAACTTTTACGAATTCCTCTGGACTAGCTACTTCTTGGAATTTTTCGCGTAAACCTGGATCGTAGGTAGCAGCTTCCAGAAATTGACAGGCACTTTCTTTAGACATTTTGACAATCCCCCTACTCTACTGTGTCTTTTTTAGTTCATGCACTATAGCCATTTTAATCGTGCGCTATACTGCTGAAATTCTTTTTTAATCCTATGTTACAGACAGCCGCATCTACCAACCTGAATATTCTTTTAGAAAACCTCCTTTTCCTAGTAATTGTTACGTCTTTTCTTATCTTTGCGGGTTGGCTTTGGAGACATTCACCTCCCTTCACGATTCCTCAACCACTTCCGCCTTGGTTTAGAGCGTGGTTATTTGTTGTACTGCTAGTGGGAGTGGCGCTTCCCCTAGTAGCAATGGTTCTGTGGGGCATATGGTGGAATCATCCCAGCGTATTTCAGGTACTGGTGCCGTACTTTGTCATTTTGGGGTTACAAATTTTATCCGAAAGCGTGACAACGAGACGGTTTCAATCCTGTACGTTCGTGATGGTTCCTTGCTTATACCTTCCTTATCGCGTTTGGCAATTATATAGTGGATTGACGCTTCTGAATTGTCAGAGTGGGACAATCTGGATACAGAGATTATTAGTTCTGGAAATTGTCCTTTGGATTTTTAATTACGGCGTACACTTGTCGCAGATTCTCCGGCTTCTTAATTGGGAATTAAAAACTCAAAGTGATTAAAATTTAGCGGCAGTTCTTGAAAGGTAAAAGTCTGTGAGTAGATGAATTATGGCAGCCTATTCACATCTTAATGCCAGGAATTTATAGTAATAATACTTAGTAATTATTTTGATTGGTAGATGAAAAGCACAAACTAGAGTACGATAACGGCTATAGCCGTCCTAAATAATTCGTGAATTATGAGACCTCAACTTCTTAGAGAAGCTGGGGATATGAAGGGTAGCATCTCGCAAATCCAATAGGATTACTATGGATTTAATTAGCAGGAGATTTATAGGACAAATATCAAATTATTATTTTTATAATATTTATTTTTAGGTCATAAAAAATTTTGGTAAAACTTAATGGTTACTCTAAATATTCAATGTTGTATATTTGTAGAATCAAAGCGCAGCAAAATACTAAAAGATTCAACAATAAAGTAATAGAAATTTTTAATCAGCGGCACTATTTAGATTAGGGCAGAAATTTCATCTACAACTTTCAGCCGGTTCTTGCGGACAGCGTAAAGTAGCCGATCAATTGCTCGCTTGTCTTCTTCGCTGATTGCATCTTCCAACAGTGCAGCCATCAGCCCATATCGGTCAGCCAGGGTAATGCTACCAGTGTAGGTAGCTTGAGCAAATAGTTCAGCGATCGCAGAGTCGAGAGGGCAGATTTGAACAGGCATCGTTACGGATATTAACTCGATACTTCTAATATGACCCTTTTGCCCATTTTACTGAGTGATAAACCACTGTAAAAAATGTGACGATACCCTAGATAATCATGCGATCGCGGGTTTAAGTAAAGGTGATGAGCAGCTAATTGCTGAGTGATATAAATCACACAACTAGCCCTGCGACGGAGACTGTTCTGGGTGCGATTCTACTTTGGGCTGAACCACAACCGAAAGATACTCGCGGTAACGACAAATCTTGTCGCCACGAACATCGAAAGCGATCGCCCCTCGGTTCTGATAAGGCTTCCCCCGCAGATGCCCTTGAGAGCGAATCTCGAACACAACGGTCGTCTCGTTACTGGTGACGCCATCTAGCGTCACCACCAGCTCATTGTTGAAAGCTTCAGACGCATACTCAAAGAAAGCAGCTGCCCGTGCTTTACCGACATTTTCCCCCTGATATTGCCCCACTGGAAACCAGAAGCTAAAGTCATCCGCAAGCATTTCCAAAAACGGTTCCCACTTGCCGGTTCCCATCCCCTGAGTGAAGTGCCCAAATGCACGCTGGGCAGTTTCCATCGTGCTTTGTTGTGTTTGTGCCATGTTTGTAAGCTGCTGCAACTAAATCAATTGTGGCAAAAACAAGCGGAGAGAAGCCGTAGAAATCTCATCGGAACCGCAGGATGCCTGCTTGCATGCTTCGGATGCCGCTACCAGCTACTAGCACCCTCGATATATTGTCCCACCGATAATTAGTGCAGAGGAACTTTCAAAAATGCGGCAAAATTGAGATGCGAATCTTCGGAGACAAGCAGGGATGAATAGCAACCAAAATGAGGGGCAGGCTTCGATTCTGCCCTTACCTGAAGATAGTGACACAATGCGGATACGACCTTGGGGCACAGTCACTGTTTTAGAAGAAGGGCAACGCTACCGGATTAATCGCATTGAACTCAACCCAGGTCATCACATTAGTACCCAAATGCACTATCACCGCAGCGAACACTGGATCGTTGTATCTGGCACCGCCAAAGTGATTTGTGATGGTAAAGAGACAACCTTAATTCAAAAACAGTCAACCTACGTGCCGATGTCTACAGCTCATCGGGTTGAAAATCCAGGGTGTATTCCTCTAGTGATGATTGAAGTCCAAAATGGGGAATATCTGGGAGAGGATGACATCATCCGTTTCGACGACGCGGAAACCTAACATCGCAAAATCAAAGGATATATAGCACTCTTCCTAAAGGCGAGATCCCCAACTTCTTCAAGAAGTTGGGGATCTAAACCACCAACTTTGGATTGGATTGCTATAGTGTTTCTCAGTTTACTCAAATACAAGACCGAACTCCTAGCCCATTTCTTTTCTTTGTATGGGAGGGGTTGGAGGGTTAGGTTTTATGGCTATAGGTGAAGGATGCGATCGCGCCATGCCACAGGGCAATCAAGTCTTAATCTTTAGTATATCGGTTTGTAAAAAGGGTCTTTATCAATAACTGCCGCCTTAATTTTCTCTTTAAGAAAGTGTTTTAGATCCTTCTCCTGTTCCAGAAGTAAGATGATCTCTTCCAGGGTACAAAGAACTACCACAGCTTGACGAAGTGATTCTTTGCAGGTCTTTATTGCTGCCTCAGTATAGCTAGAAGTTGATATAAAGATGCCACGTGCCTGACCTCTGTTAAAAACTCTTACCAAATGCTGGGAAACCTCACCTGGTCCCAAAGCTGTGCTCCACCACTTCATTTCAACTAAATAAAAATCACCATTAATTTCAGCTACGCCATCGATCTGCTCAATAATACCTTCACCTTGATCTCCTTTTACGGTGAATGCTTCTCGAAGGAGAATTCCACTAGCCTTAAACAGACGATTCAGCACACCTTCTAATACCTTGCCTCGCTTGTGACTATCTGATTCGCGGAATAGCAAAAATAAATCTGCTTTAATGGCAGCTAATTCGTTCCGCCTTCGCTCCATTTCTTCCAGTTTTGCTTTCTCCTGTGCCTGACGCTTTATCCTTTCCTCTTCTCGTTCCTGATACATCTTCGTAAACGAATCTTTAACTTTTAGGACTCGGCTGATTTCAGCTACCAGACCCCTTGCCTTTAATTGGTCTTCTGGCCAACAGGTAGAGAAAGACTCAAATTCGACAATGCGTTTTACGATTTCTCGTCTTTCGCGTAAAGCTGAGTCTCCCCTTTCATTCAGTCGAATTAATACAGTTCGGACGATTTCATACTTAGAGATGCTATCACGGTTAGTGTTGACAACTATAGCGATATCGTTAGTTAACGTAGAGTCAACACCAGCGCCTCTAAAAAATAGTAATACGTCCTTTTTTGAACGACAAAGTAATGGGACTGTCTCAATGAGAAGCTTTAAAAATTCCGGCGGATAGTGAAAAGTAGAGAAATCGGAATTCATTGCACAGCTCAACTAAATATTACTTAATGATTTCTCAGGAGAGACTTCATAGGCTCTCCTTTATGTAGTTATTTTCAGCCAGAGATAAATCTTTAAGAAACCTGCTTTAAAAATATCATACTTGTATATATCCTAACATAGGTGCCCAAATACTTAGACGGGTAATGCAAAACTAGATGTCCACAAAAAAAAGCCCTTTCTGTAACAAGAGAAAGGGTTTTAAACAAATTAGACTTGAATAACTATCTACCAGCCACCGTAGAGATACCCAAAATATCCGTAATCCGGGGCATATCTTCCAGCAAAATCACGGGACATTCATCCTCAAAACAGTTAGTTAATCGAAGTTGAGACTAAAATTTTACGATACTGTAATTTGTTCTCGTATCCAATTTCTAAAAGCTCTCATTGTATTATTCCTACCAATAGCTTTTACCTGACTTAAATATTGGGGAATTACATGAGCCAGTGGTAAATTAGGAAAAATCAGACTAAAATCTGACTCGATATACTTACCGTCTCGTAATACATTAATTTGTAACTTGCCTTTTTCAAATCGCCAAAGCTCAGGCACTCCTAAAGCCTCATAAATACTTGGATGAGTGCGAGAAGTTATATCTATCTCTAAGGCTAAATCTGGAGGTGGGTCGATGGATAAATCTAATCTTTCTTTTCCTCTTACTGCTGCTTCATTTTGAATATAAAAACAGTTATCGGGTTCTATCCCTTTCAGCATATCCGGGTTTTTAAAAGTAGTAGAACCAAGAGGATAAAAATCAATATCTAGTTCTTCTAAAATAATTTCAATAAAGTTGCTGATAAACAGTTTATTGGTTTCATGCTCTGACAAGGGTGTCATGATTTCTAATATTCCATTGTCATAAGCTACTCTTGACGCACGATGTTCGCCTAACTCTTCTAAAATGGTTTCAAATTCTTGCCAGGTTATATCTTCAAGAAAAACTTTATGACCAGGCGGGATATTAAATCGCTTTAATTCCAATAGCATCTTTAAGCTTCATCTTCAATATTGGAAAGTAGGGTGGGCAATTCCCACCCTACCTTCATTATGAACTAGCGCAACGCACCAGAGGGAATACCCAAAATATCCTCAATCTTGGGCATATCTTCCAGGGAAATTACGCGACCTTCATCCTCAAAATTAGCGATTTGGTCGAAGTTGAGATAGCGATACAAATCACCCGCAAAAGGATGAATTTTCTTCGCCACAATCTCCATGTATTCTTGCACTGTGGGAATGCGTCCTAACATCGCACAAACAGCAGCTAATTCAGCCGAACCGAGATAAACTCGTGCATCTTTGCCCATGCGATTATTGAAGTTGCGAGTGGAAGTAGAAAACACGGTTGTACCGTCATCCACACGCGCCTGATTTCCCATGCAGAGACTGCATCCCGGCATTTCTGTACGCGCACCTGCGGCATCAAATACGCTATAAACACCTTCTTCCTTGAGTTGGTGTTCATCCATGCGGGTTGGAGGACAAATCCAGAGGCGGGTTTTAACTGCTGCTTCCCCTTCCAGTACCTTTGCAGTAGCGCGATAATGACCGATATTCGTCATGCAAGAACCGACAAATACTTCCTGCACAGGGTCATTCTGAACTTCGGACAGCAACTTAACATTATCCGGGTCATTGGGTGCGGCGACGATTGGTTCCTTGATTTCGTTCAAGTCAATCTCGATAATTTCCGCATATTCTGCATCTGAATCGGCTTCCATTAATGCGGGATTTGCCAACCATTCTTCCATTTTTGCCACGCGGCGCATGATGGTACGGGCATCTTGATAACCCCGCGCTACCATATTTTTCATCAGCGCTACGTTGGAACGCAGATATTCAGAAACTGTCTCGATACTTAACTTAATTGTGCAGCCTGCACAAGAACGTTCGGCACTGGCGTCGGTAAGTTCAAAAGCTTGCTCAACTTTTAAATTTGGCAAGCCTTCAATTTCCATGATTCGCCCGGAGAAGATGTTTTTCTTGTTCTGCTTCTCTGCTGTTAGCAAACCTTTTTGAATTGCCACGTAGGGAATCGCGTTCACGATATCCCGCAGCGTCACACCGGGTTGCAACTCGCCTTTGAACCGCACTAAGACGGATTCTGGCATATCTAAAGGCATCACGCCCAAAGCAGCTGCAAAAGCAACTAAGCCGGAACCGGCGGGGAAGGAAATTCCCAAGGGGAAACGGGTGTGGGAGTCGCCGCCCGTTCCTACGGTATCGGGTAGCAGCATCCGATTCAGCCAAGAATGGATAATGCCATCGCCGGGTCGTAAGGCGACGCCGCTGCGAGATGCAAAGAAATCGGGCAGTTCGTGATGGGTTTTGATGTCAACGGGCTTCGGATAAGCGGCGGTGTGGCAGAAACTCTGCATCACCAAATCTGCACTGAAGCCGAGACAGGCGAGTTCTTTTAACTCGTCGCGGGTCATGGGGCCGGTGGTATCCTGAGAACCAACCGTTGTCATCAGCGGTTCGCAGGAAGTGCCGGGACGCACACCATTGAGTCCGCAGGCTTTCCCGACCATTTTCTGCGCTAGAGTAAATCCTTTGCCGGTATCGATGGGAGGGCGAGGGCGGATAAAGATTGGACTGGGTTCTACTAATCCGAGGGCAATTCTGGTTTTATCGGTGAGGGTACGCCCAATCAGGAGGGGAATACGTCCGCCTGCGCGTACTTCGTCAGTGATAGTGTCGGGTTTGAGGCTGAAGGTGGAAATAACTTCTCCAGCTTCGTTGGTAATTTCACCTTTGTAAGGATAAATGGTGATTACCATGCCGGTTTCGATCTGGGTGACATCACACTGGATGGGTAATGCACCTGCATCTTCGGCGGTGTTGAAGAAAATCGGCGCGATCGCACTCCCTAATACATATCCCCCAGCCCGTTTATTGGGTACGAAGGGTATATCGTGCCCGATGTGCCACAAAACGGAGTTAATCGCAGATTTCCGGGAGGAACCCGTTCCTACGACATCCCCTACATACGCTACGGGATGCCCTTTTTTCTTCAACTCGACAATCGTTTCCAAACTTCCCGGTTGCCGAGATTCCAGCATTGCCAAGGCGTGCAATGGAATATCCGGGCGGGTTGTGGCATGGGTGGCGGGAGATAAATCGTCGGTGTTCGTCTCTCCGGGCACCTTGAAGACGGTGACGGTAATCGCTTCTGGCAAGATGGGGCGACTGGTAAACCACTCCGCCGCCGCCCAAGCGTCAATGACTTGCTTGGCATAGGAATTCGTCTCGGACAATTCCAAGACATCGTGGAAGGCATCATACACCAGCATGATTTTGCTTAAAGCTGTTGCGGCGGCTGATGCCAATTCATCGTCAGATTTGAGTAAATCTATCAACGATTGCACGTTGTAGCCACCTACCATTGTTCCCAGCAGTTCTACTGCATAGATGGGGGTAACTAAAGGGCTAATGGTTTCACCTTTGGCGACAGCGGTGAGAAAGCCAGCTTTCACGTAAGCAGCCGGATCGACGCCTGGAGGAATGCGATCGCGCAGCAATTCCAACAACGTCTCTTCTTCACCCGCTGGAGGATTTTTCAACAAGTCGCACAATTGAGAAGTCTGCTGGGCATCCAACGGCAGTGGTGGAATTCCGAGTGCCGCCCTCTCAGCGACGTGTTGACGATAAGATTCAAGCATTTTCAAGTCTCCTAATCTCAGCAAAATTTGGGGGCGGTAGCGCTTTTATCGCATCGCTTTTGTGTTCTCAATCGGAAGGATGCGATTCACACGCTTTTGCCCTCGATAGTTAGAAGTCAACACAAGGTATGGCGCTACTACTTAAGTCGCAGATCAACTTTATTAATTATTGTGAAAAAATGGAATAAAATTTGTAGGATTCGCTGCAACTACCCTTACCCGTAACGGTTGATCTGGCAGGATACATTCCCATAAAAAAAGGGCGATCGCTCTCTATCGCCCACGTAGCTTTATAAACCAGGAATCCGTCGTCTTCAGCTTTGAAGATTTCGTGCTTAGATAAAATTTTACACCTAAAGGGGGAGGAGTGCGATTTTTGACGGTTTGCAGATTCTGGCAGCAAATATACCTGGCGATTAGAAATCGCGGCTATACAAACAAAGTCCGCCTTCGCGGACTTTTGAAACCTGCATAGGTGGGTTTAGTTGAATAAATGCGAAGCAGCTTCTGCCCCCTTCTTCCGAAGGGGGGTAAGGAGGGTTGGCGTAGATGCGAATTCTATTCGCCCTCTTTACAAGCATTGGGATTCTCCCGTTACTCCCGCCTCAACCGCAAGCACCGCCAGATATTCCGGAAACTCCTAGAGGCACAATGTCAGTTGCTTCGACTCTGCTTCTAGAAGGCGAATTAGATTTTCGTCACCTTTGGCTTTAGCGACTTGTATCCGATGTTCCAGGCTGCGGTGGATATTCGCTAAGTGACTTTTAGCAGCGTTATCCAACACTTTTCGCCGACTTGTATCGGTTGGCAATTTCCGATCGCCTAGAGGTGCCATCCCTTCACATGAGATTTGCCTCTCTAGAGCATCCCTAGTCGTGCCGGTTTTGCCGATGAAGTAGGGAACTCCCCGATAGTTCAAGTTAACAATCGCATCGGGAACTGCAATATGTCTGGGATATGCAACGTTGTAAGTCTGTCCCCGATACTTCCCCACAATCTCGCTTTCGGTTACTTCCAGCGTGGGTGAAGTTTTTTCGTAGCTGACGCCGCGATAAGAGAGTTTCATAAGTTTCGCCTCCGATTGAGTTTCCTGAGTATTTGTGACTAAGCAAGGCACGCTGCTTCGCGATCGCGCTCTACTTTTATTCCCCAGAGCCACTGACGGCTATGAATACTCAGTCAGTGGTGAACTAGCTAATTTATTTCTGTATCTATTTTTACATTTTTCCCTTTAAAGTGTCAATTTTTAAGAGATTTTAAGAAAATCTTTTCAGCGATCGCTAGGAAATCGTCCAACTAGACTCTACTGGCTGCTGATGCCTATTGCTTTACCTGATTTAGTTGCCGGGAGAAGCGAAAAGTAGCTGTACAAATCGGGAAACAATCAATGGTTCATCAACGACACTAAAATTAGTCAAGAACCCTCTATCGGAAGTATTAAACTTCGTCTACCTCCTCAGAAGGATAAACAACTCGATTTTAGTGGTGCCAAGAAAAATTATGAAACCCAAAAGCTTTTCTGCGTTACAAATTTTAATCAAAAGAACCGCCATTCTAATCATTGCGGCTTTCGTGCTGGTTGTGGTTTTTGTGAATCGGGCGAATGCAAACGGGGCGGAGTTCCTGGTGAGTAACGGCAATAATTTCGATGTCAATGAAATTCAATTTAAGCGAGTTGAATATGTCGGGCAATGTCCGGGAACTGTAATGAATCCAGGCACAAGAAAAGCTCAGTTTGTTTCCAAGTCAACTCCACCCGCACCGAAGAGGAAAGTGACAATCCGGAACGTGACTCAGGGCATGAAGAGTAATCCTTATCCCTACACGAGCAGAGGTTACAGTGAAGGGGAATATTCTCAAGGCGTTGATTTGAGTCTAGGAAATAGCCATCAAACTCGTACTTTTGCAGTTTTGGAAGGCGAAAATAAGTTTGAGTATGAAATTAAAGAAGGAGAAAGAATAATTGAACAAGGCACTTTTACAGCGGAAGTTTCTGTAAAAGATGTTGGAGTTTTTCCCCGCGATACCATTTGTGAGGAAAAATTAGAATGTCGGGACGATGGAGACTGTTACGACAGAAACGGAAAGAAGAGAGGAAGTCGTCAAAGATGCTATACAACTAATACCTGCAATTGTCCTGGCTGATAAGACTTATGCGGCTGGCAAGTCACGCAGGAAATAAAAGCGATCGCTCCTCCAATCACTACCCTTAATCCTTCCCAAGTATCCCGTTAAAGGCGAGGAAAGCTCAATCAGGATATCGTGTATTTCTTCAGTTTTTAATGGCTGAGGAGGATTGGAGTAAATATATGCTCCATGAAGGGCATCAACCCCCGCAGTATCTGAGCCTGTGTTTTCTAGGTACTTTTTGACTAACCCAACAAGGTGCGATCGCAACTTGATATCTTGGTTAATTTTATCGATGTAACGATTAACTTTATCGTCAGCCAATCCAAAGGGAGCTTGCTGCAAGCACTGTTTTAGCTCTAACAAATCTATAGAGTTTTTGTGCTGTGCTTGGAGTTCAACCAGTCTTTGCAACGTTTCAGGTCTAATGGCATTCATTTGATTTTCAATAGCTGCTTGAAGAGCTGGAGGAGTTAAAGGGCCAGCGGCAACAATTAACTTGATTGCACGGTCAAATTCAGCTTTACCTAGATGGGTATGACCGAGATGGATTAGCTGAGCCGTTACGCTATTCGGTACACTTTCTTTTTTACTGGCTTTGCATTCGCCAACTACTGGATAGGGTTTTTCACAATAAAAATCTATTCCTCCAGCGCCTCCTGTAGCCTGTGGATCGAGGCTAGCTTTTGGGTTGCTGTTAGAATTTGTGAAACCTAGCTTTATTAAGCTCCTTCGGACTAATTTTTCAAATTCTTGACCCTCGCTGGAATTCCCTACCTCTGCAATTTTCTGAATCCAAGCCAAATCTGAATCTATTCGCTTTGCAGTTTGATTACTACTCCAGCCCAGAAATATTCTTATACTCTGGTCTAGTTCCTCGGCTGCTGGGTTTGTGGCTGATAAAAGAGCGATCGCATTCTGCAACTCTTCCAATTCTGGATGCGATGGCGGTAGTCGATTTTCTAGCTGGTATCGGCGTTGGGAGAAGAGGCGATCGCTTAATACAGGCGAAGATTCAGAAACTGTTAGGGGATTCAGTAAAGAAATAAACTTCCCTATTTTATTCTGATATTCAAGTTGTACAGGAACTTCAACCGGAGCGGGTATGGCATAAACTCTCAAGTAGGCTAGAAAAATACGCTGACGTTGCGATAGTCTTAACTGTAAGGTATCAGATGTCCATACAGTTAACTGCGATAAGGCTTCTAAAGATTCAGCATTAGCTATTTCTTGACAGGATTCACAATATGCCCACGCTTTAATTAAAACGGTTTCAGAATCTAACTGGCTAAGAACAGTTTGGGCAATAGGCAAAAAACTCGCTCTGTAGCACTGCTCGAAGGGCAATACCTCTATTAAAGCGCTGGAAGGATAAAGAGGAAATTGCTGTCCCTGTCTAATAAATATCTGAGGCATGGCTGTAATCATGCGCCCTTGCATTAAAGCTTCAATATCTGGAGCTGATAGACACAGAGCATTTTGAATTTGAATTAAATTACTCATGTTTAGGTGTCTGTATCGGTTGCATCAGGCACATTAGCTTAAGCATCTTCATCGACTGCATCCTCAGGAATCTGACCAGATGGATCGCTCAGAATTTCTAAAATTAGAGGGTTGTTAACTGCTAGCTTTTGCTCAGAGATAAAATCAAAAATCTGTTCTTTAGTGACTTCATAATCTGCCTGAGCCTCATAAACAGAGCAAATTGCAATTAGCGGTTTTACTTCTTCTTCCTTTAACAATACCCATTCTCCCCCCTGTTTGTCTAAAAGTTGTTTCAAATTATCTTGCGCTTTCTTAGCACCAGAATTTATTTTTTTAGACCGAATTAGACAACCCCGCGTCATCTTGTATTTATTGTAATCACTGAGATGAGATAAGCCGGTCGTTAGACCAATTCCCCCAGAATCTTGGATAATTGCTAAACCAATCTTCACTGTTTTGCCGTCTTCTTCACCAATGATCTTTAAATCTATGTACTTAGTTTTTGGAGTAACAGGAGATTCTATTTTTTCAATTTTCACTCCTGCTAATGTACTTCCAACCAACTGCTCAAAGCTAAAAAGTAGAGATTTGGCAATTTTAGCTTTATCCTCGATGTAGTCGCCATCTTGCAAGTTTTCTATTTCTTTCTTGAAAGCCGATTCCACTGGATCTTGGGGAAAAATTGGCTCAGCATCCCAGTGCTTCTGACACCATTGTAATACCTTTCTTACGGTCAATCTTTCTTGTCCAAGCTCTCTAAGTTGAGCTTCATTAAATGGATAAATTGGTGATACTGGCTCTAGTCCCCTTTCGTGATAAAAGTCTGACAGCCAACAAGATACTAGAGCATTGACATCATCGAAGTTAAGACCCCTTAGTTCAATAAGTTTTTCACCAATTCTATCAACAACTGCATCGGCGTAAGACAAAGTTTTAATTTGTTGTGTCCAGATTTCTGGATACATAGCTGTCAGTATCACGCCTCGTCTAATACTGTTATATAGATCCTTGCCTAAACCAGCTACAACCTGTGCTCTTGTCAAACCATCATCACTACATCCTGGATTGTCCAATTCATCGAAGCAGATGACGAGCGTTCTGTAATGACTGATTAAGTCGAGGATTTGACGAATTGTCTCAAAAGATTCAGAGTCTTTATCTTCCTCAGTAGAGTTTGGTAATCCCATTTCATCCGCTTTTGACTGCGCCAAACTTTTTCCAGAAAGCCAATTGATGGCAAAGGATGTGTGCTTCTGGGATAGTGTCCATAAAATTGCTTGTATAAGATAAGGATTATCGATGTCAGGCATGACTTCAAGAACCTTATCAGTCAGTTGCTCAACTAACTTGGGATTTTTAGCTAACAGCTTTGGAAAGCTAGTGACTATTTGCTTAGGCGTGTAGCTTGTACCTTTTACCTGATTCGCTAAAGCTGCTGCTAGTTCTTGCCACTGGCTAACGTCTTCGCTACCAATCTGTTTGAGGCTTGATGCCAACGTATTGAGAAATTCTGGCTTGATCCGGTTGAGATCGCTATAGTCACCCATGTAGACAAACAAAGCACCGCCCTCAGCCTGAAGTCGATGGCGAATCCGGCTGATAATGTGGCTTTTACCCAATCCCTTCTCAGCCTTGATAGTAATACCAACGGCTTGACGCTTCCCTATGCGAACTTGCTCAATAGCGTCAAAAACTGCATCAGAGGCATATTTATTTAAGGAAGTAACATCAGGGAAACCCTTTCCCCATACATCTTGCTTCCTGACAACTAACTCCCTGTTAAATGGGTTGTAACTTTTGAGGGCATTGTTTAGGTCTTCAATTGGAGATGAAAAGCTAGTCATGGTTGTGTGAGGAAAAATCTACAAGGATAGAACAAAGATCAGAAGAATCGTTTGGGCAAGTTTATGGTGTCAGCCGCTTGGCATAGCAGCGTAATCCACTCAATTCAGTGGTGATGGAATCTTCAATTTTGGTGGTCTCGCTATCTGGTAAGCTACCTCCTTGAAGTTGCAAAATATCGTTAGCTTGCATTTCCAGCAGCCACTCGTTGAAGTGCGATCGCGTAACTCGTTCCCCAATCTCTCGGCGAATCCGGTAAATCGGCACCAGATCGTCTAGGTTATAATCCCGGTTCAGCCGCTCGTAGACATCCAACGCCACAGGCTTAAACTCGTCGTAGGATGCGATCGCTTTCTCGGTTTCCTTACTCGATGTAGCAGTCGCCCCATTTACTGGCGTTCCCGTCTCTCTAAGCCATTTCAACAAAGCATTGCCAGTTTTTGCGCCAAGTTGGCTGTCAAACTGAAAATCAACATTTTTCAATCCTTCGCCAAGCATCTCAACGCCTTTGCCAGACAGGGATATTTTGTTTTTAGAGATAGCGATGGCTCCCGATGTTTGCAACTGTTCAAAAACGCCTTGATAGTCTCCCGCCCTCTCGTTCGTCCGTTTAACTCTTTCGGTTAAGTCACCTTTTTTAACTTCGTCATCGGCTCCCTTCATATCCCACAAAGCAAGCAGCACGCGAGTTTTAGCGTGAGCTTCCGTACCTTTTAACCCTTTAGCGGTATCTTTTGATTTTTCTTTTGGTGCCATCTCAGTAATTCCAGATAATTGCGATCTACAATTAGTATTCCCATTCAATCTAACCAAAGTTATAGTTCCCGTCACTCTCAAGCAAATTGCGATGAGACACGGGAAAAAAGCCAATTTACTAAAACATTAAGTTTGGTTAAAAAAAGTTAGTATCTGGTGGCTTGTGGATATCGACTCAATTCTTCAACCGTTTCAGCGCTTTGGTGTTCATCTCGGTTTAGAGCGCATTCAAAAATTATTGGCAAATTTGGGCAACCCGCACCACAAAGTGCCAGTGATTCATGTCGCCGGAACGAATGGCAAAGGCTCAGTTTGTGCTTACCTTTCCGCAGTGCTGACTGGGGCAGGTTATCGCGTGGGGCGGTATACTTCCCCTCATTTAGTTGATTGGAACGAGCGCATCTGTCTAAACGAACAGCCGATATCGCTAGAAACGCTAGAAAAATTGCTGCGACAAGTCCAAGCAGCTATTCAACCAGATGAAGAGTCACCGACGCAGTTTGAAGTCATCACCGCCGCCGCTTGGTTGTATTTTGCTCAAGCTCAGGTAGATGTGGCGGTGGTGGAAGTAGGTTTAGGAGGGCGTCTGGATGCGACGAATGTATGCCCTAATCCTCTCGTCACAATTATTACTTCTCTCAGCCGAGAACACTGGCAGAATCTTGGCCCTACTTTAGCGGATATTGCTAGAGAAAAAGCCGGGATTCTCAAGCCGGGATGTCCTGCTGTCGTGGGACAGTTGCCAGAGGAGGCAAGGGCGGTGGTACAGCAGCGGATTATTGAACTGGGTTGTCCGGTTGTTTGGGCTGAACCAGCGGTGGAGTTAAGAACCGCGAAGACGCCAAGGACGCAAAGAGAAGAAAGAAGGGTGGAGTATCAGGGGATAAAGTATCCTTTGCCGTTATTGGGAGATATTCAGCTGAATAATTCGGCGTTAGCGATCGCATCTTTCCAAATTCTTCAACAGCAAGGTTGGGAAATTTCCGAAGACGCGATCGCTTCTGGTATGGCAAAAACTCAATGGGTTGGGCGTCTTCAGTGGACAAGTTGGCAAAATCATCCGTTATTGATCGATGGTGCCCATAATCCAGCCGCCGCGATCGCGCTACGTCAATATGTCGATACCCTGGAAAAATCACCGATCCATTGGGTGATGGGGATGCTTTCTACGAAAGATCATGCGGATATTTTTAGTGCATTACTCAGAAAGGGCGATCGCTTGTATTTAGTCCCCGTCCCGGATCATAGTTCCGCCGATCCAGAATATTTAGCTACTTTGGCTCAAAATATCTGCCCAGAATTAGCCGATTGTCGCACCTACCCAGATCTCACGGCTGGATTAGAAGCGGCGATTTCCCCAGAAAGTTTGTTAGTTTTGTGCGGTTCACTTTATTTACTCGGTCATTTTTTGGAACAAAACCGCTCTGCTACATCCAGATAATATTTGTATTTTCAACGCAGAGGAACGCCAAGGTAAGCGCAAAGTAACGCAGAGGAAGAATCCCTGGATTACTCAGCACTCGCCGCCAAGTTTTTGCACAAAATATCGTGCTGCACTTGCTCTGGGGTTTGGTTTCCGTTGACAGTTAACAATCGTTGGCGATGTTCGTAGTATTCCAAGATGGGAATCGTGCGCTCTTGGAATAATTCGAGGCGGCGTTGTACGATTTCTAGTTGATCGTCTGGACGCGATCGCTCTAAAGAACGGCTCATCAACACTGATTCTGGCACCTCTAGCCAAATTGCCCAATCTAGATGTTGCCCCAAATCTTCCAACAAAAAATCTAATTCTTCTGCTTGAAAAGCAGTACGCGGATACCCATCTAACAGCCATCCACCCTTGATATCCGGCTGTTGAAGACGCTGGCGCATGAATTCGATCATTAGGGCATCTGGTACCAACTCACCCTTTTCTACATAGGATTGTGCTTGGATACCGAGGGGAGATTGGGATGCGATCGCTTGCCGCAAAATGTCGCCCGTGCAAATTCCAGGAATCCCCAGGTGACTACATAGCAATGCAGTCTGCGTTCCCTTACCTGCTCCAGGCCCGCCTAGAATTATTAGTCTCACGGCACCTTGCTCCTGCTGTGATTGAATCAAGCATCGCCGGAAGCTGAACTTTGATCAGCTTTCAACCAAGCCTATGCTGGCTATTTTGCCATTGATCGGTCGCTCAGCGAGACTGACGAAGCCAAGAACTAATACAAGAACTAATACAGGATAGTCAGTACTTAACGGGCTTGACGGATGGATATATCTAGTGTTTGATTATGAGGCAAAATAAAAAAATACACTACATATCGTTTGCCAACCCAACTCTTCTGGGGCAAGCGATTCGCTCTTCAAGATTCCTCACGATTAAACTTCGCCTTATGGTTGCCCAGCTAGAAACCCCAGCGCTTCATTCAGATCGTCGCCTGCTCCCCACTATTGAAGGACTGGTGCAAGTTTTTACCGGCGCTCACCGCAGCTTTTTTACCGGAGTGATGGCGCAAGCGCTGCGAATTGCCGGTCAAGGAACCTCAGTTTTAGTGATTCAGTTCCTCAAAGGCGGAATCAATCAGGGACACGAGCATCCCATGCGCTTAGGGCAAAATCTAGATTGGGTTCGTTGCGACTTACCCCGTTGCATCGATACCCCGCACCTCGACGAGGCGGAAACTCACTCTTTACTCCAGCTTTGGCAGCATACCCAGAAAGTAATATCCGAAGGCAAATATTCCCTCGTCGTGCTGGATGAATTGAGCTTAGCGATTAACTTTGGCTTAATTCCCGAATCCGAGGTACTAGCGTTGCTCGAAAAACGCCCTGCTCATGTAGATATCATTCTGACCGGCCCAGAAATGCCCCAAGCGCTTCTGGATGTCGCCGACCAAATTACTGAAATACGTCGCAGTCACCGACCCTAAGGAATACACTTCACGTTATCCTAGTATTCCGGTTGGGATTATTGTAACGCTGTGATTAAAAACGATATCTGGATTGCTGAGATGGCTCAAAAGGGTATGATTTCGCCTTTTGAGCCTACGTTAGTTCGCCGTATAGGTGAGCTACCTGTGATTTCATTTGGTCTAAGCGGTTTTGGCTACGATATCAGACTTTCAGCAGAAGATTTTCGCATTTTTAGACATATTCCGGGTACAGTTGTCGATCCCAAAAATTTTAATCCAGATAATTTGGAGCGGACAAAACTTCACACAGATACTTATGGTAGTTATTTTATATTACCCGCTCACACCTATGGATTAGGTGTAGCTATTGAAAAGCTGGAAGTTCCAGGCAATATAACTGTAATTTGTATTGGAAAAAGTACATACGCACGCTGCGGTATTATTGCAAATGTCACCCCCGCCGAAGCAGGCTGGCGGGGTCATTTGACACTAGATTTATCCAACTCTTCTAGCCTAAACTGTCGAATATATGTAAATGAAGGAATTATACAGCTACTTTTTTTAGAAGGTGAACCCTGCGCTGTTAATTATGAACAACGTAGAGGTAAATATCAAGATCAAGCTGAAGTTGTAACTCTTCCTATTGTTCTCTAAAAAACGAAATTCATGTCATTACTAACAGATAAATCTTTAAGATCCATGATTTGTACATTAAATGAATGGAATCAAGCAACTGAACAAGAAACCAAAATTGGTATTGAACCCTTTACAGAGGAATGTTTATCCCCTGTTGGCTATGATTTAAGCGTTGGAGAACAGTATTCATCTGCATTAAGAGGTATGGGTACAATTTCAGAAGATAAACCAGTTATTATTGAGCCTGGAGATACAGTTTTAATTTTTAGCTTAGAAAAAGTAAAAATGCCTAAAAGCAAACTAGTCTCAGCATTAATTTTGTCTAAAGTTTCTCAAGTCTCAAAAGGTTTATCACATATAGCTACAACAATTGATCCCGATTGGCAAGAAAATTACCTTTTGATAGCAGTACATAACCACTCAATCAAGAATATCAAATTAGAATTTAAGGAAAGATTTTGTACAATCGTTTTCTTTGAAACAAAAGATGCATCTGAAAAGTCTAGCCAAACAGGAGGTGCTGAAAGATTAGCTAACTTTGTACATAACTATGATGCTGAGGCTAGAAGGAAACTAAAACAAATAGAGAGAACAAATAAAGAAATACTTATATATCATATAATTTCTCTAAGTCTTATTCCATTGTCTATCGTAGTTGGATATATGTTTTTTCAAAATAAACCTGAACTCTTTATAACTACAGCCGGTTTAGGTGCAACTTTATCACAAACAGGTTTAGCAATAATAAATAACTTCCTTAAAAAGTAAAAAAATATCTGAATTTTATAGCAAAATAAATATTATTTCAATCGGACATTATATATTTCAATCGGACATTATATATTTCAATCGGACATTATAATGGATGTCGGATTTAGCAAAAATCCAGATGCTCTTTGCGTCGTGGCTTCAGATAAATAAATTTGTTTGAGGGTAACTAAACCATCTTGGATAAAGGAATCCCTTACTAGGATATTTCCTCCAGTGTTGAAAGGAGTTTCATAAAAAACTTCATAAATCCCTGCTGAAATAATTAGCTTTAAACAGGACAGACAAGGTTCAAGGGTGACGTAAATACTAGCACCATCAGTAGAAATTCCATGCTTAGCAGCTTGGGCAATGGCATTCGCCTCAGCATGAACAGCACGGGATGGCATCGCTTTACTAGCATCGCAGCTACTAAGACCAGGATAACAGTATCCCTGAGCCGTACAATGAGCAGAGCCTGACGGCGAGCCGTTGTAACCAGTAGCTACAACTTGCTTATTTTTAACAATTACTGCACCCACTGGAAATGCAAGGCAAGTTGAGCGAGTTGCTGCAAGTTTAGCCAACATGAGAAAGTATTCATCCCAGGTTGGTCGTTGAGAAGATTCGTACACTATTCTCTATCCTGAATGTATTGCTTACCAGTTCTCAGACATTCAGATGCTTTCTGGAACTCCATTCCCAAATAAGCCGCATGGTCTGGTTGTATCGAGGGAGAAGCCGCACAAATTTCTCTTACTAACTTCAATGGATTTTTACCGAAGTAGCAAGCAACAACTTCGCCGCTACCCGGTGTTGTTTGCGTAACAGCTATCTGGCTATCTGTGAGTTCGATTAAAAAATTTCCCGATGGATCGTAGTAGTCCTGTTGTTTGCAAATTGCCGCATACTGTTGCTGGATTAAATTATCAGCATTTTCCCAAGTGTCATCATAGATATGAGCAGACTGACTAATGGTAATCAGCGGACCCATCTTTAATTCATAATCAGAACGTCTCGTGATTTCATCTTTAATATGCTTTTGCAGCGCCCTTAGCCCCATAGCATTTGCTACCCATGCGCCAAACATATCGTTGCTCCTGAGTGTAGCTGTTAGGCTAAGGGTCCCATTAACAACTCTTACCCAAATATGGTTTAGACAGGGTGAACCACTATGTTGATGATCTGATGTCCCATCTGTTCTGCGGTTGATATTTCCTCCAGAATCCCAGAGATTCATAACAGCGCTAGCAGCGTCTATTTCTCCGATAAGTTTCTGAATTACATCCTCTATCTGATCGCGCCCAAACCAAGAGCGAAGCCGTTGTGAGTAAGTGTATTTAATACCTTCTACATAAGGACCATCTTCTAAAATTTGAGGAATATAGTTTTTGATAGTTTCGCGATCGACAGGTAAATAATTTGGTTCAGGAAAGTAGAAGTTATCAGGCTCATCAGTAACAATCGCCATTAAGTTGATCAATTCCTGAATATATCCATCGTAGCCAGTCGGTCGGATTATTCCGGTTGTCTTAATGCGATGAATTATTTTTACCCAAGTTTGGGCAATGGTTTTTCCTTCAATGCGATGTCCGTAAAGTTGCCCAGGTAGTACAATTGGTACTACTTCGGTATTAGGAAATTCTAATTTGGAACCCCACGGAGCAATCGCGCCCTGTGTTGCGTGAGATTTTATTAACTCTACTGCCTTAGTAATTGATGTGGCTTCGTAGGCTGTTACATTTCGCTGTAAATCTTCTAAAGCGCTAAATGGAATCTCAATATCAATGTACCCAGGGATGAGAGATTTAATCTTCCAACATCTGCGCCCAGTATCAGTTTTTCCTTCTGCAAATCCATCCCGAAAGAAGTCCAAAAGACACGTCCCACCACCAGCGTTACGGTCTTCTTGGGTGGCGTTGAGAATTACCAAAAATCTTACATGGGGATTAGCTAGTAGATTCCTAATTAGGAAACTAATTCCCCGTGTTGGGCTGTACAGTTGACCAATAACAGCAAATTCGTGGGGTTGTAGATGTTTAGCGATCGCTTGCTTAACAGTCCAACCTGTGACAATGGCAGTTTGCCCCGTACCACAAATGAGCTGATTAGGCTTGTACAGTGCATTGTACTGAAATTGAGTTACTTGATCGGTTGCTGCCATGAAATACTAACTGATGGCACGATCTTATATTGTAACACCTTATTTAGTTAGATATGATAAAATAAATAAAATCATGAAGACCATGACCGCCTGAAGTTGAAGAAGCCTTCGAGGAAGTCTTCCAGACGGGTATTTTTCCGGAGTCGTTGTCGGTGCCACTCGTTAGCAGTTTGCTGAATAATTTCTGATAAGGTGGGGGAAATGGCAGGTAGCTGACTGAGAGCATCTACTTTTATGTTCTGTCGCATAGCGAGAGCGATCGCTCCTATTAACTCAGCCGCTTCCATCCCTACTAGCGTTGCGCCCAGAATTTCTCCATTGTGACGCACCAGAATTTTACACAATCCGGTGATTTCCCCTAATATCTGGGCTGCTGCTACTGCCTTGAAATATTGTCGCAACACTAAAACATCTTTACCGTACTGGCGTCTTGCTTGTGCCTCGGTTAAACCAACCCGTGCCAGCATTGGTTCGGAAAAAACGCCTGTCGGAATGCCGCGATAGTCTACTTTGAAAATAGGCGCAAACAAGGCATTTTTGAGGGCGATGCTGGCTTCGTACCGGGCAATGTGGGCAGCTTGATAACCCCCAGCAACGTCCCCACAAGCGTAAATCCGGGGGTTCGTTGTTTGCAGTTTCTCGTTCAACTCCATCCCACGCCGATTCATCTTAACGCCAATGCCTTCCAAGTTTAAACCTGTGACATTCGGTTGCGGTCGAGTACATAGCACAATTTCATCGGCTTCAATCGCTTTGTTGCCAACGAGAACCCACTTTTTGCCGTCAATTTGTTTGACTTGCGTCACCTCTGTTTGAGTCAGGACGCGGACGCCCTCAATTTCTAGCTGTGCTTGCACCACTCTCGCCGCTTCTGGGTCTTCTTTCGGCAGAATGTGGGAACTGCGTACCACCAGGGTGACATCAGCGCCCAACCGAGATAAAGTCTGCGCCAGTTCGGTGCCAGATGCGCCACCGCCAATAACCACCCAGCAGGGGCGAGGAGATGCGTCTACAGCTATCTGTTCGGGGGATTGCTGCCAAATATCTATCGGCGTCCGATAGCCAGTAGCTTCGAGTCCGTCAATTGCTGCAATCCCCGGACGAGAACCCGTGGCAATCAGGTAGGCACGCGATCGCAATCTCCGCCCGTTGACGACAAAAGCGAGGTAAGGTTTACGGCAAAATTCACCCTCCCCAACAATGACATCAACGCCCAAAGAAGCCAAAATCGCTGGGGAATGCTGTTCTTCTAAAGTGGAGAGGACGCCATCCGCCCACTGGATTGCCTCAGTCAATCGCCCCCCTGGAACGGGTTGCTGTTCTGTAGAATCAGCCAGATCCCAGGGGACACCAAATCGATTGAAGTCACTTTGCGGGTGAATCACTCGCCTAACCTGAGTCAAAGCTTTGGTATAGAGAGACCCTAACTGTAAGGACGATTGCCAGCGTCTCTCAGAAGGTGGCTGGGGTTCGACTAAGGCGACGCGGGCTTGCAGGTTGGCAGCAGCAATTGCGGCATGACGCCCTGCCTCCGTGCCGCCTATTACGACTAAGTCGTACTCAACTGCCATGATTTGTTCTTTGTCAGTTGTTAATTGCTAATGTGTTGATTGCTAATGGCTAATCGGAAAAATGAACAATTAGCCATTAGCGATTAGCCATTACAAAATTGCCGCTAGACCGTCGATTAGGCGCTGGTTATCAACTTCAGAACGCACCGCGACTCGGAAGTAGCGATCGCCCAATTCTGGAAAGCTCAAGCAGTCACGAATCAGAATTTTACTCTGCTTGAGAAGTTTTTCCTGTACTTGCGAACTAGGTTGTTCTGACTCAACCAGCAAAAAGTTAGCAGCACCCGGTAGCGGTTGCAATCCCGGTATTTGCGCCAAACCTTGAAACAGGTGAGACTTTGCCGGTTCCAACCAATCCCAGGTTTGCTGTTGAAATTCTGTATCCTGTACCACAGCGACACCAGCGGCAGCGGCTAAGGTGTTGACGGGCCAAGGATCGCGCCATTGTTGCCAGCGACGCAGACGGTCTGGGTGAGCGATCGCATAACCTAAGCGCAGCCCTGGCAGACTGTAGAACTTGGTGAGCGATCGCAGAATTACCAAATTCGGGTACTCTTGCACCACTGGAATGAGGCTTTGCTGCTGGGAAGGCGGTAGAAAATCCATAAAGGCTTCGTCCATCACCACCAGCGCAAATTTCTCCAGATAAGGGATCAGAGTCTCTCTGAAAAACATCTGACCCGTGGGATTGTGCGGGTTATTCACCAGTAGACCAGTGGGATTTTGGATTTTAGATTTTAAATTTTGGATTGGGAATCGTAAATCCAAAATCGAAGATCGAAAATCGGGAAGCGGGCACTCAAGTACGTTGGCGCTAAACGTCCGGAGTGCCCGCCAGTAATCGCCAAATGCTGGTGTCACCAGACACGTTCTCGTCAGTTCTGATAAATCCCAACTTGCCCAGGTTAGTAACTCTGCCGAGCCGTTCCCAGGCAGAATCCAGTCTGGCGGGAGTTGGTGCCGCTGACCCAGAGACACCCGCAACTCGCCATAATCTGGGTCAGGATAGGCACGTAAGCGCTCTAGATGTGCCCCAATCGCTGCGAGTGCCGATTGGGGAGGTCCCAACGGGTTAATACTGGCAGAAAAATCAACAATGAGGTCGGGGGAACAGCCTGCCAGTGCAGCTGCCCAGGCTAAGTTACCCCCGTGAACAGGCCGAGTCAAGGATGGTTGCCGCTTTGGATGAGTGGTTAATCTTCGGGCGCGACTTTTTCTTTAAACAACTTACCCGCAGAAAATGCAGGAACCTTCGTTGCGGGGATTTCCATCTTGTCCCCAGTTTTAGGGTTGCGACCCTCGCGGGCTTTGCGTTCCCGCGATTCAAAGGAGCCAAAACCCACCAAAGTCACCTTATCGCCAGAAGAAACAGCTTCCATGATAGCTTCCAAGGCAGCCGTCAAAACAGCATCTGCTTGCTTCTTAGTGACAGAAGCCTTGTCTGCCACTGCATCAACCAATTCACCTTTATTCATGTTTCGTCACTCCAAATGGTTTGTACGGGCGTGGTTATCACTAGCTCTAAAGTCCCTATTTGGGGCTTTAGACACGAGCTTTTGAGGGCAATTTAGCCTCAAAAAAGCTGAAACTCTCGCTGTCTCGAAGTTTCACTGCATTATTCTAAAGTCTGCGTGCTGGATATGGATCGTCGAAAGCTTTAAGTTATGTAGATTTGAGGATTTTTTTGATTAATTTTACGGCAACAGGCACTTTTTGAGAGTTGCATAGCATAGTCTTCTAGCCAAAAACTCCGTCTACGGCACAACTTCCCCCTGTCGGAAGTCGAACAGGGGGAAGTTGTGTTTTGTCTCCTGAAGGCTCAAGCGATCGCTACTTGTTACTTACGCGCTTTACTTCTGCTCCAATATCTGTCGCGCGTTTTGTCCTGGGGTGTAGCTGTAGCCAAACGCGGAACGGGACGAGTCATCGATAATCTGAGGCGTCAGCAACACGATTACCTCTTGCCGTTGATTGACCTTGTTGGTACTTCTAAACAAGGCACCCAGCAGCGGAATATCGCCCAAAATTGGCACTTTCGATACGGTCGTTCGCTCCGAATCTTGAATAATCCCCGACAGAATCAGCGTCTGACCATCTCGCAGGCGAAGTTGTCCTGAGTTCAGGTTACGCACCGTCAGCAAAGCGATTTGGTTGACATCATCACCAACGACTATATTTTGCTGACCCCCAATCGCAGTTACGGTGGGATTTACCGCTAAAGTGACGAAACCATTATCGTCAATCCGCTCGACTCTGATATTGAGGATTAAACCTGCCTGTTTAATTTCTGCTGTGACGGTTGTATTCGTCGTATTTTCGGTCGTTTCCGTTTCCCGCCGAATATTACCGACGACCTCTTGAGTCAAGTTGACGGTAGCCGACTGTCCTTCCTGGACAACCAGAGTCGGGTCAGTCAAAATCTTAGCGTTGCCACTTTGAATCTGCGCCCGCAATGAGGATAAGAACCGGCTAGGGAACTGCAATAGGGAAGGGAGAGCTGCCGTAACCGTCCCAACCGTCCCCGCTGTTGCAGTTGATGTCACCACTCCGGTAACGGGGTCACGGGTTTGAGTAATGATATTGTCCGTAGCCGGAGTAATGGTTACAAAACCACCCTGTAGCGGATTATTTAAATTCACAACAGGTCTAGGAAAAAGCCCAGCGCCTGCATTTTGCACCCTTTGAACACCATTCGGACCCACTATGATGGTACCGGGTGAAGTTCCCGGAATGCTTACGGGATTGTTTGGGTCGAGGAAAACATTGGCTCCACTAAAGGGATTCGGGATAACAGGGGGGCTAACCTGACTCGTATTCACCTGCTGGTTTGTCGGGGGTCTGACACCGCCGTAATTAAAGGCTGCTGCTCCCTGGTCAACACTGAAGAAGCTATCCCCGATCCCGAAGGAGAAGCTAGTGTTAAAGTCCTTGGTGTTCAATAGGTTGACATCAACGACCTTGACATTCACTGCCACCTGGCGACGACGGGCATCTAACTGGGTCAAGAGGTTTGTCGCAATTTCAACTTTGCGAGGAGAGCCAACCAGGGTGATGGCATTGAGTCGCTCGTCGGCTGATACTGCTAACCCTTTGAGTAGTAAGGGGGCATTTCCCTCAGTAGCTCTCAGTGCTAAAATGCTTGGCGTTCTAATTTCTACGGTTCGAGCGGCGGCTCCCTCTCCAATGGTCTGAATTTGAATTTGCTCTGTAGGGATTTGCGTCTCTGCCCCTTGGGTCGTCAAGAAGTTCGCTGCTGCCGTCACAGGGACTTGATTGAGTCGCAGGCTGCGCGTGATGATATTTCGAGCATCGTCAGGCAGTCTGGCACCCACAAAAATTGTTCGTCCAACTCGGTTGGCTTCTAAACCGCTCAGCTGAAGGACGTAGTTGAAGACATCTTGAACTGGCTCATTTTCGATATCTAGGGAAATCGTAGGTCCCCCCTCGGTAGCACCACCTGGGCCAGGAGCGGCTGCTGGTTGCCCCGGAGTCCCGCCTGCTGCCGCGCCTCCCGTAAAGGCAAGGTTGAGACCCGCAGAACGGGCAAGCAGTCCTAAAACTTCTCGGACGGGAGCATCCCGCAACACTAAGCGGGGTACGCGCTCAGCTGTACCGAGATCGATGACAGCAGGGGCAGCATTGGTGTTGGAGGTAGTAATATCGCCGACTGGGGGCGCGATCGCTCTCGGCAAGAAAGGCGGCGCTGGACTGACGGGTTGCACTGTCCCCGCCGCTGGAGCCGGAACTCCGTCAATGGTAATGCGCGGGTTTGGCACCAGAACATCTGGGTTTGGCGGGTTGATGACTGGTTGAGGCTGAACCTCAGGTAGACCGGGCGCGGGGGTTATGCCACTGGGTGCTGGAACCTGAGGGCTTTGACCGGGTGCCGTTTGGGGGAATACACCGCCCGGAACTGGCGTTTGAGCGAGTCGGGTTGGAGTCGGTGGCGTCTGTGCCGTGGGTGCAGGTGCAGTAGGAGAAGAATTAACAGGTGCCTGGGAGGAGAGCGTCGGCGGTGCAACAGAGTTAACGTTTAAGGTGATTCCCCCTTCCTTGTTCTGGCTAATCTGCCCGGTCGGTTTGCTGTTAGCAGTGCTGACCGTTACTCGGACGCTATTGTCCTCCCGCTGGCTCACGACGATTGACTGAATGCCAGGAGCCGGATTTTCCTGACGGAAGCTGTCTCCCTCAGGTAAGCTCAGTCGGGCATTCAACACGTCTGCCATTAACTCATTGTCACGGCTGAGTGTGAACATCTGAGGGCGTAGGACAGTGTCCTTGCCGGAGCGATCGCCCTCAGATGTCTTTAGCATCACTTCAACACCGTTATCCGTGGGATTGAGTTGCACAGCGGTTACTTGCGTGGCAGCTGCTAAGACCCGTTGTGTTCCGGGTAGAACCAGTGCTGAACCGAGCAAGATTCCACCCAATATTGATAGCTGTTTCACCGTTTCCTCCTCACACAAAAGCAATTTTTGCACCTGAACAGCTTTCAGGTCGAATTCTCGACACCTACTTGCTGTCTCCTACTGGGGTGGTTGAGCTGCCGCTGCTGCTGCCGCTGCTGCTGCCGCCGCCTCTTTCGCTTCCTGCTCCGATAATGGCAGCAGCACCTCTAACCTAAAAGAGGTGTTAATCAAGGTTCGCTCTTTTGGTTTGCCAGTGGGGACAATTTGACCCTGCCGGTTTACCGTAATTTTCTGACTGGTCGCCGCGTCCTTTAAATCTGATTTCAAGTCTTTTACTACTAGCAGTTGCTGGAGTCGCTCTAGACTTCTCAGAATGGATTGGGTTTGTCCGTAGTCGCCTTCAAAGCTTACATTGTATACCTTACGTTTGAGCTTACCATTGACTTCCGGCCCTAAAGATCCATCAGTAATAATGTCACTACTGCTGGCACCAGCGGCATCGTTTGTTCTTGGCTCATACTTGGTCAATTTACCCTGTCTTGCCTTAACAAAACGATTGATATCTAGCATTAAGGTATCCAGGGTTCTGGAGCTACCAAACATGGAAAGGACAGCAGCTCTTTGCTGTTTTGCCTTGTTTAGGTTTACTTTCGCCGCATCAATTTTTTGCTGGAGTTGTGCCTGTTGTTGAATTTGCTGCTCGGTGTTTTCTACATCAGTTTGCAGTTGTTGATAAGAAGTCCACGCAGGCAACAACAGGTTAGCGACCAAATAAGCTGCTCCTGCTAAACCCAACACTGCCAGCAAGGCACCGCTGACTGTTGGCGTGAAAGTAATACCAAAGGCACTGGGATAGGCAGCTTCATCTTGGCCTTCATCGGATGGTATAAAGTCTTGACTTACCGTCATTTTTGCAGCGCTCCTGTGTTCTGAAGGTTTCTAAGCCGAGTCGCTAATCCCACTGCACCTTTGCGCTCCCACTCTCTAAGTAACTGGGAAGCCGGGGCATCGCTCAGGCTCGTTTTAATGGTGTATTCCACCACTTTTGGCAATTTAATTTCTACTCTAGCGTTGGAATTTCCTTGATCCTGGGGCTGTTGCACCTGAGTTTGATTGTCTTTCAACTCAGCCGCCACAATTTGGGTATCTTCGCTATCGAATAACTTAGATCGCTGTAGCGTTAGCAAAAAGTCGTTCACTTCATCAAAGGAGCGAGCGTACCCTTTGATTGACACGTTAGAACTCGGAGGGGCAGCGGCAGCAGTGGGGCTAGGGGCTGCGGCGGCGGTGGCTGGATCTGGAGCGGTTTGCTCAATGCTGGTGATTTGTAGACCGGGTGGCACGCGATCGCGTATATCCTGCAAAATCGCTGACCACGGAGCTAATTGATTAAACACGCTGGCGAGTGCCTGCGTTTCTCCTTTCACTGCCTGAGTTTCGTTGTTGATTGCTTGAATTTGCTGCTCTTTGGCTTTGCCTTCATTGAGCCGCTGTTCCAATTGAGCTTTTTTGGCGGTCAATTGTTCGGTTTGGTTTTGCAGCAACAACCACAACGCCCCAACTCCTGCTGGCAACAGCAGACCGACTGCCAATCCCGCCAACAGCGGCGTCATGTTTTTATTCCCAGAGGGAGCTTTGGCACCGGGGACATCGCGGCGGATGATGTCCGGGCGATCCTTAAGAAAATTAATATCTAGGCTATACATCGCTTTAAACCTCTCGTAGTCCTAATCCCAATACCACTCCCAATCCCGGTCTTTGCACTGGTGAAATTTCCTCTATCACCTCCAAGGAAAGGGCCGCAACTGGGTCTACTTGTGTCGTTGGCAAGCTCAACCGTTGCGTGAAGAATTCATCCAGTTGTCCAATTCCTCCTCCTGGCCCAGCGAGTAGCAGCTGCGCCACTTCTAAATTTTCGCTCTGATTTAGATAAAAATCGATAGAACGACGCAGTTCGTCGGCAAGCTCTCCCAATACTCTAACCAAAGCCGCCATACCGGGATTGATCCCTGTTGCACCTGTGCGGACATTATCGACGGGGGTGTTGGGAATTGTCATCCCTTGCAGGATTTCAGTGTTTCTCGATGTCGGTAAATTCATCGCCCGATTCAGGGCACTCTGTAGTTGATACGTCCCAATCGGCACGGTGCGCGAGAATTGTGGCACCCCATCTACGATGATGGCAATCTCGGTGCTGTCGAACTCAATATCTACCAAAACGGCAGCTTCTTGAGGACCAAATTGCCGCAACTGCTCTCGAATCGTCCGAATCAGAGAAAAACTGCTAATCTCTAACACATCGATTTTTAATCCAGCTTCGCGGAAGGTTTCGATATAGGTATCTGTCACATCCTTGCGGGTGGCAACTAGCAGCACCTGCACCTTCTCGATTCCATCCTCATCGGTGAAAAATCCCAGCTTCTGGTAGTCTACATCTGCTTCTTCCCGTGGAAAAGGCAAGTAGAGACCGGCTTCGTGATCCAGTACCATTTCCCGCAACTCTTTGTCATCAAGTTCCGCAGGCACCGGGATAACGCGCACCACGGCTTCGCGACCCGATACGGCAGTGGCGACGTTCTGGACTTTTATCTTACTTTCAGCGATCGCTTCCTTAATCAGTTCTGCTAAAGCTGGGGCATCGATAATCTTGCCTTCTTGAAAAACCCCTTCCGGAACTTCTTTCGAGGACAGCATTGTTAATTTGAATCCTTGTCCCTGCTTGCGTAGCTGAGCAATATTAATTCGTTCAGGGGCAATTTCTATACCAATTCCTTTGGTACGTTTCGATAATAATCCTTTAAATCGGGTGAACATATCTTTAGGTTTGCTGAGGGGAGCAGCCATAGAAAGTTTAGTTAGGTAAGAGAGATTGCGTATAGGGAAATAGAGACAGATTCATGGTACCCAATCTAGCTGACAAACACATCGGTAGAGACAAAAATACACCCTGTATAGATTCCGTACCATTAGATATACCTCATCAGGTAGGATGAGTTACTGCTAGCTGGGTTACTGCTAGCGCTGAAAGTGGAATTGCAATTTACATGATCCGTAGGAAAACCTGGAGACGATTGGGCATCTGTACCCTATTGGGGTTCATTTTCAGCTGGGTTATCAGCTGTAGCCCTGGATCTGCCCCATCCGGAAAAGGGGAAATTGAGTTCTGGACGATGCAGCTGCAACCGCAGTTTACTGAGTATTTCAACAAACTGATTGCCAACTTTGAAGCGGAAAATACCGGCGTCAAAGTCCGCTGGGTAGATGTACCCTGGAGTGCGATGGAAAGCAAAATCCTGACGGCGGTTTCGGCAAAAACAGCACCCGATGTCGCGAACCTCAATCCGGACTTTGCCTCTCAGTTGGCGTCGCGCAATGCTTGGTTGAATTTAGATACTAAAGTTCCCCAGGCGGTGCGTCAGCAATATCTACCTAATATATGGAAGGCTAGCACGCTCAGCGACCAAAGTTTTGGACTTCCCTGGTATTTAACGACGCGGGTGACGATTTACAACCAGGATTTGTTTAAAGCCGCTGGGGTAAGCAAACCTCCGGCGACTTATGCCGAACTGGCAGAAGTTGCTCAACAAATTAAGGAAAAAACCGGCAAGTATGCGTTTTTTGCAACCCTAGTTCCAGAAGATTCGGCTGAGGTGCTGGAATCGATGGTGCAAATGGGGGTTCAATTGGTGGATGCCAATGGAGAGGCGGCTTTTAATACACCCGCAGGGAAAGCGGCGTTTCAGTATTGGGTAGACCTTTACCAGAAGAAGCTGTTGCCCCAGGAGGTATTGACACAAGGGCATCGACGTGCGGTTGAACTGTACCAAGCAGGTGAGACGGCGGTGCTAGCAACGGGCGCAGAGTTTATGGCGACGATTGAGAAGAACGCCCCAGCGATCGCGCAAGTCTCCGCTGCGGCACCCCAGATTACCGGCGAAACGGGTAAAAAGAATGTAGCGGTGATGAATCTGGTGATTCCCCGCGACACTCCAAATCCGGATGACGCCCTCAAATTTGCTTTATTTGTCACCAACGATCAAAATCAGCTGGCTTTTGCTAAGGCGGCGAACGTGTTGCCGTCTACAGTTCAGGCAGTGCAAGAGTACCAAAGCCAGATAGCCAGTAATCCGAAGGTGTCGCCAGTGGAACAAGCTCGCGTCATTAGTGCCAGCCAATTGACATCGGCAGAGGTTTTAGTCCCGGCGATGAAGGATCTCAACAAGTTGCAGAAGGCAATTTATGAGAATTTGCAAGCAGCGATGTTGGGGGAAAAGACGGTAGACAAAGCAGTTGGAGATGCAGCTTTAGCGTGGAATCAACGCTAGGGATTCACGCTAAAGCTGCCAGACCTAACCTCCAACCCCTTCCTGGAATCGGGAAGGGGAGCAATATTCAAGAGAAATATTCAAAACCCCTCTCCGTTTCGGAGAGGGGTTTGGGGAGAGGTTTGGAGAGGCACTTTTTTCTCTAGATGGGGAGTTATCACACGATTACAGCAGTATTAGAGCTTGATGTGACTTCACGGGGCAACTCTAGGCGGAAAGTTGAACCCTCTCCCGGCTGACTTTCCACCTGTATTTTCCCATCCATCATGCGAACTAATCGGTCAGTAATGGCAAGCCCTAAACCCGTACCCCCATGAGTGCGCGTCAGGCTTTGACTGAGTTGTCGAAATTCTTGAAAAATTTGCTGAATTTCCGACTCCTCGATCCCAATGCCCGTATCTTTGACAGCGATCGCAATTTGGTCGGGTGTCGGTTCGCAAGCATCCACAGTAATGCTACCCGAATCGGTAAACTTAATCGCATTGGAAAGAAGATTAACCAACACCTGCCGCACGCGATTACTGTCATTCACAACACAAGGATTATCAAGACTAACGTGAATATGTACTTCCAGGTGCTTCTGCTGAGCCAAGCTCTGGAGTTCTTCCACCGTTTGCGAGACTAGCTCGACTAAGTCAAATTCTTCCAAATTTAATTCCAGCTTTCCCGCCTCTAGCTTAGAGAAGTCCAGAATATCCTCAATCAGTTTGAGTAGGTGTTTGCCACTATTAAAAATGCGCTCCAGCATGTGTATTTGGTTTTGACCCAGCTGATGCTGAGCTTGGCGCATCAACAATTGCGTAAAGCCTAGAATCGCATTCATCGGAGTCCGCAGTTCGTGGGACATCAGCGCCAAAAACTGCGACTTCAGCCGGACTTCTTCTTGAAGGCGCAAATTTTGCAAATGATAATAGCGAATTTTCTCCTCCGCTTGCTTGCGGGCGGTGATATCACGTAGCATCCAGCGCAGGGAAGACCCCTTACCTTGCTTATCTGGGACGCTGGTGACAGTCAGCGCAGCATTAAAGAGTTTGCCTTGACGCGATTTTAGTCGCACCTCCCACTCCTGAACTAAGCCTAATTTTGGCACCTGAGTCAGTTGGGAACGAAAGGCTCGACGAGCTTCTTCAGGCACAAATATGATTAGCGGTTTGCCCACTAGGTAAGTGGGCAAGATACCGAGAAGCTCAGCAGCGGCGCGGTTGGCTTCCCGAATCGTTCCAGCCGCATCTGTTACCAGGTAGCCGTCTGGAGCAAACTCGAATAGGTCTAGGTAGCGCTGGCGTTCCGATTCCAATGCTCCCCTCGCCACTAACAACTCCTCATTCTGCTGGCGCAGTTCTTCTTCGGCTACGTGTAATTCTTCCAAAGCGGTTTTTAATTCTTCCAGCGATCCCGCTAGCAGCGCTGGCTGTTGCTGAGGCGATTCGGTGACACGCTGCTGTAACGCCGCTGCGCGTTGGCGTGCCGTCTCTATTTTCTCGGTAAACCGCTCTCCTTTTAGGTGAAAAGTCATGAAATTCTTGATTACTATCTTTTTTTAAACTTTTGTTAAGCTCTTGAATCACCCATTTTGCTTTTTGAGCAATTTGGAAATCAGATTAGCTGTAAGCGCCCTAAGCAACTAGACAAATCACACAAAGTTTTTAGCTTTTGGCAGCAAGTGCCGTTGAACTTAACTTTAATGAATAAATTCCCGTAATACACAAAGTGTGCAAAATCTTAGTAAAGACACTATGTACATACTTTGAGTTAACTGTAAGAAATTTATATGTAAATCCTCTTTAAGGCTGATAAGTTAGGTGAAATCCATAAGCCGTAACCAGAGCTTTATCCACATACCTTTCCGTTCCTTCTCGAAACCAAACAAACCCGATCCCCCAGCCTTCTGCCCACTTCACGGTAAGCGTTGCCTGGTTAGAAGAAGAAAAAGCTAAAATATTTTAGATTTTTTTAGGGAGAAAGCGGCTAAATTTAACTTTTTTTATCTTGTCGGATCGGGGTTTGGAAAGCGGTTATTTTTATACCAGTAGGGTTGATTTTTTACACATACTTAGAAAAGATATTTCAATACAGACTGTAGCTTTGAGATTTTTATAGTATTGGCATAGCGCTGTGCAATTCTTGCATTAATACAATCACTCCCTGAATATCTTTTTTTAAAATAAATAGAGGCATACAGGTGACTTTACACTGAATTGTCCTCCCACGCCGGTTGATAGCATCTAGTGTTTCTTCGTGGTATTCCAAGTCCCCGGTTAAACAGCTTTGAATCGGCTGTCTAAGCTGCTCTACCGGCAAGCCAATCTTTAAATTTAGAAAAGGCTGTCCCTGGACTTCATCGCTTCGCAGTCCCCACAAATCTTCAGCTTGAGGATTCCAGATTTGGATGTTCAGTTCTTGGTTTAATACGACAATGCCGCCCGGTAGGCTGGTAAAAATAGATTTGAGAAAGGCGTTGGCTTGGTTAACCTGGTTGCTGGACAGCCGCAGTTTTTCTGTTGTTAGGCGTAGCTCTTCGTTACTTGTATCTAATTGTTCTGATTTTATTTGTAAATCTTCGTTACGCGCCTCTAAGCTATCAGCAGTGGTCTTAATTTGGGCGATCGCGCTTTGCAGGTGTTCGTTGACGACAAGCCAGTCGTGGTTTTTATTCTCTAAGGCGCGATCGCTCTTGGCTAATGCTTCGACAGTCGCTTGCAGTTGCTCATTGAGAAGTTGTAGCCTCTGTTTAGAGTATTGCACCTGGAACTGTCGAGATTGGTTCATGTCTTGGCGATCGCTCTCCATCGCTGCCAAACGCTCGTTGGATTGAGATAGCTCCTCGTGCGCCACCAGCAAGTCTTCCAAGACGAAGCAAAAGTCCTCAAACGCTGCCGTCGCCAACACGATTTGCTGCAAGATTAATGCCTGTAGGGGCGATGAATCAATGGCTAATAAATATTTGTGCAGGATTGCCAAGTGTTGTTGTAGAAGGATTATCTGCTGGGAAAACTTGTCCTCATTCATTCAGGAACTCCTTCTTGCTCCTCCATGAATAAAAGCACTTCTCGAATCTCTCCCTCTTTCCCTAACAAAGGTTTACAAGAGACTTTACACTCAATTGCCTTGCCGCGTCGGTTAGTGGCATTGAGGATAATTTCTTGTAAATCCTTCTCCCCAGATAGACAGTTGCGAATCGGCTGTTTGAGTTGCTCTACTGGCAAGCCAATATCTAAATTTAGAAAGTGTTGTCCTTGGATTTCATCGCTTCCCAGTCCCCACAACTCCTCAGCTTTGCGATCCCAACGCTGGATATGCATATCTCGCCCGACTACGACGATGCCGCCCCGAAGAGTGCCTAAAATCGACTCTAAAAAGGCGTTTGCGTCGTTGAGTTCTTCGCTGCGGCGGTGCATTTCATCGTTAAGAGCCTGCAATTCCTCATTCGTGGATTGTAGCTCTTCGTTCATGGTTTCTAGCTCTTCGTTAGAGGATTGGAGTTCCTCATTTGTCGTCTCTAACTCTTCGTTAGAGGATTGGAGTTCCTCGTTCGTCGTTTCCAACTCTTCATTCGTAGACTGGAGTTCCTCATAAGCCATTTCCAGTTCTTGGTTGGATTGTTGCAGATCGTCCTGTAGCCGTTTGTAGCGGCTGACATCAATGAAGGAAATACTGACGCCTAAAAGATTGTTGGATACCTCTACGAGCGGTACCACCAGCACGTCTAGAGTAATCGTTTCGCCTTTCGGAGTTTGCCACGGCACATCCCTGACAGTAATCTGTCGGCGCTCCGTATAGGCTTGATCGATACAAGAGCGTAATTCCAGGGGACGATAAGAAATTTCTAAATCTTGCAAGGGGCGACCCAGATCCTTCGGACTCAAGGGAAACATTGCCCTAGCACGTTCGTTCACCAGCACTAAAAAGCCATTGACATCTATCACTATTTGGGATGTCGGGCTGCTGTCGAAGGCGACTTCCCGAATGCGGACATGAGTGGCTAGATTGTTCACTGCCTCCTCGCTGCCAGACTGAGCCATAAGCAACAACCGTTCGCGTATTCCTATTTTATGGGCTTTGGTAAAGATACGCCGCTTCAAATCCACAGGTGTGAAAGTGTGGCTGTGGCTGAGCAACATCTCCGCCTTCCCTAAAAAGATAAAGCCACTGTCATTCAGGGCAAAGTGAAAGCGGGAGAGGATTTTAGATTGAGTTTCGGCATTGAAATACATCAAAGTGTTGCGACACACCAGTAAGTCAATGCGGGAGATGGGAGCATCAATCGTCAAGTTGTGACGCCCAAAAATCACCAAGCGACGCAGATCCTTGCGAAAGTTATAGCCGCGAGCGCATTCCTCGAAGTACTTCTCTACCATTTCCGGAGCCAGATCCGCGACATCCTTCGCTGAATAGGTCGCTTGGCGGGCTAGATTGAGGGCTTCCTCGTCTAACTCGGTGGCATAAATTTTCACCCGTTCTTTGAACTGTTCCACTCCCAGCGCTTCAGCGAACGCCATCGCGATAGTATAAGCTTCTTCTCCAGAGGCACAGCCAGCACTCCAGATGCGGATCGGTTCGTTGATTTGTTTGCGGGCGGCAATGGTGGGAACGATTTCTTCAATAATGTAATCCCAGGCTGAGCGATCGCGGAAGAAGGCAGTTACATTAATCAACAACGTGTTAAACAGGTGAATAAATTCTTCTGGATATACTTCTAGGTAATCCATATAATCGTTGTAGCTTTCCAGTCCTACTATCTGCATCCTTTTCAGGACGCGACGCATCAGAGAGGAACGTTTGTAGCCAGTAAAATCAAAGCCACGGCTGCCTTTAAGATACTCTAGCAGCGCTTCAAATTCAGGGTTGAGGATTGAGCGATCCATAAGTAGTTGTTATTTATACCAGTTTTCCATAAGTGCAATACGGTTTTGACCTCGCTTCCATTGCTCTAGAAGAATCTGAGAGAGGCTTTGAATTGACCGCCCACAACCGCGTTGGGAAGAGGGTTAGCGCTTAGGTTTTCTCTGTATATCTTACCCGATCGAAAATGACTATAATAGCTACTCGCTTAATCGAATATTTTTTTACATAACATCAATTTAGTATATTAGCGTAATTAGATATCACGCTTTGGGAGTGGTAGAAAGGTTAGTTGTCAATCGCAGCAAGCTGAGGACTTAATGACTACAGAGGATTTCCGATTCCCAGTCTTCAACAAAGTTACATTGATTGCTCACAGTTTGATTAGCAATTCGTGGTAAATCGCTAGCTTTTTGTCCTATTTTTATTAGCAAACTCTATCTATAAATGATTGGATTTAGTGACAACAATTTGCCATTTGCAATTAGCTATTTACCAGATTCACCAAAGTAGCAGCAATTTCATTTAAGGGGAGTATCCAATCGACTGCTCCAGTTTCAATTGCGGCTCCCGGCATCCCAAAATACTGCGAAGATTCCCGATCTTGCGCGATCGCGATTCCGCCCATTTGTTTAATCGCTCTGATGCCGGTTGCACCATCCTTACCCGTCCCGGTGAGGACAACCGCGATCGCTCGTTCTTTAAAACTTGCCGCGATTGATTCAAAGAGTAGATCAGCGGAGGGACGGACAAAATGCACCAGTTTCGTCTGGGTGAGGGAGAGAGTGGCGTCAGGGTCGATCAGCAGGTGATGATTCGGCGGCGCGATATAGATTGTCCCCGGACGCATTTGCTCTCTTGGTTCTGCCTGCTTGACGGGTAGAGACGTGCGACGATTCAGGATTTCTGCGAGTAGGCTGGGGTGTTTGGGGTCTAGGTGCTGGACGATGGCGATCGCTGCCGGAAAGTCTTTTGGCAAGCCAGAAATCAATTCGGTGATGGCTTTTATCCCACCGGCAGACGCTGCCACTGCCACGATGGGAAAGGTAATCAAAGGGTAAGAATTTTCTTCGGTTTCTGGGTTCGATCCTGCTTTTCTCCGATTCTCCTTTTCTACCTGCTTCCCATTTTCCGGGTCTGTCTGGGTATCTTTCTCTTTGTCCCCATTGCCATTTAAAAGCAGTTGCCGGATGATGGTAGCGTTGTGCTGAGCTTCGTGCGCCTGTTCTTCAAAGCGTTTGGCTGACCGAGTTTGGTTGCGATCGCGTGCCCCTTGATGCATCCGACGGGACAAAGCGGCACGTTCTTCTAGTGCCCTAAACGCATTCCACAGTGCCGTCTCTAGTGCCTCAGATTGCTCTGCCAGCAGAGTCTCGACGGAATAGCCGTGACCCGTGCGGCAGCGGAACCGAAGCAACTGACTGTCGTGCAGTTCCCACAGGGCACCCCCGCAATCTGGACAGCCGAAGCCGGAGGGCGTTCCGGGTCTGTCATCTTTGTATATGGAAGCCATATCTAATTCTGCGCTCTCGGATTCCATTTCCATCTCATCAGTTACAGGCTCTTTTTCCTCGGCTGCCACTGACTCTTGAGCCAAGCTTACCAGGGTAGGAGCGATCGCTGACAAAGGCAAAATATAATCGATTTCTACGTTCTCGATAGCGCTACGGGGCATTCCGGGAAACAAGGCGTCGTTGGGATCTTGAACCACTGCGACACCGCCTCGCTGCTTCACCGCTGCGAGTCCCGCCGTCCCGTCGTCAAGATTGCCTGAAAGCACCACACCCACCACTCGCCGTCCATAGAACTGGGCTGCCGTGCGAAATAGGGGATCGATGGCGGGTCTGTGACCGTTCTCCTTAGGACCACGAGCCAGGTGGATGTATCCGCGTTTAACTAATAAATGGTAATTTGGGGGTGCCACATAAATCCGCCCATGTTGAATCGCCTCGCCGTCCTTGGGATGAGATGCTTTCAAACAGCCGCAGCGATTCAGGATACTTGGCATGGCGCTGGTGCTGTGGGCAGGGAAGTGTATGACGACAAAGATTGCAGCTGGCAAATCCGGCGGCAAAGCCTTGACCAGTTGAGTCAGCGCTTCTACCCCGCCGGCAGAGGCACCGAGGACGATAATATCGTGACCAGACATTTATTTTCTCAATGCAGCGGATGAATTAAATTACCCAATCAAGCGAAGACCGAATTCTCAAAACTCTTTTCAATCGAACAAGTAGCAAGTAGCTGAATCATCGCCGCAGACGCTTCGAGATCCTGTATTGGTTACTTTAGGCTAACATCTGTCACTCGTCATCAATCCTCAGCATGAAAGCGCTTACTGAGTGTAGAGCAATTCTATTTGAATTGTGAGGGTGTAGGGCACCCTTGATTGAGAACTGCCTCGACACAACTGATTCGATGAAAACAAGCTAAATACTGACTCGGCGGGGAAATTTTACATTGAAGGTAGATCCGTGACCTAAATGACTTTCCACTGATATTTTTCCATGCATTAATTGCACTAATGAGTGAGTGATGGCAAGCCCTAAACCCGTACCCGGATATTTTTTGGCGAGGGACTGATCGACTTGCCGAAATTCTTCAAAAATATGCTTTAAGTTTTCCTCAGCAATTCCAATTCCGGTATCTTGAACGCTAAGTAACACTTGATCCGGGGAAATTTCTTGTACTTTGATGCACACACTTCCGGTGTCAGTGAATTTAATCGCATTGGAGAGAAGATTTACCAAAATCTGCCGCAGCCGAGCGCTATCATTCAATATCTGAGGGTTTTGTAAATTTGCCTCAAGTTGCAGCTCCAAATGCTTTTCTGAAGCAAGCGATCGCAATTCTTCTGCGGTTGTTCTCACTAGCACTGGCAGATTAAATTCTTCCAGTTTGAGTTCCAATCTTCCGGCTTCAATTTTTGAGAGGTCAAGGATGTCATTAATCAGCGTTAGCAGGTGTTTCCCATTGCTGAGGATGCGATCTACCATGTCCAATTGTTGCGGGCTAAGCTGATTTTGCCGCTGGCGCAACAGCAGTTGAGAAAAGCCGATCACAGCATTCATTGGCGTCCGCAGTTCGTGGGACATGGTGGCGAGAAACTGCGATTTCAACCGCGCTGCTTCCATCAATTGCAGATTCTGAAGTTGAATTTGCGTGGAAAGATTTTCGAGTTCCTTGTTTTGCTGAGCCAGGATTTCGTTTTGTAAAGCTAAGCGTTCCTCTCGTTCTTCTAAAGCATTGATCAGACGGGCATTATTAATCGCGATCGCGGCTTGTTCTCCCACCGCCGCCAGCAGATATCGGTCTTCTTCGTCAAACGCATGAGAATTTTCCCAATTACCGATTGCCAGCACGCCCAACCGTCCCGCTTGCGCGGACTCAATCGCCACCACATAAAGTGAAGCTGGCAACTCTGAGGGCTTTACGGTGTCGGATGTCGAGTGGAGGAAAGCGGCTTGTTCCCCTTCGATAAGCTGAGAAATCCCAGTCAAAAACACCTGAGAAAGCAATCCTTCCCCCGAACTAAAACCATCTTCCAGGCGCAATTTTTCCGTACCGATTCCCGCCGTCACCGTTAAAACCAGGCGATTGCACTGGGGGTTTTGCAGCATGATAAAGCAAAACTGGGCACCCGCGATCGCATCGCAAACCGCTTGAACCATCACCCGTAACAAACCGGGTAAGTCACTCAGGCGCTGGTTTAGTAAATTTGTCAGCTGCTGGAGTGTCCGGAGTTGTTGCTGTTGTTCGCCCAGAATAATGATCGCCTTGCGTAAGTTCTCAGTCGCCGCTTGCGCTTCCCGGTATAATTTTCCATTTTCGACCGATAAGGCAGCACGACGGGCAAGTTCCTCTGCCAGAGCCAAGTCCATCGCATCGTAGCGGCGTTTCTCTTGAGTGGACACCAAGGAAATTGCCCCTAAAGTGCGATCGCGCACCAACAGGGGCACCACCATGTAAGACTGAAAGCCCAGCTCCCGAACTATTTGCAGATGTTCGGCATTGCGGGTCGCAGCTACGAGCATTTCGTCGTCAATTTCAACGGCAAATTTTGGTTTGCCCGTGCGTAATACAATGCTTGCGGGGTGTTCTCCATCCGGGTCGGGGGGGAACAGATGCAGCACCTCTTGCACCAACTTCTCTGGAGAGGGGTTTGCATAAGCCGTCCCCATCCGATGAATTGAGCCGTCCGCTGCCAGAATATCTACTATGCACACGTCGGCTAAGTGGGGTACTGCCAATTGAGCCAGATTCTCCAGGGTTGTTTTGTAATCTAGAGAAGCTGAAAGGACAGCACTCGCTTCTGCCAGAAATCGCTGGTTTTCTAATGCCCGCTTGCGCTCTGTAATATCGCTAATAATTCCAGACATTCGGAAAGGCTTGCCGTTCCCATCTCGCTGCGCTTTGCCTCTGGCAATGCAGTAACGATAATGCCCAGAAGCGTGCAACAGCTTAAATTCCACATTACATTCCACTTGATGCTCCAGGTGATCGCGGATGCTCTGGACGATGCGGTATCGATCTTCTGGATGCAAAAGTTGGCACAATGCCTGGTAATTGCCGACAAATTCTTCACGGGACAAGCCGCTGATTTCAAAACAGCGGTCATTCCAATAAACGGTGTTGGTGGTGATATCCCAGTCCCAAATTCCGTCGTTCGATCCCTCTAGAACAAACCGATAGCGTTCTTCGCTTTCTTTGAGTAATTGGTTTGCTTCTGATGCCTGTCTTTCCGCTCGATAGAGGCGAAGCGCATTGTGCAGGCTGCGAGAGAGACTTTCTGGAGAAACTTTGCCTTTAGAAATATAGTCGGATGCTCCGGCTTTCATCAGTTCGACGGCAGTTTGCTCGTCTCCCTGACCCGTCAAGACGACCAAGGGGATTTTAAAACCAGACGAGCGGATATTTTGAACGAGGGTGAGTCCATCCCCGTCAGGCAAGCGATAGTCGAGGAAGACACAGTCAAAATGGTCGCTGTGTAAAGTAGCGATCGCTCCTTGGCAGTCGCTGGTTTCTACTAATTCCATTTGCACGCCAGCCGTTTTGAGCGACCGGCGAACCGCCATCCGGTCTACTTCATCATCATCGACTACCAGGATTTTTAACTTTTCTTCCATAACCATTCAAGGACGGAATTCGTAAAAAGCTTTGAGTTTTAAATTTTAAGTTTTGAATTAAAGAATTCTCTTGTAACTCACCACTCATCACTCATCACTCTTACAATCCATTACCCATTCTCCAAAATTAGGGCATTTCACTAAGCATCCAATATTGATTGAGCGTTGCCACTACCTCCACGAATTTAGCAAATGTTACGGGTTTGACAATATAACCCGCTACATTGAGATTGTAGGCTTCCACCTTGTCTTTATCTTCATTGGAAGTCGTTAGTACAATCACTGGAATTGCTTTGAGTTCTGGGTCTGCCCGCAATTCACGCAAAAATTCAATTCCACCCATTTTGGGCATATTCAAGTCGAGTAAGACCAGCCGCCGCTCTCGCGGAACCTTTGTTGAATCGTCAGTCCCCCGCAACATAGCTAGTGCTTCTAGCCCGTTATTGGCAACATAGAAGGGATTTTGAATATTATTTTTTTTGAATGCCCGTTTTACGGTCATCACATCAACTTCGTCGTCATCAACTAGCAAAAGGTTTGTCATCTTATCTACCATGATTTAAAAAACTATTGATTATTATTTTTTTATTCATTTTTTTATTAGTGATATCCATATCTAGACAAAAAGCGAATTGTTACTACTGGGTTGTTTGGGCCAGGTAAAGTAGAAAGTTGACCCTTGATTGACTTGAGATTCCAGGCGAATGGTTCCTCCTTTGTTTTCGATGATTTTCTTAACGATGGCGAGTCCCACGCCGGTGTTTTCTACCTTATCTCGTGCCTCCAGAGTTTGAAACATGACAAAAATTTTTTCATGATATTCCGGAGCGATCCCACACCCATCATCTGCCACGGCAAATTCATAGAATGTTTCTTTATCTTGTACTGATATAGTCGCGCTTCCCTCCAACCGAGGGTGGTGTTTGAAGGAATTGCTGAGCAGATTTGCAAACACTTGTTCTAAGGGCAAGCGCTCGGTGTGGAAGGTAGGCATTCCGGGCTGAATGGTGATAGCGAACGTGGGTGGAGGTGCAAGCGTGTTGATAACTTCTGCCAGTAAGGTGTCAACGTCCACAAGATCCACAAAGGTCTTAACCCGCCCCACACGAGAATACTGCAAAAGACCGTTGATTAGAGCTTCCATCCGATGAACGCGCCCCCGCAGTAGATTCATATTCTCCTGGGTTTCCGGATTTAGAAAGTCGAGTAGGTCTTCTTCAATCCAAGTGGAGAGGTTAGCGATCGCTCTTAGAGGTGCCTTGAGATCGTGGGAAACAATATAAGCGAAGTGGTCGAGTTCGGCGTTGCGTTTTTCTAAAGCGGCGTTAGTTTTGGTGAGGATGTTACTCAGACGGGCTAATTCCGCCGCGCGATCGCGCAAAGCTTCTTCGGCAAATTTTCGCTCAGTAATGTCAATACACGAGCCAATATAACCCGCAAAACTCCCATCCGCCAAAAATCGTGGCGTTCCGGTATCTAAGACCCAGCGATACTGCCCATCTGCCCGCAATAGACGGTACTCCATTTGGAAAGTTTTCCGGACATGAGCAGCCGCCCGATAAGTATCCAAACAGCGCGGCAAATCCTCTGGATGCACGCCTTCTGCCCAACCTTTGTCGAGTTCTTCCTCTAAGGTTCGCCCTCGGAAGCTCAGCCAACGCTGATTAAAGAAATGACACCGCCCATCCCGATCTGCCACCCATAACAAGACGGGGGCACTATCTGCCATCGTGCGGAAGCGTTCTTCGCTTTCCCGCAATGCCGCCTCCGTTCGCTGACGCTCTGCGAGTTCTTGTTGCAGCGTTTTAAACAGACCCGCGTTGTCAACAGCTAAAGCAGCGCGACGGGCAAGTTCGCAGGCAAAGGTCAGGTCAGCTTGACCGTAGCGACGACCCGACTCGGCTGAGGTAAAGGTAATTGCCCCCAAGGTGCGTCCGCGAGCTACCAGGGGCACCACCATTGCCGATGTAAAGCCTATCTGTCTCAAGATTTCTAGGTGTTCGGGATCGCGAGCCGCCTCTACCAGGAGGGAGTCGGGAATCTCCGCGTATAACTCCGCCTGACCCGTGCGTAAAACGTTGGGGAGACCATAAGCTTCATCGGGATCGGGCGGGTAGCGCTCCTGCAATTGGTAAGCCCAATCGACCTTCGATGGGTCTTGATGGACAACTGCCAGTCGGCGAATTGTTTGATTTTCGTCGAGCATATCGATAGAACACCAGTCAGCTAGCTGAGGAACTGCTAGCTGAGCCAGGGTTTCTAAGGTAGTTTGATAGTCAAGGGAGCTAGTCAGGAGGGTCGTCGCTTCACCCAAAAAGTGCTGTTGTTCGTTAATTCGCTGGCGTAGCGTAGCGTGCCGATGGCGATCGCTGATGTCCGTACCCACCCCAATCGTGCGTACTGCCTTGCCGGTTTCGTCGCACAAAACCTGACCTTTTCCAGAGATCCAGTGGATGCTACTGTCAGGCCAAACGATGCGAAATTCAAGCTCAAAATCAGTCTTCTGCTCGACTGACTGAGCGATCGCCTTTTTCAAGGAATCTCGATCGTCTGGATGCACTACTTCTAGGAAGGCGGCAAACGTACCGGCAAAAGTTCCGGGAAGTAAACCGTGCATGCGTTCTAGAGTCTCTGACCACGTCAGCTCGCCAGTAAGGATATTCCAGTCCCAGATCCCCATCCGTCCTGCCTCCAGGGACAATCGCAGTCGCTCCTCGCTCGTATGTAGCGCTGCTTGCGTTTGCTGCCGACTGGTAACATCCAGAACCAAAGATAACACTGACATCAAGCGACCCGATTCATCTAGCAAAGCGGAGTTGTACCACTCGCAGTAGACAATCGAGCCATCTTTTGTATAGTTACGGTTTTGGGACACGCTGCGCCCTTCGCTGCCTTTGAGCAACCGTCCGATCTCATCATTGACTGCTGCTACATCTTCGGCGTAGATAAATTGCCATTCCTGAGGATGTTTACCCGTTACTTCGGCGCTTCGCCATCCGAAGAGCGCTTCAGCTTCCCGCGACCACCTCGCCACTCGAAAGTTGCTGTCCCACTCGATGAGCGCTAAGGGTGAGTTTTCTAGATGGAAGTTGAGTTTGTGCAGTTCATCTCCCGATGCCGTTGGAGTTGGCTGTAAGAAGCCGCGATCGCTGAGCATTTCCTCCCAGGAGCGATCGCGGCTTCGGTCTGGCGTTTTTAGAGACATCTGAGGATAATTGCTAACAGCACTACTCAGCCTCGTTTCCAAAACGGAATTTTCGCTTGGGCTTCCCGCCTCTGGGTACTTTTTTACATTGGCGAAAGCCGCTAAAACAGCGCTCCACAGACCGAGTTTCGTGCCACCGTACCAGATGCCCACCAATATGGCAGCAAAAAGTATTAGAAAAGGAGTTTCTTTTCCACCAGTTAGAATGTTTAGAATCAGTTTAATTAGCAGTGCTAGTGTCACCGCTAATAGAGCGATACCGTAACGCATTACCTGGAAGCCTACCCCTGGCAAAAGTTTCATCCTTCTAAACACAAATTGCCATAAAACCACTTTCTCAGGCATCAACCACTAGGAAGGTGATCGATTGCCCAGGGTTTTCCGCTGTGTTCAGTCGGATTGCATCCAGTATTATAGAACTCGCTCCAGAAAGTCCGCGCAATTGAGTTGGAGTTGCGATCGCGTGTCTTCGGAGCGAGGCATTAGCCTCGCGCTGGCTTGTCAATTCGCGCCAGAGTTTTTGTAGTTGCTTTTTAGTAGAATCAACCCTGACGTAGCATCAGCCATAGGGACGATTATAGAGATTCGGCATCTACAATTTGCACCGTTACTCTATCGAATCTAAATTAAGGAATCCTTACTAAAGGCTTGAATTTAAAAAAAAGTTTAAGTTTTAACGAAAGTAAAAAAGTAAGTTTTAGTACCAATCGAAGATTTAAAACTCGCATTAGATGCAGACCAAAAGTTTTTGAATTGGTACTTTTGTACGCCTAAGCAAGGATGGTTTTGTTTATCGCAGTTCTCTCTTGAGTGCAAGAAGGAACCTCACCCCCAGCCCCTCGACCTTCACGGAGAGGGGAGAAGATTGAACGCCTCTGGGATGTTTAGACGCGCTTTCAACCGCCAGCTTAAGACGGGTGCCTGAGATGAGTTTAGGTACTCAGAACCGATTTCGACCAGGTAAAGCGAAAGGTTGCTCCTTTGCCTGCTTGAGATTCTACCCAGATGGCTCCTCCTTGGGTTTCAACAATTTTTTTGACCAGGGTTAGACCGATGCCCGTGTTTTCGACGATATCGCGAGCTTGTAAAGTCTCAAAGATGGCAAAAACCTTCTCGTGATATTCGGGGGCAATTCCTGGCCCGTTATCTGCCACGGCAAACTCATAAAAGTTACTTTGGTCTTGAACAGATATTGTCACTTGTCCCTCTGCTTGGGGGTTGTGTTTAATCGCGTTGCTAATCAGATTGGCAAACACCTGTTGTAGGGGCAAGCGTTCGGTGCGTAGGGTAGGCATTCCAGGGCTTACGACAATGGTAAAAGCCGGTGGCGGTGCGAGGGTGTCAATGACCTCTGCGAGAAGTTTTTCCACATCCACCCATTCCACAGACGCCTTGATTCGTCCTACGCGGGAATATTGAAGGACGCCATTGATCAGCGCTTCCATACGATGGACGCGCGATCGCATTAAGTCTAGATTGTGCCTAGTTTCTTCAGTCAGTTGGTCGGAGATGTCTTCTTCAATCCAAGTGGAGAGATTAGCGATCGCTCTCAGCGGTGCTTTGAGGTCGTGGGAGACAATATAGGCAAACTGATCGAGTTCTTGGTTGCGTTTCTCTAGAGCAATATTGGTTTGGGCAAGGATGGCGCTTAAGCGGGCTAATTCCCCTGCACGCGATCGCAAATCTTCTTCTGCTTGTTTGCGTTCGGTAATGTCGCTGTTAATTTCCAGGGTCGCTAAGGGTTCGCCCTCATCGTCTGTCTGCAATGTCCATCGGCTAGAAACCCGAATCTGCGTACCATCGCGCTTGGTGTCGAGCAGTTCACCTTTCCAGTAACCGTCGTGAAGAAACATTTCGTCGATTTCTTCGATATTGGGAGGAAATTCGGTTCTCAAGAGTTCGTGGGCGTATTGACCGAGGGCTTCTTTCTTTGTCCAACCGTACAGCCGTTCTGCCCCCAGATTCCAATAAGTAATCCGATCGTCGCGATCGCGCACCAAAATCGCGTCATTTGCCAGATCCAGCAATGTCGCTTGTTTTCGCAGCATTTCCTCAGCTTGCTGGCGATCCGTAATGTCCCGCATAATCCCAATCAGCAAGCGCTGATTGTAAGAATGTATCTCGCTAAACGCTAACTCCATTGGGAACGTGGTGCCATTCTTGCGGCGTCCTACCGTTTCTTGCAGTTGCCGCATTTTGACTGGGTTGTTGCCCACAAAGTGGTTGAGCGCCTGGATGCTATCACCGCTGAAGGGCTGCGCCACCAAGAGTTTCAGGTTTTTGCCAATCGCTTCGGCGGGTTCGTACCCAAACATCAAGGTAGCAGCTTGATTAAAAGACTCAATATGACCTTGATCGTTGATAGTGATAATCCCATCTACCACATTGTCTAAAATGGCGCGGATGCGAATGTTACTTTCGCGCAAACCCGTTTGTTGTCCTGCCAGTTCCCGGTCGAGCTGATCGAACAGATACACCGCTGCTAGCGATCCCAGAAGACCGAGTGTTGCTGTAGCGCTGAGTACGCCAATGGTAATTCGCTGCTGATGCTTTAAGTCTCGGCTGCGCTGGTCAAGCAAACGAGCTTCCTCGGCGGAGAACAGGGCAATTTGCCGACGAATGGCATCCATCGTGGTTTTGGCTTGAGGCTCCAATCGGAAACTGCCAGCATTTCCCTGCTTGACGACTTTTATCCGAGCCACATTCTGGTTCATTATGCTGACTTTTTGCCGTACCAGCTTTTGAAGCTGCTGGACTCGTTGCAGCTGTTGCGGCTTATCTTTGACGGAATTATCCAGTTCTTGGAGGAATTGAGGAATGCTTGCGATCGCTGCGTTATAAGGTTCTAGATATTCCGGGCGATAAGTTAAGGCATAACCCCGAACCCCTGTCTCGGCATCCACTATCGCTGTGAGCAAGCGATTGGCTTGTAATAGCACCTTCTGCGTTTTGTCAACATAATTTTGCGCCGTTGCAGTACTGCGTTGCAGCCCAGCAAATACCACCACCGACGTTAAAAGACACATGATCGGGATGGCGATGATCAGGGCACCCCGCCGACGCACGGGAAGATCGGACCAAAGAAGGTGTAGGTATTGAGTTCCAGAAGGAGCCATTGCAAGCTTTGACTTTTAGCTTAAGCTTTTAGCTTAACTAACTTGGGTGCTGTCCCAGTGAAAGTGTAGATGGTGGCTGATAACGAGTGAGTGGCTACTGATGAAGAAAGCGATCGCCCAACTTGCCAAGTCCAAAGCCGACACAATCCGGTTCTGTAACAGGTACAGTCCTGGGATCGGGGTGTAACTGAACGAGCTATCTATGCTCGCTGCTTCGGCTCTAGATGGTTTGGCAAAGAGATTCCTTTAAAGAATTCTCCAGCCCGGATGATTCTCATGCTGCCAACCCGGTATACTCATACCAGCGGTAGTTGAACTCTGGGCTGCTCGTGCTGCCATTGGCAAGTAAAAATCTGAGATTCTGCTGTCTGCCACGTCTGGTGATGTTGAGCAAGGCATTTTCCCAGTTCAGCCACCTGACTCAACCAGAGAAACCGCCTTGTGCGCTCCAGCAGAAAGGTAAAATCCAGATGGTTAGTGGTTTGTTGCAGTTATCGATCGTACACTTGTACTAAAATTGACCAATTGCCAAACTGTCCCTTTTAAAAGACTGCCGCGCTCAAGCTTTGGTTTATGGTTAGGTTTGCCATGTCCCCGCCAGTAAAAATATCACCTCAAACAGATGAGGAGGGTATAAATTACTAATACTAGAACACGCAAAGAATGGCAGTAGATTGACGACTGCAAACTCTTTAGGAAATCTTTATTTTTAGAAAGTCCATAGAATTGCAAAGTGTGGAAGAGAAGATGAGTCAAATTCGCGTCGCTTTAATTGAAGACCACGACCTGACTAGGGTCGGCATCCGGACAGCGCTGCAACAGCGCGGGGAAATTGAATTTGTAGGTGAAGCCGCCAATGCCACTGAAGGTCTGAAATTACTGGAAACGACCAAGCCAGATGTGGCGATTGTCGATATTGGCCTGCCCGATATGGACGGAATTGAATTGACGAGGACGTTTAGGGAATGGCAGGTGGCTTCGGAGGATGGGGGTCATACCAAGATACTGGTGTTGACTTTACAAGATGACGAAGAAGCGGTATTGGCGGCATTTGCAGCAGGTGCAGATTCCTACTGCATGAAAAACATTAGTTTTGATAAGTTGCTCGAAGCGCTGCAAGTGACGCACGAAGGCAACGGCTGGATCGACCCAGCGATCGCCCGGATTGTCTTGCAGCAAACTCGATCTAGTCAGACAGGATTGGATCAAGCAGCCATATCCAAAACGGTGATTATCAATGCCACCGAACCGGAATACAGCCAGCTAATTGAAGCTTATCCGCTGACGGAACGGGAATTAGAAGTTTTGCAGCTGATTGTTGAAGGGTGCAGCAATGCCGCGATCGCGGAAAAGCTCTACATCACTGTCGGAACTGTCAAAACCCACGTCCGGAATATTTTGAACAAGCTGTGTGCCGATGACCGCACCCAAGCGGCGGTGCGTGCTCTACGCTCTGGCTTAGTCGGATAAATACCTTTGCTTGTGGAGGATCGGGCGCTCGGTATGAGTTGACTTCTGCTTGGCTTGACATCGGTGAACCCTCTGTAGCTGCCACAACCTGGCAGCTATGCTCGCCTCTATATCCTGGCAGCGGTATTTAACCCGTAGTCAGTTGGTCGAGTAACAAACCTTAGTCAATGGGCGTCTCAGAATGCCCTCAAAGCTGTTATTCTATCGAATCATCAATCAGCAGCATCACGAGAAATAAAAGCGAGAACCGGAATTTGCTCCGGTTGGCGATATGCAGGCAAGGGATGAGGAGTGAAAATCCCCTCAAGCTGTCGATGATCTAATTAAGCGGGAAGCGGAGTGTGCCGATGAGTCAGGCAGAAGGGAGCAAACTCAAACTGATGGTGGTTGATGATGAGCATGACAACCTAGATTTACTTTATCGGACATTTCGGCGAGATTTTCGCGTCTTCAAAGCCGACAGTGCCTTCAGCGCCATTCAAGTTTTGGACACGGAAGGGGAAATGGCTGTGATTATTTCTGACCAGCGCATGCCCCAAATGAATGGAACCGAATTTTTAAGTAAAACAGTTGAGCGCTTTCCCGATACCATCCGGATTCTCCTAACCGGCTACACGGATGTCGAAGATTTAGTCGATGCGATTAACTCCGGTCAGGTGTTCAAGTACATCACCAAACCCTGGAACCCGGAGAACTTAAAAGCAGTGGTTCAACAAGCCGCGGAAACTTACCGCGTGCTGAAACAAAGGACGAACGAACTGCGCCGCGCCTTGCGCCGAGAAGAACTCTTGAATGCGGTGACAACGGCAATTCGGGAGTCGCTAGATTACCAGAGTATGCTGCAAACCGTTGCCAATACCATTGGGCAAGCTTTTGAGGCGAGTTATTGCGTTCTGCGACCCGTAGAGAGCGATCGCTTGACCAGCGAAGCTTTTTTCTATCCAACTCCCAATGAGCCGAGCGAGGATACAGAAACCCCAGTACCGGAACGCGACTCAGACTCTTTACTACAAGCAGCCCTGGAAAGTCGCAAGATCCAACTTGCCCAAGGCGAACAAGAGGGAAGGCGTTCCACTCAGTTAGGAGTGCCGCTGATCTTCCAGCAGCAGGTGTTAGCCGTTCTCTGCCTCTATCAAGAAAACAGCGATCGCCTCTGGGCACCCGATGAAGTTCAGCTGATAGAAGGCGTCGCCGAACAAGCCGCTTTGGCGCTTTCTCAGGCGAAACTCTACCAGCGCACGCAGCAGCAAGCTCAGCAGATGCGTGCCGAACTAGAAGTCGCTCGTCAAATTCAAAATAACCTCCTCCGCCAAAGTTGGCCTGAAGTAGAAGGGATGCAGGTGCAAGCCTGCTGCGTCGCTGCTAGAGAAGTGGGGGGTGATTTTTTTGAAGTGTACGTCCATCCTCAAGGCGATGTTTGGCTGGCAGTGGGAGATGTCTCTGGGAAAGGCGTCCCAGCGGCTCTATTTATGGCAAGTGCAATTTCTATTCTGCGCCGGGAACTCGCTCAGGAAATTTCTCCGGAGCCAGATGTCGTCATGCGGAATCTTAACAGCATTATGTCCAACGATCTCGTCAGCACCAACTGCTTTATCACGATGGTGCTGGCTCGTTATACCCCAGCAACTCAAGAGTTGGTATATGCTAATGCCGGTCACATCTATCCCTTAGTCTGGTCTAATCGGGAAGTCGTGCAACAAAGAGCGGCACCTACTTCAGACTCGGCGCTGGAACCAAATTTTCTCAAGACTCGCGGCATCCCTTTGGGAATTTTACCCATCTGGAAAGCCAAGCAGGGGCAACTGACCTTAAATTCAGGTGAAATTCTGCTACTGACGAGCGACGGGATTACCGAGGCGACTGTCACCCAAGAAAGTAGCCTTCGACATACTGCTTCGGAGATCGCGCCGACGGCAGAAGTTACCACTGGCAGCTTTGAAGGTACGAGTAGTATGCTGACACAAGATGGGCTTTGGAAACTTGTATGCCTTGAGCCAGTACCTTTCGATTTGAATAACTTACTCGCGCGGATTCGAGAACACACCAATAACGTTCAGGAAGACGACCAAACTATACTCTCTCTGGAGGTTCTTTAAGTACATGAAAACGGAGCTGCACATACCAAGTGATTTGAAGTTTTTAACAATTGTTGAAAGCTGGCTACTGGGATGTTTGGAAGTCGAACTGACCGACTCGGTGGATTGGCCTCGTCAATCGAATCGCTTGCGATTGGCTTTGGTGGAAGCATACTCGAATGTGGTGCGTCATGCTCATAAGGAGCAACCAAATTTGCCCGTGCTAATTCGCCTAGAACTAAAAAATCGGGATATTGCTCTCGAAATTTGGGATCACGGTCAGGGATTTGACTTATCAACTTATCTCCCGCCTACCCCGAATGATAAACAGGAAAGCGGTTATGGGTGGCTGATTATGAATAGGTTAATGGATCGAGTAGAGTATCGCTTACAAGTAAACGGTCGTAACTGTTTGAAGTTAGAAGCGAGTTTGCCAGAAGCGACAAAAGCATAGCATCGTGGGATTGATGGTTTTTTATGCCATCAGGGTGCCCAAAAAATAGACATAATTAGGAACCAAAGAGAGCTTTTAACCGGGTATTTTCTAACCTCATGAGCTGGATAGCCTGAGGTTTTTTAAGAGGAACCAGCACATCGATCTAGGCGAGCCGGGTCAATGGAGTGGCATCGCCTCTTTTTGTTAAAAGAAGTAAAGCGAATAGCGATCGTTTTACAGGGAATTGATAAGTTTCACAAAGAAGAGTTGACTTATAAAATGACTCGATTCCAGGCTAAACCTGGGATCGAGGTAAAAATCCTTATCTAAGCGCGTAATCAACGGCGTAAGTTCAGTAACTCTTGGGGAGATGCTAATAGTTTGATCCGGGTAAAAATAATTTGACGCTGTGGATTGAGGATAAATATCCAGGAGACATTGACGCCAAAAACGGGAGTTTGTACCTTACCGCTAACCTGAATCTGCGTGTTGCCATCTTCTAGAGTTTCGGCAATTCCTTCACGGGGGGAGAGAGTCATGGCCTTGGCTTCTGCTTGCAGGTAAGATGCGATCGCATCATGTCCCACAATCGGCGACTCAAATGGGGGATTCATTTCCCCATCCTCTGCAAACAAAGCAGCAGTTGTTTCAAAGTCTCCTGCATTCATCGTTTCAAAATAGCGCAGCACGACAGGCTCTGTTATTCCGGCAATTGTCAGCTCGGTGGTAAATTCAGATTCCGAAGTTAAAACTAGATCGTCAGCTGGTGTCATGGCATTTCCTACAAACCACACCGATCAGTATTAAACAAAACAGCAGGTTCGCACCTGCGCTTCTGGAGGGATTGTTCAGAACTTTCCTGCTTTTGCATCTGTGTTGCTGCGGTTTCAACCGCTAGGTGCAAAACCGAAATCCGAGAAACTATAATGATTCGAGTCAGATGCGATCGCCATCAAACCTTGTGAAAGTACCCATCAGTAGTCGCGAAGTGAAGCAAAAAGCCTTGGAGTTGGGATTCCACAAGGCAGGAATCGCGGCTGTAGATGGGGCAGAAGTGGAAGTACAGCCGTTGCAGGCATGGCTGGCACAAGGCTATCAGGCGGACATGGAATGGATGGCGAATCCTAAGCGGCAAGATATCCATCGAGTCATGCCAGAAGTGCGATCGCTAATTTGTGTGGCCCTCAACTATTACACGCCTCACCAGCGTCCCGAAGGTAAGGAATACGCCAAAATCTCCCGCTATGGCTGGGGAAGGGATTATCACAAGATCCTGCATAAAAAGCTGAAAGCACTCACCACTTGGCTGCAAGAGCAGGGAGAAGGCATCTCTGCGCGTTACTATGCTGATACTGGCCCCGTGCAAGATAAAGTATGGGCACAGCAAGCTGGAATTGGTTGGATTGCCAAGAATGGAAATGTCATTACGCGCGAGTATGGTTCTTGGGTATTTTTAGGGGAAGTATTGACCAACCTCGACTTAACGCCTGACTTGCCCCATACTGAACACTGTGGCACTTGCACTCGTTGTATCGATGCTTGTCCCACGGGTGCAATTACCCAGCCCTTTGTCATAGACGCTAATCGGTGCATCGCTTACCACACAATTGAGAATCGGGCTGAAAAGTTACCAGACGCGCTAAGCGAAGCGAAACCGTTAGCGAAGCAGGACGGAGTGGCAGCGATCGCATCTCCTCTGCAAGGCTGGGTTGCTGGTTGCGATATCTGCCAGGATGTTTGCCCTTGGAATCAGCGTTTTGCTCAGCCTACGGATGTTGCCGATTTTCAGCCGTATTCTGGCAATGTAGCTCCCCTTCTAAGCGAATTAGCGGAAATTTCTGATGAAGAGTGGGATCGCCGGTTTCCCGCCTCAGCGCTGCGGCGGATAAAACCGGAGATGTTGCGGCGCAATGCTAGGGCAAATTTGGAAGCAAAAGCACCACTCGACGTATGACATAGCGCCAGCAAGTAGGCACTACACAAGACAAAATTCAGCCCAAGTTGAGATACACCCAAAACAATGACCGTAAAAGTCATAATTTTTGATTTCGATGGCACAATTGCTGATAGCCTTGATGCCGTCGTGAATATTACTAATCGTTTAGCCGTAGAATTCGGGCATCAGCCAGTCAGTCTAGAAGATATCGAAAAGATTAAAAATTTAAGTTCTAGCCAAATTATTAAATTTTCTGGGGTTTCTATCTTTAAGTTACCCTTTCTACTTAGGAAAGTTAGAACAAGATTACATAATCAGGTTCAAGATTTAAAACCTTTTCCAGGTATTAAAGAAACTTTTACAGAGTTGAAAAATCTGGGGTACCGATTAGGGATTATAACATCTAATTCCAAGGAAAATGTTTCGATTTTTTTGAAGCAGAATGATTTTATAGACTTATTTGATTTTATTTATTCAGCCCCAACGATTTTTGGAAAACACAAAGTAATTAATAGTTTTTCTAAAAAACAAGATATGCAAATTAATGAGATGGTTTATGTTGGAGATGAAACAAGAGATATCGAAGCGGCAAGAAAAAGCCGGATAAAAGTAATTTCAGTTAGTTGGGGTTTTAATTCAAAAGAAGTTTTAGCCAAACATCACCCAGATTTTTTGATTGACAAACCTAGCGAACTATTAGAAGTGATAGGAAGTTTACAAAAACAGCCAGTGTAAAGATGGAAGCCGCTTTCTAAAGTTAATTGAAAGAATACGCGACCGTGCTGCCATAGCTCAGATAACTACTGACTAGCCTATGACTTTACAGATAGCTTTGAGAACTTGTAGTAATTGGGTTAAACGCTCAGAATCAATCAAGTTCAACTCTGGCATTAGCAGATAAGTCGGGGGATTTCCCCGCTGAATATACACTAATTGATATCGCAGCCCGTTTGTCGTTAATCCCCAAACGGATGTTTGATGTTCTAAACTTTTATGGGCATAGGTAAGGAGTTGAGGAAGACCCGTGAAAGCTTCAACCTGACTGTTTTTAGCTTCAATGACCAAAACCCAAAAAGATACGTTAGCTGTTGTCTGGTGAGTTTTCTTGACGGCTAAAATATCCAACCGTCCTGTAATGATGGTGTCTTCATCTGTGATATTGATATCTGCGATACCCTCTTCCAAGCTAATGTGGATAGGGTAGCGGTAAAAGCCAGCTAATCGCAGTAACGGAGCAACGGTAAGAAGCTTTACCTGTCCTTCCAGCACTTTTCCTGCTGTTAAATAGTGGCGAAAGTCATCCCAAATTTGTAATAGTTCTTGCTGTTCAAACTCTGTTAGAGGTTCTAAAGATAACAACGGTGTGAAAGAACCATTGTACTGCTCCTGAAAGTTTAAAAGACGATGAACATCATCTAGAGATAAATTGCGGGCGTTGAGAGTTGTCATGGGGTTATGTGAATTTTGGATTTTGGATTGAATGAGTTCGGTTGTTAGGGGTAAAAATTATTTTCTGAGTTTATGCCTATAGCGGGGGAAGATGCTCTTTTGGTAAGTGGTAGATGAGCGAATAGTACCCAACAGCTTATTGCCGAAAAAAGTCTTGCTAAATCGCAAAAATCCAACTAACGCGAGGGAATTGCGATGCCAGTCTGTGGATCGAAGAAATGAATTTTCTCTGGCATCAGCGATAACCACAAGCGATCGCCAATTCGCACCGCTTTGTCTGGAGGAATGCGTACCTGTAAGGGATATGCGATCGCTGACTCTAGGAGAGTGGCAGATAAATAAGTTTCGTTGCCTAGTGCTTCTACCAAATCTACTCGCACCTGGAGATTTTTGGGGGCGGGAACGCCAACGATCAAGTGTTCGGGACGGATGCCTAAAGTCAGGGATTGCCCATCGTATTTTTGCAGTGCTGACGCCCAAACATCGGGGAGAGTGAGCCGAAATTGAGAATGGGTAATGAGGAGAGGTGCTTTCACTTGCACCGGCAAAAAGTTCATCGGCGGCGAACCAATGAATTCTGCCACGAAGCGGTTGGCTGGCTGGTTGTAAAGTTCCAACGGTGCAGCGATTTGCTGGATTTTTCCGTGATTCATCACCGCGATGCGATCGCCCATCGTCATCGCTTCCGTTTGGTCGTGAGTAACGTAAATGGTTGTTGTGCCAAGCTGTCGCTGCAACTTAACAATTTGGGCGCGAGTTTCTGCCCGAAGTTTGGCATCTAAGTTCGATAGCGGTTCATCCATCAAAAATACTTGAGGATTGCGCGCGATCGCTCGTCCCAATGCGACTCGCTGCTTTTGCCCTCCTGATAGTTGTTTTGGCAACCTGTTTAGGAGCGGCTCAATTTGCAACAATTGAGCAACCGTTCGTACCTGCTCGTTAATCGCTTTCTCGCGTTCGGGTATGTAGCGAAGATGCTTGGGAAGCGATCGCGTCATTTCCACCAACAGATTTTCCGCCCAGATGGGCAAAGAGGACTGTGGACTGAGTGAAGCATTTCCCTCCTCTGCGCCCCCATTTTCCTGCTTCCCCGCGCCTTTGTGCCCCGTGCGCCGCAGTCCAAAGGCAATGTTGTCATACACCGTCATGTGGGGATAGAGGGCATAGTTTTGAAACACCATTGCGATGTCTCGTTCCTTTGGCGGCAAATCGTTCACGAGAGTGTCCCCCACCCGGATATTGCCCCCCGTTAATTCTTCCAGTCCCGCAATCAGCCGCAACAGGGTACTTTTGCCACAGCCAGAAGGGCCTACCAACACCATAAACTCGCCATCTTGCACCGTCAGGTTAATCCGTCGCAAGACATTTGTTGCTCCAGACGGAGACGAAGGTTTGTCATCTACAACCAGCGACCCCTCATCGACTGGCGTCAGCAGAGGTTCAGGCGCGATCGCTGCGACGACTTCCCCTTGACGACCGGAAAAGCTTTTGTAAACGTTTTCTATAACAACTTGTGCCACGGCTATTAATACCCACTACTGAATCTATTTTCAATCACTTACTCGCAGCACAGAACTCTTAGGAAAATCGGAGAACCAAAGCAGTAGGGAATCTTGTGGCGGAAAAGAATTAATGGCTTTGAGTTCGGGATTCATCGTTCTCAATAAATCCCGAACGCCGAACTACGAACAAAGGACGACAGTAATAATTTTTTCGTCCGGGTTTAATTCGAGGATGCGATCGCCTGTTCCATCTTTCCCTCGCAACTGCACTGAATTTACTGGCATTCGCACGACTCGCTGGGCGCTGGTCAGAAGGACGATCTGAGACTTTGCTGGAGCCGCGACCATCGCTGCCAAAGCATCTGTTTTGCTGGTAAAATGCAGTGCCTGAGTGCCAAGGTCGCCAAGATTTGCCAGTCGGATTGTACTCATCGGCAGGCGTTTGGCATACCCCAACTGGGAAACGATTAAAATATTCTCATCATCCCCCAGCGTTAAGGCTCCTACCAGTTGCTCGGAACGCCGCAGCCGCATTGCCTGCACCCCCATCGTCGTGCGTCCCATCAAGGGTAGATGATCGTCGTTGACTTGAAGCCGCAGCAAACGTCCGCCCCCAGTCGCCAAAACGAGCTGTTCGCCGGTTTTAGCCAGATTGACGTACTTTAACCGATCGTCTTCTTTCAGTTTCATGAGCGTGATGCCGCGACTGGTAAGGTTAGCCAGTTCTACCAGAGGCAGGCGCTTGATTCTCCCCTGTTCGCTAAGCAAAATTAGATCGGCACTTTGCGGATTTTCAGGCAGAAAAAAGTTGGAGACAATCGTTTCTGCCGCAGTTTGAGCTGAGTTGGACAGCAAGCCGATTAGCGGCGTTCCCCGCGATTGCTTCCCGGTTGGCGGAATCTCACCCACCTTGATCGGGTAAGCTTTGCCGCCGCTGCTGAGTACGACTAACTCGGCTTGGGTGCTAGTCGCCTGAGTTTTGACTACAAAATCATCTGGACGACTGCTGCTATCGCCTTTTCCAGACGCGGATTTATTTCCATTTTTAGGGATGCGCCGGACATATCCGCGCTGGGTAAACTCCAGAACTGCCTCTTCTTCCAAGTGTTCAGGAGTTAGGAGTGCGGCTTGAGTAGATTTGGCCTCTGACTTGTGACTTTTGTCTTTTGAGTCGGGTTTTTTCTCTGTTGGCTGAGTCTTTAATTCTTTCGCTTCCGTCAGGATCTTGCTACGGCGCGGATCGGTGAATTTGCGTTTGAGCGATCGCAAATCTTTTTTCAAGGTTTTTAGGAGTTCGCGGCGATCGCTTAGCAACAGTTGCAACAGATGAATTCTCTCTGACAACTCGTTAAACTCACCTTGTAAGTTTTGCCGTTCTAACCCAGTCAGGCGTCGCAAGGGCATTGATAAAATAGCATCCGCCTGAACCTCACTGATATTCAAGCGTTCTTGTAGCCTTAACTTGGCAGTGCTGCCATCAGCAGCATTCCGGAGAATTTCAATTACCGCATCCAACTCGGTTAAAGACGCCAGCAACCCTTCCACAATGTGAATGCGTCTTTCTGCCTCACCCAATTCGTAGGTATACTGCCGAGTCAGCGTCTGTTCTCGGAACTTGAGAAATTCCTCTAACAGCTGGCGCAACGTGAGCTGACGCGGCTGCCCATCTACCAATGCCAACAGGATCGCGCCAAAATTGGTACACAGCGCTGTTTGTCTATAGAGTTGATCGAGGACATGGTGAGGATTGGTGTCTCGTTTCAATTCCACCACCACGCGCATTCCTTCGCGATCGCTTTCATCCCGCAGATCCGCAATGCCTTCGATTCGACCCTGATTGACCAGTTCCGCTACCTTCTCAATCCAACCCGCCTTATTCACCTGAAAAGGCAATTCCGTCACCACAATTGCCGCCCGCTTGTGCCGTCCCCGAGTTGCCGCGATTTCCTCAATCTGGGCGACTCCCCGCACGGTGATGCTACCGCGACCCGTGCTGTAAGCTTCCCGAATTCCCTCTGTCCCGACAATTTCGCCCCCCGTTGGGAAATCTGGCCCCGGAACTAGCTTCCATAGCTTCCCGTCTGGGAGATCGGGTTGATCGATTAGGGCAATTAAACCATCCACGATCTCACCCAAGTTGTGCGGCGGCACATTCGTTGCCATGCCGACGGCAATTCCGGCGCACCCGTTGAGTAATAACACCGGCAGCTGAGCTGGCAGTACGGTTGGTTCTTGTTGGGAATTGTCAAAGTTGCCGATGAAGTCAACTGTGGCTTCGCCAATTTCACTCAGAAGCGCTTCATGACTAATTGCAGCCAGTCGCGTTTCCGTGTAACGCATCGCCGCAGGTGGGTCATTATCCACCGAGCCAAAGTTACCATGACCGCCGAGGAGGGGATAGCGGCTGGAAAATTCTTGCACCAGACGCACTAAGGCGTCGTAAACCGCCTGGTCGCCATGTGGATGATATTTGCCCAAAACATCCCCAACCACCCTAGCGCACTTGCGGTAGGGGCGGTCTGGCGTCAGTCCGAGTTCGTGCATGGCATACAAAATCCGCCGATGCACCGGCTTTAAACCGTCGCGGACATCGGGTAATGCACGCCCGACGATCACACTCATGGCATATTCAAGGTAAGACCGTTGCATCTCCGCGTGTAAAGGCGTGGGGATGATCTGTCCGGTTGCCAAAAGGTTCAGTTGTTTCGCCATGAGTTTTATTCCCTAGTTCCTGAAAACGTAAAATTTTTTTGCATCTTGAGGTTGATGACCGATCGCGTCACAAATGGCAACGTGACAAAGAACCTTTCACAGTAGTATGGAACCGCAGCTATGACCACGACTCTTCCAAAGAGCGCCATTGAAAGGAAAAACTCGATGAAAACCGTTTTGATTGTAGAAGACGATCCGATTAATGCTCGGGTTTTTTCTAAGATTCTGAGCAAGCGGGGCGGTTTGGCAGTTAAGCATACCGAAAACGTGGAAGAGGTAATGCAAATTGCCCAATCCGGTGAGGCTGACATTATTTTGATGGATGTTTCCCTGGCCCATAGTGTTTACCAGGGTAAGTCGGTTGATGGCATAAAAATCACGCAGATGTTGAAGGCTGACCCGCAAACTGCTAGTTTGCCTATTATCCTGGTTACGGCTCATGCGATGGAGGGCGATCGCGAAAATTTCCTCAAACAGAGTGGTGCCGATGCCTATATTTCTAAACCAGTTGTCGATCATCAACTGTTTGTGGATCAAATTAAGGCATTGTTGCCACAATAATACTTTTATGTTCCAGGGGTAGGGCGGGCATTGACCGCCCTGAGTTGTAAAATTCAATGTCTTCCATTTGGAGTGTGAAGGCACTCTGGTGGCTTTTTACCTTTCAGCCTTTGCCCTCTTCTGTTGCCACCAGTTTAGTACATTTGTATTATTTAAGGAATCCTGGTGGGTGGTTTCTTTACTTCGCGTGACTCGCAGCCCCCGACAACTCTGGCAAAGTGACATGAGGGGCGTGGCATTAATCCCACAAGCTGGGATTTAAACGGTTGCGGACGTTGGGTAAGGCACGTCCGGCGATCGCGCTCATGGCATATTTAATGGCGTATTCAAAATATCATGGTTGCATCTTTGCGTGTAATCCTGTAGGGACAAACCGTCCGGTCGAAGGTCGGTTCAGTTTTTTTATCATAAGTTTTATTTCCTATTTATTGACAGCAACAAAAAATTTGCATCTTGCGATTGATGGCAAATTAAGCGATAAATTTTAAGGTGACAAAGAAATTTTCATAATCGTATTGAAACAAAAAACAATGACTACGACCCTAGAAAAAAACGCTGTTGAAGGGAAAAACTCGATGAAAACCGTTTTGATTGTAGAAGACGATCCGATTAATGTTCGGGTTTTTTCTAAAATCCTGACAAAGCGAGCCGGTTTGCAAGTGAAACATACTGAAAATGTAGAAGAAGTAATCCAAATCGCCCAAGCTAGGGAGGTTGACATTATTTTGATGGATGTTTCCTTAACAAACAGTTTTTACCAGGGTAAATCGGTTGATGGCATAAAAATCACCCAACTATTAAAAGCTAACCCGCAAACTGCCGCTCTACCAATTATTCTGGTGACAGCTAATGCGATGGAAGGCGATCGCGAAAATTTCCTCCAGCAAAGTGGTGCCGACGAATACATTTCTAAACCAGTTGTCGATCATCAACTGTTCGTGGAGCAAATCATGGCGCTGATACCACAAAAGTAGTTTTGATGCTGATAAGGTGGAGCAAGCTTCATGCAGGCGAGTTGCAAAGCTCTTGTTTCAAAACTATTTGTGACGGCTGTGCCCAAACTTCGGCTCGCAGGTCTTGTATTCAGTTAGGTAAAACCTAGTTTAGTACACTTGTATTTTTTCAGAAATAGTAGAGGCAGAAATAGTAGAGGGGTAGCAATTTTTGCGGCTGCCCAATCGTGTCTCATGTTAGAGTGCGATCGCGTAACGTCTAGGCTTTCTTCGCTGTTTCCCCTGAATGCCTCAATGATGCGACCTTTATTGGCGCTGCCGCAAGCAGTTAGCGCGAATAATCCTGACTCGCGCCTACGTCTAGGTGCGATGATGCTGAATCAATTAAAGATTTTGACCCAATAAGGAGTCAAACTCCGCTTTTAATGCCTTTAGATCGGCAACTCTTGCGACTAACAAATTTTCTTTGCCAGCATCCTTAAGACGCTTGTTCCAATATTGGATATTGTCAGAATTGTTCAGCCAAAAGTCTACCATTGTATGCAGAATCTCTTCTAAATTCCAGCCTCGCTTGGGTGGAACCGCTTCAACGGATTCCAGAAAAGCATCCAGGGTGCATTTAGGACTTCCTAAGTATTCGGCTCTGTGTGGATCTGTTTGAATAATTTCCTGTTGATGGTTAAAGAAATAAAGAATGGGAGATACCCCTAAAATTTCAAAGGTATAGTTCATCGCAGTCTCCTCAAAATTTTCTTTCTTGCTGAATCCTACCAATTGTTAAAGAATAGTATGGTTACATTGCTAACATCTTTGGCATCCGGCTTAAGTAAATTTATACAATGTTTGATAAGCGAGAAATATCCGCCAGAAGAAGTGTGCAGCCTGAACTGAGGAGTATGCCCTTCGGTAAAATTTACATCAGAATGACCGATTCAAAAAACAGGAATGATATTTTTAACAAATTTTTTTAATTGGATTACAAATTTTAAAGGAGAACTGGCGGCACTCAGTGCCGCCTTTTTATGGGCGATCGCTTCGCTGGTTTACAGCCGCTTGGGACGGCAAATCCCACCCCTAGAACTGAATTTGTTTAAAGGGATAATTGCGATCGCGTTCCTTGTCCTCACCCTACTTTTGCAAGGACAGCTGCTACCTGAAATCAACCCGACTGCACTGACACTATTGCTACTAAGTGGCGTCCTTGGCATTGGATTGGGAGATACGGCTTATTTTGCAGCCATCAACTGCCTGGGTGCAAGGCGTACCTTGATATTAGAAACCCTAGCACCCCCCTTAACAGCCGTGTTAGCGCTAGTCTTTTTACAAGAACAACTGACGGCTGCTGCTTGGTGCGGAATTTTATTAACCATTCTGGGCGTCGTCTGGGTGGTGACGGAACGGGTGCCTAATTCCACCGCTGAAAGCAAGCATCTGACGATGCGGGGAATTAGTTGGGGTTTACTGGCAGCAGTAGCACAGGCAACAGGTGCCGTCCTCTCGCGGACAGCCCTCATCCAATCGAGTATCAGCCCCTTGTGGAGTACCTTGGTGCGCTTGGGGGCCGGGGTACTGGTGCTACTGCTGTGGAAGTTGCTGGGGCGGCGTCAAGCCAATGACTGGCTTAAACCGTTGCAGTCTTGGCGCATTGTGGGAGTCATTGCCATAACCGCTTTTTTCAGCACCTATCTCGGCATCTGGCTGCAACAAATTTCTCTGAAATTCGCCCCCGCAGGAATTGCCCAAACGCTAAGTTCTACTAGCCCGTTGTTTGTCTTACCCCTAGCGATTTGGATGGGCGATGTTGTCAGTTTTCGAGCTATCTTAGGTGTTTTAGTTGCCTTGGGTGGAGTAGCGGTGCTGTTTAGCCTTCGGTAGGGATTTGGTGGGGAAGTGCCTTGAACAGAAAATAGCGATCGCACTATTACACCAGTAGTTTTAGAAAGGGAGATTGCTCGATTAATAAAGTTTGAGGCTATGCTTAACCCCTAAAAACATAGCGCCTACTTCAGAAGTAGACGCTCTCAAGAGAGGACTTTTTAACCCAGTTCTATCACTTTGTCACAAGCCACAATAATTTGCGATCGCCAGTAGATAGACTAAATAGTTGTATTTTCCCGATCCATCTGGCGTTCAATCGTTTCGATCGCAGCGTTAAGTCCTGCCAATCTCGCCTCTAGATCGTTTCGCATCCATTTCAGGAACCGAAGTCTGCGTTCCTGATAATCTCTACCGGAAACTGGTTGAGATCCCCAACAGGTACTACCCCAAAACGGAAACATAGCGTTCATCCTTAATGTAAGTCTACTTTCATCTTGACCAAATTTTTTGGCAGTAAGGGGACTGAGAATGCAGTGATTACCGTATCTCCAACCAAAAAGAGCGCCCTTCTGATTTGCGAGCGCGCTCTCTCCTGAACTTTAATTAAACCGCTGCTTTAGCCGCAAAGCGTCCTGTATTCCGGATAGCATCTAGAAATGCATAGACGGCTGGAGCATGAAGGGCATTTGCGAGAAGCGCTACCCCAATTACTCGCTCTAGAGGTGCTGGCAAGCTGCACACACGCACCCCAGTGGGTACAGGTTCGGCAGCAAGGCGAGGCAGAATTGCCGCCCCTAATCCTTGCGAAACCATGCTGACGATGGTGGAGTCTTCTTTAATTTCATAAGCAATATTGAGCGCGTATTCTGCGATTACCAAGTATTTGCGAATCCACTCATTGCAGGGAATGCCGGAACTAATAATCAAAGGATAAGTGGCTAACTGCTTCCAAGTGACTTTGGCACTACTTAAATTAGTTGTAGGCGGGAGTAGGAGAACATAATCATCCCGCAAAATTTCCCAAGTTTCAAATTCATTACCAGCGGGTAAGTAGATAAACCCAATATCGGCATAACCGGCTCGCAATGCATCTCCTACACGCGAGTAATCATCACCATCAACGATGCTTACAGTGATATTCGGGAAGCAAGCGCGAAATCGAGCGATCGCTGTCGGGAGTATGTGAGTCGCCACACTCCGAAAACAGGCAACTCGCACGTTTCCACCCTGTAAGCCTTTTTCTAAATTGGCTTCCTTCTCCATTGCTTCCAAAAGCTGTAGCAATTTACGAGCATGAGCCGTAACCCGCTCTCCGACTGGGGTAAGACGCGCTCCATAACGTCCGCGAGCCAGCAAGACGACTCCCAATTCTTCTTCAAAACTTGCGATCGCATGACTGATTGCTGACTGCGATACCTCCAACTGCAAGGCGGCTTCGCTGAAGTTGCCGTAGTCTGCCACTGCGACTAAAGCACGAATCTGGGAAAGCTTCATCCGGCTTTTATTGATTTCATTCATGGCGGTTATGCAAGCGGTGTATGCATTGTCGCAAACGCAGTCAAATCATGTCTTCTTCTATATATGAATTTTATTCATACTACCTATACAAATATTGCTTTGTCTATCAAATAACCAAAAGTTACATTGAATTTGTCAGCGAATTTAGGTTGTGCAATCTAGATTTCTTGGTTGAATTAGTCGAGATTTTACAAGCTCCTCTCTAGTTCCACATCACCCATTCAGGTGATTCTACTGGAGGAAGTAAACTTCTAATCTTCAACTTTACTCTGGAATTAACCTTCATTAGTTGCAGCAGAATTGATCCTGATAACTGCTGCAAGCAGATAAGTTTGTCTATCCTACTTTTTTGCAGCGCAATCTGAAATTTATTCTATTTTGAAGCGGGAGAAATTTGTTATGGAAACTTCTGAAACTTGTTTTGACAGAAAAGACCTAGAAACTATTTACACAAAAAAAGAGCAAAAGTCTGTTTGTGGAACTAAAGTATTTTCTACTTTGAATAGTGTTTGGCAGTATTTAGTTACATTTTTTACTCAAGAACCAGAGGTAAAAGTTTGGAAGAAGTGCGACCGCTTTGGAAACATCTGGTGGGAAGGCTACGATCCTTTTAGCGGCAGCTCTGCAACTTTTGGTTGTGAAGTTGATATGCTGGAATGGGTTGAAAGAAGGTACTACGGAAACAATAAGTCAATGTTTTAAAGAAGAGCAAAACATTGGAATCCGGGAACTTTTATCTTCTAGCTAGATTTTCTTGGTAAGCGCTTTTAAAGCGAAACAAAAAGAGTATTACCCCAGGAAAATCTTCTCGACGTATTGCACAACCCCCAGCTAATGCTGGGGGTTTTTGATGGAAGCGATCGCTCCCTCTCACCCCAACTGAATTTATTTCTGGCGGTTATGAATCGTCTTCAATTCCCATTGTCAAATCTAGAGTCGCACGAGCAACAGCGGCGTGTTCTTCGGCAATATCGGGAGGAGGAGTGGTGATATTTTCGTTTTGACCTTCGACTAGCAACCTTGGTTTATCGTCCTCTTCCGGTTTCAGAGTTGAGTTATCTAGATTAGCTTGCTCACTTTGGGGAGTCAGTTTCTCATCTGTCATAAGCGTTCTTTTTGCGAAGTATCTTCGATTTCCTTATCGCTTAACCGCTAAGGTCAATCCATCTGCTATGGGGACGAGACTGATAGAAACTCGTTCGTCGCGGTGCAATTTTTCGTTCAAAGCTCGGATATTCTGGGTACTGTTATCCCGATCTTGAGGATCGGCAACTCGTCCACTCCACAAGACATTATCGATGGCAATTAAACCACCGGGACGCACCAGCTGGAGCGATCGCTCATAATACCCGTCATAATTACTCTTATCAGCATCGATGAACGCAAAATCAAACGTTTGTGCCTCCCCCTGTGCCAATAGCCGATCCAGCGTTTCCAGCGCCGGTGCGATTCGCAGATCGATCTTGTCCGCTACCCCAGCTTCCTGCCAATAGCGCCGCGCTACCGAGGTAAACTCTTCACTGACATCGCAAGCAATAATCTTGCCGTCTGGGGGAAGTGCCAAAGCTACGCACAAAGAACTGTAGCCAGTAAATACGCCCACTTCCAGGGTTTTCTTTGCCCCCATTAGCTGAACCAACAGCGCCATAAATTGCCCTTGTTCTGGGGAAATCTGCATCCTGGCGTAGGCATGATTTGCCGTTTCTTCCCGCAGACGGCGAAGAATTTCTGGTTCTCGCAAGGATGAAGAAAGTAGGTAATCGTAAAGCTGGTCATCTAACCCTAGGGCCTTTTTTGACATGATGGATTTAGAACTCGAAGAACGCACACAGCCTATCCTATCGTTCTGGTTGTGATACGTAGGAAATAGAGGAGAAGTTAAACGCCATGCTGCGAATTATTTTGACAGTGATTTTGTTGGGACTGCTGACAGCTTGCGGCATTGGTGTACCCGCACCAGGTGGTCAACTGGTACAGAAAGCGATCGCGCTTCAAGTCAGCCAAACCCAAAAGCAGCTGAGTCAGCAGTTATTCCAGCAACCCTCTAGCTTTGAAATCGCTCAAATACGAGTGACTCACGAGGAACCTTTGTTGATTCAAAAGTTACCTGCCTACCACATCCAAGGCACCTACAACTTTACCCTGCAACGTCCTAACCATCAGGTAACTCAACAACAAAACCACTTTGATATCTACTTGCAACGCCAAATCGAAGGTAAAACATGGCGTCTGGCAATCCCTCAATCTACTAATACAAATACTGAACCGACTTGGCGCACTTGGTTGATTCAATAAATAAAATTTGAGCCATTAATATTTAATCAATTTCTGTCCATCCTGCCCCATCCTTTTCTTTCTTTCCTTCGCGTCCTTTGCGCCTTCGCGGCTTAACAATCCAACTCATGTGAAAGTTGCCAAACTATCACAACCCAATCTATCGTCACCGTTATCCCCAGCCACGATTGAGGCAATTCCTTCAGGCAGACATGGCATAGATGTATTTCAACTTTATTGGTTTCAGTGTGGGACTGGTCGTTTTGATGCTGGTGGCTTTTGGCGTAGTCCAAGGGTTAAATGTGCCAGCAGGTAATTTTATCGATTGGGTAATTGGTGCGGCGAGTTTTTGGTGGCTGCTGGTGATTGTGACGGTTCCGTGGAATATCCACTTTGACGCGAAAGAAGTCATCGCAGAAGCAGCACTGTCAACCGAAAAGGGAATTGCGATTGATGAGAAACAAGTTAAGTATGCCAAAGCGATCGCAAATCGGTCATTTTGGGTAGCGATCGCGCTCCATTTTCTCTCTGCTGCTGGTCTTTATACGCTAGCTGTAACCGGCATCAGTGCCGTTGGATACGTCAGTTCCGGTGCCGCTTTACTATTAACGGCTTTGCGTCCCGCCGTGCGAACCTACGAATATTTAGCCGCCCGGTTGTCGATGATTCGCCAAGAATTTCAGTATCCCCGCCAAGATATTTGGGAACTCCGCAACCGCTTTGATAATTTAGAGTATGCCGTCAGGCAATTAGAAGCGCAAATGAATCCTGAAGATCCATATTCTTTTGTCGCCACTCAACAGCGAGCGGGCGATGAAACTCGCAAAGAATTAGCCCGCGTGAATGCCACAATTGAAGAACTGCGAGCCACAAACCAAGCCGATCACGAGCGCTTATCCAGAGAAGCGAAAAATGCGATCGCTCAACTCAGCGCAGATGGGCAATTTCTCGACCACGTCCGTGAAATTATCCGCTTTTTCAAAACTGCCTAATCAGAAGAGAGGGGAGAGGGCTGAGGACTGAGGACTGAGGGCTGAGGGCTGAGGGCTAGGGGTGAGGACTGAGAAGGGGGAGAGGTTTGAGGGCGAGTAGAAGCACGCGAGATATGAAACAGTAAGACAGTTGAAGTTAACTTATTGCACCCAAGGCTAAAGTGTTGAATCTGGAGTTTTGTTGTCTCTCCCTTATCCCTTGTTAATACCTCAGCCCTCAGCTCCCTCATTCACGCCCCTATCTAGGGATTTTTTGTGAACTGGAGCCTCCCCCCTCCTCAGCCCTCAGTCCTCTCCCCTCTTCTATACTTCAGTCCTCAGTCCTCAGTCCTCAGTCCTCTCCCCTACTCAATCCTTACAAGAATCCCGCTGACTCATACAGCCTTCTGAGAGTTGCCTCAATCTTAGTCCCGTACTGCGGATCTGCTGCCCACCGTCCGCTCAACTGAGAAATCAGCGGCGCGACGCCCCGCGTCACAAAGCGAAAGCGCGGATCGACCAGTTCCTGTACCAAAGGCTCTAAACTCGCGTAAGCTTTCAAGTGTTGGATATGGGCGCGGACGCCAATTCTGGCGCTGGGGAAGGTCGCGCTCTCAGAAGCTCCGCCGATCGATCCCAAAGCGGCAAAATTATTTTGGCTGGGCTTAATGTCACCCCCAAAGCGCAAAAAGCCGGTTTCTACACACATTTGACAGAAGGCAATGTCATAGTTGACGCCCTCAATTGTGGCTTCTTCCCGGTAAAGTTTGGGTAAGTCGGGAAACTGGGCGAGGGCGTTTTCGTTATTGGCTTTGAGGAACATAATCATCTGTACCTCAGAGGTATTTCCATATCCCATAATCCGGTCTAGTTGACCGGGACAGATGGGTAAAATGGAGCGCAAAGACAGGGTGCGGGTGGCGCTATCCCAACCAACCGAGATATTAAAAGGTCGAAGTTCAATGGCTTTGACATAGACGACACCTCGGTAGGACACGCGGCGGACTGAGGTGTTATTTGTCAAGTCAATTGCGAGCCTGTCCACCAGGTCAATAGGGATGTAGGCGTTGCTATTGATGAGAACGCCCTTCTCCCCATAGACCTGGTTATTAATGTTGATATTGATGGAAGGATAGGTGGGGGAAGTGCCAGGATCGGGGGTGGGAGTACCGCCTCGGCTCCAAGATGCCAAGCCGTCTGCAATTCCTAGCGCGATGTCGCGGCGGCGATTCTGAATTAAGAATCGGTCATCCGGATTGGTGAGATAGCCAACTTCCATCAGCAAGGAAGGAATAAAAGTGTCGCGGCAGAAACTCAAACGTCCGACGCCGGTGGCGGTGTCTGGCTTGACTCCCCGGCTGGGCAGCTGGGGAACGCGGCGCAAAAGCGCCAAAAGTAGCAGTTCGGCATTCTGCTTGCGTTCCTCGTTGCTGGAAATGTAGAAGACCGTAGCGCCACGAGTCGCCGGGTTAGAATAGGCATCGGCATGGATTTCTAGCGCCACGTCGCCGCTCCGAGAGCGGGCGTTGAGCCAGGAAATCGACTGCGTTGAGTTCTGATCGTCTGGGACAGAAAGAACTTCAAAACCCCGCGATCGCAGTTCGGGTACAATCTGGTCGCGCAGCAGAATCATCTCTTGAGCCTCTGTGGTGCCACCTGCTTGCCCTCCTGGCTCTCCAGCACCATGACCGGCTGAAATAAAAATTCGTCCCATCTTGAAGGATTCCCCCAGCGCTAAAAGTAATCTATATTAATCAACCACGATAAGGATTTCCGGGTGCTACGGCTAGTCCAACTTAACGCTTCCTCTTTGAGAACAGCGAATAAATTGTTCCAGACACATATATTAATGGGTACTAAGAAGAAGAAACTGTAAGATTTTCGGTATGGTAGAGCTGGAAATCATCAATTCATCCCCATAGATGAACAAAATCGTTGAAGTCTTACCAGATAAAACGGCGCTGATTGAGCGATCGCTCCAAGTGTGCGTCGAGCAAATTCACGCCACAATCGAACAGCGATCGCTCTGTACTATCGCCTTGTCCGGTGGTAGCACCCCCAAGCCGTTGTATGAAGCGATCGCGATCCAAAATCTGCCTTGGGATAAAATTCACATATTTTGGGGCGACGAACGCTACGTGCCGCCAGACCATCCCGATAGTAACCAAGGGATGGCGCGGAGTGCATGGCTGGATAAAGTAAATATCCCAGCCGCCAACATCCACCCCATGCCAACCGATGAAGCCGATCCATCTGTTGCAGCGGATAAGCACGAACAACACATCAGGGAGTTTTTTCAAGTTCAACCCGGTGAATTTCCAACGTTCGATCTCATTTTGTTAGGGATAGGAGACGACGGACACACAGCTTCTCTGTTTCCCCACACAGAAGCATTGAATGTACGCGATCGCCTGATTACCGTCGGCAACAAAGATGGGCAACCCCGGATCACCTTCACGGCACCCCTAATTAACCATGCTCGGTGTGTCATATTTGTGGTTGCCGGTGCGAGTAAACGACCTGCTCTCGCTCAGGTTTTTGCTCCTACCGCTGACGACCAAACCTATCCCAGTCGGTTAATCCAGCCCCAAGGCGAACTTTGGTGGCTTTTTGATGAGGCTGCCGGTCTTGAATTAAGCCGGTCTTGAACTAGCCGGTCTTGAACTAAAAAGTTAAGACGCCTCGCCATTCAGACTATATTTGAATTTCCACCTTCCACTCCCATCTCTAGGAGGGATACAGCCTGCAAGGAGGTTTTATGATTGTCTGCCCGAATTGCAATCACCAAAATCCTGATGGAGCAGCCCAGTGTGAGGCTTGCTACACCCCCTTACCCGCCACCACCGCTTGTCCCAACTGTGGCGCACCCGTCCAAACCGACGCTACCTTCTGCGGTCAGTGTGGTTCTAACCTGCGACCGAGCAGTCCAGGTGAGGTAGGGGCATCGACAGGACTAGACCCATTCCCCGGCGTACCGGACTTAATGGCACCCGATCCGCTGGTGGCACCCGATCCTTTAGTGGCTAGCCCTCAATCATCAATGCCCAGCTCTAGCCCGGATGTACCCGCTCCGGTGGCACCCGTTCCAGCTACAGTGGTCAGTCAGCCACCCGCACAGGAGCAAGCAAGCGTTACCCCCCCGGCGGCTTCTAGCAGCACTCCACCCGCGTCCGCAGCAACTTCTGGTAGCTCAAAAACGCAGCTACAGCAGCAGAATGCCCGTTTGCTGCACGTCCAAACGGATACGATGATTGAATTGCCAGCACAACTGTCGGTGATTCACATCGGCAAGCCAAACGACCAGATTCCACCTGATATTGATGTTTCAGGATTCCCCAATTCCGAGATTGTTTCTCGGATTCATGCGGATATCCGCGTGGAGGGAGACGCCTTCTACATAGAAGACGTTGGGAGTGCGAATGGCACCTACATTAACCATAACCCCCTGCCTAGCGGCAATCGGCACCGTTTAAGAACCGGCGATCGCATTGGCCTAGGCAAAGGCGACAAGATGACCTTCTTGTTCCAACTCTCTTAATCCCAGAGGCTGTTCGATGCGATCGCAAAGCCTGAAAAGCCTGCTGCATCGCCTCTTGGGGTGAGGGGTCATGGCAATTGCAGACTGTTTTTTTAAGTGATAGGCTTGAGGGAAACAATTCGGCATCGGACTCAGGTTTATGTAAATTCCACAGTTATATAAACCTGTGATGGGAGAAATTGGGAATCCCGGCGAATCAATTCGGGGGATACACCGACTTGACCCCCTCATGATACGATGCCATTGGTAACACCCGTGGGTGCCTTGGAACTAAAAACGCGAAACCCAGGTGGAACGAGGTCAAAAGGGTTTACAATTCCATCTGCCCACGTTCTACCCATTCGCGGTCTGACTCCAGTCATTGGGGGATTCATTTCAATTCATTGAATGGAGGAAGCCACGTCAGTTGACAGTGTTACGAGTCCCAAGCCTAGAGACGGAAATCTTTAGAATATGTAACATCGGTGATTACCCTGACCCTGCTGCATCCTATCCAATCTATACCAGTTCAGAATTGGACTTTTGAACCCGAATCAGTAGTAATTCGGATTGGACGGTCAACCGAGAATGATGTCATTCTTTACAGTGCGGTTGTTTCTCGACACCACGTCGAGATTCGGCGTAGTGCTTCCGATTGGGAAGTTGTTAGTTTAGGTGCCAACGGCACCTATCTCGATGGAAAACGCATCGACCAAGTGCCGGTGGTCGATGGGATGATTATTCGCCTCGCCAGCTCCGGCCCCCAAATTCAAATTCGGATTGGCTCGGCAGAAACTAAGGCAAGGCTAAATACGGTTGCAGGTAAGCAATCGGTCACTCGAAAGTTTGAAGAGAAATCCAGAGATAGAGAGACTTTCATAGATGCCCGTTCGCTTGAACCAGATGAAAAGAATCAACCAAACGTGAAGCTGGTTGCTGCTTTGGAAAATCTTGGTAAATCTAAAAAATTACCCTAGGGTTGCCAAGATTCTGTCCTAGGTCTTTACCATCGCAATTCAAGGGTTGTATGGAATACATCCGTAGGGGCATGGCAATCAAAAAGCCCCTACCTAATGGGCGCCGTTAAAACGTAGAGCCGCGATATCTTCCACTCAACTTAAGAAACGCTATAAACAGGTATTGAGCTAGCAATAAGCGAAAATGCCAGTAAAATGCCTATCTCACAACAATGCTATCTCTCAGATAGCAACGGATTGCCGATCTGGAGATAGCATTGATTTTGGCTTGAATTGAAATGGGGGCAGAGGGACTTGAACCCTCACGACCTTTTACGGTCAACGGATTTTCATTCTCTCGCAGCTTTCGCTACTGTCTTTTACGACTTTGAGAATTGGACTCTCCCTTTACCCTCGGCTTGACGTTAGGGTAGCTCCCGTCGAGTCTCTGCACCTTCCAAAGAGTTTTGAAGTTTGGTTTTTGAGTTTTGAGTTTTAAATTCACTCAGTCCTCAGTTTTCAATCTTCAAGCACTGACTTTGGCTTGGCTCAGGATTGCCATGTCTGTTGCCAGATTTAGGTTTCCCTGAATTTGAGAGCCGTCACTTGACAGATTTCTCCATCAAGGCTCAGTTTTCTAAGTCCGTAGCGTCTGCCATTCCGCCATGCCCCCCCGATGGGGAGAAGTGTCGTTACGTATCTTCTACAAAACTAACTTCATTGTCTATTGCACCATTAAATGGGGACTTTATGCAACTATTCCTTTAGTAGTCTCACTAATTAAGCGGCTGATTCCAGCAAACGGTAAAATATGGACAGTTCGTCGGGTGTCTAAACGGATAGTTCTCTGTTGAGAGACTTTTTGTGTTGATGTCCGCGCCGGGACGCCGGTACTCGCGCTCGTTCTTCTACCGCCAGAAAAAATTATGATGGTTGCGATATTGTATCTAGTTTTGAGTGGAGCCTACCTGGTAGTGATTCCCTTCGCCCTGTATGCCTACCTGCAACAGCGTTGGTATGTGGCTAGCTCCTTTGAACGGAGTTTCATGTATTTCCTGGTTTTCTTTTTCTTCCCAGGTTTGTTGCTCCTCAGCCCATTTTTGAATTTTCGACCCAAGCGGCGGCAAGTTCAGAGTTAAGGTTTGTCGTTGGGTAAGCGCTAAATGCGACGAATTGACATCATTGGAATTGGCATCGGCGTCTTTGCCGCCGGTGGAATTGTGTATTTGCTGTTGCTGGTGGCTGGGCTAGATAGCCTGGAAGCGGGGATTTGGAGTCAAGTTTTCCTAGTGGGCGGGTTGGTTGGCTGGCTGCTGACCTACCTGTTCCGAGTCGGAACGAAACGGATGACCTATAACCAGCAGCTCAAAGACTATGAAGAAGCCGTTTTACAAAAGCGCCTGGAAGAATTGACGCCAGAAGAACTGGCTCAGCTGCAAGCTGAAATCGAACGGGAAAACAAATTAAAAAAATAGCTGATAGCCGTTAGCGGTCAGGTGTGTAGGGGCACGGTAATGCTGTGCCCGTATAAGAGCCTGTAGTTTCTTGTTTGCCCCTGACTGCTGATCCGTGAATTGCTAACGCCCGAAGTGCCACTGACCACTGACCACTGATTTTTGACAAATGACTTCAATTTCCGAGTGCTTTGAGTCTCTCGCGCGTCGCTCTGAATGTGCCTTAATTCCCTTTATCACAGCGGGAGATCCGGATCTGGAGACCACGGCTAAGGCGTTAAAAGTTCTTGATGCCGCCGGTGCTGACATGATTGAACTGGGCGTCCCCTATTCAGATCCGTTGGCAGATGGACCCACGATTCAAGCTGCCGCGACTCGCGCCTTGCAACGGGGAACCCGCTTGGAACAGGTAATAGAGATGGTATCCGGGGTTAGCAAAGAGGTGCGATCGCCTATCGTCCTATTTACCTACTACAACCCGATTCTAAACCGAGGCCTTGAACCGTTCTTCAAGCAGATTGCGAATGCTGGGGTGCGGGGATTGGTCGTGCCAGATTTGCCCTTGGAGGAGTCTTCCAATCTGCTGCAAACTGCTGCCAGTATGGGAATTGATGTAGTTTTATTGGTAGCGCCTACCAGTTCCCCAGAGCGAATAGAAGCGATCGCGCGTCAGTCTCAGGGATTCATTTACTTGGTGAGTGTCACTGGTGTAACGGGAATGCGATCTGGGTTGGACTCGCGGGTGCAAGATATCCTCAAGCAGATCCGAAGCGTTACGGATAAGCCCATCGGCATTGGGTTTGGCATCTCCGAGCCAGAACACGCCCGTCAGGTGAAAGACTGGGGGGCAGATGCTGCAATTGTCGGGAGTGCCTTGGTGAAACGTTTGGCAGAAGGAACACCCGAACAGGGACTCGATGCGATCGCTGAGTTTTGCCGGAGTTTGAAAACGGCGATTACAACCTAACCCCGTTTGTAAAGTAGTGAGTTTTAAGTGATGAGTTTTTTAATTCAAAATTCATCACTTAAAATTTTTGTCCGCCCAATTACCGATTAAATAACTAATCGCCACCCCTGATTTTGGCGAGTAACATGGGCGCGATCTCGGTGACGGGCAAAACATACTGTGCTGCACCGAGGGCGATCGCTTCTTTTGGCATTCCAAACACCACACAGCTTTTCTCATCTTGGGCAATGGTAATGCCACCGGCACGAGCGATCGCTTCCATCCCTTCCGCACCGTCTCTACCCATCCCAGTCAACAATATCCCCACCGCTCCTTGACCGTAGAAACTCGCCACCGACTTAAAAGTAACCGTGACAGAGGGGCGATGTCCCCCCACTGGCGGGGCGGCAGAATGACAAAATCTGCCTTGAGTATCCAATTCTAAATGCAGCCGTTCCGGTGGAAAATAAATCGTTCCCGCTTTTGGTATTTCCCCAGCACGGGCAATTTTGACGGGCAAACGACATTCCAACCCTAACCAATCCACCATTCCCTGCAAAAACCCCTCGCTGATGTGTTGAATACAAATCACTGGGAGGGGGAAATTCGCTGGCAGATGGATAAGAATGTTGTATAAAGCTTGCGGCCCTCCAGTAGACGCGCCAATTGCCACGATTTTGGATTTTTGATGGGGGATTTTAGATGGGGAATTTATCGTCGAAAATTTAAAATCCAAAACTGGCTTCTTCCGATACTGGGTAAAGACACTCACGCCAGACAGGATTTTAATCTTGCCGATTAACTCCTGTTTTACTAACTCATAATCCGATCCCGCACCACCACGAGGCTTGGGAAAAATATCCACTGCCCCCGCCTCTAAAAGCCGGAAAACATTTTGCTTATCCTCTTCCTGTACCGAAGTGCTAATCACCAGAATCGGACGAGGATAAGTTGCCATAACCTCAGAGATAAATTCCAGACCGTCCATCTGTGGCATATGTAGGTCTGTGCAAATCACCTGTGGCGAACAAGAAGGAATCAATGCCAATGCTTCCCGACCCGTTTGAGCCATTCCCACCACTTCAATTTCTGGTGAGGATGACAGAATCCGTTTCAGCACTGCCATTGCAATCGCAGAATCGTCTACTAATAAAACTCGAATTGGCATTTTGTTCATTGCTAATTGCTAATTATTCAAAAGCCATTAGCGATTAGCGATTAACTACACAAGTCTTCTTAAGGTTTCTAATAATATTTCTTGGTTAAAAGTGCCTTTGGTAATGTAAGCATTCGCACCAGCTTCTGCACCTCTGCGTTTATCTTCATCTGAAGCCAGAGATGTCACCAGAATGATTGGAATTTCATTATATTCCTTATTCTGGCGAATCTTTGCAGCAAAACTCAGACCGTCCAAATTCGGCATTTGCACGTCGGAAACCACCGCATCAAAAGAACGAGTTTTAAGTTTGTTGAAACCGTCCAATCCGTCCACTGCTGTTACCACTTCATAACCGGCACCCTCCAGAATGCGTTTTTCTTGAGTGCGAATGGCAATGGAATCTTCTGTCAACAAGATTACGGGTTTTCTGTCCTCTTCTGTAATGGGTGCAAATGATTTCACAAGCGGGTTTCGTTTTCGCACAGATTTAATTAAATCTGAAGGATTTAAAATCATACAAACTTCCCCAGTACCGAGGATAGTTGCGCCAATCACATTGCGAACTCGTTTGAGCAATTTACTTTGAGATTTGAGTACCACATCCTGTTGATCTACCCAGCCATCAACGAATAGTCCCAGTTGATCATCTCCCACTTTCAAAATAATGCAGGGCAGTTGTTCTAAATCGGTAGAAGTCGTTCGTTGTCCGTTGCTACTGGCGACTGGAAATTCCAGCAAATCTGCCAGTCGCGCGACGGAAACCGGGTGTCCATTCACAACAATGGTTTCTCTGCCTTCAATCGTAAAAATTTGATTCTGGGAAATCAACCGCATTGTTTGCACAAACTCCACTGGAAGGGCGTAAGCTTTTCCGCTCACTTCCACAATCAGTACCGGCGCGGTTGCCAGGGTCGTGCCTAAACAGAGCCGAAGCGTGCAGCCTTTTCCAGGTGTTGATTCAACCTCAATGCTGCCTTTGAGACGTTCTACATTGGTGCGAACCACGTCTAACCCTACGCCTCTGCCTGAAACTTCGGTCACAAAAGTCCGCGTTGAGAAACCAGGGGCAAAAATCAACGAGTGAATTTGAGCCGGTGTCATGGCGGCGAGTTCTTCTTCCCGGCAGAGTCCGCGCTTGAGAGCTGTCTGCTTAATCTTTTCGATGTCTAATCCTCGCCCATCATCCTTAATGGCGATCGCAATATTTGTGGCTGTTTGGTAGCTTTTAATCTGAATAGTGGCGGTACGCGGCTTTCCCTGCGCTTCTCGCTCTGCTGGTGTCTCAATGCCATGATCGACGCAGTTGCGAAGGATATGCATCAAGGGATCTTTCATTTCTTCTAAGATGCGCTTGTCCGCTTTGGTTTCGCCGCCTTCAATGACCAGATTGACTTCTTTATTTTGCTGTCTGGCTAAATCCCGTACCATCCGGGGAAATAACTGAAAAATGGTGGATAGGGGCAACAGGCGGAGAGTGCGAATGCCTTCTTCCAAATCACCGGCAATCGTGTCCAGTCGGGCGGTATCTTCATAGATGGCATCTCTTAACTGGTTGATCAGAACTCCCAGGCGCTCATCGAAGTCCTGTAGAGGCTGCCTTCCCCCGTTCATACTGTAGGATTGCCCCCCCACCGACGCTGTAGAGATGGGGTTCCTCCGCCCGTTCTGAGCGGCAGAGGTGACACTTACTGCTTGCCTGTCACCTGTTATCTTTTCTTTGTGTAGGGTCAGGGCTGAAGTTTTCTGCACGCTTAGACGGCTCGACTCCTCCCACAGCGCCACGATTTCCTCAATTTCAGCTAGTCGATGGGCAATGCGGATTTTGGTAACGGTGAGTTCGCCTGCTTGGGTCAGCAATGCATCAAGATTGCGGGTTTCGACGCGAATCGTTTCGATGCGGTAGGGTTCGCCGAGGGCAACGGGGGGGGAGTTTGGGTGTTGAGAGCCGTTGTGCGAAAAGTTGGGTGGACTGTCCTTACCGTCGGGAGCATCAGGGGCAGGTTTGACACCCACCTCCACTGGTGTGAGGGATGCGGGTGTTTGGAGAAATGTTGTCTGTAATACTTCTATGTTGGCGGATGTTTCGGGCAGTTCGGAAGTTATATCCGGGGCAAGGGTTTCTTGCTCAATTGCTTCCTCATGTTCTGGCTGAACGCCTTCTTGGTCTAAATAATTCTGATTATTCTGATTCGCTGGAGTTGTAAATTCAGCTCCCATCATGTGGGCGAGGACGAGAAAGGTGTTGATACCTGTGGGTTCCCCGGTGACGGCTTCGCAGACCAGTTTGCGAATGGCATCTAAGCCTTGATAGAGGCGATCGCATATTGCAGATACCAGTTGTGTCTCGCCACGTTTGACACCTCCCAAAATATGTTCCAGCTGATGGGTGAGAGTTTCCACATCGCGCACGCCCAGCATTCGAGCATCACCTTTGAGACTGTGGGCTTCCCGCAATAATTCTTCTAGTCGAGCTTCGTCGTTGGGGTACTTTTCTAAATGCAGCAACCCATCATCAAGTTTCTGCAAATGTTCTTCGCTGGCAATTTTGAATAAATCTCGGAGTTCGTCGTCTTCTATCATCATGGTTAACTGAGAAGCTTTTAGCTTTTGATTCTTAGTTTTAGAGATAATTAGCCGTAATTTTTTGGGATATTTCTAAGCGAATCTAGCAATCCTGGTTGAATAGGGAAATTTTCTTTTGTTAACGAACCGCGTTGGCGGAGCCTGCGCCTTAGTGCTTAGACGCTCTAGCAAAGCAGGGGGAAGCTCAGGACGCCAAGTAAGAGAGAAAAAGGAGCAGATAATTTTACGACTTTTGCACGGATTGCCATAGGATTCGCTACACCACTGACTTGAGGTTCAGAGCCGCTTCATTCAGTCTTTGGATGCCGATTTTAGTTTGAGTAATGCCACTGGCATTTTCTTTAGCTGCGACATTGAGGCTGCTCATTGCATCAACGACTTGTTGAATCGCGATCGCTTGTTGTTTGGCAGAAAGCGAAATTTGTTGACTGTTTATGGCGATATTTTCGATGGCATCAGCCACGCCGGTGAATGCTTGTGCTGTGCCCTGAGCGGTTTTCACCCCAGCTTCCACCGTTTTCGTCCCTTCATCCGTCACCATCACCGTGACATTGATCGCGTTTTGAATATCGCTAACCAGGACGTTAATCTTTCCGGCAGATTTCTTACTTTGTTCTGCCAGTTTGCGAATTTCTGCCGCCACCACCGCAAAGCCTTTGCCGTGTTCGCCAGCTCGAACAGCTTCAACGGCTGCATTCAGTGCCAGCATATTCGTCTGGTTGGCTAAGTCACTCACCAAGCCAGAAATATTGCCGATTTGATTCGTTTGCTCGGATAGACGGAGAATTTGAGAAGCGATCGCTCCCACTCTATCCTTGAGCAGCGCCATTTCCTCCAAAGTTCGCCCGACAGCTTGGCTTCCACCCTCCGTCAGCGAAAGCACCTGCCGCGATCCAGTTGCTGCTGCCTCGGCTTGCTCTGCTGATTGCTGAGATGAAGCACCCAACTCATCCATCGTGATCGTGGTTTGATTCACAGACGCCGCTTGTTGAGCTGCCGTGCGTTCTTGTTGCTCTACTGTGGCAGCAATTTCTGATGAAGAAGTGACAATCGTGTTGACAATGCCAGATATTTTGGCACCCAGCGGCTTAGCAATCGTGATGCTGAAGAAAACACCAAAAATAATCGCAGTCAGGGGGCCAAGAATCATCCCAACAAACACCCAAAAAGAGGTTTGAGCCACATCTGTTTCTGCTGCCTTCTGGGCTGCTTCCCCAAAGTTCTGGTTGTATTCCACAACTGCTAGCACCGATTCTGTGGCTGTGTTAAATGAGTTTAGTTCTTCATTTGCTGCCAGTTCGCTAAGTTCGTCCAGCAGGGCATCCGCCGCTTTTGCCCGTGCAAATTCTGGTGAGGTCTGCCTCTCCTGACTTACAAGCTCAGCCAGCCGATTCGCAGGATCTAAGACGCCCAGTTTGGCAAATTGTTGATAAATGTCCAGGAATCTTTCATGGTCTTGCTGCCACCTTTTCCAGTCCCCAAGAAATTTTTGATAGAGCTTTTTTTCGTCGGCAGTCTGTGAAATTGACTCATATTGTTTAAACCCTTCATCAATCTGCGCTTTAGCATTTTTAATTCTATTCAATTCAAACTGGCGATTTTCGGTTTTCAAAAATGTATTGAGTAGCGCTCGTTCCGATGACTGGATTTGGGTTTGTCCTTCATTGATTTTCCACAATCCAGTTACGCTAGGCAAAGTATTATTCCCCAGTGTATTAATATGGTCGCCCAGCCGAGTAGCTCCGCTCCAACCTACGAGAGCAACCACTAATACAATTAGACCCATTAGTAAAAATGAGCCGATTAATCGAGATTGTAAAGATAAATTTTTAAACATCAGACTTATCCTGCATTATTAAATTCGACGATCGGGTAAAGATTGAAGGCAGCTTTGTTCAGATTTTGGCGCTAAGTTTGATTTTGCTCGTACTAGTATTTTTTTGTTTCCTCAGTCAAGCCACCATGACTAGCTGGATAGCGATCGCTTAGGGCGATACAAGGAGTGAGAGAAAGCCAGTAACTCAAAATACTGTAGCTAATTTACCCGTTTTATGACTTTTCGTTTTTAAATTTAATACACCTAGAGGATTAGTATAAATACTGGTGATAAATTCTTCTTAGGGTAGGTTCTCCTAAAAAATTGAATTGCCAAAGAGAGGATTGTTTAGAAAATGTAAAATTTCTTAGTCAAACCTGCCCCTAACATCTCTATAATCCACCAAGAAAATACTCTTTGGAATTTTTTTTAAAATCTATACATACTTAGTTGTGTGTTAGAACGGCTCTTATTATTAATCCCTCTTCCGCTCTAGGAGTGTTAAGAGTTTAAAAAACTTAAAATATAGAAATGATATTTATTCACGCTGCTAACCAGCCGCATACAGATTAACCAAATGACTGCCTCGAATCTCAACGCAGCTTTGTTGAGGTTTTAAGTGCCAATCGGTTGAGTAATGCCGCAAGCGGTGTCTTTGGCTTGCTGATTGAGAGCCTTCAGCGCTCCAACAACCTGTTAGATAGTGGCTTTCGCTCTTCTCTTCTCAGCATCGCTGCCCCTTCTAATGTTAGCGATGCCGCCTGGGTTGCTATTCTCAGCCAGCATTAAAGCTTTCTGGGCAATGGAATTTAACAACTAATCACACTTCTTCATCAACCATCAACCCTGCTTGCATCAGGATTTTGGGTAGCTCTAAAATAGCTATCATCTTTTCGCCGTAAGCAACCGTTCCTCGGAGGTATTCTTCCTTAACAGAACGGGCTGCGGCAGGTACTGGCATCATCTCCGACAGGTGCAAATACATTACATCCAATACCTCATCAACTATCAAACCAGCCACTAGATCGTCGATGCAAGCAACCATCGCCTTCGCTGTATTCTCTAGATTACCCAATGGTAAATTTAATACCCCACGAATATCGATTAATGTCAAAATCTCACCCCGCAAATTCATATTGCCGACAATATAAGGTGGGCAACAAGGAATCGGAGTAACTTTGCGAATATCAGTAAATTCGCGCACGTTCCCCAAATCCACCCCAAAATATTCATTATTTAAATTAATCACTGCCATCGGGCGGCTTCCCGTAAAATCTTGGTTCTCCGCTTGTCGCCTTAAATTTTCTGCCCGTTCCTGAAAAATCGCTTTTTCTTCTGAGGTTTTATTGGAGAAAAATAGACGACTCTCTTGGTGAGAAACAAAGGCAATATCAGCTTTTATTTCTGGATTTAGCGATTTTTTTCCTGTAATTAATGTTTCAATTTTTTCTGAGAACTGGAGGAGCTTTTCCGGGTTTAGTAACATCACGATATCTGCCTCTAACTTGGCAATCCCCGTAACAAAATTGGGTTGATTTGCGATCTCTCGTTTATAGGAAAAATCTGCCGCGATCGCATTAGTGTAAATCTTCTGCACGTCATGAACTTCATTGACAATAATGCCAAATCTAAATCCCTGACATACCAGAACAATTACACTATCCATAAGGCGATATTCTGGGAATCCGTACCCCAGGCGAAAATGAAGATCCATAACTGGTAAGATTTCACCCCGGAGATTAAGCACTCCTACCATTTCAGGCGGTGCTTCTACGATTGGCGTTAACTCTGGGAGAAAGAAAATCTCTTGTACTGAAAATGCTTCTACTCCATAAAGGGAAGCATTCAAGCTGAAAATAATATATTGTTTATATTCCATAGAGATTATAACTGTGGTTGTAACATTTTTTGGATGTGTACGCTCAATTCTCCAACGGTCATTTTTTCTTGGGATTCAACTATCGATTCCTGGGGTAACTTTTTTAAAATTTCTAAAGCAACTGTTCGCATTTTTAAAGCTTTAGAAAGATTTCCTTCTAGTTCGTAAATGCCGCTAATTTCCAGATATGCCAAGATAGAGGAAGGCACTAAGTAAATGATTTTTTTTAATAAACTTTTAGCTTCTTCAACATCCCCTCGTTCTTCCGCAATATGGGCGAGTAGGTATAAAGGTTTTTCAGAAAGAGAATCGATTTTAAGTGCTTGTTGGCAGTAGTGAACTGCCTTGCCATATTCACCTAAGTTGGCATATATTTGAGCCATCAGATAGTAAGAGTCAAAGTTTTTGGGTGCCAAAGCGATCGCTTGCTCTGTTTTTTGAATTGCTGAGGGATAATACTTCTGTTTAAAAAGGGTTTTAGCTTCACAGATAAGTGCCTGAAAGCTTGAAGTAGTCGCCGGTTTTTCGCTGAATTCAAGATTAGATAAGCGTTCGCATTCATTGACTTCGTTACTATTTTTTCCTCTTACTTGTACCGGAAAATAATTTTTAGAAACTAATGGTGCAAGTTCTATTTTTACCTTATTTGCCGCTGGGGAAGATGGGCAAAGTATTGGTTCTTCAGTGTCAGAATAAACTTTTACTTTCTTCCTTGAAAGCTTCCCTCCAAACGTCTCCTTAGGGCGTTGATAGATTGTTGATTCGGGAAACGACTCCGTGTGAAGTAAGCTGATATCTATCCCCTGAAGTTCAGCATGAGCCGTCAAAAGATATCCTCCTGGTTGTAAAGTATTGTAAAATTTATTAACAACAAGTGAAATAGCAGGTTTATCAAAATAAACAAAGACATTTCGACAAAGAATTAAATCAATATTTTGAACATCTAAAAATAAATTAGGAAAGGGCGTTTTAATTAAATTGACAGTTTTGAAATTAACCATGTTTTGAATGCTGTTGTTAATTTTCCATTCCGTCCCATGTGGCTCAAAGTAGCAGTTTTGTAGTTTCTGGTCTAACAATCGAAATGACCAAGAACTATAAACTCCTTGTTTTGCTTTATTGATAGACTCTTGATTGATATCTGTTCCTAAAATATAGAGATTCCAGCTTTCCCAATCTGGAATGAGTTCGGTGAGGAGAATAGCTAGAGAATAAGGTTCTTCGCCAGTTGAGCATCCCGCGCTCCAAATTCGCAGGGTTTTCGTTTGCTTTTTAGCGGCTATCAATTGCGGTAAAATTTGATATTTTAATAGAGAAAACTGACCTTTATCTCGAAAGAAGTAACTTTCGCCAATTGTTAACAAATTCGCTAGTTCTTGCCATTCGCCCTGACTTTGATAAGTATCGGTTTCTAATAATTGGTAATAAGCCTCAGGAAGATAGATAGAAATGACGTTCATCCGGAAGCAAATTTTTTCACATAAAGCTTCTCGCTCTTGCGGACGAATCTGTAAGCCTATATGAGTCCCAATGAGTTGTATAAAACGCTGTATGAGAGCTTCATTAAATTGTCTTTGAAATGACACGGAATCTCCTTCTCATTAAACTTCCCTGGTAGGACGAGTAAATAGCTTACTGAATACAAGAGGGCGATCGCTTTAGCGGCAGATGCATTCCTCGGCAAGGGCAACGCTTAGTCGTGTTGAGTAGTTACAGGCAAGGAATCATAGGAATTTCAATCCAAAACTCTGCTCCCTGTCCTGGTTCTGACACGCACTTGAGCATTCCGCCATGTTTCTCCACCACAATTTGGTAGCTAATGGATAGCCCCAAACCAGTTCCCTTGCCGACTGGCTTGGTGGTAAAGAAGGGGTCAAACAGACGCTTGATAACGTTCTCTGGCATTCCTGGGCCATTGTCTCGAATCCGAATCACAACGACTTGGTTCTTGGTCATTGGTAATGGATCTTCGGTGATTGGCGTCAGCGACGTGTTAGGGCTTCCAGTCTCTTCCTCATTACCCGTTAGACGATTACGGATTTCGGTGGCGATAGTAATTTTCCTTGGTTCGGGTTGGCTGTCGAGGGCATCAATCGCATTGCTGAGAATGTTCATGAACACTTGATTGAGCTGACCGGCGTAGCAATCGACTAAGGGAAGATTGCCGTACTCCTTCAAGACTTGAATCCCGCCGTAAGCGCCATTGGGTTTCAGACGGCTATGGAGAATTAGCAAACTATTGTCGATTCCCTCGTGGATATCGACCGGCTTCATTTCAGCTTCATCCAGACGAGAGAAGTTCCGCAATGACAAGACAATCTGACGGATGCGGTCAGCGCCCATTTGCATGGAAGATAGCATTTTGGGCAAGTCATCAATGATGAAGTCTAAATCAATCTCTTCTTCTTGCGCTTGAATTGCGGGAACGGGATTGGTGTAGTGCTGTTGATAGAGGTGTACGAGATCGAGTAGGTCTTGAATGTAGTCGCTGGTGTGGCTGAGGTTGCCGGTGATGAAATTGACTGGGTTGTTGATTTCGTGGGCGATACCGGCGACCATTTGACCCAAGCTGGACATTTTTTCGGTCTGAATTAGCTGAGATTGGGCTTGTTTGAGATTGTGCAATGCTTGCTCTAGTTGTTGCGTCTGGGTTTGAGCGGCACGGGCGGCGGCACGGCTTTGGGCGTAGAGTTCTGCTTGGTCAATGGCGATCGCTAGCTGATCCACGACGCCTTGCAGTAGCTCAATTTCGCTGTCAAGCCAGGGACGAGATCCACTGCTATGACTACAGACAATCGCGCCTAAATGACCGGCGTGGGTTTTCAAAGGTAGCAGCAGCACCGAACGAACGCCCAAATTGCTCAGTAGAGGTGCGATTTGCATTTCTCCATCCTCGGCATTTAGGCTGCGATCGCTTGTCAGATCGTCAACCCGCAACGTCTGAAGTTTGCGGATTTTGTCGCTCAGGGGATCGAGTTTTTCTGGGGGACACTCGGAGAGCAAACTCGGTCTACTGTCTTCTGCTGTCGCTTCGTGAGTTACGGTCAGACTCGCCTGATTGGACTGCGCCCAGCACCACAAATACTGACATTGGTCAACTTGCAACAAACCGCGAATCTCATTTACGGCGGTTCCCAGAATGGTATCTAGGTCGAGGGAATCTCGAATCTGGCTTGCTAAGCGGAACAGCAAGGCTTCCCGACGTGCCGAGAGGGCTTCTTTCGCCCAAGACCGATCGATGGCGATGGCGATCGCGTTGACGACCCACCCTAAGACTTGATGAACGGCTTCGGTAAAGCGTTGGCTGCTGCATACAGCCATGACGCCCACCAGTCGCTCTTCGACAATCAGGGGATAGGTTGCTAAATAGCTTTCGGGAATTCGCAAACAGCTTTCAGCGACAAAATCATCGTACAAGCGGGCTTCCAACCCGCCCCCAGACCGATAATTACTATCCTGAGTCAGGTAGGGTTGACGAGTTTGAGCGACGAAGCCGACGAGGGTACCGTCTAGAACCTGGTGACGCTGAGCCAACAAATCTTGCCAATACAATTCGCTGTCTCGATCAACCCTTGTCGTTGCTTGCAATTCCAAGCGATTGAGTTTTTGGTTAAATGTCCAGATACAAGCAAAAGTTGCATCGAGATGCTGCACCATTGCTTCCGTACAGTGATTGAGACTTTCCGATAAAGACCCAGCCGCACCCAAAGCAGTACCGATTTCTGCTTCTAGGGTCGAGAGGCGCGATCGCTCCATCAGTGCTGCTTCTGACTGTTTGCGACCTGTAACATCCCGGAAATAAACCGATAGACCATCTTGATAGGGATAGCCCCGCACTTCAAACCACGACTCCAGCGGCTCGTAGAACACCTCAAAGTGAACCGTTACTTGATTGGCAACTGCCCGCTGGTACTCCTGATAAAAATTAGAAGTGACTGCTTCTGGAAACTCATCCCAAATACACTGATTAATCAACTCATCTTTGCTTCTAAACAAAAGCTGCTCTGCCCGCGAGTTCAAATAGGTGAATCGCCACTCGGTATCTAAAGTAAAGAAAGCATCGGTAATACTTTCCAAAATGCTCCGAGTGCGGTTCTCGCTGTTGACAGCCGCCTCGCGTGCCGCCTGTTCTCTCGCCAAAAGCTGGATGCGCTCCTCCTCTTGCCGCTTGCGCTCGTCGATATCCGTGTTCGTCCCAAACCAACTAACGATCCTGCCTTCGTTATCATGCACGGGTACCGCCCGTCCCAAGTGCCAGCGATAGTTTCCCTCAGCCGCATTCAGCAGGCGAAATTCAACTTCGTAAGGCTCTCCCGTAGAGAGAGAATGACTCCAGCGGGCAATACACCCCGGCACATCCTCCGGATGCAGCACATCTTGCCATCCCCAGCCCACCATTTCCTCGAAGGTGCGTCCGAAATATTCTAGAACGCGCTGGTTCACATAATCGAGTGCGCCATCTGGCTGTGCCGTCCATACCTGTTGCGGAATCACTTCAGCTAAAGCGCGAAAGCGCTGTTCGCTCTGCCGCCGTAATTCTTCTGCCCTTTTGCGCTCAGTGATGTCTTGACGGATTGCTACATATTCAACGGGTTTTCCATCGGAATTTAAGACGGGCACAATGGTGGTATCTACCCAGTAACAAGTTCCGTCTTTGGCTCGATTTCTGATTTCGCCATGCCAGACGCTGCCACTACTGATGGTTGCCCACATCTGCTGAAAAAATTCCTTGGGGTGATAGTCAGAATTGACGATGCGGTGATTTTGTCCGAGCAGTTCCTCTTTGGAGTATTGAGAAATTTCGCAGAATTTATCGTTTACATAGTTAATCTTTCCGGTGGAGTCAGTAACTGCCACGATTGAAGATTGAGCGAGTGCAAACTTGATGTCTGCCACTTCTTTGAGGGATTCAGACAGTGCAAATTCAGCTCGCTGACGCTCTTGTTGTGCATGAGCGTCTTTGATGGTAATCATCAAGTATCCGGCAATATCAGTTAAGGTGGCTAGCTCATGTTCGCTCCATTTGTATGGTTGCGGCGAGTCAAAGCACAGCAAGCCTACTAACTGGTCGGAATACGGAAACGGTACGTCAAGCATAGACTGAGTTTGGACTGCCAGCAGGACATCAGCGAGAGGTGCTAGCCGGAAGTCTTGGGTAACATCGTTACAGATGAATGATTCGCCCATCTGCAAGGCATTGAGATACTCCGGAGCCGCAGTGAGGTCAACCACCGCTCCTGAGAGTTTCGGCATTCCTGGCGGCTCGATGGCAGAAATTACCGTCAAGATACCTTGGTGATTAATCGTTGAGTAAGCTATTCGCAGATAAGGGAAATATTCGCTAATTTGTTTGAGCGTGCGCTCAATTATTTGCTCTATCGACAAACCAGATCGGGTTTTAGTCGAGATGCTGTTAAGCAACTGAAGACGAGTTTTGCTCTTCAGAAGCGCTGTCTCGGCTCGCTTGGAGAGCGTGATGTCTGTCTGAATGCCAACCAAGTAAAGTAAATCGCCATTATCTGAGAACACGGGCGAAATTTTTAATTGGTTCCAGAAAGGTTGACTATCTTTGCGATAGTTTAGCAGCGTGACTTTAACTTCTTTGGCTTGAGCGATCGCATTCCTAATTTTTGCGATCGCTTCTGGATCGGTATCGGCACCTTGCAAAAACCGGCAGTTACGACCAATCGCTTCCTCTGGCTGATACCCAGTAATTCGGGTGAAAGCTGGATTCGCGTATACAATCGGGCAATCTAGTTGATGGGGATCGACGATGACAACGCCATCTGAAACTGACTTTACAGCTTGTGCCAGTTTCAGATTTTCTGCGGCGGCTCGACGCAAGGCATCTTCAGTTTGCTGACGTTTGGTGATATCCATGACTGTGCCGATCGTGCGAACCGTTGTTGCCGTTTCGCTGTAAAGAACTTTGCCTTTTCCCGCTATCCAGCGGATACTGCCATCAGGACAGACAATGCGGAATTCAATCTCGTGGTCTGTTTTACCCTGAATAGAGTCAGCGATCGCCCCAGCGACAAGTTCCCGATCTTCAGGATGAACCCATTTTAGGAAGCATTCCTGAGTTGCGTCAGTGCCCGGAACTAAACCCAATAGCCCCTCTAAATTATCAGATCCTGTTGGAGCGATTCCTTCACCTGTCAAAAGATTAAAATCCTCAATGTTAGTGCCAGAAGCTGCTCGTCCCAACTGAAATCGAGTTTCTTTCTCCTGAAGTGCTGCTTCAGTTTGCTGTTGATTGATGATAATTTGTTCGAGGTTTGTTAAGTTTTTTCCCAGTTGTAAGTGAGCGATCGCTTGCCTTCCTAATGTCCCCAGTGCTTCCTGCTGTTCCCTGCTTAAATCTCGCGGCACATCATCGAGGGCAGATAGCACCCCTACCATCACGCCCTCAGACGTGACTAAGGGCACACCCGCATAAAATCGGATTTTTGGATCGGATTTCACCAAGGCATGGCTAGCAAACCGTTTATCAGACAGGGTATCCCGAACGAGCATCAACTCGCATTCGCAGATTTCTGGTTGCAGGATGGCATAAGTGCAGAAAGCAACATAGGCGTCAGTGTCTGGGGTAGAAATGCCCAATTTTGACTGAAGCCAATGTTGTTTGCCATCCATAAAGCTGAGCAAAGCCAGCTTTGTCTGGCAAATATAGGCTGCTAAACGGGTCAGATCGTCGAAAGCAGCTCCAGATATTTGAAGATACGCTAGCTCCGGAGGAGCTGTAACGCTGATGCGATCGGGGATAGAGTTGAGTAGCGGACACCATCCCAGAGCATCGAGCGGGATTGCTCCGTTTCCAGGTATTCTTGCGTTCATGTTAAGCGCCCTTTTCTGCGAATGCTGCACTTTTTAGGAGCTAGCTGTATAAATGTTTACTTTTATTAAAACCGGATGATGAAGGCACTCTTTGAGACTTACTTTCCCTTTGCCTCTATGAGAAGCTTTATTGAAAGTTATATGATGTAGATGTTCCCTTATTTAGTTACTGAACTTAATCTTTGATACTGCATCGCTCAAGTTAGGTTAGTTGATGCCAGCCACAGACTAAAAGAAACAACAGCGTAAAGTTTAGGTAGGCAATACCCTCTTCACCGCAATTGCCAAGCCACCATCCGTCTTTAGGGAAAGCTAGGTTTTTGGCTGCAAGCAGAAATGCGATCGCGCTTCTGCTTGCAGCCTGCTAACGAAGCCTTTCTAGAGCAACTTGGCAGAACCTTCTCTATCTAGGATTCCCGTCGAGGATATATTTCTATCACAGACTGATATTTTTTGATTAACAAACACCCCATCCGCTCTTTTAGTATTTTTATCTTTACAAAACAAATGCAGCTTCAGTTTGTTTTCTTGTTACAATTATTTAACTATATTCCCGTAATTCTTCTATTCACTGAGCAATAATCCTCAAGCTATAGTGCATATAGTAGAATGTTTATTTTAATAAAATTCAATTTTTGTAAAGCATTTTGAGATAGACAAACATTGAACAAACATTTATTAATAAGGAGTCCTAAAAAACTCAACGAAACTAGAAAAGCCTTAAATTAAGAATAGCTGGACAGGATAGATGTATTCTGACAAAGGAAAGCGATGCTCTCTTACCTACTGGGGCTGACGTTAGAATAATTTGGATTGGGCTTTTTAATCGCCTTTGAACCGAATTCAATGATTGTAGGTTTTTGTATACTAAAAACTGGGTAAAGAAGATGTCTTCAACTTTGAGTGATATACCGACTATCCTAGCAGTGGATGATAGTAGCGTCATGCAGACGCTGATCAAACGTGCCCTAGAAAGAGACTACAAAGTTTTGGTGGCAGATAATGCAGTAGATGCCTTATCGGTGATTTACCACCAGCAGATTTCAATTTTATTACTGGATGTTTCCATGCCAGGGGTAGACGGCTTAGAACTCTGCCGCACAGTCCGGAGTTTACCGCAATTTAGCGAGCTACCCATCATCATGCTGACAGCCCGAGACGGAGTTTTTGATAAAGTACAGGGGCGTCTGGCGGGTGCAACTGAATATTTGACAAAACCCTTTGAGGCTGAGCAACTGCGCCAGATTGTTGGCAGTTTTATTAATTCAAATTGTTCAACTGAAATTTAATTTCCACTCCCTCAAACTAGAAGTGTTAGCGTAGCGAATACTTGTTGGTTAAAATTAGTTACCAACACGATGCCATTGGTTCACATCCCCAACTTCTCTCTCGAAGTCGGGGATCTCGCCTTCAGGAATCATTTAAGACGGTTACAGTTATCCTAATCCTGGGTGATTTTGCTGATAGCTCATCGCAAAAATAGAGGCTTGAGATTAGCCATTAGCCATTCCTACTTTTCCGTCAACGTGAAAACCCCATCCCAGTTATCAGGAGGCGGTTCTTGGAGAAACAACTGACAGCGTTTCAGGTGCAAAGCAGCCGCTTTGTCGTTTTTGTCAATTTCTTCCAGAATCGTGCCAAACTCACCCATTGCGCGAGTAAACTTGCGATTTAGGTAATACTCGCGTCCTTTATGGTAAAGCTCGATCGTCATTTGCTTTTGATCTGAGATTTTCTCTTCCCGCAGTCCCACCAGTTCATAGATATTCACTGGCGTAGTCTTACCTTTGACTCGAATACAATCAAGTTCTCTTGCCCAAATCAGATTCTTGCAAGGCTGATAAGTGCTTTCGCTAATCACAATATCGCAACCATATTGTTTGCTAGCACCTTCTAAGCGAGATCCCAAATTCACTTCGTCACCAATTGCGGTGAACTCCATGCGCTTACTGGAGCCAATATTACCGCTAATTACCGTACCGGAATTAATCCCAATCCCAATCTTAAACGTTGGGAATCCGATGTCTTGGCGACAGGCATTAAATTCTGTCAAACGATGACGCATTTCGACGGCTGTTTGTACCGACATCCAGGCATGATCCGGCAAGGGTAAGGGAGAACCAAAGACTGCCATAATGGCATCGCCAATATATTTATCGAGGGTGCCTTTGTGTGTAAAAACAGCGTCTACCATCGACTCAAAATATTCATTGAGCATCTGCACCACGTCTTCTGCATTCATACTTTCGGTTAAGGTGGTGTAGCTGCGAATATCTGAGAACAAGATGGAAACTTCTTTTTTATCGCCCCCTAGTTTGGCATCACCGCTATTGATTAACTGTTCTGCTAATTCTTGAGTCATATAGCGGTACATCGTACTCTTGAGCCGTTTCTCCTGAGAGATGTCATCCATCACTACCAAGGCACCGTAGACGTTGTTATTGTCGCTGGCATCTGCAATGGAGTTAATTGACAAGTGAACGCTATGTTGTTCTGCTTCTGTAGAGAGCAGAGTTTGATCGGGGTAGTATTGCTGGCGGCTTTTTTCTTCAGCGGCGTCTATCGCAGCTTTAAACCATTTAGAAAAGTCACCTTCTTTGATGCGGATCAGATCGGCAATTTTTCTACCTTCTATATGGTCTTCATTTTTAAATCCTAAGAGTCGCTTGGCGCTTTCATTCGCTGCAATAATCTGACCGGATTTATCAGTAGAGAGAACTCCATTAGAAAGGCTGCGGAGAATGTCACGCTGCATTTGTTCTTGCTGTTTGACCGTAGCAAACAATTTGGCATTTTGCAGCGCTACACCGGCTTGAATATTAAATGCTTCCATGAAAGCTTCATCACTTTGATTAAAGCTTGCCTTCCAGCATTCGGGAGGTTCGGGCCAAGTTTCCGGATTATAAGGGGGAAATTCTCCCTGTTTTTTCTTATTTACAAGTTGGGTGACACCAATCAACGCTTTGTCAGCGTTAAAGATTGGCATACATAATAAGCTACAAGTACGATAGCCATTTGCCTGATCGACTTGTTTAGACACTTCAGAATCTGGATCGGCATAGAGGTCAAAGGAGATATTCAGGGGTTTGCCGGATTCAGCAACTTTCCCGACATAACCTTTTCCGACTGGCACTCGCAGTTCTCGCATGGAACCGTCGGAAAGAGGGATTCTTGTCCACAAGTCATGGCGATCGCTATCTAACAGCCACAGGGTGCTACGATCTGCATTCATCAGCTCCTGGGCTTCATGCATCACCCGGTTCAGGGTATCTTCTAAGTCGAGATTGCTTTGGCTTAAGGATCGAGTCGCCTTCATCAAGGCATCAGAAGCCCGCTGTCTCTGCGTTGCCATGTAAAAAGAGCGGGAACTTTCTAGAATCAGGCGAATGGAAGGCGCAAATTCTGCAAAAATTCTTTCATCTTTTGAAGTAAAACCATTGAGATCGATTCTTTCCCCTAACGGCTTTCCTGGCTGATTTGGTAAATTTAATTTATTAATTAATTGAACGACAGCGACTAAATTTCCCTCTTCGTTTACCAGAGGTAAAGTCAACATCGTATAGGTGCGATAGCCATTTTCTTGGTCTTTCTTTTTGGCGAACGCAGAGCGCGGATCTTCGTAAAAATCAAAGGGAATATTAATACTTTTTTTATGGGTTGCTACCTCACCGGCAATGCCTTTATCGGCCGGAATCCGCAACTCTAAAGGTCGCCCCTCTGCGCCTTCAGCAAGAATTGACCAGAGTTGGTTCTTTTCTTCATCCAGTAAATAGATGGTTGTGCGATCTGCGCCGAGTAATTCTCCGGTTTTTAAGGTAATGGCATTCAACATTTCTTGAAGAATGGCATCAAACCCCTGACTATCAGTCAACATCGACAGGGTTTGATTGACTACCTGAAGTTTTTCTTCGACACCTGTGACGACTTCTTTGAAAGTTTCCTTATTCAGTGGGGCAAGAAGTGCCGTAAAACTTCCTTCTTTTGTGGCTAATGCACCACCCGTACCAGTAGGAATATTTGTAGGGGTTTGGGGAATTTGATTTCCTGTTTGATTTTCATCGTGGGGAACAACATCAATCACCCTGTCTGTATCGTTCCAACCATGCATTTTGGTAGATGAAGGTGTCATAGATTTTTTCAGATGCCTGAATTTGAGCGAGGTACGAGGCGGTGGAATTATCCTACAAATTTAACAGCCAAACTTTTTGTGCCTAGTGAGCAAATGCCATACTACTTACTCAACAGTTTACTCTTTGTTTTGGGGTTGGATAGAGGGCAGGTTATTTATTTGTTGTTCTTGGTCTTGCGTCCATTATGTTTGACTGCGGCTTGAGCTAGCAAGGACTCTGCAAAAGCGATCGCATCTTTGGCAGAATGTCCCCCAGCTAGTGTTGCTAATTCTTGGCGGCGAGTCTGGTGATTGTCAAGCACGCTGACTCGGACAACCGTGCGTTCGGAAGCCTGAAGGATGTAAGATGTCGGGTCTTCTTCCCGGAGTCCTTGAATTGCTCTCTCTAAGGGGAGGGTTGGATGAATTGCTTCGGCGTTGGTTGTCGAGACTTCGCCCTTTTTCCCAGCCTTCTTGGAGGGATCTGGCTTCTGGCTTCCTTCAACGACGTGTTTATCGACGCGGAAATGGCGGTCAGCCATTGCGGCGACGAGGGGTTGGTGAGTGACGCAAAGAACTTGATGTCCCTGAGAAAGTTGGTGGAGTTTCTCAGCGATCGCTTGGGCAACCCGTCCGGACACCCCGACATCGATTTCGTCAAAAATTAGGGTTCCGGCAGCTTCCAGTTGCGAGAAACAAGCTTTCAGCGCCAGCAGGAAGCGGCTCATTTCCCCCCCAGAGGCAGTAGCAGACAGCGGTTGCAGGGGTTCGCCTGGGTTGGGACTAAAATAAAAGGCGATCGCGTCGGCACCTGTTGCGGTTGGGGGACAAGGGGTAATTTTGACTTGAAACTGCACCTTTTCCATCGCTAAAGGCTTGAGTTCTGCCACGAGCCTGCTTTCTAGTTTGTTGGCAGCAACGCCGCGCAAAGCGGTCAACTGGTCAGCCGTAGATGTCAAAGTTTCATGACATTGAGAATAGATTTTTTCCAGTTCTTCGAGGGAGTGACCGCTATCGGTGAGGAGAGCGAGTTCAGCTTGGATGCTCTGACTGTAGGCGATCGCTTCCCCTAACGTCGGGCCATACTTACGGCAAATCTGCTTCAGGGTGCGGATGCGCTCTTCCACTTCCGCCAGTCGCTGGGGATCGGCTTCTAAAGAAGCACCGTAAGCATTAATTTGCTGTCCGGCTTCCACCACTTGCGCCAGAGCCGTACTCACCATATCCAGAACGGGTTGCAGCGTGGCATCATACGTTACCATATCAATCAGCGTGGCTTCAGCTTGACCTAATAAGTCTGCACCCGCTGACTCCCCCGCATCATTTTGATAAAGAGCTTGATAAACCTGATAACTCAGCTGTTGTAACTCCACCACATGACTTAAGCGCTGGCGTTCTTGTTCGAGCTGTTCTGGCTCATCCGGTTCGCTCAAATTAGCGGCAGTTAATTCTTGGGCTTGATACTGTAGCAAATCGAGCCGTTGCAAGCGTTGCTGCTCGGACTGACGGCGTTTGTCTAAGCGATCTCGTGCTTGTTGGCAGTCGAGATAGGCAGCTTGAACGACTGAGCGTTGCTGTAGCACCGCCTCGCCGCCATAGACATCCAGTAACTCTCGCTGAAGCGCGGGTGCCACGAGTTGCACGGTTTGACCTTGGGCAGTAATTTCTACTAAGCGATCGCGCAGGCGATCCATTAATTGCCGGTTGACCAGAACGCCATTGACGCGAGAGCGGCTGCGGAGGCTTCCTTGCAGGCAGGCTATCTCCCGACAACAAACCACTGCTGTATCATCCAGCAGCTCGATCTCTTGTTCGGAGAGCCACTCGGTCACAACTCGGTCAACCTTGAAGGTGGCTTCAACCAAAGCGCGATCGCTACCCGTGCGAATCGACCATTTGCTGACTTTTCCGCCCAAGGCGGCGTCAATCGCATCCAGGATAATCGACTTTCCCGCGCCGGTTTCGCCGGTCAGGACATTCAATCCAGAGCCAAATTCAAGCTCCAGATGGTCAATCAAGGCAAAGTTTTCAATCCGTAGGGACAGGAGCATGGAGCAAAATTCACCTTGAGGGAAGAGGGCAGGCAGTGGCAACCCAATGAACAATGGCAAGTGCGAAGCATTTGATGCTGTGCGAGTTATTTAAAAAAGGTACTGGGCTACCAAACTTAGTTTAGTGTTTAGTTTTAAGTCCCGAAACTTTTTCAGGGTAGCGGGAAATTGACCGAACTGGCATTGTCCCCAGCTAGAGCCGGAATACCTTGTCCTGGCGCTTCCCCTACTTATTGTTACAATACTTAACAGAGTTGCTCTGAGTCGGTTCCCAAGCTTATGAATGTTAAAAGAGTCTCCCCTATGTCACATCGGACAGACGCAAGCGATCGCATTTCTACAACAGGTGTGATGAAACCTGCCCAGACAGCGTCCGCCGCGCCAGGAGAGGCGGTCGTGGTGGAGTATGAGCTGACGCCGACAGCAGAGCAATATCCAGCAGCCGTAGATGCCCAAACCGCCTATATCCAAGCAGAAGAACTGCGCTACGACCCCGTCGCCATTACCGATTACTACCGGAGGCGTCCATTCCAAGTTTGGGGGCGATTGTTCAATATTCTGGTGCCGATACTCCGCTTTGGACTGAGTTTGTGGTGGGACAAGCAAACAGGTAGCGTTCCCAAGAACGAGCGGAAACGGGCAATTCGATTGCGGACAATCATCACGAGACTGGGACCCGCCTATATTAAGGTGGGGCAAGCGCTCTCGACCCGACCAGACTTAGTTCCGACGACTTATTTAGACGAACTAAGTCACTTGCAAGACCAACTGCCACCTTTTCCCAATGAATTAGCTTATCGGTTTATTGAGGAAGAATTAGGCGATCGCCCCGAACAAATTTACGCCGAACTCTCCCCCACCCCGGTAGCCGCTGCCTCCTTGGGACAAGTCTACAAAGGCAAGCTCAAGACTGGCGAAACCGTCGCTGTGAAGGTGCAGCGTCCCGGCTTAAGAGAAAACATTGCCCTAGATATTTACATCCTGCGTACCCTTGCCGGGTGGGCGCAGAGAAATCTCAAACAGGTGCGGAGCGACCTCGTATCCATCATGGATGAATTTGGCACCCGCATCTATGAAGAGATGGACTATACCCAAGAGGGTCACAACGCCGAGCGCTTTGCCTCTCTATACGGTCACTTACAAGATATTTACATTCCCAAGATTTACTGGGAATACACCCAGCGTCGCGTCCTGACAATGGAGTGGATTAACGGCACCAAATTGACCCAGCCAGAGGCACTCCGCGCTCAGGGAATTGATGCCGTTCATTTAATCGAGGTTGGCGTTCAGTGTTCGTTGCGGCAATTGCTAGAACATGGCTTTTTCCACGCTGACCCCCATCCAGGTAACTTGTTAGCGACGACTGACGGTCAACTTGCTTATCTGGATTTTGGCATGATGAGCGATGTCAAACCTTATCAGCGGTATGGCTTAATTGAAGCCGTGGTTCACATGGTCAACCGGGACTTTGAAGGCTTAGCCCGCGACTACGTGAATCTAGAGTTTTTAACCCCAGAGACTGACCTGGCTCCCATCATCCCAGCCCTTTCCAAGGTCTTTAGCAACGCGCTGGGAGCTAGTGTCGCGGAGATGAACTTTAAGAGCATCACCGATGATATGTCGGCGTTGATGTACGAGTATCCCTTCCGCGTTCCAGCCTACTACGCGCTGATTATCCGCTCTTTAGTCACGTTAGAGGGGATTGCGATTAATGTCGATCCCAATTTTAAAGTTCTCAGTAAAGCGTATCCCTACGTTGCCAAGCGCCTCTTGACAGACCCTTCCCCGGAATTGCGGGCATCTCTGCGCGACCTCCTGTTCAAAGACGGCAGTTTCCGCTGGAATCGTCTGGAAAATCTGTTAAAAAATGCCCGTTTCAGTGACGATTATGACCTGACTCAGGTGCTGAACCAGACTCTAGATTTTCTGTTCTCAGAGCGGGGTGCATTTATCCGGGAACACCTAACGGATGAAATTGTGAAGGGTATCGATTCGCTGGGACGCCGCACCTTCCAAAATGTCACGTATTCGCTACGCGAACGGGTGGGGATGACAGTGAATGAGGCACCGCCGTCGGCAGAAACGCCCGCCAGTCTGGAGCATATTAAACGGATCTGGGATATTCTCCAGGAAACGAGCGGATTTGACGCGATGCAACTGTTGCCTGTGATTCCCCAATTGCTGATGAAGCCAGAAACTCAGCGCATGGGTCAAAAAATTGCCGGGGGTTTGGTGCAGCGAGTGGCGGCGCGATTGATTCGGGACGTTTTACTTCAGGATGCGCCCCCAAAAGCCTCCCAGAACGGTCACACGCCACGTACTTATCCCCCTACATCACCACGCTTAGCGTTGCCGCCTGCTGCCGCGAGATAAGGCTGTAGAGACCGTTGGGACATGGGAAAACTAGCTGGGTCACTGAAGAGCGTGAAGAGCGATCGCTCTGGTGACAATATCGTTCAGTTGAGAATGATCTTAGTTAAGAATGATCTTAGGTTGGGTGGAGCTGACGCTCCGCCCAACTTTTGCTTTATTAAGTTGGTTTATCTTGGCTTAACCTCAACTCACACTTTGATTAGGAAACGTTTACAAGAAAGCTAAGTTTGAGGCGATCGCTTCCCGACTCTTGTTAATCTAAAGCAGCATATATTGCCAATTGGATGAATCTCTAAGGATTTTGGTCATGAACGCGCAACCACAGATAATTAGACAAAGTGACTTACTCAATCGGCTGGTACTCGATCGCAGTACAGCAGAAGAAGTCGGTCGGGTAGAGCAATTGTGGCTAAATTCTCAATCTCACCAAGTCGTAGGGTTTAGCTGCAAGTCAGGATTTTTGGGTAGTCTAAAACAGGTGTTTAGGTGGGAGCAAATTACTACGATTGGCACCGATAGTATTATTGTCAACAACACTCCAGAAGTTATTGAACCCGAAACGCCAATTCAGAAAATTTCTTTAATTGGACATGAGGTGTGGACTGACGCTGGCAACAAAGCTGGCAAAATTATAGACTATCTCTTCAATCCTAAAACCGGCGCTGTTGTTAATTACTTATTTGTTTCTAGTGGTTGGCGCGGCGTTTTGAATGGTGTTTATTTGCTCCCGGTAGAAGCTATTTCTAGCACGGGTAGTAAACGAGCGCTTGTCGCGGATGCCATCGTCCAAACTCCGCAACAGTACACCCAGGGACTTAATCAAAAAATGAGTCAAGCCGCAGAGTTACTCAGAGAAGACTATAAGAAAACTCAGGATGATTTAGAAGCGCTAAAGCGCAGCGCTCAAAATATTGCTGAACAAGTCAAAGATACGACTGAAACAATGACTAGCATAGCTAAAGAAAAACTTTCTGAGGCGAAGCAGCAACAAGACGCTTCTCAACCAAATGAGACGATAAAAACGATCGATACGACGGCTCAGCCTTTACCGAGTGAGCCTCCAGAGCTACCTGGAAACACTAATTAAGCGAATGGGAGAAGAAATTGATGATGAAGCGCATCAAATAATCTTTACTTATCATTTTTGATTCAGTTGATTGAGCGGCAACTTAACGGTAAAAGTCGTGCCACTGCCAACCTCACTTTTGACAGCGATCGCTCCATCGTGTAAATCAACACACTCTTTAACGATTGTCAATCCCAGCCCTGTACCAGAGATTGTGCCGACATTCGTTCCTCGATGGAATCGCTCAAACAAGCGTCGTTGGTCCTCTTTTGGGATTCCTATTCCCTCGTCCTGAATTTGGAAGATTGCCTCACGATCCTGACAGATAAGTTCAAAATGAACTTTGCCACCTCTAGGAGAATATTTAATTGCATTTGAAAGCAAATGGTCAATAATTTGTCGCAGCAGCTTTTTATCCAGGTAGGCGTTAGCACACTGCCCTTGATGAATAAAAGTAATCGCGTGTTGGGAGCCTATGCTAAGTTGCAATTCTTCCACCAACTCGCGGCTAAACTCTACTAAATCCACTGGTATGGGATTAAGCTCTAACTTGCCAGCCTCTGTTTTATCCAGAAGGAGGATGTCGTTTAACAACCGAGCCATTTGTTTGCTAGCAGCTCTTATTTTCTGGAAATGCGAGTCTTTTTGTACGTCAGATAATTTGTGTTTGTAGCGTTCCAGTAATTCAGCAGACATAGAGATAATTGTCAGTGGCGTGCGGAATTCATGAGATGCAGCCCTGATGAAGCGAGATTTGAGATTGCTAAGTTCTTTTTCTTGTTCTAGTGCTTTTCGGGTTTGTTCCGCCTGTTTGTGGCGTTCGGTGATGTCACGCACTAGCCAGCGCAAACCGATTAAGTTGCCGGAGCGATCGCGTATCGCAGCCACATTCAGTGCAGCTGGGAACGACTGACCTTTTGAGGGTTGTACGCGCACTTCCCAGTCGTGCAACTGCGGGAAGTCATTCAATTGGGTCAATATATCCCGAAAGGTTTTGCGATCTTCCTTAGGCACAAAAATCGCCATTGGTTTGCCGATTAGAGAATTCTGGGAGCGGTTCAGCAAAGCCGATGCTGTGCGGTTAGCCTCCTGAATGATTCCCAAGGTATTCGTCACTAAGTACCCGTCTGGGGCAAACTCAAATAGCTCTTGGTAGCGCTGGCGTTCTGCTTTCACAGTCTCGTAAGCGATCGCAAGTTGTTCGTTACGTTCCTGCAACTCCTCTGTAGCGACCTGCAACTCTTCCAAGGCTATGGAGAGTTCCTGCAAAGCCTCGTTTGTCAGTGTTTCCTGCGAATGCGGAAGGGAAGGGGATTCCCTAGTACGCTTCCACAGCTCGTGCAGGCGCTGTTGTGCCGCCTCAATCTGTTGGTTAAATATTTCCTCTTCCATCACCTACTTGTTCTGTGAGAATAAAGTTTAAGGGTTTATGCGCTTCCAGGAGTTTTCATCGGTTTATCAGCGATCGCTTCCTTCATTCTCACAGCCGCATGAATTTAGTATAAAAGCAAATACTCTCACAAACGATGGCAGATAAGGAACAACCCTATTACTTACCAGAATAATATTTGTAACTAGCGGAAGCAGCCAACGATAAAAGTGAGTATTACGAGAGTAAAGTCTTGCCCTTGCTAAGTTGAAGCTCTCAATGAGCCTTAAAAAGGACAAATAGAATTCTCATTTAGGACTGCTACAGTGATCGCGCGTTGCTGCAATGGACGCGATCGAGCTTCTTTTCCTCATCCAAAGTCTATCTTCCCGATAAGTAAAGAAGTTGTAAAATATTTTCTGTTTATATAAAGTTAGTAAGTTGAAAGGAGCAGCGATCGCGTTTTCAATAATGGTATCAAGCTTGGACAAAATCAATTCTGTCATTGCTGACTAAGTACACTCTTCTGAGTCAATCCCTAACTCCTCACGATGGCTGTCAATACTCTGTGGTTCTAAAGTTCTAGCTTTGGCTCGTTCTAAAGCAGTTAGCAAACGTGCTGCATTCTTAGGTGAACGAAGTAAATAGGCTGTTTCTAGCAAACTATTTAATTCGTCAGCAGCAATCAAGGCGACGCTTTCACCTTCGCGCCGAGTAATTATCACCACATCTCGATCTGCAACTACGCGATCGCACAGTTCGGCTAGGTTGGTACTAGCATCAGTGAACGTTGTCTGGTTGGACATGGTGGATGATTCCCTCATGCTATATGCCTTTTCAGTACATGATAGCTTGACGAACTGGAGAGAGCGAGCGCGCCTTTAATTAAACACACTCAAACTTACCTTCTCAATCCTTAAGCAATTTTTTAATTAAGATTGTTACTTTGTCTCAATTTTTGGGAACTCTAGATAAGAAGTTAGTCCTGAATTTTTATTCAGGCAGAAGTTCAGGGGAATTTATCTATAAATGTAGTCCCCGCTCTTTATTCTTCACAAATAGAAGTATCTTTCAGTAGAGTAGTCAAAAAAAATGAGCGAAGCTTCTGAAAAAATTCGGGTTTGGGGTCGCGTACAAAAACTTTTGAGTGACAGGAAAGCCGGATTTATTACACCCGATCAGGGAACTGACGATCTTTATTTTGTTGCTCAGCAAGTTGAGGGTGATAAATTTGAAATCCTAAAACAGGGAGATACAGTTACTTTTACGATTGGTAAAAGCAAGGACGGCAGGCAATTCGCTAATGAAGTAGCATTAGCAAAAGAAGAAGACAATAACACATTTTCTGGGACTGAAACTCGTCTCACAGGTTGGGTCAAAACTCTTCTCAGTCACAAGCCAGCCGGATTTATTAGGCTTGATGGCAGCACTCAAGACTTTTATTTTGTCGCCCAACAAGTTGAGGATGATAGATTTGAGGCTCTAAAACAGGGAGATGTAGTTACCTTTACGATTGGTAAAGGCAAAGACGGGAAGCAATTCGCTAATAAAGTACAGCTTTCTCTTGATAGCTTTACAGATAAAAACAATCTTCCCGCACCTCAATTAACTGTTATAACCTGTGAGGAACTTAAGAGACAAATTATTGAGCAATTCAAGCGCATATTATTAACAACAAATCCTAGCGAATTTGAAGACCTTGTTTTTTTATTACTAAGAACCCTGGGAATCCACTCTCTTTATCAGTATGACAAAAGAAATCAAGCTGGTAGAGCAGATGGCTTTTTTGTGATTGGTAACCTTGCTGTCATGTATGATTGTACTCTTAGGCAATCTTTTGAAGAATATAAAAAAGATCAAATTGAAAACTATGTCAATAAGCTGGAGCAAGCTCAGTTGACCTTTGATCTCAAATCATCAGATGGTGCGAAAAGGAAAAAAACTCTCAAAATCTCTGGCAAAAGTACACAAGTTTGGATAATTACGACAGGTCAAACACGGGAAATCAGCGACTACGGGGACATTAAAGTTAAGGAAGTCTCAGTTAACGACCTTATTTGGCTACTTCAAATGAAGTTGAACATGGATGCAATAGAAGAAGATGATCTTGCCCTAAATCTACTTTCCCGTATAGAGAAGGTCATTCCCGGCTAACCCTGAAGATTTCAGAATCCTGAGTAGGGGCGGTAACACCTCTCCCTACTCAAATAATCAGCTAATTACTAATCGTTAAATACCCGCCGATATTAACGAACAAAAAACTAAGTAACTTGCTGGTCTGTACTCAGAAAATAGTTCAGCAGCCAGTCCTATAAACTGGCTGCTGAATACTCATATTCACCAAGTTTTAATTATGCGCCGACAGCTTCCTTGGCGGCATACATCACTTCTAAAGTGATGACGTTGAAACCGCGATCGCGTGCAAATTTCTCAGTGTTGCGCTTCACTTTACCGCGCACAAAACCGGGAACTTTGTTCAGTTCTGCTTGCGCTTCCTTGTTCCAACCGAGGTCAGAATCAGCCGAAATCCCCTTGGTAATCACTTCCTTGGTGTCGTGTCCGCCGAAGATTTCTAACAGGTGATCTTCCATTCCCAAAGTGAAGGAATTGTAGATCAAATCTGTAATTTGGTTCGTACCTTCGTAACCGCAGAATGGCTTGTAACCAATGGGGAAATTCTGAACGTGAATCGGTGCTGCAATGACGCCGCAGGGAATATTTAGACGCTTACCGACGTGACGTTCCATTTGGGTACCGAAGATGGCAGAGGGTTCCACACGAGCGATCGCATCCCCAATTTGACCGTGGTCTTCGGTGACGATCACTTCGTCGCAGTATTCGCCTACCTGCTCTTTGAACCACTCAGCGTCGTACTTGCAGTATGTTCCCGCCCAAACAACGTGAATTCCCATTTCTCTGGACAGAATTTTCGTGATAGCGGCGGCGTGGGTGCTGTCGCCAAACACCACAGCTTTCTTCCCTGTCAAGTTTTGGCAGTCAATAGAACGGGAGAACCAAGCGGCTTGAGAAACGTGCAAAGTTTGCTCGTTGATGTAGTCTTCGTAGTTAACATCTGCGCCTTGAGCATTAATGATTTCCTGAATTTTGCGGATGCAACGTGCAGTTTCCACCACACCCATCGGCGTAATGTCTACAACAGGCATCCCAAATTCTTTCTCCAGATACTGAGCTGCCATTGGCCCGATTTCGCGGTAAGGAACCAGGTTAAACCAAGCCTTTGGCAAATTCTTGAGGTTGTGAACTGATGCGCCTTCGGGAATTACTTCGTTGACTTGAATCCCCAAGTCAGCCATCAACCGCTTCAACTCGGTGCAGTCGTGGTGATTGTGAAATCCGAGGCTGGAAATTCCGAGAATGTTAACCGAGGGCTTTTCAGTTTTCCCTTCGGGTAAATCGCCTTTTTTCCGGGCTTTCTCGATGTAAAGCTGGACAATTTGCCGCAGGGTAATGTCGGCTGCTTGCAGTTCATTGACGCGGTAGTGGTTCACGTCCGCCAGCATTACGTCTGACTTGGTTTCTATGGAAGCTCGTTCTACGAAGTTTTCCAGGTCTTCTTGGAGAATGCTGCTGGTACAGGTAGGAGTTAAAACAATTAGGTCTGGATGTTCCTCAACGTCTTTGCGGGTGATATTGTCCACCACCTTTTCTTGGGAACCACGCGCCAAAACGTTCCGGTCAACGGAACTGATGGTAACTGGAGTGAAGTTGCGATCGCGCTCTAGCATCGAGCGCATGACGTTAAAGTAGTCATCGCCAATTGGCGCGTGCATAATGGCGTGGACGTTCTTAAAGGAACTGGAGACCCGCAGAGTACCAATGTGCGCGGGACCTGCATACATCCAGTAAGCCAATTTCATAGAGTTCTCCCTTCGTGCTGATGACTATCTATCTATCTGGAATGAGCTGAAACAGTTGATTTCAAAGGCTAATTGTCTCAGATTGTCTCAAACATCCACCAACCCCGATCTCATGAGCGGTTAGGGTTCTGGTGAACTGCAAAAGTGCCTGGAATGCCCTTCATCTATATAATCCAGGCTGGTATAAGAGCGATCGCACTCTCGTCGATCTGAAACGATTCTTAATTTTTAGGGATATTCCTTTATTTAATGGGTCGAGGAACTCAATGCTTTGCGCTGTGCATCTAGCAATTCTTGAATCCCCTGTTCGGCTAAATCCAATATTTGATTGAGCTGAGTCCGATTAAAGGTGCCTTCCTCAGCCGTTCCTTGAACTTCAATGATGTTCAGTTGGTCGTCCATCACCACGTTGAAATCTACCTCAGCCGCCACATCCTCAACGTAGTTCAAATCTAAAACTGGCTCTCCCTGCAACAGTCCTACCGAAACTGCGGCAATTTGATGGCGAATTGGCGATCGCTCTAACTCTCCCTGCTGTATCAGCTTTTCTATCGCGTCTGCAAGTGCCACAAACCCGCCGAAAATCGAGGTTGTGCGGGTTCCCGCATCCGCTTGTAAAACATCGGCATCTATCGTTATCGTGCGTTCTCCGAGTACCTCTAAATCTAGCGACGCCCGCAAGCTGCGCCCAATCAATCGCTGAATCTCTTGAGTGCGTCCAGACAGCTTCATAAATTCCCGTGCTTGGCGTTGGGGTGTCGCACCCGGTAGCATCCGATATTCAGCCGTTAGCCACCCTTTGCCGGTGCCTTCTAAAAACTTGGGGACACCTTTTTGAATCGTCACACTACAGAGAACATGAGTGTCGCCGCAGCTCGTGAGAACCGAACCCGCTGCAAATCGGGTGAACATTCGTTCAAACCGAACCGGACGTAGTTGGTAAAATTGCCGACCATCAGGACGCAGCCAAGACATCGCACTTGCCTCAAAATTCTTGATTAGGATACAGCACTTACCAGTCAATTTAAGTTAATTAATCTGTTGAACTTTAACAATCTACGATGATTTATTTAGGAACGACTCACTGCTATAGCTTTCGGCTAAGGCGGCGAGTCGTTTGCTATCATTTTCGTTCTGCGATTCGCAGTTTAGCGGAGCGAGAGCGAGGATTATTTTCCAGTTCATCGTCTTGCGGTGTAATCGGTTTTTTGGTTAACACCTGCAATATCGGCGATTCTCTAAAACCATGCTTTACCAAGCGATCTTCTAAACTGTGAAAACTGATGATGCCAATCCTACCGCCTGGTTTGAGCCAGGTGGGTGCTTGATTGAGGAAAGTTTCTAGAGACTTTAACTCATCGTTGACGACAATTCGGAGCGCTTGAAATACCCGTGTGGCAGGGTGAATTCTGCCGTAGCGGTACTGACGGGGAACGCTATACGCGATCGCCTCTGCTAACCCAGTTGTTGTCTGAAATGGACGCTTTTCTACAATCGCCCTAGCAATCCGCCGCGACAGCCTCTCTTCCCCGTATTTAAAGAAAATATTCGCCAGTTCCGTTTCTTCCCAGTGATTAATGACTTCTGAGGCGGTCAGCGATTGCTGCTGATTCATTCGCATATCTAAGTCAGCTTGGTGGCGAAAACTAAAGCCTCGCTCTGGAACATCGAACTGAGCAGAACTCACGCCTAAATCCGCAATAATTCCGTCAAATATTAGACCATTCGCTTGATATTTGGTGAAATTGCCATGCCAAAATTGGATGCGTTCCCTAAAATCGTGCAATTGGGTTTTAGCCGCAGCGATCGCTTGTTCATCCTGGTCAATCGCCGTCACCCGAACATCCGGTGCCGCTTCCAGAATTAACCGACTGTGTCCGCCACCCCCCACCGTCGCATCCAGGTAGTGTCCCCCCGGACGGATTTCCAACCCGGCAATTAACTCCCGACTCAGTACCGACAGATGAAAAAATGCCGGTGCTTCCGTCTGATTGGTCAAACTCTTGTCAATTTCATCCATCAAAAAAACTTAGCGACGATAAATAGGCGCACCCTCTATTTTGCCTATAATTTTTCCGATTTTCTGGTTATACCCATGCTTATCGTTATAGGAGCAGGACATAAGCTTGAGCTGGAAGCTGGATTTCCAAGACCAGTTTATTCAGAGTGGAAATCTATCGCCGTTGCTCATTGTCGAGCGCTCTTGCCTTGCTCTCAATAGTAGCTGGTAGTGATTTTGGGCACGCTTTTGGTAAACGTTTGCCGCCTGGATTTGTCCTTGTTTGAGAAAAGCGCCAATTAACTCGCCCCCTGAAATAAGGTGGTCTGGATTGATAGCGATCGCCTTCTCAATTGAATACCTGAGTAATTAAGCTCTTGTTGAAGACGATCGAAATCGCAGAAAAACCAAGCTGTACCGCAGTCAATTTCCGAATTGGCTAGTCATGTCAAGCTGCCTATTCTACTTGTAAACCCAATGTCCCCATCGCGTATGACGTCGCCTTGTTCACTAAATCAGGCCCCGCTTTTTCGGGTGAACCAGCATCGAAGGGTGGGGCTGGATTGTACTCCATCAAGAGTTGAGCGATCTTGGCGGCTTCTTCACCACAAAGCGCTTTAGCAACCACGAGACCAAAATCAATGCCTGCTGTCACCCCTCCCCCCGTCATGCGATTGCGGTCAATGACGACTCGCTCTGTTCCGACTTCAACCCCCAACGCGGCTAGGTGTTCCCGCATCATCCAGTGAGTCGCTGCTCGATAGCCTTGCAGCAGTCCTGCCTTCGCCAAAAACATAGACCCGCCGCACACAGAGGTAATAAACTTTGCGGTGCTTCCTTGCCGACGCAGAAATCCAAGGATCTCTGGATCGTCTATGAGTGCCATCTGTTTTAAGCCGCCGCCCACACAGAGCACATCCAAGGGCGGGCAACGGTCAAAGGTGGTATCTGGCAAAATCATCATGCCGTCATCGGTTTCGATCGGGTCTAGCGTTTTCCAGATTCGATGAATCTGGACATTGGGAAGCGCACTAAAAACTTGCTGGGGTCCCACAATATCAAGTGCGGTCATGCCGGGATAGATAACCAAACCAATAATGTGCTTTTGCGAGTCAGTCATACATCAATCCTACTAATCGGGCTTGCAATGAAATCTATCCTTATACTAGGAATGGCAAACCACCGCGCCTAGTCCTCGATTGAGTACTCTTTAAGGCACAACACCCAATCCAAGATGATTTCCTTGCAGCTTTTATTTGAAGCCATCAGTCAGGTAAAAGAGGAACAAGACCTGCGATCGCAACTCGTGCCAAAAATTGGTGAGTACTTTGCTGCTAAGCGTTCGGGAATTTTTTTCTTCGACCAGCTTTTAGGCGACCGCAAGTTTCAAAAAGTGCTGAATGTTGTCTTATCCATTGAACATAATCCTGTGGCGCGTTACCTAGCAGAGCGCCATACGCCTGTCCATGAAGGATTAGTGACATCCCCAAAAGCCTGGGCAATCATTTGTCCTCGTCCCGATCATTGGCACGTGATGGCAGGACCAATTATCGATCGGGGTCAATTAATCGGCTCAGTGGGTTGCACCCGTGACAAATCAATGCCTGCCTTTGATGCCCAAGATATCGCTGATTTGAGTGCCATTTGTTTACACCTATCAGTTTGGATCGCCAGCGTGCGATTCGCGCCAAGCACAGTTAAAGACCCGATTTTGGAACCTCAGCACCAACCCTTAAAGACCCATCGCTTAACGTCTCGTGAGTTGGAAATTGCCAACTTGGTAGCGCTGGGTCGAACCAACACAGAAATCGGAACTGAACTTTGGATTACCGAGAATTCTGTCAAGCAGGCTTTGAAGCGAATGTTCCGTAAGCTTGAGGTTTCGTCTCGTACAGAAATGGTTGCACAGCTTTTTGCGACACAACACCATTTTCCGAGTGCAAAGCCATCTCCATCCAACTTGGCGCTGAACGCTCACCAATAACCTTTGGCGGCGTTGCCTAAATGATTACGATTTCAGCAACGCCGGATTCTCTACGTTGTGCCAAAATTCCCCTTGGTTAAATGCAGCTCGAATTCCGACGTATCCTGCGGACAAAGCTCCATATAATTAAGGAAGCGAAACAAAAATCAACACTCAGTAGTAAACAGACAGTGCCAGTCGGAGTGATTTTGGCGTGTTTACGAAATTTCAGGTGCGGCTGCCCAAATCGGCTTCAAGGAGAGATGGCTGAACTATGGCAAAGATAGAAACTAGAACAGAACCGATGGTGCTGAACATGGGTCCGCACCATCCCTCCATGCACGGAGTGCTGCGACTCATCGTTACCCTGGATGGGGAAGATGTCGTGGATTGCGAACCCGTGATCGGCTACCTGCATCGCGGCATGGAAAAAATTGCCGAAAACCGCACCAACATCATGTACGTCCCCTACGTCAGCCGGTGGGACTATGCAGCGGGAATGTTTAACGAGGCTGTCACCGTTAATGCGCCGGAAAAACTAGCCGGTATCTCAGTTCCCAAACGCGCCAGCTACATCCGCGTCATCATGCTGGAATTGAACCGTATCGCCAATCACTTGCTGTGGTTAGGACCATTTTTGGCTGATACGGGCGCTCAGACTCCCTTCTTTTATATCTTCCGCGAACGGGAGATGATTTATGACCTGTGGGAAGCCGCCACTGGTTATCGGATGGTGAATAACAACTACTTCCGCATTGGGGGAGTTGCCGTTGATTTGCCCTACGGGTGGGTTGACAAGTGCTTAGACTTTTGCGACTACTTCCTGCCAAAAGTTGACGAATACGAGCGCTTGATTACAGACAACCCCATCTTCCGCCGTCGCGTGGAAGGCGTGGGCACCATCAGCCGCGAAGAAGCGATCAACTGGGGACTTTCTGGCCCGATGCTGCGGGGTTCTGGCGTCAAGTGGGACTTGCGGAAAGTTGACCACTACGAATGTTACGACGACTTCGACTGGCAAGTGCATACGGAAACTGGCGGTGATTGTTTTGCCCGCTACTTGGTGCGGATTCGAGAGATGCGCGAATCTGTCAAGATTATTTACCAAGCTATCAAAGCACTCCCCGGTGGTCCTTACGAGAACTTGGAAGCCAAGCGTATGGCAGAAGGGCCAAAATCCGAATGGAATGGCTTTGACTACCAGTACATTGGTAAGAAAATCGCTCCCACTTTTAAGATTCCCAAAGGCGAACATTACGTCCGAGTCGAGAGTGGGAAAGGTGAGCTAGGAATCTATATTATTGGCGATGATAATGTCTTCCCTTGGCGTTGGAAGATTCGTGCAGCCGATTTCAACAACCTGCAAATCCTCCCTAGTCTTCTCAAGGGTGTAAAACTCGCTGATATTGTGGTGATTTTGGGTAGTATCGATATCATCATGGGTTCTGTAGACCGCTAAAAAAAGCAAAAGGCAAAAGGCAAAAATCGGTCGGAAAATGTCCACCTAAAAAGCCTAAAGCTTTAAAAGTAGCAGCGGATAGGTAGCGAATGTAACGGAATCGATTGTCGGTTAAAGGAGATAGTTTAACTGCTTCTAAAGCTGAGAAAAGATTCATTACAGTCGTTTCCAATCGTTGCTACTTTTTTTGTTGAGGTTTGTTAATGACTATTCCTGAAATTACTCAAATACTTTTGGCTGCTAAAAAAGAAAAAGGGTTAAGCTTTGCTGATTTAGAAAAGGCTGTTGGACGCGACGAAGTTTGGATTGCGGCAGTGATGTATCGTCAAGCAAGTGCTTCTGAAGAAGAGGCTAGTAAGCTGCTCTTCGCCTTAGAGCTTGACCCAAATTATGCTAAAGAACTAACAGAATGTCCGGTGAAAGGATTGGGACCAATTGTTCCCACTGACCCTCTGATTTATCGGTTTTATGAAATTATGCAAGTGTATGGAATGCCGCTAAAAAGCGTTATTCACGACAAGTTTGGTGACGGAATTATGAGCGCGATTGACTTTACTTTGGATGTGGAAAAAGAAGAAGATCCCAAGGGCGATCGCGTAAAAATTATTATGTCGGGTAAGTTCCTCTCCTATAAAAAGTGGTAGCTCGTTGGTAGGGTTGGGAAAGGCGATCGCTCTCAGGATGAGATCGCCTTCTTGATGGGACGCTGGAAAGCGCGATCGCTTCCCTGTTAAACTCCTGTTTTAAGGATTTTTTGGAGAAAACTGTGGCGAACCAACCCAATGCCGTAGAGTGGACACCCGAAGCTGAAGCCAAGTTGAAAGAAATTCCCTTTTTTGTCCGTCCCGCCGCTCGGAAAAAAATCGAAAAATTTGCACAAGAAGCAGGGCAAAAAATAATAACGGTGGAAGTTTATCAGCAAGCTAAACAACAGTTTGGGCAGTAGCAGAATTCGCCCGGAAGTTTAAGGGCGATCGTATTTTCGGTTGAGAGCGCGATCGTGTTTTGTCTTAGTTTTGCCTCAAGTATCGCAGTCGTAAATGATTCGTGAAGGCGAGATCCCCGACTTCGAGAGAGAAGTCGGGGATCTGAAGAGCCGAAGCGCAACTCAAATAGGATTGCTATATCAGGCGACACACACCCAGTTGAACGTTTAAAACCCGCTATAGTTGAGCGTTGGATTGGGTGTAGTTGAAAATCCTGTGTTCGGCAAGCTGGTGGTGCCAGGAGTCGTGATTAACCCGCCAGAATTGCTGGTACTAGGAGTGATGGGATAGCTACTCGGCAAGCTGGTAGTGCCGGGAGTCGTCATTAACCCGCCAGAATTGCTGGTACTGGGAGTGATGGGATAGGTACTCGGCAAGCTGGTGGTGCCTGGAGTCGTCATTAACCCGCCAGAATTGCTGGTACTGGGAGTGGTGGGATAGGTACTCGGCAAGCTGGTGGTGCCGGGAGCCGTTATCGTCCCATCTGGCAAGGTTGTATTACCCAAGGGGGCGGGAGACTGATTTGGTTGGGTTGTAGCATCCGGCTGGGTTGTATAGACTCCGAACATGGTTGTCGGATCGGCGGTCGTTGTAGACTGTTTTGCCTTGGTCTTTTTGGGTGAAGAACGCCTAGTTGTGCCAGTCTCCTCAGAAGCAGTTTCCTTGAGAGTAGAGTTTTGATTGAGTTGGGACATGACTGGAATACTGACCAAATAACAGATTCCAAGAAATCCAGCGATGCCAACAAAACCTTTGACTAAATTTTGCCCCGCCGATGACTTTTCTGATTTTGATCTTGTTCGTGGATTCATGGGTGCTTCCTAAATTGAGTAGAGTACCCGCATGGTGAACAAACCTCTCACAACCCCGTAAATATACCTATCGACTCCCCCTACACTTTAAGGAGTCTCCAAGGAGAAGTGCTATAAAATCAGGGCTATCTTTATCAATCCTTTAAATAAATCGGTTATTCTCGCCCGATCGTAAAGCTTCTATGAAGTGCCTGTGAAGCGATCGCAGCACGTAAAAAGCCGGGAAATTTACTTCCGGCTTAAAGCTAAAGTAAGCTAAAGCTTTCTGGTCAGCCGCTGGTTGACTGACAAAATTCAAGAAGCAAAACCTGCAAGACTCTCCAAAACTCTCGAAACCCAATCTACACCGAAAGATTTGTCAATCAGATAGCGATCGCCTCCTCAGCGCGATCGGTTTACTCGCAACTTTTACTCCAATTCTTTAGTTTCTCTGTTGCGAACTCGCGCACCTTCTGGTCTGGGTCATTAACAGAGCGATCGCGCAACAGTGGTAGAGTCTGGGGATGGTGAGGATAATTTTTGATAATTATCTCAAGTGCTAATTGCCGAGGGTTGTCTTCCCAGTCTCCCTCACGCTCAAAGGGATCATTGACAGCGCGATTGTGCAAAAATTCAAACATATCAGGCTCATCGTTCCAGCCATGCGCTAATTCTTGCACCGCAAACTCACGCACTTCGTAGTCAGGGTCATTTACAGCGCGATCGAGCAACAGTGGTAAAGTCTGGGGATGGTTGGGATATTGCTCAAGGATTCCCTCAAGTGCTGTTTGTCGAGGGTTGTATTCCAAGTAATCCTCACGCTCAAAGGGAGCGTTGAGGGCACAATTGCACAAAAATTCAAACATTCCAGGTTCACCCTTCCAACCATCGGCTAGCTGCGATATCGCTGCTAATCGCACATATGAGTCCTTATCAGACTGAGCATAGCCTTTGAGAGTGGGTAAGATTTCCGGGTCATCTTTCCAGGCGTTGCACCAACCGCTCAATGCTGTCATTCGCACTGTCGGATACTCATCTGACTTAGCTAAAGTCTTCAGCCAAGGTAGAGTTTCAGGTTCCTCTTTCCAACCCTGTACCACTTGATCTACTGCTTCCACTCGTACAGCTCCGTAATTAACAGACCAAGCCAAAGTTTTAAGCCAAGGTAAAGTTCCAGAATTGTCTTTCCAACCCTTTGCCAATTCTTCTACTGCTGTTACTCGTACAACCCAATCATCATCGAACTGAGCCAGATATTTAAGCCAAGACAAAGTTGCTTGGTCATCTTTCCAATTAGCTGCAATTACTGAAACGGCTTGAGTACGAATTGCACGGACACGATCCTCCCCTTTGAAATAGCCCTTTGAGTTATCGTAATTTGGGTCATATTTAATCAGGTCTTTCAAGCTACTGAGTAGTTTCACACTGACTGTCATAAGCTCAAAGCGATTTCTTACTTCTGAAAGACACTCAGATGCCAGAAAGACATTCGTGAATTTTTCTGCTTCGCCATTCAGACTAATCAGATAATCAATGATTTGCCCTACAAAGCTCGTATCAATCATTCCAGCAATCAACCGCAGCACTTCATGCCAAGACTCATCCTGCCAGTGCTTACCAAACACTTCAGTCTTGAATTCTTCAAGCGTCAAGCCCCCTTCAAGACCCCGTTTCCCAAACTGCTCAATAAACTCGCAGGCACAGAAGTATTCTAAAAATGTTCGATGCACAAACGCATAGGAATCAGCGCCCAGGAAACACAAAATAAAATTGCGACTCCGTAGTTGTTCGATCAGCAACCTGGCAACCGTTCTTGCCTGACTAACTTCTATATTTTTCAAATAGCCAGTCAGAATTTTTTCTAAATCCTCCCCTTGCATCAGATTGCCAGCCAAACCCTTATCTGCCGCTTGCATATGGTAGGCAACCTGACGCAGTATCGCCTGCTTATCTTTATAGTCAATTGTTACCGAATCTACCCTCGGATTTTCTAGCAATTTCTGCTCCACATCCCATTGATGCAGCAGTAACCGCGAGGCTTGGTTGTAAAGTTCTGGTCTATCTCTGGGCAATTCTTGATTGCGGTTTAAAATCGCCATCATCGTCAGTAACAGAGGATTTCCCGCCAGTTCTCCAATCGCTGAAGAAGTCTCAATTGCCCTTTGCAGTCGCTCCCGCTTTCTAACTTTATCCGCCTCATCGGTGAACGTTAATTCATGCCATCGGTAGATAAAATCCTGAATCTGGTCTGGCTCTAAATCTTGCAGCATGAAGTGACGAAACTCAGCATCTCGCAACCGTTGGGGTTTGTAGCCAATAATGCGAGAAGTGACCATTACCCGCGCCTTCGGATAATCATTCGTGAAGCGATGGATATCAGTAATTACCTCCTCCCGTTTCACCGGATCGAACACCTCATCCAACCCATCAAACATCACCAAAACCTTACCAGCTTTTAGCAGTTCGTGGAGTTCAAGCTGATTGAGGCGACAGACAATTCCACAGCCCTTGTGGAAGAATTCCAGAAAATCCTTGCACTCTCCAGAGTCCCGATTGCGAATATAAGTCCGCAATTCAATCAGCAACGGAATCGGCTGTTCAATGACCGTATTGAGAGGCGTTCTTGCCCAATTCAAAGCGATGTATTGCAACAACGTAGACTTCCCCGAACCCGGATCGCCCAAAATTACAACATAGAGATAAGTTTGAGGGTCATTAATAATATCTAAAACTGAGCGAATTGGCTGTTGATAATAAACCTGTTTATATCGTTCCCACTCCTCCGGGTCAACGTCTGCTTCAAGTTGGTTACTCTCCTTCAGTCGTTTTTGATGCTCTTTAGGCATCTCGTAAACTTGGGGTAAATATTCCTGGCATTCGCGCACATTTTGTGCGATAAATACTTGCCATACCTTGAGTTTTTCTCGATAGTCATAAACCCTCGTATCTAAACTATCTAAATTAAGATTGCTGTATCGCTCTTGCAGCCCTTCCTGATACCGCTTCAAGTCAAATTCTGTAGGAACTCCAGCCAATTCTCTAGTGTTTTGTTGAATAGCTTCTATATTTTTTGAGTCAAAGATAGCGCGTAACTCATCCGACTCCCGGATAATGGCTTTAACCTTTTTGAGATAAAGCTTACCAATCCGTCCCCAATCAAAATCTTCTGGTAAAGACAACAAATCAAGGCGATACCAAATTTTAGATAATTCCTTAGTATCTATCGCTTGACAGTCATATTGAAAACCACTGCCCAGTATTTCTTTCACTGAGGTATCGTTAATAGATTTGTTTAACGATTCAGTGTATTGTTTCAGCCGTTCCTCAGAAAGGTCAGCACTTTCTAATTCCTGCTGCACCAATTGCAAAAATTCCTTCAGAGCTTTACCCGCTGCCTTTTGCAGGGTATCTTTCTGGGATAATCCCGTAAAATCCTTGATGCTGTCTTTGAAAAAATCTTTAACGTAATCCTCTAAAGCTCCTTTGGCTAAGGGAACCAACACCTCTGTAAACACAAATCCGGCAACAGTATGAACTCCCCAGACCACTAACCAATCCACCATAATCCTCGCACCTACTGAATTCCGTAGACTACGAGTATAGCGAGTGGATTGGAGCGATCGCCTTCAGCGTGCAATCGAAAGAGCGATCGCGACAACCAATTAGTATGGAGTTGATATCAGATAATTTTGATGCCCAGAGGTTTTTTATGAAAGAAAGCACCATCAACAAACAAGCGAATATCTCTGCTGAGTCTCCCTTATGGGAAGAACTTGCTGATGAAGCCGCCGCTACCTGCGTCGGGGGAACTGCGCTGACGGATCTTTTCGGCGAATTGGATAATGCGATCGCCACATCGCCTTTTTCAGAAGAAGGTAGCCTGTTTGTTGAGGAAAATAGCGGGACTATTCAAGACATCTTCCAAGGTTGGATCAATTATATTGACCTGATTAACAGCCTGGGTTGAAGCCTCTAGCACTCTAGCAATTCTCTATGGAATGGAGTACATAACCCCACCTCTGCCCCTCCCCGCAGAGGTCGAGCCACTAAATATTGCCCCTCTCCGTTCACGGAGAGGGGTTGGGGGTGAGGTTCCGAATTCCCCTCTCCTACTGCTCTACATAAAATCGCGGGGGTCAGTCACATATCCAGTCAACGCCGAAGCCGCAGCAGTATAAGGCGACGCCAGATAAATCCCCGCCTCTTTATTTCCCATCCGACCGGGGAAATTGCGGTTAGTCGTAGAAACGCAAATTTCCGGCTCATTCACACGACCGAAAGTATCCTTGGGACCACCCAAACAAGCCGCGCAGGAAGGTGCCGCAGGCTCAATGCAACCAGCCGCCAAGAAAATCTCAGACAAAGTTTGCCCTTCGTACTTCTGGGTGAACAAGTCTTCGTAGACTTTCTGCGTTGCCGGTACTAGATAAGTAGGAACCTTCACCTGCTGTCCCTTAAGAATGCGGGCAGCGTACATAAAATCTGAGGTTTTGCCGCCAGTGCAAGAACCGATATAAACTCGGTCAATTTTGACATCCCGGCATTCCCGCGCCAAGGCACGATTATCTGGAGAATGGGGCTTCGCGACGACCGGCTCTAACTTAGAGACATCATAATGTCGATCCGAGTAGAAACGAGCATCAGCATCCGTATAAACTGGCTCGAAAGGCTTATCAGTCCGAGCGCGGACGTACTCAAACGTCGTCTCATCCGGGGCGACCGTACCATTTTTGCCACCCGCCTCAATCGCCATATTACACAGCGTCATTCGGTCTTCCATCGACAGACCGTTAATGGTAGTACCGGCAAATTCCAGCGCTCGATACGTGGCTCCAGCAACACCAATATCTCCAATGATTTGTAAGATCAGGTCTTTTGCCAATAGGTAATTCGGCATCTCGCCCTCAAAGACAAAGCGCATCGTCGCCGGGACTTTGATTAGCAGCTTGCCGGTTCCCATAATGAAGCCAGCGTCTGTGTTGCCGATGCCGGTGGCGAACTGACCAAAAGCGCCCGCGTTGCAGGTGTGGGAATCGGTACCAAACAGCACTTCCCCCGGACGGGTGTGACCTTCTTGTGCCAGGGCAATGTGACAAACACCTTTGTAATCGGGATTGGCTTTAAAGTCGGCTCGGTCGGTGATGTCGTAGAAATATTTAATGTCTTGCTCTTTGGCAAAGTCGCGCAGAATATCAACGTTGCGGTTAGCGCGTTCGTCAGCAGTAAAAATGTAATGGTCTGGAATCAAAACAATCTTTTCTTTGTCCCAGACTTTGGCATCAGCGCCAAATTCGCGCTTGAACACCCCGATTGTACCGGGACCACAAACGTCATGGGTCATTAACAAATCAACGTTAACCCAAATATTCTCCGCCGGTTCGACAATAGCCCGACCGGAGGCACGAGCCAAGATTTTTTCGGTGAGAGTCATCCCCATAGCTATTTTCCTCTTCCTTGCAAAGACGCGATCGCTTTTATTTGATAATGCCTATTTTCTCCAGCCCTCTGTCATTCTATAACAATGTATTTCAGACAACTAATACTAAGGATAGATGTGGGCTGGATACCTGAAATGTTTTATTATCAACCTTGTCCACGATTTAACTACTCAAATTTATCAGGCAAAACTAAAAATAAGGGTTCAACGTTACTGAAGATAAATCTGAAGATAAATATAAATATTAAAAACGCTTGTAGATTCATCAATCTACATTTATATCCCTAAATATTAATCACTGATTTTTCTGGCGTTGTTAGTAAGGAATAATGGGTAATTGGTATAGGTAAAAACTTTTCAGTTCTAGAGACGCCATTATCGCCTCTAAATTTTGAATTCAAGAGCTTTCTTCAACTCAAAACACTCATTACCCATTACCCATTAACCATTACCACTTCAACAGATTAAACTGCTCCATGTCCACCGTCTCGCGGTTGCGATAGATTGACAGCACAATCGCCAAACCCACAGCGGCTTCAGCGGCTGCAACAGTAATCACAAAGACGGAAAAAACCTGACCTTTAATTTCTTGAGGATCGAGAAAATTAGAAAAGGCCATTAAATTCAGGTTGACAGAATTCAGCAGCAATTCAATCGACATCAGCACGCGAACAGCATTACGGCTGGTAATCAAGCCATAGATACCGATGCAGAAGAGGGCAGCGGCTAGCAGTAGAAAATACTGAAGTTCTAGGTGCATGAGTTTTCTTTGTTTCTATGTGTTGGTATCTGCGGGGAGTTTACCGCTTTCGGAGCCGACCGTCAAAAGTTCGCGAGGACGTTCCGGCAACGTTAACGAGGTTGGTTGAGTTAGCTGAGGTGAAATTTCTTCTGGAATATACTCACGACGTGCCAGAACAATTGCGCCCACCATTGCCATCAACAACAACACAGATGCCAACTCAAAGGGTAGCAAAAAGTCACTGAAGAAATGCAGACCAATCTGCACAATGCTACTTTCAATGGGAGTGGTCAAGACCGCTAAAGTCCAGGGAGTTCTGATCACCATCGTACCCAGAAGCCCAAACAAGCCGATACAGACCAAAGCCGTTGATGCTTGGCGAATCCAGCGATTGCGAATGGGTGCAAAATCTTCCCGCTTGTTTACCAGCATGATGGCAAACAAAATCAGGACGTTAATCGCTCCAACATAAATGAGAACCTGCGCCGCCGCTACAAAGTCTGCATTGAGAAGAAGATACAGCCCAGCGATGCTGACAAAAACTCCACCCAGTAAGAAGGCTGAGTAGACAATATTAGTAAACAGCACCACTCCTAAAGCTGAGCCAATCATCATTAGCGACAGCAGGCCAAACGAAACAATCTGAACGCCTTCAGCTAGATTCATTTTTGTCCTTTGTCAGTAGTCAATCGTTTATTTGTCATTCGTCATTCATCATTAGTTTTTTACAAGTGACTAATGACGAATGACAAATCACTTTTATTTTTCCGTTTTTTGTTCCAGAATTTCCGCTGGAAGCTGACCGGGGCGACGGGAACCTTCTGGCAGGTCGTGCGGGTCCATGACGCCCTTGGGTAGGTAGACAAGTTCGCGCAGCGGCGTCACCATTGGGTCTTGCGTGACTTTGTACGGTAAACGACCCAGTGCCACGTTGTCAAAATTCAATTCGTGACGGTCGTAGGTGCTAAGCTCGTACTCTTCGGTCATTGACAGGCAATTGGTCGGGCAGTATTCCACGCAGTTGCCGCAAAAGATACAAACTCCGAAGTCGATGCTGTAGTGCTTGAGGAGTTTCTTTTTGCTTGCTTTGTCAAACTCCCAATCCACTACTGGCAGGTTGATGGGACAAACCCGCACGCAGACTTCGCAGGAAATGCACTTATCAAATTCAAAGTGAATTCGACCCCGGAAACGCTCGGAAGGAATGAGTTTTTCGTAGGGGTACTGCACGGTAATCGGACGCCGCCGCATATGGTCGAAGGTTACAGACAACCCTTGACCAATATATCGAGCCGCTTGGACGGTTTCTTTGGCGTAATCGCCAACTTGTTTGAGGAACTTAAGCATTGTTCTGTGTCTCTCTCTGATTAGAGAATCGGTGATTGGTGATTGTGGAAAAGGTAATTCTTACCCCGATTTATTACCGATTACCGATTACCAATTACCCGCCAAAAGCAACGGGAAATGCTAATTTTAGGGCTGCGGTCAGTAGCAGGTTGACTAAAGACACTGGGAGCAGAAACTTCCACCCTAGATCGAGCAGTTGGTCAATGCGAACCCGTGGTACAGTCCAGCGCAGCAGAATCGCTATGAAAACGAGGAAGTAGGCTTTGAGGAGGGTCATGGTGATCCCCAGTGCTGCATCGATCACCTGCAACCAAGGACTGGTTTCACTGACTCCCAGCCAGCTGCCTAGCATTGAGATAGGAATCGGAAATTCCCATCCGCCTAGATACAAGATTGCAACTAGCAGGGCAGAGAGGACGAGGTTGACGTAAGAGCCGATATAAAATAGACCGAATTTCATCCCGGCGTATTCGGTCTGATAACCGGCAACCAGTTCTTCTTCTGCTTCTGGCAAGTCAAAGGGGAGTCTTTCGCACTCTGCCAAAGCGGCAATCCAAAAGATGAGGAAACCCACGGGTTGCCGCCAGACGTTCCAGCTGAGGACGCCGTAGCCAGATTGCTGTTCTACGATGTCGATGGTGCTAAGACTGTTGGACATCATCGCGATCGCAAGTACGGAAAGCGCTAGGGGAATTTCGTAACTAATCGACTGCGCTGCCGCCCTTAAACCCCCTAGTAGGGAATACTTGTTGTTTGAAGAATAGCCGGACATCAGCAAGCCAATCGGCTGAATGCTGGAGAGGGCAATCCACAAAAAGACGCCCATTCCGACGTTAGAGATTACCAGGTTTTGCCCAAACGGCACAATCAGGAAGGACAAAAACACTGGGATGACGACGATGATTGGGCCTAGCGTGAATAGCAAGCGGTCGGTCTTGGCTGGGACAATATCTTCTTTGAAAACCAGCTTTAGACCATCGGCGACCGGCTGCAAAACACCCAGTGGTCCGGCGAATTCTGGTCCAATTCGCTGCTGAGCCGCAGCAGAAATCTTCCGCTCCAGCCAGACGACCACTAGCACCCCTACGGTAGCACCAATAATCATCAGAAACATCGGCAGCGGCATCCAAATGGCTTTGGCGGCACCTGCTGGGATGCCCAGATCCCTGAGGGATTGGATAAAAGTTCCTTGTAGGTCAATACCTGGGTTCATGTTTCCCGAACGAAGTAATTACTAGGACAATTCGAGACAAGATGTATCGAATCAATCTATCTGTTCTTTTGTGAAGATTTTTTTCAGCTACACAGCCTAGTATATCGTTGGAGCGCATCCAGCCCAGCGCAGCAAATAAGAAATTCTACTTATCCTTAAGTTAAAGTTTTCTGTGGTCAGGAAGAAGGGAGGCGCGATCGCTTGTTGTGGCGGGTGAAAGTGCGATCGCCTGTGTAATTATCACTGATACTGCTCGAACCAGATGGCTAAATCCGTCGGTGCCGTAAAATCCAACAGCGCCTCACCCAACTCCTCTAATTGAGCGATGGGTATCTGTTGAATCCGGCTCTTGCATCTGTTGGTCAACTGAGGCAACTAATCCCTACGAAGGTCAACCAATTAACAGTAAGCTTCCCCATCTACCCCAATTTTCGGAACCAGCGATCGCTCCTCCCGTCTCCGCCACAAAAAAAGCGCGATCGCTTCTCTATACAATTTTTGTCGGAAGCGATCGCGTTTTTTCGGGTTCTAGATGACTATCGTTGTTCTATAGAAATGTAGCCAGCTTCGCGAGAACCTTTATAAATTTGAGTCGGACGATAGATGCGGTTTTCTCCTAACTGTTCCTTCCAGTGAGCCAGCCAACCAGCAACACGAGCGATCGCAAACACGGGTGTAAACAAATCTGTAGGAATGCCCATCTTTCGGTAAACCAGACCCGAATAGAAATCCACGTTTGGATAAATTCCTTTTTCGCCTAATTTTTCCTCAAGTACCCTTTCCAACTCCACAGCAATGTCGTAATACTTATCGTGACCAAATTTCTCAAACAGTTGTTCTGCCAAGTTTTGGAGAATTGTCGCTCGCGGGTCTTTCACTTTGTAAACGCGATGACCAAAGCCCATAATTTTCGCTTTGCGCTGTAAGGCATCCTCTAGCCACGCAGTAACATTTGCCACTGAGCCAATTTCTTCTAACATGGTGATGACTTCTTCATTCGCCCCTCCATGCAATGGCCCTGCTAAAGTTCCCACCGCTGAGGCAACGACTGCGTAGGGGTCGGTCAGGGTAGAAGCCGTCACCCGTGCCGAGAAGGTAGAAGCGTTCATCGTATGTTCTGCATGAAGCGTCAAGCAGACATCGAAAATCCGCGCCGCAAGGGGGTCGGGTTCTCGCTCGTTCAGCATATACAAGAAGTTGGCAGAATAGTCCAAATCATCGCGAGGGCGCACGGGGTCGTTGCCTTTCCGCATCAGTTGGAACGCTGCCACCATTGTGGGAATTTTTGCTAGGAGGCGCACCACCGCTTCCCGAATGTAAGCAGGGTTATCTAAAGCGCGACGGGAGTAAAACAAACCCAAAGCAGCGGCAGAAGCTTGCAGCGCATCCATTGGATGCCCGGTTTCCGGAAAACACTTCATCATGTCCCGGATGCGATATTTGATCCGCCGATGATAGCGAATTTCACTTTCAAAGGCTTCAAGTTCTTCCTTCGTGGGGAGCGTACCCCAAATTAATAAATACGACGTTTCTAGGAAGGTACTCTTTTCTGCGAGGTCTTCGATGCGAATGCCGCGATATTCTAGTATTCCCTGTTTTCCATCGACATAGCTGATACTGGATTGGGCAGCGGGAATGCCTTCTAAACCTGGTTTATACTCGCAGACAGTCATGTTGCTACGGATTGGGTGAGGGGAACATACTCAAGTTACCTTACCAGAAACCGTTTTTGTAGTCGCTAGTTTTACCAGAATTTCTAAACGGGGATTACAACAGCCACTTGGGTGAGGAAAGCAAAAACATCTGGCTATGACCCACGGGAGACTGAGTTTCTGGAAGGCTTAATCCAATCATGCCTGCTTTTTTCAAAATTAGCGCTTCTTGGGTATCGCCCCACACCAAAATTTCTGCCCAATTTCCCAAGTTAGGTTGATGACCTACTAGGGCTAATTGAGATCCACCCGCTCGCCGCCATTCCTCTAACCATCTCAGCCAAGCTTGGATGCCACCCCCAGGAGCTAGGTCGATTGATTCTTCTAGATGGGGACACAAACGGGCGGCGACGAGAATTTTGGCGGTTTGGCGTGCCCTCACCAAGGGACTGGTGAGGATCAGGTCGAAGCGCACACCGATTTCATCCAGTCGTTTTGCTACTTTAGCGGTTTTCTTGCGTCCCTCATGGGTCAGGGATCGCGCTTCATCTTTGACGTCCTCAGATGGCTCGGCGGCGATTCCGTGGCGGATCAAATAAAGTTTCATAGGTTAATTGCTGATGGAAGAATGGAAGAGTCGCAATTTCCATTCTTCCACTCGCTTTTACTCCCCATGAAGCAGATGGTCTTTTGGGTTGACCAACCGAAGCAGCTTTTGCTTGATTTGGGTGTCAAAAACTTCCCATTTCATCTTGGCGTACTCAGAATTTTCATTGAAGCCGCCCAAGAACCCCATCGGAATTTCAAAGCCACCCGCGGAAAGTCGTCCGCCGCCAAAAAAGCGTCCTTGATTGTCTTGCCCAAAGGCTTCTTTGATAAACTCGTCAGGGTCGAGAGTCAGCTTGCTGGTTCTCAGGGAGCCAATTACGACTTCCAATTCTTCGTCTTCGTCGTGGACGATTCCGTAGACGACAGCCGTGTGGACGTTTTCTTCTGTCACGAGAAAGTCTGCCGCTTGGGGGATGGCATCCCGATCTTCATAGCGAAGATAACCAACACCAGCGATAGAGAAGTTATTTTGGACAGTGCGGTTGGTTAGCGATCGCTCGATTACATCCATCACCCGTTTTGAGCGATACGCCTGCAAGACTGCATTCAGCAGCTGGGCGTCATAAAAACGGCTGAGATACCCCGCAGCTAGAAAATCCTCTTCCTGAGCTTGCATCAGCCGGTTCGTGTCTGACCTCAGACCATGCATCAGTGCTGTCGCACATTTCACGTGTTCGCCAATACCGCTATCCAGCTTGAGCAACCCTCCTTGGAGGTACTGGGTTAAAATCGTCGCCGTTGCTCGTGTAGAAGGGCGAATATCCGTAAATTCAGCATGAAGTTCCGTCTGTATACTGTGATGGTCAATCACCACCGTAATCGGGATTCCTGCCTTTTGTACCCAAGGCAGCAATTGACAGGTAGTGCCCTGGTTATCAATCAGAACACAGCCCTGATACACCGACAAGTCCTTCTCCTTTTCCTTCAGGCACTGGACGCCCAAGCGTTTTGCGGGTAAGCCTGTAAGTTTAACCAGAGCAATATTTTCTTGGTGGCTGAGAGTGCCAGCGTACACAATTTCGCATTGGATGTTGTACTGCTTGGCAATCAGTTGATACGCCCAAGCACCCGAAAGGGCATCCGGGTCCGGGAAATCTTGCAAAATTACCAGATGGCGATCGCCCCGGTGACGCTCTAAAGTCTGTCGTAGCGATTCCACGATTCTTTCCAGTGGGGGTTCGCTAGACCCTCTTGCTGAATAATTACCAGATCCATTCACTGTCTGTGTGGGAGCCGCCTCTGTTAGTTGAATTTCAACCACAGATTCCGAATCTGGCTTGGTGTCTATAGGCTTTGACTCGGCGGCGATTGGAGAACCATTGAGAGGCTTGAGCAAATTAGATCGCATATTATGGATAATGCAGGTGTGCAAAGCTATAAAATTAGTATTCCAGTTGCTGCAACAGTCTCTCTCCTCACGCTTCCTGCCAAGTATTTGACAGATTCAGTCAATCGCCCAAAGGGCAAAAAAAGCGCAGTACAGAAACCCTTGTAAATGCCGCGAAAGCTCGCCTCTTTACTGCGAAAACAGGTTTCCAGAGACGCCGTGATTACGCTTGTCTTGATATAGAGCTACCTATTCATAGATCTTGACAAAAAAACTGGTAAACGACACTCCCCCTGCGGTCGCGTTTTCCGGTCTTGACCTTTTACAGTTGCGCTCTTGCTCTTTCATGGCTACCGATTGGCAATGAGGGGTTAAGGAAGAGTGCAATGTTCCTCTGCCCCCAGTACTAGGGGCACCACCCGTACTTGCCAGTCTCTTGACTAGCCAAATTTTAAAACCCCCCGCAGTTGATTTAAATGCAGGGGGCTAAAGGCCGATCACATATTTTTTCCACTCCTGATGCGTACCACTTTTGAGGTGTTTCGCAACTTCAAAGTGCAGACTACTGTAAGGCTTGCGAGGCGGCTGCCGCAAAATCATGTTGGCTTCCTTGGGGGTGCGGCTGCCTTTATTAACATTGCAGCGCACGCAGGCGGTGACAATGTTTTCCCAGGTATCGCCGCCGCCACGAGAGCGGGGAATTACATGATCGAGCGTTAAATCGTCCCCGGTATAACCGCAATATTGACAAGAATGACTATCGCGGTGGAGGATATTTCGACGAGTCAGGGGAATTTCCTTATAAGGAACCCGGACATAGTAGCGCAGCCGAATAACCGTTGGGAGTGGAAACTCTGAGTAGACGTATTTGCCGTTGTGTTCAACCCGCTCTGCTTTCCCTTTGATCAACAAGACAGCAGCCCGCCGCCAGCTGGTGATGTTGAGCGGTTCATAAGAGGCGTTTAACACCAGAACCTTGCCCATAGGGTGATTGAGATATTGAGAAGATTTTTCCAGATGGTAACACAGTTAACCCAAACGCTGTCAGGGTCAAGAGATAGAGAGGGAGTAGGAGAGCATTCCTGTTTTCATTCAAACCTCAGACCTCACTCCTCAGCCTGCCGATTTCAGACCTCAACACTGCTATACGACAGCTTCTAACAGTTCTCTTAAGAGAAAACTATAGTTGAATAACACTTAAATTTTGTCTTTGAGTCCCGAAAATGCTTCTTCAACATTCCGTCTTTACATTAACTTTTTCTAATCGTTGCTATAAACGTGACTTATCCTTTAAATTAATTTTTTTTAAAGATAAAAAATCAATTTAAAAATATAAAAACTAATAACTGTATCAATAGATTTTTCAAGCGTTCTCTTATCGCAATCCTAATTTCAGTTGGAAGATGCCAGCCTTTCAGAACTCCGGCTGCTATAGGAAGTCGGGATTTTTTTTGCTTTGACGTTGCATGAAATTAGGCGAGCAATGCCTACCTGCCATACTTTTCGGGCACCCTGTTAAGATAGTACGGTTTCTAGGGGTAAAGAGATTGGTAGTTCTATGGTCATTGCCTTTGACATACTTTGACATAGATGATACCCCGCGCCTTAATCAGATGAAAGAGCATACTACTCAGCATTCACCCGCTTCTTGATGTAGGCTGAGAAGTCCTGTACGGGCGGCAATCATGCTAAAAAGCGCGCTGTGTAAAAACTTGCTACCCGCATGAATGTGACGTCTGCGTGACAGGCGTCACATTCATGCGGTATCCAGCCTCACTAAGTCATGAGGCGACTATCATACGCTATCAAGGTTTTCAATCACCAAATCCTCTAAAGAAAAAGTTTACATTTAGAATAAAGAATTCTCGATAGCGCAATGCAAGTTCAAGCAACCAGTAAGCACTCAAGAGTTCTTAAGACATCCACACTTAAGGATGTCTTATTAGATACTCATCAGACTGAACCACTCATTAATTCAAACAAGCTGGTGCCGAAGATTCCAGATCCTCAGGAAATAATTTGTCAGTTTTTTTTGGACATTGTTAAACAATGGGCACCAGATTTAGTTCTGTATGAGTTTAAAACTTTATTTATTAATCCAGTCAAGGCGATTGGTTCAGCACATCTGCAAGCACTTAAAACAATTGTTGATTCTAAAAATGAAGAAGAATTTAAAAATACATTAAAGCGTTCTTGTTATATTCTTCTCAATAACTGGATATTGGCTCGCCACTACCAAGCCTTAAAAGATTTAATTCAATTAATTTCTAATTCTGCTAACTGTGATAGCATCTCATCTCCAAGTGTAAAATGTCTAAAGGCTTGGCTTGCAGATTTCGTTAATAGCCAAGATTATGAGGAACTTAAGCTATTTGTTTCTAGATATGAAAATCGAGAGCAAGACCATTGGAAGAGCCGTTATACATCTTATTTGTTAGCGCCTCAGTATGTTAATAAGAAAAATTCTGAAGAACAGCGCCAAGCTGCTAAAGGCTTATCAAAGCAGTTGAAAGACCAGTTTAAGTTTGATCTGGCAATGTACACAGCTCATTCTGAGTCTAGGGGATTTAACAATAAGAAAAACCAAAATCCTACGGCTTTGGGCGATCAAGCACTCCGTTTAGTTAAAAAAGTTATCGCTAGACGCGGAATGTTTAGCTATGAAAACATTGCAAATATTTTTTTAAAACAAACCAAAGAATTGAAATACAAGCATTTTAAACAAGGCTTGCTAAAATATTTATTTTATTCGACTGAAAGCCAAGGTCAGGTAGAGACTTTAAAAACTAATTTGTGGAAAATATTAGAATTTATCTATAAAGAGGCTGATGAAGAAGAGATCAATAGCCTTCTGCTGATTAAAACCTGTAAACGGGTAATTGAATGTTTAACGATCAAGAATAATGGAGAACCTTCTTCTCTGTTCGTTTCATTAGCTTCTGAAGGAAAATCGGTTACTCTAGCAATCCTACTGCTGAAAATTATTCTAATTTGTCCTCCCACTCGGACTCATTTAGAAGTTTGTTTAGCTAAATTGATTCAATACTATGAAGAATATTCGCAAGAAGAATGTTCTTGGGTAATTAACTTTTTAGAAGTAATCAGAATTACTTTAACAATTTATACAGAAAATGTTCAATTCGATTTAGTAAATATGGAGGAGGATAGCCTCTCTCCGTCGGGTAGTATTGATGGGAAGGGTTATCGAGTTTTCTCTCGGAAGTATCGGAAGTAACCGGAAACTTGGTAGTGGCTCTAGAGGGCTACCTGTTTAAAGCGGGATGGTGGAACTTACTTCAATACTAATTTTTCCTGGTGATGCTAGCCATCAGAAATCCCAACCCTCTTCACAAGGGAGCAAAAAGAAAATCGTAAGTGTAGCGCCAGTAAAATGATGGGTATAAGTTGGTAAACCTGTAGAGCTAGAGTTAGTAGACCTGTAGAGCGATCGCATCTATGTAGCGAGTCTCAAAAAATTACTCCACCAGCCTACAAAAAAGGGGCGATTGATGAATCACCCCTACCTGTGTGTTGATTTATACCATTTTGTTGTAGATCTGCCGCTTGTGCCAATTTTGAAGTTATGTTGCGGCGCTTGTTTGGTCGTCCCAACCCCTAAATCTAAAATCCAAACGAGGATTAATGGCTTGACGAAGCGACTGGTTCCCCACCTGGCGTGCGTAACTCTTCCACCATTTCCTGTATTTCCAGCGGCGGTGGCGGAGTTAGACGCGAAACAACCCAGGTGACAACAAAATTGATCGCCATGCCCAAGGTGCCAATTCCCTCAGCAGAAACGCCGAAAAACCAGGGTGACATCCCATAAAATTTGACACCCGCAATGTAGGAGATGGTAAAGATAAGACCAGCTAACATCCCAGCGATCGCGCCTTCCCGATTTGTCCGCTTGTCGAAGATACCTAAAATGATGACTGGGAAAAAGCTGGCTGCGGCTAAACCAAAGGCAAAAGCCACCACCTGCGCCACAAAACCGGGAGGATTGATGCCGAAGTATCCGGCAATTGCGATCGCAAACCCGACCATAATTCGACCCACCATCACTCGCAGCGATTCTGACGCACCTGGATTAATGATGCGGTAGTAGATATCGTGAGCAACCGCACTGGAGATTACCAAAAGCAAACCGGATGCGGTAGACAGCGCCGCCGCTAACCCTCCCGTCGCCACCAAGCCAATCACCCACGGAGCGAGTTTTGCCACTTCTGGTGTTGAGAGAACGATAATATCCGGATCGATGCCGATCTCGCTGGTGGCTTTATCGGGCGTCAGCTGAATCCGCCCATCCCCGTTCTTATCTTCAAAAGTAAGCAGCTTGGTGTTTTCCCACTTGTTCACCCAGTCGAGTTGATGAATTTCCTGAATCGTCTGGTTGTGCAAACTGTCGATCAGGTTATAACGGGCAAACGTTGCAAGTGCGGGGGCACTAGTGTAGAGTATCGCGATAAATAGCAGCGCCCAACCCGCTGAGTAACGCGCCGCACGGACATCAGGAACTGTGTAAAAGCGCACGATGACATGGGGAAGTCCCGCAGTTCCCACCATCAAAGCAATGGTGGTAAACAAAACATCCAGCATCGATTTGTTGACAAACGGTTTGGTGTATTCCTGAAAACCGAGGTCAACCTGGATTTGGTTTAATTTCGGGACAATATCGCTAAAAGGGAACGCCAGTTGGGGGATCGGGTTGCCGGTGAGCAGCATGGCGATCGCGATCGCGGGAATCAAGTAGGCAATAATCAACACGCCGTACTGTGCCACCTGAGTCCAGGTAATCCCCTTCATTCCCCCTAAAACGGAGAAAAAGCCGACAATCACCATCCCAATGATCACGCCAGTGCTTACATCCACTTGCAAGAAGCGGCTGAACACAATTCCCACACCCCGCATCTGTCCAGCGACGTAGGTCATGGAAACAAAAACTGCCGCCACAACTGCCACTAAACGGGCGACATTGGAGTAATAGCGATCGCCCACAAAGTCCGGCACCGTATATTTACCGAACTTCCGCAAATAGGGAGCCAGCAACAACGCCAGCAGAACATAGCCACCCGTCCAACCCATCAGATAGATCGAGCCGTCGTAACCCAAGAAGGAAATCAACCCTGCCATTGAGATAAACGACGCCGCCGACATCCAATCTGCTGCTGTCGCTGCACCGTTGGCGATGGGTGGAACTCCACGCCCAGCCACGAAAAAGCCTGCACTTTCTTTAACGCGCGACTGCCAACCGATGTAGAGGTACCCAATGAAAGAAAGACTAACCAATAAAATAGTCCAGATTTCAACTGACATTATTTCCCTCACTCATCGATATCGTATTTGCGATCGAGCTTGTCCATCTGCACGGCGTAGATGAAAATCAGCCCTACAAAGACAAAAATAGAACCCTGCTGTGCCATCCAAAAGCCGAGGGGAACGTTACCAAAACGCACCGCATTCAATGGCTCAACTAACAGAATGCTAAAAACGAGGGATACTAGCGCCCAAACGATCAAAAGATTTCGAATTAAAGCAGTATTGGCTCGCCAGTAAGCCTGACGTTTATCTTGATGCATAGATTTTTACGGTTGCCAGAACCTCAAAAGAGAATAACTTGATTAGATTATCAGGAGTGGACGCGATCGCGCTCTTTTGATGCAGCCACCTAGCAGCGAAACATCTCGTAAAACTAAACGTAAAATCCCGGAGGGAGATAACTTCAGTTCCTACAAAATCCGGGTTTTTGAAGATTTACACTTACATGCTCAGCGTATACCGCAATGCTTCAGCTTCTTAAACTTAGGAAGTGGCAGAAAATCCGCGATCGCTTCCGAGTAAATACATAAATTGGGATTCTAAAAACAAAATGCAAAATTTTGTAAGAATTGGGATGAATACTCTGCATTATTTGTCGGAAGCGATGGGAATACTAATAAAAGATAACGGGGAGTAAACATCCAAGAGGGCTACTGTGAACAATCCCAAGCATCCAAGCGAACCGACTGAGCCGCTGGCGAAAGCAGAGTCCGAACTCAATGCATTTTTTAACCTGTCCCTCGATCTCTTAGGCATTTGCGGGCAAGATAGGTACTTCCAGAAACTCAACCCCGCCTGGGAGAGCGTTTTGGGCTGGACGCTGGAAGAATTGATGTCGCGCCCTTGGATTGAATTTGTCCATCCAGATGATGTTAATGCAACGCTAACCGCATCCGGAGAATCTGCTGACAATGCGATCGCTCATTTTGAAAATCGCTATCTCTGCCAGGATGGCAGCTATCGATGGCTGTCTTGGAGAACGTTACCGCATCAAAATGGATGCTTCTATGCAGTTGCCAAAGATATCACCGAGCATAAAGCCGTTGAGTTAGAACTACAACAACTCACCGCCCAAGTTAAGCAACAATCCACAAACCTCGACCAAATTCTCTCAGCTTCTCCAGATCAGATTTATCTGATCGATAGAGCGGGAAAATATGCCGATACTAGCGTTGCAGGTGCCAAGGCACTGGGGTTCCAGCGTAGTGACATAGTGGGGAAGACATGGCAAGAACTCGGCTTGCAACCGGAAAATATGGGGTCAATTGAAGCGCACCATCAGACAGTATTTTCTACTGGGCAACCGATGACTGGCGAAGCTTACCTTCCCGCCATCGAGGGTTTCAGGCACTACGAGTACAATATCACCCCCATCCATAATCCAGATGCCAGTGTGGATGCAATCCTCAGCACTGTCAGAGATATTACCAGTCAAAAGTGGGCAGCCGCCGCCCTAAAAGAAGCCAACGAAGAACTAGAAAAGAGAGTAGAAGAGCGTACAGCAGAATTACAACAGGTCAACGAGCAACTCCGGGACGAAATTAGCCAAAGCCTGCGACACGCTGCGCTAAGCCAGCGTGCAGAAGCAGCACGGCGCGAGAGCGAAGAAAGATTTCGTCGAGTTTTTGATGATGCTCCTATCGGTATCACCTTAGTCAGAAAACCTGACTATCGGTTTTTCATGGTAAATCGAGCCTTTTGTGAAATTTTGGGTTACACGGAGTCAGAACTGACAACCCTTGACCTTTTTGATATTAACCATCCTGAAGATTTGGAAATAGAAACGCCTTATCTCAAGCAAATCATTCAGGGAGACATAGACAGCTATCAGCTTGAGAAACGTTATATCAAGAAAAACCAAGAAATTTGCTGGGTGAAGTTAACGGTAACGGTAATCCGGAATGAAATTGGAGAAATCCTCTATGAATTAGGCATGGTTGAAGACATCACCGAGCGGAAACGAGCTGATGCTGAAATACGGAATGCGATGGAAAAAGAACGGGAACTCTGCGAACTGCGTTCTCGCTTTGTTACCACCGTATCCCACGAATTTCGCACTCCGTTGAGCATCATCATTCTATCTGCCAGATTACTAGAACGTTTCCCACATCAAGCAAGTGAAGAAAAAAAACGCGAGTATTTTGCTCGCATTCAAGCAGCTGCCAAGAATATGACCCATCTATTAGATGATGTGTTGTTTATTGGTAAAGCCGAAGCCAAGAAGCTTGCCTTTAATCCAGCACCTTTAGATTTAGAAAAGTTCTGTCACGACCTCGTGGAAGATATCCAAGTGACAATTAGCAAGCAACACGCGATCGCTTTCGCTTGTCAAGGTCAAAGTACCCATTTTTGTATGGATGAAAAGTTGCTTCGGCAAATTTTTACGAATTTGCTTTCAAATGCCATCAAGTATTCCCCGAAAGGCGGCAATATTCAGTTCGACTTAGTTTGCGAACAAGGAACAGCACTTTTTTCCATCCGAGATAAAGGAATCGGCATTCCTCCCGAAGCCAGAACACGGTTATTTGAATCTTTTCATCGAGCTGATAATGTGGGGACGATTCCGGGTACTGGATTAGGACTTTCTATCGTAAAAAATTGTGTAGATTTACACGGTGGAAAAATTTCAGTAAACAGTGAAATTGGAGTGGGAACGACCTTTGCTGTTACCCTTTATTCAAGTAATTGTGGGTCTAAAGTAGAGGCAATTAATCCTCTGGTTCGAGCTTCATAAATTTTAGGAATTATTTTTATCAAAATAATTCCTAAAATCAAGGCATTCATTTAAATTTGAGCTTAGATATTCCCTCCCTTTTTCAGGAACTGCTTCAAGATTTCGCTGGGTTTGCGATCCCATGTATCGATGTGATTGTAAATTAACCCATCTTTATTGAGTTTATAAGTAGAGTAGCCATTAAAAAATAGGCGAGGTTTCCAGAGAAGGCGCAAAACACCGCGTACAGTCCAATTCGCCCTAATGGTGTCTTCATCTGTCTGCTCCACATCATGAAGATCGAAAAATATTTCTGTAAAAAATAGCTGCGCGTGAAATCGCAGCGTCCAAAAGATAATCCGATAGTTGAATTTCCATTTAAATTTATTCACTGGATCTTCAAAATAGATATCCTGTGTATAAATGTCGTAGGAAATATCTCTTTCAAAAAGCATGGGTAGATCGTTTTTAAGCGTTTCCACCACTTGTTCTACTTGTAATTGATATTCCACCCGCATTCTCTCCTCAACCAGCGGCACAGTGATGATTTTAGCGGTTTTTTAAGTTCTTTTTTTGCAAAAAACCGGATTCTAGACCAGCTGCGATTTTACATTGATTTTCAGCGATTGCTTCTTGTCTATGGATGCGATCGCTTACAAAGTAATAAAAGATCCGAAATTCTACAGTAGACGGTATCTCCAGCTAATGCTGTGTCAGGGCGTTAGCGACAAAGATTTCTAGTCAAAAGTTTTCTGCCTAAAAATAAACTGATAGTTGCTGTCTAGATGACCTGCTAGCTATCCGTAATTTCTCTGAAATCTGTCGATTAACACATAAATAGTCAAAGTCGATTGTTTGCACAAATTGTAAGCAAATTGTTACCTTATTCATGAAAATCAACAAATATATGAAATATTCCAAGATAAGATACAAATTGAATATTAAATGTAAAAACTATTACAGCCATAAATCTTGATGCTAAAATTTGTGCAAAATTTTTTGTCAAAAGATTTTATTCCCCACGGGCATTGTTACCTGTGGAAGCCTGGATTAGTGTGGCTGCACATTACATCTGATATTTTGATCGCAGTCGCTTATTATTCGATTCCAATCATGCTGGTATATTTTGTCTCCAAAAGGCGAGATATGCCCTTTTATGGGATATTCCTGTTGTTTGGAACATTCATTGTTGCGTGCGGTACGACGCATCTAGCAGAGGTGGCGACGCTGTGGCATCCGTATTATTGGTTATCAGGATTCTTGAAAGCCTTTACGGCTGGGGTTTCTGTGTATACGGCGTTGATGCTAATACCCTTAATTCCTCAAGCACTTGTATTTCCTAGTCCAGCGCTATTGGAAACTGCCAACAACACACTAGAAAAGGAAATTGCCGAGCGCCAAGCCACTGAAGAAGAACTACGAAAACTCACATTAGAGTTAGAAAGACGAGTTGAAGAAAGGACTGCGGCGCTACAATCTGCCAACATCTTGTTACAACAGGAAATTGTCGAACGCCAGCAGACAGAAGCGGCGTTACGGGAAAGCGAAGCGCAATATCGTCGCATTGTCGAAACCACGACTGAGGGAATCTGGGTTCTCGACACCGCAGGCAATACATCTTTTGCGAACAATCAGATGGCCCAAATGCTAGGCTATACCATCCCTGAGATGCTAGGTCAGACTTTATTTGCATTCATGGATGAAGAAGGTCAGGCGATCGCGATCGCTCAGATGGAACGTCGCCGCCAAGGAATTAAAGAACAACATGACTTTAAATTCACCCGTAAAGATGGCTGTAACTTGTGGGCGATTGTTGCTACAAATCCCATCTTCGATCAAACAGGACAATACATCGGTGTCTTAGGAATGATTACCGACATTACCGAACGTAAAGCCGCCGAGGAAGCCTTACGGCAATCGGAAGCGCAATTGAGACAACAAACAAACCAGCTAGAACAAGCTTTTCGAGAACTTCAACAAACCCAAGCGAAGCTCGTTCAGAGCGAAAAAATGTCCAGTTTGGGGCAGTTAGTCGCCGGAGTTGCTCACGAAATTAATAACCCAGTCAACTTCATCTACGGCAATATCACTCACATCAGCGACTATACTCAGGAACTGCTCAACCTGCTGTCCCTCTACGAGAAACACTATCCTCATCCGGTTCCTGAAATTCAAGCCTATGTAGAGATGAGCGACTTCCAATTTATGAAGAACGATCTCCCAAAGCTGCTGGCGTCGATCAAGGTGGGAGCAGAACGCATCCGCCAAATTGTCTTGTCGCTGCGTAACTTCTCCCGACTGGATGAAGCGGAAATGAAAGTCGTTGATATTCATGAGGGAATTGAAAACACTTTGCTGATTTTGCAGCATCGCTTGAAACAAGTCGGAGGCACTTTAGGCATTCAACTGGTCAAAGAGTATGGCAAGTTGCCGCTAGTCGAGTGCTACCCAGGTCAGCTCAACCAAGTGTTTATGAATATTCTCAGCAATGCAATTGATGCCCTCGAAGAGGCAATCGGCAATGGGTCATGGGTTGTGAATCATGGGGAAGAAAGTACCCATGAACAATTACCTACGATTCTGATTCATACTCAAATGCTAAACACCAATCAGGTAGCAATCTACATCGCTGATAACGGCCCTGGTATGAGTCAAGAGGTGCAGCAACGAGTGTTCGATCCGTTCTTTACCACAAAAAGCATCGGCAAAGGCACGGGGTTGGGGTTATCCATTAGTTATCAGATTGTGGAAAAACACGGTGGTCAATTAAAATGTATTTCCGCAGCGGGACAAGGGGCAGAATTTACCATCGAAATTCCAATTCACCAGACCAGTCGGCAGCCTGCTTTTGTGAAGCCATCTGCCTTGTTTTTAGAGCCGTATAAATCTTGATAAAATTTATAAAAAATTAGGCAGCTCTCTGCTAAAGACAATAAAATCCCCGTATTTTCACGGTTGCTGAATTTTGCAGTTGCTCCAGCTAGAATACAAAAATTTAAATAAGCAGCATTTTGGCTACCGAGCCAAGTTGTAAATAGATTAATTAAATAATCTTTGTGATCCTGTATACAGACTAACTTTCTACATCTAAAAATTAATAAAATTAAAAACTTATTAAGGGAATTTGTGACAGAAAAACGAAATTTTTGTGACTTAGATCCCTCAAGAACCTATGTAAATTAAGGTAAAAGTAAAAATTAAGAATATAAATATAGCTAACCCATCTGCGGAAAAACAGAATATGGTAAACCTGAGCCGGATAGGTATATTTGAAGCTATATCCCAAAAAATAACCAAAGCTAGTGCCAACAAAAATGTCGCCAGCATCGAATCTGGAGAAATATCCTGGGTGAAAGCGCCTATGCCTAGCCATGAAGCAGCAAGGCTGAAAGCCCTCAGGCAGTATGAGATTCTTGATACCGATCCCGAACAGGCTTTCGACGATCTAGCTCGTGTGGCTGCACATATTTGCGGAACACCGATTGCGCTGATCAGCCTCGTCGATGCGAATCGGCAGTGGTTCAAGTCAAAAGTCGGTGTGGAAGTATCAGAAACACCGCGAGATATCGCCTTTTGCTCCCATGCTATTCTGCAACCCGATTTGTTTATCGTCTCAGATGCACTAACCGACCAACGGTTTGCCACGAACCCTTTGGTAACGACTGACCCCAATATCCGCTTTTATGCAGGTGCGCCTTTAATCACACCCGCCGGTTATGCGCTGGGAACGCTGTGCGCGATCGACTTTGTGCCGCGTCAACTCAAGCCTGAGCAGCAAGAAGCCCTCTTATCACTGAGTCGTCAGGTCGTAGCGCAACTGGAACTAAGACGTAATTTAGTAAATATGCGACAAGCGATCGCTGAGCGCTTGCAAGCAGAAAGTCTCTTAGCTAGTCAGAAGCGTGTACTGGAAATGATTGCTAGAGGAGACTCTCTCAATAGCGTCCTGAACGTCTTATGCCGCAATATTGAGAAACATTCCAGTAAAATGCGATGTTCCGTTCTACTTCTGGATGAAAATGGGCGCAATCTCCGCCACGCCGCAGCACCTAGTCTTCCAGAAAGCTATAATCGTGCCCTTGACGGAATCGCCATTGGGTCGCGTGTTGTTTCTTGCGGGACAGCTGCCTATTGGAAGGAGCCTGTAATTGTCTCAGATATTGCCATCGATCCGTTGTGGCAAGATTACCGCGAGTTAGCGTTGAGCAACGAACTGCGAGCTTGTTGGTCTACACCAATTCTTAATTCGGATGGCAAGGTGTTGGGTACTTTTGCCATGTACGACTCCCAGCCTTGCACCCCTACTTCTTATGATTTACAACTGATTGAAATAGCGACAAACTTAGCAGGAATTGCCATTGAGCGCCAGCGGACAGAAACCGCACTCCAGAAAGCGCACGAAAAGCTAGAAAATCGGGTTCGGGAACGAACCCAAGAGCTAGAAAAAGCGAATCAGACATTACAAGCCGAAATGGAAGAGCGCCAGCGAGCAGAAGCGGCGCGGCGGGCATCAGAAGAGAGATTCTTTAAAGCCTTCCGTTCCACTCCTGACGCAATCACTATCAGTACGGTGGCAGAGGGACGCCTTGTTGAAGTCAACGATAGCTTGTTAAACATTACTGGTTATACCCGCGAAGAAATCATCGGTCGCACCACAGTTGAGCTGAAGATTTGGGCAAATCAGGAGCAGCGCGATCGCATGAAGCAGATATTGCTAGAGGAAGGGTCTGTTCGCAACATAGAATTTACCTTCCTTACAAAATCAGGTGAGGCGCGTGTGGCATTACTATCAGCAGAGATTATTGACTTTGACAATCAGCAATGTCTCCTCGCTGTGAGCCGAGATATTACCAGCCGCAAGCAAGCAGAAGAAGCACTTAGAGTACAACAAGAGTTTCTTCGCAATGTGATTGACTCCACCCCAAATTTAATTTTTGTCAAAGACTGGGACGGAAAATTTACTCTGGTTAACAAAGCATTAGCAAGTATTTATGGAACAACCGTTGAAAATTTGCTTGGCAAAACCGATGCAGATTTCAATCCAAATTTTGAGGAAGTAGAACGGTTTCTCTCTGATGACAGAGAAGTGATAATAGGAGAAACGGAAAAAATCATTTCTGAGGAGACCCTCACCGACTCTACAGGCAACGTGCGTTGGTTTCAAACCACTAAGAAGTCTCTAGTCTCGCCAGATGGAAAAGCCCGACAAGTGCTGGGTGTTGCTACAGATATTAGCGATCGCAAACTGGTAGAGGATCTATTAATCCACGATGCCTTTCACGATAAGCTGACAGGTTTAGCCAACCGCGCTCTATTCATGGAGCGGCTCGGACATTTGGTTGAGCTGACAAAACGGCGTCAAGATTACTTGTTTGCTGTACTGTTTCTGGATCTCGATCGCTTTAAGGTGATTAATGACAGCCTTGGACATACAATCGGCGATCAACTACTTGTCGAAATCGCTTACAGGCTCCAGAGGTGTCTGCGTCCTGGAGATATGGTTGCCCGTCTTGGGGGAGATGAGTTCACGATTCTTCTAGAAGATATTCAAGATGTGAGTGACGCCACCCGCGTTGCGAACCAAATTCAAAATGAACTCGCTTTACCTTTTAACCTAAACGGGCAGGAAGTCTTTACCAGTGCCAGTATTGGCATTGCCTTTAACACTACAGATTCTCACCAGCCGCAAGACCTCCTACGCGATGCCGACATTGCCATGTATCGTGCTAAGGCATTGGGTAGAGCGCGTCATGAGGTCTTCGACATGACGATGCACACTCGCGCTGTGGAACTTTTGCAGTTAGTAACTGACTTGAGGCAGGCTGTTAATCGCCAAGAGTTTCTACTTCACTACCAGCCCATTGTTTCGCTCTCCACAGGTCAAATTACTGGATTTGAAGCTCTAGTGCGCTGGCAGCATCCAGAACGCGGTTTGATTTCTCCAGCTGAGTTTATTCCAGTAGCAGAAGAAACTGGACTAATCGTTCCTATCGGTTGGTGGGTATTACAGGAAGCGTGCCGTCAGATGTATGTATGGCAAAAACAACTTGTTAATGATTCATCATCCGGTGTTCCTGGCAACAAACCATTAAGCATCAACCATCAACCATTAACTATTAGCGTAAATCTATCGAGCAAACAGTTTACGCAACCTCATCTCGCTCAAGCAGTCCATCAAATTTTAGAAGAAACAGATTTAGATCCTGGCTGTTTGCGGTTAGAAATCACTGAAAGCGCGGTGATGGAAAATGCTGAATCTGCGATCGCGACCCTCTTACAATTGAAAAAACTAGGCGTCCAACTCTATATTGATGACTTCGGCACGGGTTATTCATCTTTAAGTTATCTGCACCGATTTCCGATTGATACGTTGAAAATTGACCGCTCTTTCGTCGGTAGAATGAGCAGTGATAGCGAGAATTGGGAGATTGTCCGTACCATTATCACACTGGCTCACAACTTGGGTTTGGATGTGGTGGCAGAAGGAGTAGAAACAGCAGAGCAACTTGCCCAACTCAGAACCCTGCAATGCGAGTATGGACAAGGTTACTTTTTCTCCCGACCTCTGGATGTTGCATCTGTCGAGACATTCATGGCGGCAGAGCATCAGTGGTGAGGAAAATCGGCTGTTTTGTTCTGAGAATGTGGATTTTCCTAACACCCTACAGAGACAGTAACGGGAGCATCCCCTGAATTGCGTTCCGGGTCTTGGCGTATGCGTTCTCTTTGCTGCTGGTTTTCCCCATAAATTTAATAATTTTTTGGGTTCAAATTAGAAAAAATAAATACAATAAGTATAAATACATATTCAACCGAAAAAGGTTGGAGTTAGCCATGAACAATGTGCAGTACGCTTTTGTACTTCGACGACTGGCTACTATTTTGGCTGTAGCGATTTTGTCTTTGAGCCTGACAGCAGCCGTCACCGGAATTCTTCTATCTTTCTATTACGAACCGACCGCAGGTGGAGCCTATAATTCCTTAAGGGAAATCAAATCAGAGATTCCCAATGGTTGGCTAATTCAGCGTCTCCATGAGATTGCTGGAAATGGATTAGTCGGGACTTCTCTGATAGCGATCGTTGTGATGTTTCTGGGTGAAAAATTTCGCCGAAGCTGGCTGACCGCTTGGATTAGCGGAATTTTATTAACTTTGGTAGCGATCGCGCTTGGTTGGACTGCCATGCTTCTCGATTGGACACAGTTAGGGTACTGGCGTTTCACCATCGAATTAGGCACAGTAGAAGCCGTCCCTGGAATTGGTTCCCTACTCCGAGAAATCCTCACGGGGGGTGGAGCCATCAATACGGTAACAGTTGCCCATTTGTACACGTTGCATAGTTACATTCTTTCAATTGGGGCACTGATTCTGGCAGTGATTCATCTCGGAGGACTATTGCTACAAGAAAAAGAAGAGAAGCAGACGCTGATAGAATCAGAAGCAAAATTAAGCTGACATACATCTAAATCACCCAAAAAAACTCAAACGTCTATGTCCGTCCCTCACCAACTGGCGGTTGGCAGCAATAGACAAGCCATTGTCATCGGTGGCAGTATGGCTGGGCTACTGGCAGCGCGAGTGCTTGCCGAACGCTTTGATCAAGTGACGATTATTGAACGCGATCGCATCGCAGACAAACCGGAGACGCGCCGAGGCGTACTCCAAGCCCACCAAGCTCACGTTCTGCTGTTGCGGGGGCAGCAGATTTTAGAGCAACTGTTTCCTGGGTTAGGTACTGAATTAGCGGCTGCTGGGGCTACTGCTTTGGACTGGACGTTAGACTGTCCCATGCTAGATTTTGGCGGCTGGGCACCCCGCTTTCCCTCCGGTCTGGTGACTCGTGCCTGTAGTCGGAACCTGCTGGAGTGGATGATTCGCCGCCGACTGGCTGCTTACAGCAATGTACGCATTCTGGAAGAAAGCCAAGCAACCGAGTTGTTGTCCGACACCAGCAAAACTAAGGTAACGGGCGTACAGGTGCAATTTCACAACCACGGGCAAAACACTAGCGCCGCAGATGTAGAGACGCAAAATTCCGCGTCTCTACCAGCCGATCTGGTCGTGGATGCAACTGGACGGAATTCCAAAACCCCTGAGTGGATAAAGGCATTAGGTTACACACCGCCTCAAGAGACAGTCATTAACTCCTTTTTAGGCTACGCCAGCCGTTGGTATCAACGTCCAGCGGATTTCCAAAGCGATTGGAAATCCATCGTGGTGTGGTCTAAACCAGGGGAAAACTCTCGCGGTGGGCTGCTTTATCCCTGTGAGGGTGACGCTTTTGTGATCACCCTGGCTGGTTTGGGTCGAGACTATCCACCCAGCGACGAAGCTGGCTTTTTGGAATTTGCCCGCAGCTTGCGATCGCCCATTCTCTACGAAGTGGTCAAACAAGCCCGACCGATTTCACCCATCTACTGTCATCGCGGCACAGAAAACCGCCTGCGTCACTACGAACAATCCAGACTGCCAGAAAACTTTGTCGTCTTAGGTGATGCCGTCTGTTCCTTCAATCCTATCTACGGTCAAGGCATGACCGCGGCGGCGATGGCTGCGTTAACGCTGGAGGAGTGCTTGAAAGAGCAATTTCAGCGTCACTCTCAAGACGATTTAACGGGTTTAACGCGGCGCTTTCAAAAGCAACTGGCAAAAGTGAATCATATCCCTTGGCTGATGGCAACAGGCGAGGATTTCCGCTGGCCTACGACCGAGGGCGGTCAAGCCGATCTGAAGACCCGATTTATGCAACGGTATCTGGATCGTGTGAGGTTAATCACGATTGAGAGTCCCGTAGCCTTCAAAGTTTTCATAGAAGTCCTGCACCTGCTGAAACCACCCACGGCGTTGTTTCAGCCTCGTATCTTAGTGCAAGTGCTAAGGCAGTTCATCAATCGGCGTCAGCAAGATCAACCGAATGTTAATGAACTATCTCTTCCGAACCTGCCGTCTTCTGCTGTTGATTCGTTAACCTGAAGAGTGTTCGCATCGGCGATGAATCGCCGATGCCATGATTACAACAGCAAAGGAGGTATCTATGTCTGTGCTAGAGGGTTCTTGGAAGCACGAATATATCACCAGCAACGGAATTAAGCTGCACTACGTCACTCAGGGAGAAGGCCCTTTGATGCTGATGCTGCATGGGTTCCCGGAATTTTGGTACTCCTGGCGGCATCTAATCCCCGAATTTGCCAAAGATTATAAAGTCGTCGCCCTCGACTTGCGCGGTTATAACGACAGCGATAAGCCAGCAGCTCAATCGGCTTATGTGATGGATGAATTTATTAAAGATGTTGAAGGGGTAATTCAGGGACTCGGATACTCTAGCTGCGTGCTGGTGGGTCATGACTGGGGGGGCGCGATCGCTTGGAATTTTGCCTACTCATACCCCACGATGGTGGACAAGTTGATTGTGCTAAATCTGCCTCACCCTGCCAAATTTGCCGAAAATATGCGTAATCCTCAACAACTATTACGCAGTTCCTATATCTTCTTTTTTCAGCTACCGTGGCTACCAGAATTTCTTTTACAATCCTTCGATTACCAATCGATTGAAACGGCTATCGCGGGTATGGCTGTTAATAAGAATGCCTTCACCAAAGCCGATCTGGATGCCTATAAACAAGCTGCTGCAAAACCCGGTGCCCTGACAGCCAGCCTGAACTATTATCGCAATCTTTTTCAGCAGAGAATGCTCAGTCAAGATTGGAGTATTCTCCAGGTTCCTACGCTAATGATTTGGGGAGAGCAAGATACTGCACTTGGTAAAGAACTGACTTACGGAACTGAAGCGTATGTCAAAGACTTGACGATTAAATACATCCCCGACTCTAGCCATTGGGTTCAGCAAGAGAAACCGCAACTGGTCACTCAATATATGCGAGAGTTCCTTGCCGCTACCAGCAGCTGATCGATTGCTGATTCTGCAACTTTTTAAAGTAGCTCACTTTGCTGCTGAGATTAGCTTTCAAGGTGCCAATCAAGAGGCTGAAGCTGCTTTTTAAATTCTAAGCAGCTCCAGCCTTAAAGCGACAGATTGCCAATCTATCAACAATATTACCTTAGTCTCATCTAAGAGCGATCGCGCTTTCCTGACGATGTGGGGAAAATGCGAGCGCGTGGTTTATTTTGGCAATTTTGCTCTAATTGTGTCACAAAATTCTATAAAATTCCCGAAGGTAGCCAATTGGTGTGGCTGAGCTTTAATTCTCTGCCTTAATTCATTCAAATAGTATGCTTCTAACACATCACCTGGGTTTCTTTTATTATAGGTAATATTTTTTTCTTCAAATAAGGCTTTTAAATAAGCACAATGAAACTGAGCGTGAGTATTAAAATCGTTATATTTGCCCATCAATTCAGGGTCATCGACTGACACATCATAATAGCAGCTATAGTTTTTTAACAAAGGTTGGTTTTGAGGATTTCTTGAATAAATTTTCCGATTACCCAGAAACCACGTTTCTATACATCTATTTTGGACAATGATAACAAGCTTTGTCTTTCCTAGTTCAAAACTTTCCGTTCTCATAAATTCATCAATTTCATTTCTAATATCTGCAACAGTATTTTCTTCTGCATCAAGACATATCACAAAATAGTCATACTTTCCACTTAAATTTATTTCTTCAATTGCTCTGGGAATGAAATCATAAATGAGAGAAGGATAACCTTCACCACTTATAAGGTAATAGTTTTTTTCATTCACCAGCTCGTAAGCATCAACTCGCTGTAGTTCTGGTAAAAGATGGCCTAACCAAGCTGGATAAACTTTTTTTTCAGTTCTTACTCCTTCTACAAGAAAATAAAGATTCATTCAACTGCTATTCCTTCGCTGTAAGCTTCAAGATTTAGTAGTTGAATAAAAGCTTGATGTCTAGATTTTCCTATGTTAAAATCCTGAGCATCTTTTACGGTTACTATACCGCCTCTGCGAGTAACTATTTTCCAGTGTTCCATGCCAATATTATTAATAATGTAAGGGTGATGGCTGGTTATGATAAATTGCAGATTTCTATGTTGCACCAACAAATCTTCAGTTAAAACATCAATACAGTTAACACCTAAACTATTCTCAAATTCGTCGATGAGAATCACACTTCCTTCAGGCGCTAAGTATAATTCGCTAATCTGCATTAAAGTTTTAAACATTCCTGAAGAAATGCTTTGTTGAATTATCCATCTATCAATACCTTTTTCTTTTATTTGAACAAAAGTGAAGCCATTTAAAAAAGTTGTGAAGAGTGAACTTTCCAAGGCTTTCTCTAAATCTTTATTTTTATCAAATCCTATTTTGATATCTTCTACTTGGGGAAATATTTGGATAAAACGTTTTTTAATCTTATGAAACACGTCGTCCAAGAGAAATTTATACACAAATGCAAGTTTCAATTTAGTTGGTAAATTACTTTTTTTAATATTTTCTTCTAAAAAATTATTTTCCAAATTATTTTCTAAGAGTTTTGCCAGTTTTAGTAATCTCTCTTTTACAGTCTCAATTCTCACGTCTGAATCAAACTCTATGATTTTCTCAAATCCTTCCTTTACAGGAGCAATATCTTCCTCTTCACTTAGAATTTCTACTAAGCTTTTAAAAGGTGATAGCTTTGGAGTTATCTTTTTTTTAAATTCTATTTTACTTGAATCTCTTTTAGCAATTTCGTTACCTTCTTTATACAAACATTCGTTTAAAATCCTAAATTTAGAACCTTCATCTTCAGTATCAAGAATCTCTCCGATCAATCCCTTATTTTCAAACTCCCCTTTCCATCGATACTCAATATTGTTTGTACTTTCAAATGTAATATCCCATTGCACTCCATTCAAAGATTCTCCGTTAACTATTCTCTTTAAATTTAAAATGGACTTAATAATCTGAGTTTTGCCAACCCCCGATACACCAACAAGTAAGGTGAGGTTGGAAAAACTCTTAGTAAAATCAACTTTATTTAAGTGCCATTCCAACGCTTTGTTATAATATTCGATTGTTTTAATTTTCATAACTAATCTCCCCTTCAGTCACATAAATTACAACGATTAGCTTGAACTGGCTAATATACTGAAGGTATAGCTGTTAAACACCTACAGCCTAAATTCTTAGACATATTAGCAAAATATTTGTACAGCTCTATTAACTGAATGTATGGTGCAGGACTTACACAAGTGTAATAGCGATCGCTCTCCACTATTATTTTTCCTCTATTCCAAAAAAGCCATCTGAGCCAGAGGCGCGATCACCTCCTCCACTCTCCTTCCCCCGCCACTGCAAAAACAAGACACAATAGTTAACAGACTCGCCCAGAGCATCCTAAAATCAAAGATTGCCCCTAAAAGTTCCTTACCATGTCCTCAGATGATATCCGCGCCACGCGGTTAGAGAAAGTCGAACAGCTAAAGCAACTGGGAATGAATCCCTACGCTTACCAGTGGGAATCCAGCCACCATGCGGCTCAATTGCAGGAAAAATATGCAGATTTGCCAAGCGGTGAAGAAGTAGAAGTAGAAGTCGCCATTGCTGGACGCATTATGGCGCGTCGCGTCTTCGGCAAACTCGCCTTCTTTACCTTGCAAGACGAAACTGGCTCGATTCAGCTGTACTTGGAGAAGAAAAGAATCGATGAAGGGATGGCGGATGTCCCGGATGCCTTTAAACACCTAAAGGATCTAACGGATGGCGGGGACATTCTAGGAGCCAAGGGGACAGTTAAACGCACGGAAAAGGGTGAGCTATCAGTTTACGTCAAGCAGTACGCGATTCTCACCAAGTCGCTGCTGCCTTTACCGGATAAGTGGCATGGATTGACGGATGTCGCCAAGCGCTATCGTCAGCGTTACGTGGATTTGATTGTCAATCCGGAAGTGCGAGAAACTTTCCGACGCCGCGCTCTGATTACCGCCGGAATTCGCCGCTATTTGGATAAACTGGGCTTTATTGAAATTGAAACGCCAGTGTTACAAGGAGAAGCTGGCGGTGCGGATGCGCGTCCCTTCATCACCTATCACAACACGCTGGATATGGAGTTGTATCTGCGGATTGCCACAGAACTCCATCTGAAGCGGCTAATTGTGGGTGGATTTGAGAAGGTGTTTGAACTGGGGCGGATTTTCCGGAATGAGGGGATTTCCACTCGCCACAATCCCGAATTCACCACGATTGAGGTTTATCAAGCCTACGCCGACTATCAGGACATGATGGCGCTGACGGAGGGAATTATTACCACTGTGGCGCAAGAGGTGCTGGGGACGCTGGAAATTACTTATCAAGGCGAGCCGATTAATTTAACACCGCCTTGGCGTCGCGTTACCATGCACGACTTAGTGAAGGAGCAAACCGGCTTAGATTTTACCGCTTTCCCAACGCTGGAAGCCGCGAAAGCAGCAGCAAGTGAGGCAGGTATCGGAGGCGCAGAAGAATGCGAATCGATTGGCAAAATTCTTAACGAAGCCTTTGAGCAAAAATGCGAACCAAATCTGATTCAGCCAACGTTTGTGCTGGATTATCCGGTGGAAATTTCGCCCTTGGCTAAGCCGCACCGCTCGAAACCGGGATTGGTAGAGCGATTTGAGCTATTTATTGTGGGACGGGAAACGGCGAATAGTTTCTCAGAATTAACCGATCCTATCGACCAGCGGCAACGGCTGGAAGCGCAAGCGGCGCGGAAGGCGGCGGGAGATTTGGAAGCGCAAGGCGTGGATGAAGATTTCCTGACAGCGCTGGAGTATGGAATGCCGCCGACGGGTGGTTTAGGGATTGGGATTGACCGCTTAGTGATGCTGCTAACGGATTGTGCCAGCATTCGGGATGCGATCGCTTTCCCCCTCCTCAAACCCGAAAAATCCGACGCCACCCCAGAATCAACCTAACCCCAGCCCCTTCCCTACTAAGGAAGGGGAGAATTAAAAAGAACCCAACAACCCAAAAATTTCTTCCTTTTCCTTCTCAGTAACAAACATTTCTCCCGAACCCTCCCCTTGCAGGGGAAGGTTCGGGAGAAATAGGGAGGGGTTAAGGAAAGGTCAATATCGCTAATTCGATACTTCTGCCATTTCAATCACGCGACCATCCAAATCTTTTACCAAAAAATTCAATGGTTTGTCGCGGCGAATTTTGTGCTTGACGCCCCGCATTTGCACCCGCATCAGCACCATCTCTAGGCAATCGTGGTCAAAACAAACGTGGCGCTGCTGGTTTTTCTTCCCCAAACTGGCTCCAGAAATTACGTGCAGTTGGGTGTTCTTCTTGAGCTGATACCATAAACCTTCCGTACCATTCAGCTTTTGGGTAGCGGTGCTTCCTCCCAACGTGGGTGAGAGATAAAGCGGATCGATGGCAGTAGCTCCCAACGTTTGCTCGTAGTTGTAGTAGTAGTGCAGCGGCACTTCTGCGACTGGCAAATCTAACAAGCCTTCATAAAACTGTCGCGCCGTGTCTAAATCGGACACCATGACGGTATGGACTTTTGGGGCGCTGGTGAGAAACATCCACATAGCACCAGCGTAGGCTGCCAAGAGCATCACCATGATGCCTTGAGTAGACAAGAGACCATCTAGAGGTAATTCAGGGAAAAAAGCACCTAAATGAACGAGCTGAGGCAGAAGAGAAATCGTATCAATTGCTGCTAGAACCATGAACCTACAAGGCTTGAAGAACTCTATTGAAAACTAAACTTACGGTTGCACATAACACTTTGACTGTAAAGCAGTCAAGAGCGCTATTTAATTCTATCAAGCTTAAACGAGTCTCTAAAATACTCTGTAAGTCTGCCGAAGTTAATAAAACTGACGCTGCAAGTCATCCAGCTCGATACTGAGACAAAGCGATCGCTACGATTTCAGATACCCGATTTCTCTATGAAGTCGGGTATCTTGCCTTCACAAAATGAGAAAGATAATCAGAAGGATGCGAGTTTGTTGAGCGCGATCGCTATTCAATCCATCGCAGTGAAGCCCTCAAAGCAGCTAAAAAAATAAAGGGCGATTGGCACTCTTCCCACCGACTAAAAATACAAGTATCATTTCCATTCCTGAAAACACTAGATATATTAGGGATCGTTCCTGGATAGAATGACTCCAGTAAGTGATTCAAAATCGTGCAAATTCCTCATTTCCCTGAAAGCAATCATCCGATTGTCAAATCGCTGTTTCATTACAGCGATCAGGAATTACTGACTTTGTTTCAGCGCCATCCGGAGCAGGGGCGCTTCTTCGTAGCGCTTTTTAGTCGCTATAGTCCGATTGTTTATACCCTGATTCAGCATTTGGCGCGATCGCCTGTACAAGCAGACTACCTCTTCGCCCTCACCTGGCGGCACATCTACTTTGAGCTAGGCGGACTGGATTTGCGCGATGTTAGCGGGACTGGGATGCTAACGTTCCAGAACTGGCTGATCAACATTACTGCTGTATGTATCAACCAGGCAGAATTGCCACCCGTGGAGTCAATTCATTACAACCTACAAGCGGCTTCCCCGCCCCTGTGGTGTTATGTCGAACAAGCGTTGGAGCGATTCCCGCCGATGCTGCGATTGATGGTGCTGATGGCGCAGACCTTTAACTGGAGTCATACGCGGATTGCCGCTTATCTCCAGGCAGAGGGAGAAACAATTTCTCCCGCACAGGTTCAAGTCAAGCTCCAAGAAGGGTATCAACTGTTAGAAGCTTCTTTACCAGAGGATATTCGCACAATTTATCTGGTAGGAGCAGCTAAGCAACAAAAAGGTGAGAAGCAAGAGGCAAGTGGAGCGATTAGCTATGAGTTATGAGGAGCGAGGGTGGTTGTTTGCAGCATTCGCCAAACTAGGCAAAAATAGGGCACAAAAAATAGAAGAGAACAATGCTAATAAATTGAGATTCTTTTCTGTTTCTTTTATCTTTTTACTGTTTACTTTTTACTTGCCGAGCAGTGCCAAAGCCGTTAGTATTGACCAACAACTCAGTATCCCCTTGAACAATGGCACCCAAGGATATGCGAGGGAAGATGCTGACCGACTGCTGCGATTGGGCGCACAGGAGGAACAGAGAGGGAACCTGGCAAAAGCAATTCCCTACTGGATACAAGCACTGGATATTTATCAACAAATAGGCGATCGGCGGGCAATCGGTCAGACATACGATTATTTAGGTCTTACTTACGCCCGCTTGGGACGCTACTTTGAGGCGGAAGATGCCCTGCGACGCCGGTTGGCGGTTGCCCGCGACGAACCAGACTTCCAGGGGCAGATTTATGGCTTAAATAACGTCGGCACCGTTTTGCTGCAACGAGGTGCCGTGCAGGCGGCTTCAGCAAGCTTTTCTGAAGCACTGGCAATTGCCCAAAGCATCAACAGCCAAGCTGGAGAAGGACTGTCGCTGAGTAATCTGGGATTGGCAGCGGCGAATACTGGCGATTATTTGCAAGCGATTAAACGTTACGAAGAAGCCTTGATTTTTCGGCGTCGCGGGAAAGACCCGCTGGGCGAGGCGAATACAGTGAATAATTTGGGAGATGCTTATCTGGCACTCAATCAATATCGGGATGCCCAGATTTCATACCGTGGGGCACTGAGATTGGGTCGGCAAACACGCGATCGCTCAACTCAATATCGAGCGATTGATGGTCTGCTGGTCGTCTACAGCAAGCTTAGGCAGTATCAGGAGGGTTTTGAACTGCTCGATCGCCGCTTAACCTTGGCTCAGGAATCGCAAAATTTGCGGCAAGAACTAGAATCGCTCAGGTTATTTGCCCAACTTTATCAGGTCAGCGGCAACCCAGTAACGGCGCGGACCTTCTACCAACGAGCGATCGTTTTGGCGCGTACTCTTGGGGATGAGCAGGAAGAAGCACTTTTGCTCAACAATTTGGCTCAAATTCGGATTAGATAAAGCGTTTGAATCAAAAGAGAAATGTAGGGATGCAAAGCTTTGCATCCCTACATTTGTAATTATGGAAATATTAAAACGGTTAGTTCAGCAAGACATTCCCGTTTTCCTGGATAGTCATGGCATTTTTGTCAACACTAAGATCCGTTGTTTCCTCTAAAACCACCTCTAACATTCCCTGTTCGCCTGATGTTTGGGGAACGACTCTCAACAGTGCGCCATTCGGACGTTGAAAGGTCAGATTTACAGGGGTTTTCAAGCCTTGGAGCGTAATATTATCTCTACCCGGTAGTCTTCTCTGATTGGTATCGCCCAGCACCTGGTAAGTAATGGGATCGCCGGTTTGGTTAATCAGCCTGACATTCACCATCCCGTTCATGGGCATCACGTTAGAAGCGGGAGATTGTAGCTGTTCCGGGGCTGGTGCTTGAATCACAGCACCCGGTTGTGTCGGCGGTGCCGTCTCAGCGCCCGGTCTTGGCGGCGCTGGGGATGTTGTCTCAGTTGCGGAACCTGGCTGGAGTGGCGGAGCGGCTGGGCAACCTGCGGGAGGACGAATGCCCGCTTGAATGTATCTAGATTCGTAGAAAATGCTAGGACAAGGATTTAGCGGCGAAGCACCCTGAGCGTTATTCTGCAATTGGTTGACATTGCTGGGAGTGGAGTTATTTTGCATCATGCGATCGCCACTTGCAGGTGGTTGCATCATGCGATCGCCACTTGCAGGTGGTTGCATCATGCCCTCTCCACTAGCGGGGGGTTGCATCAGGCGATCGCGAGTATCGCGCGGTTGGTCGATCTCCCCTGGAGCCGAGTTCATCTGAGCCAGCGCTGGTAAGCCAAAGAGCAAACTCCCGCAAATCGCGCCTGCTAACGCTAGTGTTTTTTTGATTGGCTGATGTTTGTGAATCATGATTGATTCTCCTTTAATTCAGTTTTTTAAAAGCATTTATACTGCCCGACTTCAGCAATTTGGTACTCGTCGGGCAGCAAAAAAAGATTTAAATTCTAGTCAGTAAAAGGCGAAAGTAAAGAATTTGCTCTTTTTACTTTTGCCTTTTTCAAAAAGTTAGGCTTGCTCCCAGAGTTCTCTAATTTTGTCGGGTAAGAAGCCAGCAATTTCCTGAATCCGTTCTTCGGACAATTCATCTTTTGTCGCCGAGAACACAGCCTTAATTGCCATTTCTGGTTCTACCCCTTGCGGCAAACCTGCTTCTTGGCGAATCCGGAATAGAAAAGTATCAGCCTTAATGATCAGGGGAGGACGAATCCGGCTAAGGAAATGGACAATTGGATTGGTATCCTGCCACAAGTCAGCAATTTCGTTTTGCAGCGCCTTATCTTCTGTCGGTTCTACTGGTTCATGCAGTTCAGAAGTCACCCGATCGGCGGCTTCATTCGTCATCATATCCCGCATGGTACGGAACACAACCTCACTGATATCTCTAGCATCAAAGATATCTTCCAGTTCGCCCCTGAACATCACTTTCTCTAGGAAGGGCATATCTTTTGTGGCAATGGGAACCACAGGACCTTCCTTAAGGGCTGCTGGCGGGTTTTCCTCCATTTTTTCCAACAGGCGTTGCCCTTTTTCGGTCAGTCTGGCACTTTTAAATTTAATTAGATGAGGTGCTAAACCATCAGAGGGATCGTAGGAATTGGCAATGCGGAAGTCGAACTCTTTCGGATTAACGACATCCGTAGTATCTTCCTGATTAGCGTAAGCATTGCCAGTAAATTCAGCATCGATATACTGCTTTTGATTTAAATAATCAAGATGCCCCATCAAGTCGGTTTCTGTGACTTGTCTACCAGCGAAGTCTGCCGCCGTGAAGGCTACTTCATGCTTACCCGGTTCGCTGTCACCTTCGTGAATTTTTTTGAGTAAAATGTAAGCAACATCTTCTCTTAAGGGTATTGTCATCAGAATCTCCTTATATTTTGAATGTCGGATTTAGTAAACGCGGCGCTTTGCCCTAAACTTTCCATAAGAAAGGACTCGTATATAACGAGTAGAGCAATTGAAACTCAAAGAGAGTTTTAAAACCACTTTTGGGTCTAAATTTGGCTAAATTGCCTTAGCCGCTATTCAAGAAATTAGTAGGTCAAGCTTGATCCCTGCATCTGCCAGGGGAAGCATTTCTAAAGTAGAGTCTTCGGAAGGATGCAGGAAGAGGGATAAAATATGAATGGATTTGTCCTTCCTAATATTCTTCTGTGGCTGCCGGTAAAGTAACGGTAACGGTTGTACCTTGATGGAGAATACTTTCAATCTGGATATGACCTTGGTGAGTTTCAACAATTGCCTGCGCGATCGCTAACCCTAATCCAGATCCCGTTACCGTTGTATTTCCTGCGATATGAGTTCTAGCTGGATCGACTCGATAGAATCGGTCGAAAATGTGGGGCAGTGCCGACTCTGGAATGCCGATGCCAGTGTCGCTGACTCCGACTTGCAGATGGGGCATCCCGTGGCGTTTCGTGGCGAGGCGATTCATGGTATCGACCCATTGCAATGTCACATCAACTTTACCCCCTGCTGGAGTGTATTGCAGGGCGTTACTAACCAGATTTGTGAAGAGACGCGCCAGCTGATCCCAGTCACCTTCAATAGCAAAGGCATCCTCTTCAAATTTGGGCTTTGGGATTTGAGAGGGGAGATTTTCTTCCTCAATCATTCCCATATTTAAAATTGGCAATCCAAAATCGAGAGATAGCTTGACACCTTTCTCCGCAGCGACTAGCTGTTGTTCTTCAATCACCTCCATCAACAAGGCATCAAGGTGAACTTGAACCCAAGTGCGTTGTTTCATGCCACTATCCTGCCGCGCCAGAAATAGCAGATCGTCCACCAAACGCCCTAAACGCCTGGTTAGCCGTTCTACAACCTTCAGCTGTTGTCGGTAATGGATAGGTGCCGCCCCAGATGCCGCTATCAGGTCGGGATCGTCCAGCGCCACCTGCACATTCGTTTGAATCATGGCAATCGGGTTCCGCAGTTCGTGGGAGGCGTCAGCGGTGAATTGTTTAAGCCGTTGGTAGGACTCTCTCACGGGTTCCATCGCCAAACCGGAAAGCCACCAGCCGCTAGTCGCCACAGAAATCAACATTAGTCCGGTGCCAAAAATCAAATCAACCATCAACAAGCGAGTCGGTTTGGCAACCTCAAACCAAGGATGGCTGACCCGCAGATATCCTAGTACCTGACGCCCCATTTGCACTCGTTGCGTCACCTGTCGCAAAAGCAGCTTGGAGTCCTTCGTTGCCTCCCTGGTCGAAGACCAAAATTCCGAGTCTAATATCCCTTGCCAGGAAGCCCGAACGACCGGCACGGTTTCACCAGTGCGGTTGAGATGAATGGGAATATCTAAAGGTTCGGAGAGAGTTGACCAGAGTAATTCACCTGTGGGGCTAAACCACTCTAGGTCGATGTGGTCGTCTTCAGCGGCTTCTGCATCGTTGCGAAAACTTGCTTCAACATTGACGGATGAACTGCCATTCGGGGCGGTTTCAATCACGAGCGATCGCTGCACCACTTCCACTACATGATTGAGCGTGTCATCCACGCGCTCAATCAGCGTGTTGCGGACATACAAATAAACCCCAGTAGCAAATAGCAGTAGCAGTACCGCTGTAACAGCCGTGTACCAAATAGCTAATCGCCGACGAGTAGCTTGAAACATAAATTAACTCAATCTTTTGCCAATGCTATTCTGGCAACTCACCCAAACGTTGCTAGTCGGTAAGCGTAGCTAGGGGTAAAATTTTACTATAATCGCTATCCTCTTAAGCGCCTGCCTTTCCCAACTTCGATGATATTAAATTAGCGAAAAAATTAAGCATATAACTTCAACGCTAATATCTACTTTTTACACAAAGATACGGAGAGAAATCAATCTGACTTCGCGTACCTTTGCGTTTTCCTTAGCGTACCTTTGCGTTTCAAATATTCAATCTAAGCAACTTTAAGCAGCACTGCGTTGCCCAAATTGAGTCAGGAAGCGGAACGCCTTGACAATAGAACTCGCACAATCTCTGGGAGAAGTGTCGTAAAAAGCACGCCATGCGGCGGCTTTGTACTCGTCATAGCGATCTGCTCGTTCTGGAAATTTGTCCAACCAAGCCAAGCGTACGGCATGACCAATTAGCACATCTAGCACAATATATTCTTCTACTTGTAACTCTGGATTCGCTTGAGCGATCGCTGCCAATTCCATTAATGCCTCAATATTTACCTTTCGGTATTCCGGTGCCTGTATTTTATTGAGTAAATGCTCGATTCGCAGAGCAAAATTCTTTTCCCCTGGCGTCATTTCTGACAAAATCAAATGGCTATCCAAACGATTGCGACGCTCTAGCTTATCCCCAATTACTACACCTTTGCAGTGTTTCAGCAATCTCCAAACGCTGGGATAAAAATCTTTCGGTACTCGATTGAGTGCCCCATCTAGTTGTCGCTGTCGCAACCAACCCCCAGCAGTGGGTGCCTCTTCCTCATCGGGTTCCACCGGCACCACCCACTCAATCTCCTGTTCCTGCTGTTTAACGTGTAAAGATTCTTGCTGACGCAGCACTTGATTCATCCCCTCATACCCAGCCAATACTTGGCGCAGCCGCATCCTCACTTCAAACGGACTTAACTGCATCAAGTGTTCGTAAGCTTCATCCTGAGTCAGACGCAACTCGTGCGCCAATTCGCTAGTCAACAGCAGGATCAAATATCCTACCCGCAGCGTCAGCAAACCGTCAAATAGCTGAGGTTCCGCCTTGATCAGCAGACCCAGGTAAATTAGGATTTCTTGAGTGAAAACGCGATCGCGAATATCCTCCCCACAGAACTCGCGGATCTTGTCCATAATTTCTGTATAAGACATCGGGCGTGCCATCAGCGACGCCTCAGTATACGCCTTGCCCACCGTAATCTGCTTGCCCCGCACCAGGATATCCGTCACCGCATCCGACAAGCCAATATCAACCTTATTCAGTAACCCAGCCGCATGACGTACCACCGTCCAGTGGGGGGACGCTTCGCTGGTGCCTGCCTTGGTGTAAACTTCATCCAGCAAATCCGCCACTGTCACTCGCTGTTCCGGCCCTCCAAAGCCGGTATCAAAATCCAATCCCTGCAACCGCACTAAGGTATGCAACAACTCGATTTGTTCGTAGATGTTTTCCGACTCCCGCAGGCTAGAGAGCAATAACCCCAAATTGGTTTCGCACTCCAGCATAAATTCTTGAGTATTACCCAGCGGCCAATTTTTATCAGGATGGCTGGTCAGGTAGTACCGTCGTGTCGCGGCATCTTGAACCGGCGATTGGGTAAACTCAAAGTCGTGTAGAAAATCAATTCGTTGTGTCCCAGATGTCAGCATCAGCTGATTCAGCCGCCCCAATTTCACTCGAACCCCATTGCATAAACCATCTTTTAGCTCCTGCATCAGTTCTAGAAGCGCCTCTGAGCCGGTTTCCAGCATTGCGTGGGTCAGCAACAACGTCATCGTAGGACGCCCTAGCTCAAACCAATTGCGCTGAATATAAGCAAGTTCGCTCTGAATTTCAGCAACTAAGAAATGGTAGTCAAGGGTCAGGTAAAACTGCTGTTGATCCAAAAATGACGGTAAGAAGACAATCGTCTCGCTCCGGATGCGAAAAATCCTCGATGTTGTTAAAGTCCGCAACCGGCGCACGGGTCTGCCCGTGAGTCCCAGCTTATCGTTCCGCCCAATTTGGGTATAAACCGCTGAGAGTTCTGTTGCTTGACGCACCTGAATCGGCTCCAGTTGTTGCGGCGTCTGGGTTGCAATGCCGTGGACTGCTAATTCAGCCTGTAACTTTTCATCTTCTGCCAACAGCGCAATTTGTACCATCGGGTTTCCTTCCCGACCCACACTCAGGTGCCGTCCCAGCGGGTCAATATCTCCCACCGCGATTAACTTCTCACTCAGCATTTCTCCTAGCAGGTACAAGCTTTGCGCCCACACCAAGGGGATATTTTCATTTGGCAGGCGCGGTTGGGTGTGGGGGTTCTGTCTCTCCGCCTCAATCTTTTCCGCCGGGACATAATAAAGCTCCGGTAGCAGCCGCAAACCGTCCTGCTCAATCAGCAGAAACTCCAGGCACTCTTGATAGTCCTTAACTTGTTCCATGTCTCCTCGAAACAAGCCATCCAGAACCAGGTAGGTGAAAAATAAAGGCCATTCGCACTCAATATGCTCAAATTGCTGCAATTCCCAAGGTTCGTAGTGCAAGCGGCTGGTATCTTCCAAAACAGTTTGGTGTCCATCTCGCAAAAAGCGTTTGCAGCCGTAGCGTCCCTCCAGCTTGTCGATGATTTTCTGTCGAGTGCGTTCCATCAGCTCCATATTTTCCACCGCAAAGGCTGGGAAACTAATGACGCTTAAGCTAGCCGCATCCACTTCTTTGGAGCTAGATTCTCTTGGTAACAGGGATTTCAGGGTCATGCGGGCGCGAGCAATTTCATCCGGCAGCACGTGAATTACAGAAGCCTGAGAACCTCGCACTCCAAATAAATCCAGTCCGCTAATTGCTTCTAAAGCGGCTTTTGCCATCCCGACCGAACTGGCATTTAGTTCTGGATTCCCCCGGTTTATCTTATTTCCTCGCTCCCAAATCCCATAATCGGGGGTTCGGTAAGTTCTGCCAATGTAATAGACCAGATTTTGGACAAAGTTGACTTCGTCAATGGCGTAGATGATATGTAACCCCGATGCCGTCATCTGAGCCAGCATCAGCAGAAATAGCGAGGTGGCATCTAACTGCAAGTGTCCCCAAGCGTCATCGCCGACTACGACATCACCGCTGCTGGTGTTGTATTTGGCGTGCAGGCAGTCTAGGAGGGATTGGCTTTGTTTAAATTGCTCAACTTTGTGGCTCTGTCGCATCATACAGAACAACAGCCCGCGCATCAGCTTGACGACGCTTTGTTCCAGCTCGTAGGTGCGCCCCTTATCTTCATCGACTTTGCGGTAAGCTAGTGCCAATCCCCAAACGGCGAGAATGCTGTAAACGTTGTCGCGTACCCAGGCATCGGTGTAGTCGCCGTGGGCGTTAATTGCAGTACTGGCGGGCAATAGACCCGTAATCGGATTTTGACGGTTGAGAATGACAGCCTTGATCTGGTGGTAGTAATCGTCTAGGCGATCGCTTAGCGGTTGTGAGGCGTTTAGCAACATATCATTCTCCTAAAGAGAGGGGTGCTGGGGGTCGTCCCCGGCAAAACGAAGAGAGTGTCAGAAATCCAGCCCAAGTGCTTTTTATTTTCGCACCAAAGCTAAAATTCATCTGCCTCGCGAAGCAGATTGCTGCGCGTTCACAATTCTTTAGTTACATTCTTGTACAGATGGTAACAAAAGTTTATTTTACAGAGTTAAGACTATGCAAACTCAAGACCGCAACGATGCAACCAAGATTGGCTTTACGCCCCAAGCTAAAAATTGGAATGGGCGTTTTACCACGATCGGCTTTTTCATTGCCATGATGATTGAACTCACCACAGGTCAAGGCGTGCTTCACTTCTGGGGTCTGATGTAATAATATATTTCAATTTTATAAATTTGGTCAATTTCAAAAGCTCGCTGGGAGTTTATCTAGGAACTCCCAGTTTTTTGTTTCCCAAATAATAGTAGGGGCAGGTAAAGAAACCCGCCCCTACTATTATTTATCTCGCTAAAAAGGATTGTCTAGCGAATGTATTCTTTGAGAATACTGTTGCGATTGGGATGCCGCAACTTGCGGAGAGCTTTCGCTTCAATTTGACGAATCCGTTCGCGGGTAACGTTGAAGATTTGACCGATTTCTTCAAGAGTTTTCATGCGTCCATCATCCAAACCGTAGCGCAGACGCAGCACATCCCGTTCGCGGGGGCTGAGGGTGTCGAGGACGCTTTCTAGATCTTCCCGGAGGAGGTTTTTAGAAACTTGATCTTCGGGGGTTTCACCATCTGCTTCGATGAAGTCACCCAGACGGGAGTCTTCTTCTTTACCGATGGGAGTTTCTAGAGAAATGGGTAACTGAGCTGATTTAGCAATGAATCGCAGTTTCTCGATGGTCATTTCCATACGAGTAGCGATTTCTTCTTCAGTGGGTTTGCGACCCATTTCTTGGGATAGAAGCTTGGTAGTTTTTTTGATCCGAGAAATGGTTTCGTACAGGTGAACAGGTAGTCGAATGGTGCGAGATTGATCCGCGATCGCTCTCGTGATTGCCTGACGAATCCACCACGTTGCATAGGTGGAGAATTTGTAACCTTTTTCGTGGTCAAATTTTTCAGCGGCTCGAATCAAGCCTAGACTGCCTTCCTGAATCAAGTCTTGGAAGGATAAGCCGCGATTCATATATTTTTTGGCAATCGAAACCACCAAACGCAGGTTTGACTGCACCATTTTGTCTTTAGCACGGCGACCTACATAGAGGCGATGTCGGAACGCTGGTAGGCGCTTCTTCACCTCTTTAGACCACTCTTCTTGTTGCGGTTCTCGCCCTAGCTGAGTAGCGAGTTGTTCCCAGACTCGCTCAGATTTCAGCACTCCCTCAGCCCACTCTATATCCTGCGGTTCCCGCTCCAGATTTTCGATCAGTTGCTCGCGCAAACGCTCTAATTCTAGTAAGTCGGCTATCTTGCGTGCGAGTTCAATTTCTTCATCGGCTCTTAAGAGACGAATCCGACCAATTTCTTGTAAATAGAGACGAATCGAATCCTCAGTGTAGTGTTTCTTTTTCGTTTGCACCCGACGACGGGATCTACTGACCTTACCAGGCTTACCTTCGTCTTCATCGGGCGTTACGTCTACAAAGTCGTCTTGATCCGCGTCTTCATCAATTAAGAGATCCAACTCGCTCTCAGGCGGAGTGATGATTTCGAGTACGTCGTTGGCCTGGGTCATGCCGAATTCCTCATGCTCCTTCAGTTAAAGACCAGAAGATGGTGTTAGTTAATCTACAAAACAAGTTAGCCAGTCGTTTACCTTGCCAGCTTTCAACGCTTGCTGACTGGCTCAATGAGAGAAAAGAGAGAATGCGCTTGCGTGCAACGCCAGCGTTCGATAACCGCGTTGAAATAGGTGTTAATGCTGGTAGTGTTCAAAACCTTTCCGATTGTAGCCTTTCTCACAAAACTTGCACGCTTTTGGTTTATTTAAACCTTCAAATATGAAGTTAATGTCAAGGCGGCTTTTCCCAATGGATAATCCGATTGGAATTGATACACCCACTCCGATCTCATCTCCTTCAACTAGCTTGTACAGGATTTACCAGCAACACTCGCTGGTTGATTTGGTGATGCCTCCAGCCAGTTGAGCGCTGTCTTTCTATAAATAGCCTATAGTTAAGCGTCAAAGGTTTGGGGAGAGTAGCACTAAGCAGTAATGAACGTTTAGGCAAAACTAGAGAAAATATTGCTTGATTTCGCATTTTGCTTAAATGCAACTCTATCCTACTGACGCTTGATGGGCGATGGGTTGCGACAAATGGCTGAATTCTATTCCGTCATTCTAATCAACAAGAGCCAAAATGTGACAGAGAAAACATCAATATATTTCGTATTTAGGTTAAAGAGGTCAACTGACTTTGCTGCCACAGCGCATCGATGGTAACAAATTGATATCCTTGCTGCAATAGTTTAGGCACTAACTGGGCGGTCGTTTCAGCCACATCTTGACCTCCATAATAGCCATCATGCAAAACAATGACCGAACCATTTTGGACTTGCCGCAAAACTCGCTGTACGACGACGCTAACCCCAGGCTGTACCCAGTCTTCCGGCACCACGCTCCACATGACAGGTCGATAGTTCCACTGCTGCAATAAATCTAAGGTCTGGGGTGTAAACAAACCATTGGGGGGTCGAACGTCACGAATAAATCGTGGATCGAGTTGACAGGCGTGTTGGATCGCCTGCTGTGTCTGTTCCATACTTTGTTTGAGGTCAGCTGGACGCAGCTTGGGAAAAGCGCGATGATCGTACCCATGTAGCCCAAGCCAGTGACCCCGCCGGTAGACTTCTTTCGCAGTCGCTGGTGCGCGGTTAACGCAAACACCCAGCCAAAAAAAACTGGCGGGTATGCCGTAGTGGTCTAGCACTTTCAAGAGTTCGGGAGTGTATTGGGGATGGGGGCCATCATCAAACGTGAGAGCGATCGCTCGTGAATTTCCAGTACCCGACCACAGACAACGGGGAAAGGCAGGCTGAAGAATTCGGTACACAATAGGAAATAGCGGAGCTAGCTGCATTTGCTCTTTGATGTCGTTTTTCTAATGGGTGTCAATAGACGGTGAGTCTCAAAGGTCAATTTAAACAACAAAGCCCATGTTTTGCCATACTGGCGGGAGCTTCTCTTTTATTTGCTCTCTCTGGGTGCAGCACCGTAACCACTAACCAGTATGAAGCAACCGCCCGGACAACTTTAACTTGGAAAGTCGGTTACTCGACTAATCCGGGTCGCAATCAAGAGCGAATCGAAACTTTTGGCTCTACTTCCTTACTCAACCGCAATGGGGAGAAGCCAGAAGGCGCGGTAATTGGCCCCGACGAACGGGAACTTTGGTGGTCTGCACTGCCACCACGACCCACGCTTGATGAAATTGAACAGCGGCTGCAACCTGCCGAAAAGGCAAGCCAGCCAGAGATTTTGCGAGATGTGAATTACCAAATTACTTATCGCAGCAACGGGCAGAGTGTTACCTTGCCGACGAATTACGATGTCTATCGAGAGGTTGTCAAGGCATATCCTTCCCAAACGCCTTTAGAGCTGACGCTAGGAGTCAATGATTCCTCTGTGGAGAAAGCGGAACCCAAGTTTGAGAATTAAAAAGAGATATTAAAAAGCAAAAATTAAGCGGGGGCGATCGCTTCCCTGTCTTTCGGCTCCTCTGCCCCCCTGCTTAATTCTTCCTGCGGACTTTAGCCACAGAGCGTTTCAAAACAACAGGCGTCTTTAACGGTTGACTACCCTTAATTAACGGCTGGTTACTCTCCAATGCTTGCAGACCATCGAGAACCGCATCTCGGATCGCCGCTTCCGGTTCTTGATTCAGCATCAGCCGAAAGTATTCGGCAACACTACGTCGATGCTCCCGCTCTAACCGAGCCTCTGTGACTAAGGCACAAAGTCGGCGAACCGCAATCAGACGCTTCAGGGGGTCTACCTGCGTCAGCTCCGTTAACCAATGGTTCAGGTTAGCTTCATCCCGATTCAGTTGACGGCTAATAATTTGCCAGACCAAGAGGATTAGGGTTGCCAGAGTGCCCAGACCTTGAAGAATTGCACCAGCAGCAATCCAGGGACTGTCAGAGTCTACCCAGATGGAAACTGCCATATAGGTGCTGAGGCTGGCAATGCCGCCACTGCCAACGGCAAGCGTTAATTGCCGGTTGGAACCACTAAAAAACCGTTGCAGGCTCGACCAGTGTACTTGCCAGTCCCACTCCTGCATCAGGTAAACCAGCAACATTACCAACACACCAGCGCCGGTAGCCAGTAGGAGCTTCCAGTTCCAGAACAGCATCACCACCACAACGGCGCTCACCACCAGCCAGCTGCCCGATCCCTGATCTGGGTGCCGGGGAAACAGCTTGAGGACTGGCATTTTTAATTGTTTCTGCGACAGAGCCAATTGGATCTGGTTTACGAGTTGTTGTCGCCAAGACGACGCCTGTGCCACGAAAGTTTCCTGCTTAAGTCAGATAGATTATACCTAACGAGTTAACTATCGTAATACCTTTTAGTCCTAAGCTCGTAGCCCGTAGTCATTCGTCCTTTGTTTTACCAAGTTGACCAATGACTACGAACCAATGACCGATGACCGCTCACAAACCAAAGCTCAAGTCATCGACGGTCAGACAGCCATCAAAAGCGTAGAAGGTGATCCGATAGATATTTGGTACTGCGACGCTCAGCTGACTGTTCGGAGGAATATTGGAATCCGTTCCGGCTAGATTTGGCTCTGTCAACTCCGAGCGCCCCAGGAGTTGGTTTTGCTGGTCGTAGGCAGATAAAATTGTTCGCTGAGAACTGGTGACAAAGCCGCTGACAAAGCGAACCGGAAACTCAAAGGAAATTTCTATCAAGCCGTTTTTAGGGGCACCCATGAGGACGGTGGTGCCAGATCGAGGGGGGAAAGCGGGGTTGGAGGGATGGAGAGCGATCGCATTTCTAAACGTGAGACCCCATTGCTGAAACTGGCGCTCCACCACGTCAAAGCATTTCAAGTCTTCCATGTTGAGGCGAACGCAGGTTCCCTTATTTAAGGGGAAGCCGGAGTCAGCGCTAGCCGGCTCCTCGCTAGGAGAAGCAACAACGGTGGACGCATCGCTCGACTCAATTGTTGGTGCGGATGCGGAGGCGTTAAAGTCGCTGATTTCATCCCACGGAAGACTGCATTGCTTTGCCATAACGTTCTGTGAATGTACTTTTTCAAGAACTGGATCGCCGTTTATTACTCCGACGCAGATATCTCCAGACTTGACGGAGCTATCACTTGGGAGTGACGACCTGAAGCTACTAATCCCCCCTCTGTTCATTCAGCCTCCTTGACTTATGGGGCGTCTTTTACGATCTGATTCCGAGTAATGCTTCTTCCCTCAGGCAAAAAATTCCGCATTTTTAATTTCTTGTGAGGGAAGTTTTAGAAGAAATGTTCCAGTCATCAACATTGGCTGATGACCGATTGCCATCGCGATCGCACACACCCTGTTACTTAAATACGCAAAAACCCGGTGAGGGGTTTCACCCCCTACCGTTTGGATTATCTCTGATTTTTTCTAATTTGGCGGAAAAAAACCAGCGGCTGGATTGGCATAGCGGAAAGTCTTATCAACCGGCTGATGTATTTTTACCTTAATTTACATCTGCCTTTAGGGATAACTATTTGCAAAATCTTTAATTTCAAGACGGTTGTTTTATCGTTCCTTTAAATTGCGGATAAATTACAGGATCGTTGCTCCAGTTAGGCTGGGCGCATTTGCTGCTAGATCGTTTGGTCTGACGCTACCCGATGAGAAATTCTGAAACCACCTATATGCAAGCGTTTCATCGTTCAAAGTCTAAAGCAAAAATCTAAAATAGTATCAGTCACCAGCTCAACTGAGCATCGCCGATTGAAACTGGGTGTTAGGAATCAACCAGTAGTCAGACGTTCTAACACTCAACAATTCGCGACAATGAGCGCTCGTGGCGATAACAATGAGGTTTATTCATGATTCAGCCACCCGGCTTTGAGATGCAATCGATTGTCACTTCCTTGGGAAGAGTGGTGTACTACACCCCCAAGGGGGCACCTTGGCGCTCGGCGGATGCAGCCATGTCAGAGAATCTGCCCACGTTGGTTTTCCTACATGGCTTTGGTGGTGGGTCATCCGCCTACGAATGGTCGAAAGTCTATCCAGCTTTTGCAACCGATTATCGAGTGATTGCACCCGACCTAATTGGTTGGGGTCGGTCTGACCACCCCGCACGCAATTACCAGATAGATGACTACATCAACACAATTATTGAGTTCATCGAGCAGACTTGTAACGAGCCAGTACCCGTCGTGGCATCTTCTCTCACGGCTGCTTTTACAATTAGAGCTGCGATCGCTCGCCCCGATCTCTTTAAGTCCCTGATTCTCACCACACCGGCGGGTCTGTCTGACTTTGGGGAAAATTACACCCGTAGCTTTTTTGCCCAACTCGTTGCTACGCCCATTCTGGATCGCTTGCTCTATAGCACGGGCGTTGCTACGGAGGTTGGCATCCGTAGTTTCCTAGAACAGCGACAATTTGCTCGTAGCCGCCGCGTCTACCAGGAAATCGTAGACGCTTATCTGCAATCTGCCCAACAACCCAATGCGGAATATGCAGCGCTCTCTTTTGTTCGGGGAGATTTATGCTTCGATCTATCCCTGTACATCACTCAGCTAAACGTGCCTACTGCCATAATGTGGGGGGAAAAGTCCGAGTTTACGGGTCCGGAAGTTGGCAGGCGGCTAGCAGCTTTAAATCCGCAAGCTGTCCGAGTTTTTCAGGCGCTTGATGATGTGGGATTGACGCCCCAACTGGAACTGCCTGCGGTGACAATCGGCTTCATCCGGCGATTTTTAGACTTGCTGGACTAGAAATGTCAAAGAAACCCATTATTTTAGAAAATAGTGGGTTTCTCTACCGCAAGATTAGTCTGGGAACCGGATATCAATGACTGTGGAATTGAAGTTATAACCTGAGCCGTCTAGTTCTACTGGGATGCCAATTTTGAGTTTGGTACCGCCGACAACCGGCCCATCTTTTGTGATTTGGGCTTTAGTACCGAAAGTCATCAGCATATCGGTACTGAAAGAATCAGGTCTAGGATCGGGGAGCGCTTTGACAGAACCATCCGGTTGCGGGACGGTCACGCTTCGGGGCAGGATCTTGATGGATTTAATCTCCATCTGTCCGGCGGGTTGATTGCGGATAATAATATTCGTTTTTTTGTCCTTCTGGAACTGGTCGATTAAAGCCTGGGGATCTCGCACATTTAAACCCCGGACAATCAAATCCATTTCTACGGGTTTTGTGGTAACGCCGACTTGGGCAACCGAACCGGAAGTGCCGGGAAAAAAGAAGATTCCTACAATAACTGAGAGAATCACTAAGGCAGCACCCACATCTAAGATGCTCACCTTGCCGAATAAGCGACCTTGAGAATCCAAAATCTTCATGCAGAATTGTCCTGGCTCTAGCTAAAAAACTGGGGAAATTCAGTAACCTCTAACTCTACAAATCACAAGGTAGATGATACTTAATCCGGCAGTCTTTTGTCAGAGTACCATGAGTGTCGCCTAGAGAGTGCTGGCAGATGGCTGGTTGTAAAGCCTTCCTGAAAAGACTGCCTAACTTAGTCTACGACACGGATGTAGCCTTGTTTCAGGCTGTCAAATACTCGGTTGACTTGGATCTGCTCTTCGGAGCTGAGAGCCGTCTTCGATAACAGCGCCGCCATCAGCCGTTGTTGGTCATGGCGAGTAATTCTGCGCGTAGTTAATAATTGCTCGACTAATTGAGCGATCGTTAGGGAGAGGCTTTGAGCTTGCATCTGGTTATCGGGACACAGGATTCTATTTAAATTTTCGGTAAACTTGCCCTCCAGTTCATCAGGACATTCACCGAATCTGGTGATGAAAAATGGCTAAATTTTCAGGAGTACCGAATCAGTATTGTACGGGGGAGCGATCTTAGTTGGAGGCTCTGCCCAGGCTTGAGCGATCGCAAAATCTCTCGATTGTGGTTGAAGCTGCAACTTAGAATTCTCAAATCACGTCTGTTTGTTTCAGACTAATGAAAGTTGTTGTCACATTTACGGGGAGATGCGATCGCATTCTATAAGATTCTCTTTCTCTGGGCTGATGCTTGGGAAGAAGAACAAGAATCCGAAATTGTGACTTTTAAAATGTGGTGTTGCCTCGCCTGCTTTCAGGGTAGGGAGTGTTGAAATTGTCAAGACTGGTCGCCGATCGCAACTGTCGATTTGATTATCACTCGTATTCGCTATGAAGTTGAACCCCTTGTCATTTTTTTCTCGTCGTTCCTCCCGCCGCTGGTTCTATCCGTTCCTCTCATCTGTAGTGGCGCTGTTTATTTGTGTCGGTTTGCCTCAGTCTGGGCAAGCAATCTCGTTGTTTGACTTGATTTTGCGCGGCGTTCAGGTAATTCAGCTGTCGAGTATTTCTGATAAACAGGAAGTCCAAATTGGTCGGGCAATTAATAACCAGCTAGTCAGTCGGGAGATTCGGCTGTATCGCAATCCCCAAATTGTTCGCTACGTTGAAGAGATTGGTCAGCGGTTGGTGGCGAAGAGCGATCGCCCTGATATTCCTTATACGTTTCAAGTCGTTAACGATAAGGGTCTCAATGCCTTTGCGACAATGGGAGGCTTTGTCTACGTCAACACTGGCTTGCTCACAGCAGCAGATAATGAAGCTCAGCTGGCGAGTGTAATGAGTCACGAAATCGGTCATATTGCCGGTCGTCATGCAATTGAGCAGATGCGGAAAAGTGCGCTAGCTCGCGGCGTAGCGGCAGCAGCGGGGTTGGATCGCAACCTAGCCGTTCAAATTGGCGTGGATTTGGCTCTACGGCGTCCGAACAGTCGGCAAGATGAATTCGAGGCGGATCAAAAGGGACTGCAAACCATGATTAGGGCAGGTTATGCTCCCTCTGGAATGGTGGCTTTCATGGAAAAGCTGCTCAGGGCAAATTCGGTGCCTACTTTCTTAAGTACCCATCCGGCAACCTCGGATCGGATTAAGGCTTTGGAACGTGCCATTGACCCGGAAGATGCCAATATCGGCGATGGGTTGGATCAGCAGGCTTATAAAGCGAAAATTCGCCCTCTGATTTAAGGTCTGAGCATCTGGCGGCGCATCCGACTCACCTGAGAGGGATCGATTTGCGTCACTGCTTCTTTCAAGGGTAGTTTGCGAACGCGACGCCGCGCCACATTGACTTGATAAACCAAGTTGTTCGTGAGATCCAAGCCTGTCAACCAGCCACTTTTCTGGTGATAGGCACCCGTATCGATGTCAAGCCAGCCGTTGCCTTGGGCAAGTTTTCCTGGTGCAACTCCAGGCAGGGTAAAGGTGATGGTGTGACCTGTAACGATCAGTTTATCGGGGAAGTACGGCTGGGGAATGCTGTGAAATTCTTCGCGAATCCAGCAAAATTCCTCAGCGGTTTGCTTCTCGAAGGGAATTTGCGGATGGACGCCTGCATGAACCAACCAGACATCGCCTAAGTCTAAATATGTGGGTAGCGATCGCATCCACTCGATATCCTCTGTTGGAATACCCGCTTCCCCATAACTGTTCACGGTTGCATGACCGCCACTGTAGAGCCATCCTTGCAGCGCTGGGCCGTAAATTTGTCCATCGCCCAACACGTCTAATAACATTTGCTCGTGGTTGCCCAACAAACAATGGTAGGAATTTTGCTTAACAAATTTAACAACCTGAGCGCTGTGAGGCCCTCGATCGATTAAATCCCCCAAAAAATAAACCGAGTCATTTGAGGAAGGAGCGATCGCTTCCAATAAGGTCATCAGGCCTTCGTAGTGGCCATGTACATCACCAATCACAATGCGACGGGGGGTCATTTTGCTCATCCTCAATCCGATTACTCACAACCTTAGATAGCGCCTCAAAGTAAGACACCGAATCACTGTCGATCAAAACTTATACACTCATGGACATCCCTAGTCATGTCGCCCAGGTTATAGCGCGGGTGGGGAAGTGACTTTCAAACGCGGCACAGTATCATCAAATTCCATGTCTTACCAATAAACCATTGGTAATATGTTTGTTGCGTCTGCTCCGTTACAGCTAGATGCAACTTATAGCCCGTTAAAACTGATAACCACGCTAAAACTGGGTTGATTAGTAAGTCAATCAAGTAGGAGAATGTCAAAAAAGGGAATGTCCTTGTATTAAGAGTTTCACGGAGCGGATGCACAGCCTGAATAGGGAACACCAAAAAAGCACTGGGAAAACCAACTAGAAATGGGAAGTTAAAAGTCAAAGGTATATTTTTAAAGCTGACTTTTAAGTTCTAAATTCTCTTCTAAGTGGCGGGATGTATCAAATTGTAAGTATGGTAGACTACATTATTAATCATATCTCGCCTAGCTTGAGTAGAACCTTCTGGGATCGGGAATCTCTCTGAAGGCGGTCGAGTGTTGGGTGAAACAGAGCGAGACAATCAATAGAAAAATTCTCTCGCTATCGTTAAATGTCAGGGTTTTTTACCTTAAAGTTCCTTGCCTCCTGTGTCTTCTACTGTGTCTTCTGCTACGCTGCCAGTTATTATTGCTCTGAAACAAGCTAGTAGTATCGCTTGGGTAAATCAGGCGATCGCTAACGTGGATACTATTCTGCTCGATCATTCCCACTGCGAACGGAAAGCAGCCGGAGTTGCCTTGAATTTGATGTTTCGCTACCCTTCTTATACTCAGTTAGTGCGGCAGCTTACCAGGATCGCCTGCGAAGAACTGGAACACTTTGAGCTGGTTAATCAGTGGCTGGAACGTTGTGGCATCCCCCTTGCTGCCCTCTCTGCGCCTCCCTACGGTGCCGGGATGAAGGCGCAAATCCGCGCCAAGGAGCCAGAGCGGTTATTGGATTCTTTGCTAGTTTCTGGGTTGATTGAGGCTCGAAGTCACGAACGGCTGGGATTACTCGCCACCCACTTACCCGATCCAGAGTTAGCCCAATTTTATGGCAGCTTGATGGCATCTGAAGCACGTCACTATGGCGTTTATTGGGTGCTTGCCGATACTTACTTTGAGCGTGCTGTTGTCAACCAACGGCTGGAGGAATTAGCCGTCGTTGAGAGTCAGTTGCTGGAAACGCTGCATCCAGAACCGAGAATTCACAGCTAAAGGCAAGAAGCAGATGAAGGCTCAATATCGGGATTTTGTGATTCGTGGCTGGGAAAAGCGCGATCGCACTTTTGCAGCTGATGTCATCCATTCGGTGTTAACCGAGTATGGCTTGCCTTGGCAACCAGAGGAGGCAGATAGGGATGTTCTAGAGGTAGAAAAATTTTATCAAGATCCTGGGGGTGAGTTTTGGGTAATTGAAAGAGAAGGGAAAGTGGTAGGGACTGGCGCGTATTATCCAGTGAAGCGTGGGGACAGAGCGGTAGAATTACGCAAAATGTATCTATTGCCAGCTGTGAGAGGGCAAGGACTGGGTAAGTATTTGTTAGAACAACTCGAAAATGCGATCGCTTCTCGTGGTTTTCAGGAAATTTGGATTGAAACCGCCAGCGTTCTCAAAGAAGCAGTCAAATTGTATGAAAGGAGTGGGTATGAACCAGAAACAGGTGTTGAGACGGCAAGATGCGATCGCGTCTACGTTAAATTCCTGTAAGCCTCACGACTGATTTTGACCATTTACATTTCCGTTTGCTACTAAAAAAAACAAAACATTCTCCAGCCCTTTCTCAAATCGCAATGTTTTGGCAAGATTGTCTCGCTTTGAAAGGATTGAATCGATGATAATCATATCGGGCTTGGCTGAGATTGCCTTTTCAATACATTCCTGACCGTTAGAAGCTTCAACAACGCTGTAGCCTTTTGCCTGTAACACATCAGTAAGGATTTTGATTGTTGATTCATCTTCATCTACTACCAAAACTTTTTTCTTTGAGGTTTCTTGAGCCAGAAGCGATTCGATAGCACTTAGAAGTTCTTCCTGGTTAATTGGCTTTGCCAAATACCTATCAATTCCTAAACAATAGCCTCTATCTTTGTCTTCTATAATTGATAAAATGATTATCGGTATGGTTGTAGTTCCAGGGTCATTTTTCAGTACTGCTGCCACATCAAATCCATTCATGGCAGGCATCATCACATCCAGAATAATCAAATCAGGATGTTCTTTTTTAACCTGTGTAATGGCATCCATACCGTCTTTAGCTTGCCTAACAATATAACCTTCTGCTTCCAATTGCTGTCTGAGAAGTTCTCTAATAGATGCTTCATCGTCTACCACCAAAATTGTTTTCTTTTGTTTATTAGAAGAGGCTTTAGAAGTGATTACGTGACCTTTTAGTTGTTTTAAAAGGGTGTCCAAATCAACTTTCTCAAACTCAAAATTTCCGCCTGTACTGATAGGTAAGGTGAATGAAAAGTTGCTTTCTTTACCCAATTTACTTTCTACCCAGATTCTACCCTGATGATGTTCTACGATTTGCTTGCAAATGGGCAGTCCTAAACCAGTTCCTTTAGGTTTGTCTGTTAATGTATCACCTACCTGCTTAAATTTTTCAAATACTTGCTCTTGGTCAGCCTTGGCGATGCCTATACCACTATCAATAACGCTGATAATAACCTCGTTGTTGATTTTTTTTGCTCTGCAAGTTATGCAGCCTTCTGGCGTGAATTTGACAGCATTGGAAATTAAATTAATCACAACCTGAACGAGTCTATCCTTATCACCCACTAGCTCAGGTAGTTCATTTTCGATATCCTTTATTAACTTTAGCGGCTTTGTTTCAAATAAGGCGGATGTAGCCGCTGTTGCCTGTTCAATTATTTCAGATATATAAATTGGTTCTGTCTTCCACTCAATCTTTCCTGCTTCTAACTTTGCCAAATCAAGGACACTATTAATTAAATTTGTTAGTCTTTCCCCTTCAGACACAATGATGTCCAGGTTTTCTTCTACTTGCTTGATGGTTTTCCGAACTTTCTTATCTTCACTTTGAACTTCAGGAAATATAACGGAATCTAGTTTTTTCTTGATAATTTTTGCGAATCCCAAGACGGAGGTAAGAGGTGTTCTTAACTCATGGGAAACAAGAGATAAGAAATCTGACTTGGCACAATTAGCAACTTCAGCGGCTTCTTTAGCTTGTTGTAACTCTTGTTGCGTCCGCTGGCGCTCGGCAATCTCGCTTTGCAAATTCTGAATAGTATGATTCAATTCAAGAGTACGTTCCTCTACTCGAATTTTTAACTCTTCCTCAGACTTTTTCAGAGTTTCTTCTACCAACTTTTTATCAGTGATGTCTTCATAGGTACCTAGAATACCTACAACATTCCCTGCATCATCATGGAGTGGAATCTTATTCGTTTCTGCCCAAGACTGTTTGCCATCTGCTTGAAATTGAGTTTCAACGATATGATATTGGGGCGTATCTGCCTCCATGATGCGATTGTCACACTCGCGGTACCAGTCCGCCTCCTCCTTATTCCAAGCCAAGTCGTAGTCTGTTTTGCCAACAATTCCTTCTGGTGTATCAACCCCTGCTACTCGCGCAAAGTTGTAATTGCAACCCAGATAAACAGACTTTCTATCTTTCCAAAAAATTAACTGCGGGATGTTATTCATCACTAGCTGTAGCATTTGCTTACTCTCTCGTAGTGATGCCTCTGCCTCTTTAGTAGGAGTAATGTCTTCTACTGTTCCCACAAAACCGATGAGTTCGCCTTTATTGGAAAGCAAAGGAGATGACCGAATGTAAGCCCAACGTACAATTCCCTCTCGTGTTTGAAAGCGACATTCGTACGAATATTCCTTCCGCTGACGAGTGTAGGTATACCATTGTGCGATGACGCGATCGCTATCTTCCGGATAAACTGACCGCAACCAACCATCTCCCAAGCTTTCCTCAAGTGTAAAGCCACAAATTTCTTGACAGCGCGGGTTTGTATAAGTGCATTTACCTTCAATATCTGTCATAAAAATGCCGACTGGCAAACAAGCACTGAAAGAACGAAATTGCTGTTCGTTTTTCTTAAGTTCTGCATTGATGGCTTCCAAGTCCAATGCTTGTTGTTTTACCTGTGCTGTATTCTTAAACAGGTCAACAAACATCGATACTTTTGAGAGTAATATTTCCGGTTCAATCGGCTTAACCAGGTAATCTATCGCGCCTAAGGAATAACCTGTGAATATATTAGTGTCGCTTGTGCCGTATGCGGTTTGGAAAATAATCGGAGTCTGGCGCGATCGCTCTCTAGCTCGAATCAGCCTTGCTGTCTCAAATCCATCCAGTTCTGGCATCTGGACATCGAGCAAAATCACAGCAAAATCCTCATTTAGCAAACATCTTAAGGCTTCCATCCCCGAATTTGCTTTGACTAAATTCTGCCCTAAGCTACTCAATACTGCCTCTAACGCCAGCAGATTTTCTGGATGGTCGTCAACCAAAAGGATGTTTGCTTTCGGTTCTGACTGCATATTTTACCCTCAACGTTTAGTGACAAAATTTGATTAAAAAATTAATATTGCTAAATATTTTTGCGATTGATCTTACAGGCGCTAGAGCTAGCTCTGTAGGCATTCAACGCCGTTTTGATTTTTGCAAAAATCTTTATTACAGTTACTACTGTGCTATGGCAATCCTACATCTTTTTCTTTTCCTAAGCCCAAAGTACGGGCTACATCGAGGCGATACGATAGCGCGATCGCTACCGCCCAGGCTACACCTACGTACACTTACATAGTTCAACTACATCTATTCACAAAATTAAGCTCTCTCAATTTCTAGAATATTCGATGCTTTTGCCACTACCTCATCTGGATCGAAAGGCTTTGTCATATACATATCCGCCCCTACTTCATTTCCCTTCTGCTTATCAAATTCTTGCCCCTTAGCAGTCAACATGATAATGTAAACGTCCTTAATATCTAGTTCATTTTTAACCGCATTACATACATCAAATCCATTCATTTTAGGCATCATTACGTCGAGAAAAACAAGAGCTGGCTTCTCCGCTTTAATTGTCTCCAATGCTTCTTCACCATTAGTTGCTGTTAGTAACTCCACGCCCTCATCTTCAAGATCCTCAAGGGTTTGTTCTAACAAAAGTCGAATGTGAGGCTCATCATCAACAATTAATATCTTCGGATTCATTCTGTTTCTTACTATTTAATAAAGAACTTCAAAAACTTCTACAGCTTCTTTTTTTCCTTTTACTTGAACGCTCCCAATCTCCTTAAATTCAAATAGATGTTTTGTATTCTCATAAATAGAACGACTAACTAGGATCTGCTCACCCTTCGCCATAGATTGCAGCCTAGACGCTATATTAACTTTATCTCCTATTGCTGTATAGTCCATGTGTTGTGGAGAGCCAACGTTGCCAACAACTACCTCTCCCGAACTTATTCCAATCCCGGTAAGAAAATTATCCCTAATCCAAGCAACTGGGATTGTTTTTATGCGTTTTTGCATCTCAATAGCTGTTTCAATAGCTCGTCGTTCGCTATCAACAAGAGTTGAAGGTGCGCCAAACATGGCAACAATCATATCTCCAACAAACTTGTTCACAGTACCCCCGTGGCTAAATATCACCTCTACCATGTGAGTGAAATATTCATTCAGATATTCTACAATTGCTTCTGGTTCTAACTCCTCGCATTTAGTGGTAAAGTTTCTAATATCAGAAAAGAGAATGGAAATGTCTTTTTTAGCAGGAACTAAGGAAATATCTTCTTGAGGATCTAAAATAGCTTCAACGACTTGTGCAGGGACATATCTTTCCAAGTTACTTTTAATCCGCGCTTCTCTAAGTTTATTTTCATGGAGCAGAGCGTTTTCGATAGCTGCTGCGGCTTGGGATGCTAAAGCAGTGAAAAGTTTTAAATCTTGTGCTGTATAATTGACTAATTCATCGCTACTCAAATTAAGCACGCCAAGAACTACGTTTTGTGTCTTAAGTGGGGCGCAAATTAGAGATTTTATCTTATTATTACCTGTAATAAATCTAGAATCCGACTCTACATCATTGACTATCTCTGCGTTTCCTAGATGAAACACGCTGCCAGCGATACCTTCACCTGGAAACAGGGTGGTTTTATGCTGATATTCTTGACCAAAAGCAGCAATGATTTCAAGCTTTCCTGTCTTTTCATTCAGTAGCATTGCTGAAGCATTGGTTGTTTTTATAAGTCTCCTAGCTTCATCAATCACTAATTTGGCAATCTCTTTAAGATCCAGGCAAGCTGATAGTTTTCCGGAAATATTATAGAGAAGGTTTATTTCTTTATATCTATCCAGTACTTCGCGGGCAAGCGTCTTTTTTTCAAGCTCTTTTCCAGCTATATAGGTAAGCAACGATGCAAGACTGGATGCTTTGTCTCCGCCAAATACCCATCCAATTACTTCCTCTGAAAGCTGTATAGGGAATTTATTTGATGAAGAAAAAATACTATTCCCGATTAGTAGACTACCGTTGACATCTATAATACTTACAGAGCTATCCAATGTCTCGATTAAGTCAGCGATGAGCGAAGAAATTTCTTTTTTAGAAATCAGCTTTTTTAAACTAATTAGAGTCATAAAATTTTTTGTCTGCCAATGCTAGGAATAATATAGCAACATTAAATGATTTATGAGCGCTAAATTCTCGATTTAGCGAAGAATCGGAGAGCTGAATCCCTGATTTAAGAATAAAATAACATTGCCATTCCCTAGCGAAAAGAATTTAAATCACAATGTTTTAAGAAACATAGCTAGTGTTTCTAATGCCGATTTGTCACCCTAAGCTTAGAATACCCATCAAGACTATGAAAATTCAAAAGAGTATTTTTTTACATTCGTGTTCAGAAAAGTGCCTCCCTTAATACATCCGCCGTTTGCACTAACCGTTGAATCACGATCGCCTATGGGATCGCTTCTTCAAGAACGCCGCTACGAGGAAGCCAGCAGCGCTAGGACAAAAATCTGCATCCAATGGCTAACCCAAGCGATCGCATCCATCAAGCCGCCTCAACTTCAAATTTCAGCCGCCGCTCAGCGAAAGATTAATAACATTTTATGTTTTCTTTAACGATCCTTGGGGCGGATGTGTAAACCTATGGTATGGCATCATTTGCTCAGGGGATCGCTTGGCTACTGTTCTTGTGGAGAGGGGTATTTTTGCGCCAATGGTATTAGGAGTGTAGGAAATGAACCCTCATCAATTAGTACCCTGGGATGACAGTTCTCAGGCAACAACTCCTCGCGGACAGTTAGAGCATTTTGAAGAGCTAGTTGCAGCATTAATAGATCAACCGATCCAGACGAAGGAACAACTCCAAAAAGAGATTCTCTCACGACAAAGGTTTGAAACAGCGTTAAGCGAAAGTGAGAGACGATTCCACGCTATTTTTAATCAAACATCCCAATTTATCGCGCTACTGCAATCAGACGGGATTGTCCTAGAAGCCAATCAGACGGCGCTAAACTTTGGTGGAATCACTGCAAGTGATGTAATAGGTTGTTTTTTTTGGGAAGCGCCGTGGTGGAGCGTTTCGCCAGAGATCGAGGAACGTTTAAAATGCGCGATCGCTCAAGCAGCAGCCGGAGAAATCGTGAGTTACGAAGTTGAGATGCGGGGTGTTGGAGAGACTGTCGCCACCTTTGACTTCTCGTTGAAGCTTTTGAAGGTAGAAACAGAGTTTGTTGAGGCACAGCATACGCTACCTTTATTGATTGCCGAAGCTCAGAATATTACCGAGTGCAAGCACTCAGAAAATCAGCTCACCCTGTGTAATCTAGAACGGCTAACGCTATACAAAATTTCAGAAATCGCGCAGGGGACTCAATCTCTTCACGCCGCATTTCAAGAGATTGTTGAACAAATTAGTATTGATACTGGTTTTCCGATTATCACCATCGAACTTTATGACGAAGCAAGGCAAATGATGGTGTTTGCAGGGCTAAAAGGAGTTCCCTTGCCTGCGGACACAACTGTTCTTGAGGTGCCGGTAGACCAGACACTTTCGGGGAGTGTGGTTCGCACGGGTCAACCTGTCGTGAAGACGGAGCTTTCGCAGTCAGCCAAGAATAGTAACTTTAATAAAATATTCTCGCAGTCAGAGATTAAAACTTTCATTTGTATGCCGATGATCGTCAACCAACGGTCGATCGGAGTTTTAAGTTTAGCCCATTGGGAAATCGTTCAATGCAATGATTCATTCCTGAAATGGATTGGAAGTTTGGCTAATTCTATTGCTTCCCTAACCGAGCGCAAGCAGGCAGAGCAAGCACTACGGGAAAACGAAGCGAGGTATCGTCGAATTGTCGAAACCACCGTTGAAGGGATCTGGGTTCTCGATCCAGAGGGGAATACAACTTTTGTGAATAACCAGATGGCACAAATGCTAGGACTAACAGCGGCTCAAATGTTAGGCAAGCCTTTGTTTGCTTTTATGGATGACGAAGGTCGCGCGATCGCAAAAGCTTTGATGGAACGTCGCCGCCAAGGAATTAAAGAACAACATGACTTTAAATTCTGCCGTCAGGATGGCTCCGATCTCTGGGCAATTGTTTCTACCAATCCCATCTTCGATCAAGCGGGGAAATATGCGGGAGTCCTGGGGATGGTCATGGATATCACCCAGAGAAAAGCTACTGAAGAGGCATTGTTGCAGCAGGCAAAGCGGGAGTCGTTGATTCGGGTCATTACCCACCAAATCCGTCAATCTCTGAAGCTGGAGGAGATTCTCAACACGACGGTGACGGAAGTACGACAATTTCTTCAGGCTGACCGAGTACTCATTTTCCGCTTTCATCCAGACTGGAGTGGCGTTGTTGCAGTTGAGTCGGTCGATTCTAGGTGGACGCCAATTTTAGGCTCGACGATGACAGACCGTTGTTTTGCACAAACTTATGTGGAACCTTACAAAAACGGTCGGATTCTAGCGATTGAAGATATTTATACGGCAAAGATAAGCCCGTGTCACGTTGATTTATTGGCTCAGTTTCAGGTGAGAGCAAACTTGGTGGTTCCCATACTCCAAGGCGAGGATTTGTGGGGATTGTTGATTGCTCATCATTGTTCGCAACCGCGACAGTGGCAGCAGCTAGAGATTAATTTACTCCAAGAATTAGCAACACAGGCGGGAATCGCCATTAAACAAGCCCAACTTTATCAACAGTTGGAGGAAGCGAATCAGGAGTTGCAGCGCCTTGCTGTTTTAGATGGATTGACTCAGGTAGCGAATCGCCGTTGCTTTGACCAGTATCTGAATAGTGAGTGGCAGCGGCTGGTGCGAGAGCAAGCACCCTTATCCTTAATTTTGGGCGATATCGATTTTTTTAAACTCTATAACGATACTTACGGTCATCAAGCGGGAGATGAATGTTTAAAGGAAGTGGCGAGTGCGATTCGGCGCGCAGTGAAGCGTTCGACGGATTTAGTGGCTCGTTACGGGGGAGAAGAATTTGCGATAATTTTGCCGTATACCGTAGTTGAGGGAGCAATCCGAGTTGCTGAGCAAATCCGCGCTGAAGTGAAGGCGTTAGCGATCGCGCACGTTAATTCTCAAGCTAGTCAGCAGATATCGCTCAGTTTGGGCATTGCTAGTGTAGTTCCGACTTTAGAATCCTCACCAGCAATGCTGATTTCCGCAGCAGATACCGCCCTCTATCAGGCAAAAGCCGCAGGGCGCGATCGCTATTCCGCACACAATTAACGGCTCAGGGTACGAATGAACCGTTGTAAATTGGTGAACAATCCAGGTTTTTTTGGCGCTGCGGTGTCGCTGCTGCGGTTGCTGGGATTGGCGGCGTCCTTACCCTGAGTAGTTCCTGCCAGGATGTTGTCAAGTTCTTCGCCCACTGGTTTTGTAGAAACTTCGGCAATCAGCTGATAGTTGTCCTTGGTTTCCTGCCAAACTTGCCAGGGTGAAGGGTAGCAGCGAAGCACCGCAGCACCGTCAAGGGGTCTGAGATAGTAACTAGATTCCAGGGTAGTCAGGAAGCGATCGCGCAATTGTCGTCCCGCGTAGCCAATGCCAATAATAGCGGCATCTTCTAGATTAGGGTTGAGGAGAACCACCGGGCGATCGCCTGCTGCTTCGCACAGTTTTTCGACTTGCAAGACTTCTACTGCGGAAGGTTCAACGAACAAGAAAACCCGATCTTCTGGGTGAATTTTCTCATCTACCGACGCTCGGCTACTGCCAATATCTGTAATTTTAAAGGGTACTTGTCCCCAGTCGCGGCGGGCAAGGGCAGCTGCCCCAGCGTCGGGAAAGAAAACTTTCAACTCCGATGCCATCTCCTCAAAGGCTTCGATAAATTGCAAGGCGACGGGCATCGGTTTGAGTTCTGGGAAGACTAACTCGACCTTGATTCGGGTGTAACCATTGGCGATCGCAGCTTGGGTTGCTTCGCGGGATTGCGCGATCGCTTCTTCTAGTGATTTAGGAAGTTCTGCCATCTCGAAAATTGTTAAATTTAAGTGGATTCAGCCAAAATGTCAAATTGATTAAAAAACCTCTTTCTAACCCTCTTCTAAGAGGAGAAGGGACAAGAGAAAGAATGTTTTAATTATGTCGGGATTGCTGCTTGCCTCCGTTAGGAACGCGCAGTACGGGAAGGAGGTTGGGGATTCGGTTTAATGTTGTCGTTGATGATTCCCACCTACTGATTACTGTGAGTCGTTAGCATTCAAAATTCTAAACTCAAAACTCGCTCCGGCTGAAAGCTATTCTTGGAAACAGGCATCAATCGCTCTAAAACTTGCTTCAGCACCATTGCCGCCCAGTCTACATCAGCTTCCTCTGTGTCCCGTCCCAGGGTGAAGCGAATGCCTCCCAAGGCAACTGCATCGCTGTATCCCATTGCCAGCAAGATGGGGCTGGGGCTGAGTTTGCCACTGTGACAGGCAGAACCGGCACTGATGGCAATTCCAGCTAGGTTCATCTGCCGCACCAAGGTTTTTCCGGTGACTTTTTCACTCTCACCGATAACGCTGAAACTGACGTGGTGGGGTAGCCGATGCTGCCTGTCGCCAGTAGGGATGAGGTGGGGAACATCCGCTAAATGGGAAAATAAGCGATCGCGCAATTTTATCAATCTCGGCGTCTCTGTTCCCAGTTCTTGCGCCGCCAACTCAGCCGCCACGCCAAAACCAGCAATCACCGGAACAGCCTGAGTCCCGGAACGCAGCTTCAATTCTTGCCCTCCCCCGCACAATAAGGGCGCTAACTCTACACCAGGGCGGACATAAACCGCACCCGCGCCCTGAATACCATAGATTTTGTGGCTGGAAAGAGAAAGCATATCCACCGGCAGCTGCTGCACGTCAATCGGCAAGCGCCCAGCCACTTGGACGGCATCAGTGTGAAACAACACCCCGTGGGAGTGGGCAATCTTGCCCAATTCCTCAATCGGTTGCAGCGTGCCGACTTCGCTTTGCCCGTAAATAATCGAAACTAAGACTGTATTCGGTTGCAGTGCCTTTTCTAAATCGGTGGGATTCACCCTCCCTTTAGTATCTACCGGCAACCGCGTCACCTGCCAACCCCACAACTCTAATAAACGCGCCGGTTCTGACACGGCTGAATGCTCGACGCTGGAGATAATGATATGCTGGGGCGTCCTGTAGCTGCGGGCAACCCCCATAATCGCTAGATTGTCTGCCTCGGTGCCGCCAGAAGTGAAGATAATCGACTCAGCCGGTGCGTTAATGAGTCCAGCGACCTGAATTCTTGCCAGTTCCAGAACCGTTGCTGCCCGTTGCCCCCACTCGTGCAAGCTGGAAGGATTGCCCCACTGCTCGGTGAGGACAGTTTGCATGGTTGCGATCGCTTCTGGGCGAGTGGGCGTAGTAGCACTATAATCCAGATAAATTTGCATGGTTGATTAAGCGACAGGCTGTCTCTTCTTTCAGCATATAGCGCCTCTCGCTAGAGCGTCTCTCACCTAACTACCAGGTTTGCAGACGTTATATTCTTCGTGAGACATGACTTCTTCTGGCACCAGCTTCGTCCCGCAGTCGCGGCAAATCATCCGGTAGTCGCGGCTCAAAGGGATACTAATAATCAAGCGGTTGTGGCGCATCCGCTTGCCCCTAAATTCTATATAGTTCCGGCTACCCTCCAATCTAGCGATGATGGCACGCGCCTTCACTACCAAATGAGCGGGAAGATGTCTTAAATTAATCGGATCGAGTGAAAAAGATTCTTCCCACTCCTGTTTTTCCTGTTTTCTTTGAATCCAGGTGGCGCGTTCTTGAACGCAGCGATGGCAGGTTTGACCATGACCTTTGTGACCGCACGAAAACGTTTTTTTTCTGGTTGGCATAAAAAATAGTGGTGTGGCTTGGTGCCTCCCACCCCCACAAAGCTTTTATCCTGTGGAAACTCTCCGCCGTGGGCGGTTGGACAAGATCGAATATTTTGTCCGCTTGCAGTTTATGTTAATGCAAGAGGGGCAAGTCTTTGAGAATCGTTTTCGCTTGCTGACGAAAAATCGGTGATGACACCACGAATCCGTCAGGTTATCGTGTGGGTGATGAAAGAAATTTATGCTTCGATGACGTAAAAAAGGGATGGCGAGTTCGCCTATCCTCTGTATCTATCAGCATCTATCAGCGAATCCAACTTCCCGTGCATCTTCTTTTTTCCCCGCCGACAATCCGTCTGGGTTTCACGTTACTGCTGGCGCTAACTCTCGGCGCGTGTCAGCGAGTGCAGTCGCAGAATTCCCGTCTCACGCCTCTGCCGCAAGATCCTTTTGTCCAGGTATATTTCAACCACGCCCAAACAGCAGAATATACTGAACCTTACCGCCAGCAACGACGACAGGGAGATGATTTAGAGCAACAGATTGTCGATGCGATCGCGTCTGCGAAATCCAGCGTTGATGTGGCGGTGCAAGAGTTGCGCTTACCAAAGATTGCCACAGCGCTAGTGGATCGCAAGAAAGCTGGGGTAAAAGTTCGGGTAATTTTAGAAAATACCTACAGTCGTCCTCTCAGTGCGATCGCTTCAGCAGAGTTAGCAAAACTGCCGCAACGAGAACAGCAACGCTATCAAGAATTTCTCAAATTAGTAGACCGCAACGACGATAATCAGCTCAGTCCAGCGGAAATTAACCAAGGAGATGCCTTGGTCATGTTACGCAATGCGGGTATTCCGACAATTGACGATACCGCTGACGGTTCCAAAGGCAGCAGCCTGATGCATCACAAATTTGTGATTGTCGATAACGCAAAACTTATCGTGACTTCCGCTAACTTTACAACGTCGGATATTCACGGTGATTTTGCCAAGCCTAGCAGTTTGGGCAATGCCAATAACTTGCTAAAAATCGATAGTCCGGAGTTGGCAACCCTTTTCACCCAAGAGTTTAACGTGATGTGGGGCGATGGGCCAGGAGGCAACCCGGATAGTAAATTTGGCATCAAAAAGCCCTATCGATCCCCACAGCAAGTCAAGTTGGTCAATACCACCGTCACCGTCCAGTTTTCTCCAACTTCGACCACTCAACCCTGGAATCAAACCAGTAACGGCTTAATTGGCAAAACCTTAAGTACCGCCGCCCAAAGTGTTGATATGGCGTTGTTTGTCTTCTCCGATCAGCATTTAGCGAATATTCTAGAAACCGACCATCGAAATGGGGTGCAGGTACGGGCTTTAATCGATCCCGATTTTGTCTATCGCCCCTACAGTGAAGCTTTGGACATGATGGGGCAAGCCCTAAGCAATCAATGCAAGTATGAGGTTGATAACCGCCCCTGGCAAGAACCGATTACCACAGTTGGCGTGCCATTACTGCCAAAGGGCGATTTGTTGCATCACAAATTTGGGGTGGTGGATAAAAAAAACGTCATCACTGGCTCCCACAACTGGTCAGAAGCCGCCAATAGCGGCAATGATGAGACGGTGTTAGTCATTGAAAGTCCGACGGTTGCTGCCCATTATGAGCGCGAATTTGACCGCCTTTATAAGAATGCTGTGTTAGGTGTTCCTGATGGGATTGGGCAGAAAATACAAGCACAACAGAAACAATGTTCCCAGCAAACAACAGCTTCTCAACCCTCCCAAACCACTCCAGATGCCAATCCAAAAGCCAAACTTCCGATCCAAAAGGCGCAACCACCGAAAAGTCTCTCTAATTCTCCTCAATCCTCTGTCCCTAGCCCTAAGCCCGATCCCTATCTGGTCAACCTCAATACTGCAACTCAAGAAGAAATCGAGGCATTGCCTGGAGTCGGGCCAAAATTAGCGCAACGCATTATTGAGGCGCGTCAGCAGAAATCTTTTACCTCATTACAAGACCTTGAAAAAGTGCCAGGAGTTGGCCCCAGCTTGCTCGAAAAATTAAGCGATCGCGTGACTTGGTAGCAACTACTCCTTCTTTCCGGATAAAGACAATTTGCTGACGCTAACGACAAGTGGACTAGCATCTGACAGGATAGTGCTGGTCTTTATCTACTGGGGTGTTGTTCCATGAAGCTAATCCGCCTTCTCCTCAAAAATTCTTGGGTAACAGTCATTTTGGCTGCATTGACGGGTCTTCTCAGTGGTGGGAGTAGTGCGGGTCTAATAGCCCTGATTAACCTCACCTTAAGAAATATTCAACTACCAACAACGACCCTGGCTTGGAGCTTTGTTAGTTTGTGCTTTCTTCTGTTTGTGACCATGACTGCGTCCCAAGTCCTGATTGCCCGATTAGCAGAGGAGGTCATCTTCAATCTGCGAATGCTCTTAAATCAACGCATTCTGGCTTGTCCCTTGCGTCACTTAGAAGAAATTGGTTCCTCCCGGCTTCTCGCGACCCTCACAGAAGATATTGAGGTAATTTCTAGTGCCTCTATTTCCGTTTCTGGACTATTTGTAAATCTCGCCATTTTAGTGGGGTGCCTGCTCTATTTGAGCTGGCTATCTGTACCTCTTTTCTTTTTCATCCTAGGTTTCATGGCGTTAGGAATCTTGAGTCATACTCTACTGGTGACGAAGGGTAGGGATTCTTTCAAGCTTTCCCGCGAAGTGCGAGATAGGTTATACGAGCATTTTCGGACTACCACGGAGGGGACGAAGGAACTCAAGCTGCACCACTCTAGACGCCAAGCGTTTCTCTCTCAAGAACTCCAGGCTGCCGCTGCATCTTCGCGCCATTACCGAGTTGCGGCAATGAGTATTTTCGCTTTTGCTGGAAGTTGGGGGCTACTGTTGTTCTTCGTTCCCATTGGGTTGCTGATTTTTGGTTTACCTTTGCTAAGAAATATTCCTGTTTCTGTTCTATCCGGCTACGCTTTAACAATCGTATTTATGATTACTCCGTTGCGGGGGATTTTAAACACTCTTCCCGATTTAAGTAGAGCGAATGTTGCTTTAGATAAGATTGAATCGCTTGGCTTATCGTTGGTAGCCCAGAGAACTGAGGAGCATCTGACAACGACCCTAGATTCACAATTTGAGTGGAGTTCTTTAAAATTAGTGGGGGTGACTCATGCTTACCGTGGGGAACGGGAAGAACATCGCTTCATTCTAGGGCCACTCGACGTAACTTTTCATCGTGGAGAATTAGTGTTTATTGTCGGTGGGAATGGGAGTGGCAAATCTACTCTTGTGAAGCTGCTAGTTGGACTCTATATTCCGGAATCGGGAGAAATTCAATTTGACGGTAAAGCGATTACAGATAAAAATCGCGAGTGGTATCGCCAACAGTTTTCAGTTGTTTTCTCTGACTTCTATCTCTTCAACCGTCTTCTAGGATTAGACACTCCATCGCTAACTGACCAAACCCAAAAGTATTTAGAAAAGCTGGAATTAGATCGTAAAGTGCAGGTAAAAGACGGTATCCTTTCCACTACTGCCTTATCCCAAGGACAGCGCAAGCGTCTTGCTTTATTAACGGCGTATTTGGAAGATCGTCCTATTTATATATTTGACGAATGGGCGTCAGACCAAGACCCTGTATTCAAAGAAGTTTTTTACACTCAACTGTTGCCAGAGTTAAATAGTAGAGGCAAGACGGTTTTAGTTGTTAGTCACGATGACCGGTACTTTGAAGTTGCCGATAGGATTGTGAAGTTAGATTATGGGAAGGTGCAATATGATAAAAACTTACATCCTTAATGATATGTTTTCTTGAATTCTTACTTATAATTCGGAACCCCACCCCAACCCTCCCCGTTCACGGGGAGGGGGAAATATGCTTCTTTCTCGTTTATGAGAGAATTGAAAGAATTTTCGTAAGTAAAGATGAGGGTAAATTTTTTTATCCTTTATAATTACTGATTAACAATTCCTCTTTGTTTGATAGTGTTCTCTGTGTTCTGAGATAAATCAGGCCAAGGTAAAAAATTCAGCCGGAGAATACGTTTATTCGGAACGTTGTCCCAAGCGCTAAAAACGCGCTTCCAATCATCAAGAAATTCGGGTTGAACTTGCCCTAAGGTTTTTACTAAAGAGTAATAGACGCGCTCGCTTACTGCTTCATCGGATGTAACGCCTTGCCGAATTTCCAAATCGAACTCTAGATATTGTTGGTCTTCTTCATAAAGAATTCGGGCGCGGTATAGTCCGGTGAGAATATCGTTGAGTTCTTCGCATTTTACCGCTGCATCCAACATATATTCGGTCAGATTAGTCCCTAAAAGAATTAAACAACTATCTGAGCGACCCGTGACTGCTAAAATATTTGGAAGCCAAGGGCTAGATTTTGCAATAATCTTAACTAAAGCTTCATCCTGAGAATCTAGCTTGTCCGAAGTAAGAATTGCTTTTCTTAATTTGCTCCAACTATATAACGCAACACGGTCGTAGAGAATGTAGCGCACTAGCGGAATTCCTTGCCAACGAGTCACGCAAAAGTGACCATCAACAAGTTCCACAAAAGTGTCAGAAGCAATGAAATGAAAGAAGTGAGGAATGGGAGATTCTAGACCTAGCGAATTAGCAAGTTTCTGGTTACAATACAGTAGTTTTCGCAAAGCGATCGAAGCGAGAGATTCAGTTCCCAGTCCCCCAGTATCGGCGCTGGCGTACATGGAAAACATAAATGGAATATCTTCTGCTATTTTCGCCCGATTTTGCAAAGAAGTGCGGATACTTTCTGGAAAAGGTTCACCAATTACGATGTATCTTAATTTTTCTAATGGAAGCGATCGCTTTTGCTCACTTGCCTTTAGATGAAGATGCGCGATCGCAGATGGTACAATCAATAAAATAATCTGATCTACGAATGGGTTCATCTTGCAGATCATCTCGATAATATCATCTTGCTGGATACCTGGACAGAATACCCAGAAAGGATAAGGCGTATTCGCTGCCATATTATTTAACACCCAGGAAAACGATACTCCTCCGAGGGAACTTCCTAAGCTAAGTCCAACAATTGCCAGCGTTTTTTTCTTGTGTACAGCAAAGGTTCGTTCCAGAAATATCCGGGTTTTAAGACCGACAAAACGGCTATTTGATTTTAGAATAGGCCAATAAAATGAGTTTCCGGATGATCCGGAAGAACGAGCGATCACATAAATTTTATCGGCATCATCCGCTAGTAGTTCCTCAAATGGATAAGCTAAGGCGTAGGATTTTTTGTCTGACAAAGGTAGCTTGTTAAATGGAACTTGTGCTTTAATTCCCTGTGTCTCTAAAAACTGTTTGTAAGCGGGTACGGCTCGTTGGGCACGTTGATACACTCTTTGGGCTAATCTTTTCGATCCTAAAGAGTTTTTTATAAATGATTGAAATTTCATAGGTTAGTGCTAAAGAAGTTGGAGAATTTTCTTTTTTTACGAACCGCGAAGGCGCGAAGGGCGCGAAGGAAAGAGAAAAAAGAGAAGAGGGATCTATAAATAAGTCTTAAATTTCTAACGCTAAACGCAGACTACTATAAGACAAACTAAAAGTTGAACAATTTTTAGATGGTGCTTAATGAAATGTGGAATGAATTAAATTAGATTGAAACAAAAATTTATTAAACTAAGTCATAAATTCCAGAGCTTTGCAAATTCTTAGTGTAATAAAGAAATAGGAACCCCAAACTGATTTTAGGGTTGGATGGAGGCGGGAAACTTCCCTATGTCAAGCTTTCTAGATCGGCACATTCACGCAGGCGTGAAGTTTTGAACGTTATTAGTATATAAATTATGATGAATTTTAATTTGCAAGCGTCTAATTCTCTTCGCAAAACCCAAACTTTTAACAATCCCGATCGCTTTATTGAGGGATGGTATTGGGCTATTCCCTCTCACAATCTCAAGGTGGGTGAGGTGAAGCCTGTAACCCTTTTGGGAAGGGAACTGGCGATTTATCGGGGCAAGGATGGGAAAGCGATCGCTCTCGATGCATATTGCCCGCACATGGGCGCACACCTTGCCGAGGGAAAAGTTGAAGGCAATGGGATTCGCTGTTTTTTCCACAATTGGAAGTATGACCAAGCGGGGAAGTGTATCGATATTCCGTGTTTGGAAAAGCCGCTTCCAGCGAAGGTGCAAAGTTGGCCTACGGCGGAAAAGTACGGAATGGTATGGGTTTGGACGGGGGAAACGCCACGACAGCCTTTACCGTGCCCTCCGGAACTCAAAGACGAAGAATGCGATGCAGCGATCGCGTCTCGCTTCGTGAAGAACTGTCACCCCAATGTGGTGATGATCAACGCTATCGACGCCCAACACTTCAATACCGTTCACAACCTGCCACTGAAAATTGTGTTTGAGAAGCAGGAAGACGAAAACGCGATCGCCTTCAGTAACACCACGCGGGGAGGGGACGAATCTCTGTTTGTAAAACTAATCCGCCCCTTATATAAAAATGAAGTTACTTATAGTATGTGCTACTGGTACGGCAGCACTGGCACTGTGACACTTGGGCCAGACTTCCTCCATTTCTACATCATGTTTGCCCTTCGCCTCACCGAAGCCGGAAAAACTGAAGGACAGACTTTATTAATTACTAAGAAGCGTCCGGGTGTACTCGGCTGGATGTTTAACCGAATCGTGCTTTGGCTGACGAAAATGGTGGGGAATTACTTTGCCAAAGGAGACACCCAAGTTTTCCAAACGATTAAGTTTGACTTTCAGACTCCGACGAAAGAGGATAAGTCGATTATCCAGTTCATCCAGCACGTCGAGAAACAGAGAGCGATCGCTTGGGGAACTTGGGAGGCGGCTTTGCCGGAGGAGGAGCAGCGGCAATATGATTTGGATAAGGCAGTCCTAACCCCCCAACCCCATTCCCTGCAAGGAAAGGAGGTGCAGGACTCCCCAATTCTCGCAGCAGAAGGTCAGGGAAGCCGAGAGGTAAAGGAGAATTCTTCCTCAGTCCTCAGTCCTCAGTCCTCCCTCCTCAGTCCTCCCTCCTCAGCACTCAGCCCTCAGTCCTCAGCACTCAGTCCTGTCTCCCTAACCACGGAGGCGAGATGAGTTCTGTATTGATTACAGGCTGTTCGTCCGGCTTTGGTCGGGCTATGGTTGATGAGTTTCTTCGGCGGGGTTGGCACGTCATTGGTACGATGCGGAACGCGCAACAGCGACGGGAGATCCTCGCAGAATCCCTAGAAAAATATAGCGATCGCTTGACGATTCTCAGCCTGGAAATCACCGAATCCAGCCAACGAGATGCCGTAGTTGAAGCAGTTCGCCAAAGAGGGCGGCTGGATTGTTTGGTAAATAATGCAGGCTACAGGTTCTACGGCGCTTTGGAGGATTTGAGCGAGGAGCAAATCCGCCGTCAATTTGAGGTAAATTTCTTCGGTGGCGTGTTCCTGACTCGCGCGTTGCTTCCGTTGATTCGGGAAGCGCAGGGAACCCTGATTTTTATCTCCTCCACTTTCGGCTTTACGGGCTTTCCCTTAACCTCGGCTCATTGCGCCAGCAAGTATGCTCTGGAAGGCTTAGCAGAGAGTCTTTATTACGAGCTTGAGTCCCACGGGGTTCGTGTCGCTTTGGTAGAACCTGGAGCCAGCAAGACGACGAACAATGGCAAGAATATGAGCTGGGCGGAAGGGAACTCTCAAACTTATCGAATTCAGACGGAAAACTACCGGAGGCTGAATCAGCGAGTTATCTCAACGGCTCAGGATAATACGCATCTGGTCGCCAAACGGGTTGCTGATATTGCCGAAGGAAGCGATCGCCAACTCCGCCGTCGAGTCGGTTGGGATGCCAATTTTACCCATATTTATCAACAAATCTTGCCAGATAGGTTGCGCTTACCGTTATCAAAAATGATTTATCGACGGCTATTTATGGGGAGACAAAGCCGATGAATCAATACCAAAAAACAGCAGGCTTCGATTTGCCCCACATCTCCTTTGACGACAAGCTGCGTCGCGTACTCTCCTCAGCCTTGAAGAGTCGGCTGGGTGCCGATCCGATTTCCCCAGAATTTATGAGTAATTCCTACTGGGATGCCGCTCATTTCAATCTTGAGAAGGTGCAGATTTTCCAAGATTCCAGCCAACAAGAGCAAGAAGAAATCCTGCGGCGATGTAGTGGCGGGCTTCTAGAAGAAGCCTATTTCATCGAAAAAGCCGGAGTCGGTTACATGGCAAAAATGGTGCTGCTGGCAGAAACCACCGAGGAGCGAATGCTCTACGCACTCTTCAGCTCCGACGAAGTGACTCACCTTGCCCAGATTAGTCGCTTTTTGCCGGAAAAAGACCTCCTGGGGACAGACGACCCCTTCTTACGCTTCCTGGCAGATTTGGTGGAAACCCAGGATAAAACAGTCCTGCTATTTGTGCTTCAGGTAGTGCTAGAGGGTTGGGGTTTGAGCCATTACAGAAGCCTCGCCAAAGACTGTGTAAATCCTCAAATGGCTGCAATACTTGAGGGATTTTTGCAAGACGAGAGCCGTCACCACGGCACCGGAGTCACTCTGTTCAACCAGATATCCGTCTCCCAAGCGAGTCAAGCAACCATCATCGAAACCCTAGCCCTATTTTTGCAGATGGTTCGGGTAGGGCCTCAAAGCGTCGTCACTGCCATTGAGCAAGTGAAGGGTCATTTGTCCCGCCAACAAAAGCTGAATATCTTCCAGGAACTCGACACAGAGACTCATAGCGGAATCCGTCTCAATCTCCTGCGTTCCCTGATGCGGGGAGAAGAGGCGGGAATTATCGTTCAAGAACTAGAGGATCGGGGGGCGTTCCAGCCTTTCCCCGCAGAAAAATGCGTATGAATAAAACACTAAACGAACCCAAAGACAACATGCTTCTAGAAGACCCAAAGGTTGACCAGCAACTTCAGATTAACGAAACCAAAGGGAACACCCTTCTAGAGAACTCAAAAGTCTATCGCAAGCTTCAGATCAACCACACGCGCAATAAACAGCAGGATCATACCCAACTGCTCGACGAAGCCGCAGCATCTTTCCGATATGAAGACTGCAAAAATGAGTATTGGAATCCGGAAGAATTTTCCTTACTCTACGGAACTCCGCTGTGGGAACAAGCGAGCGTAAGCCAAAGAGTAATCTTAAACCAACTTTATTGGGTGGCTTACTATTCGCAGATCGTTTCCGCAGAAATTGCCACGATTTACTTTAATCAGACTAGCGCCGCCGGACTTTACGCCCAGGAGGACTTCCGCCTAGTTTGCGATACCCTCGACTTAGAATCTGCTCAGGAAAGAGCACATATCAGCGCCTTCCGAAAAATCTCTAGCGAGGTGGAAGCACAGCTTTTTGGCAAGCGCGTCTTCAGCTATCCTATGCGCGGGCCATTTGCAGAAACAATGATTTTTGCGGACACCAATGCTCTCAAGACGTGGTGGAAAAAGCTCCAGTTGCAAAGCTTTGGAATGCTGTCAGCAGGCAATACTTTTCTGGCTTGCCAATACTTCACCGTTCGGGGTCTGCGAACGCTAAACGGTAAGCTGGTACAGCATAAGCTCAGCAACTACTATCAAAAACATCCCAACTCAGAAAACGCTCCCATTCCCTCGAAAATTTCCTTTTATCACTTCATGGATGAGAGCTTTCACTTTAACAGCTCTACGATTCTCTCCCATGACGTGGTGAAGTGCCTCAAGCCGCCGACCGCTTTCGAGAAGCTAGTTGCTAATTTGGGGATACGCGGCTGTCAGCGAGATCACTATCATTTTTCCGTTGCAATTAACGGGATTTTTTGGTACGACCCCGCCCTCTATTTGGCAATTTACGAGGTATTGCGATCGCCTATTTTTGGAATGAGCGACCCAGAAGCCAAAGAAATGATGCGATTGTGCTTCACAGAGGAATCTGAAGGGCTGCACCTCAGCTACAAAACCCGTACAGAAGCGATGGATTCCTACAAAGTTTACCTCGAAAAAGTTGACTACGCTTGGGCAAGTAACCGGGAGATGTCCATCATGGCTGCTAATTCTATTCCCCAGTACCTTGCTACTCAAAAGAAGGCAATTGGTAATTGGTAATTGGGCTTAGGAAAAATTTTACCCATTACCGACTTGACAAATAACCGTGCATATTTCCTACTTTTTCATATGAACGAGTCTCAAAATCCAAACACGCAACCCCTGTTGAAAATGAAAATATTTAACAATTGGGATGTTGTTGCTAAAGGCTGGTATATTGCTTGCCCTAGCCGAGAACTTCATCCAGGCAAGGCAAAATCCTTGGAAATATGTGGACAAAAAATTGTTGTCTTTCGCGGACAAGATGGAAAAGTTCGTGCTTTAGATGCCTATTGTCCTCACCTGGGAACCGATTTAGGAATTGGGCGGGTTGATGGAAATTCGATTCGTTGTTTTTTCCATCATTGGGCATTTGATGGACAAGGAAAGTGTCAAGATATCCCCTGCCAATCGGCGATTCCTGAAAAAGCTCGCCTTCAATCTTATGCTACTGATGAAAAATACGGTTTGATTTGGGTGTATCCAGATTCAAAAGCACCAGAAGGTGTGGCAGAATTTGATGAACTTAAAGGCAAATCAATTGTAACAGTACACGACAAAGCATTTGAGCGGAGTTGTCATCATCACATTTGTATGATGAATGGAATTGATGCTCAACATTTACAAACTGTTCACAAAGTAGACATCAATATGAATCTATCATTGCGACAGAATCAATCTGGCAATGTGATAGATTTTACCCTTCAAGGGGAGTTTCCTAAAACTACTCGGAGAGAACGCTTGGGACGAAAAATTCTCGGCGATACTTATGAGTATTCTATGAGATATGCCGATGGCTGCATCGGACTTTTGACGATGATGAAGAATGTTCGGCTTTTTCCTTCGCTGCACATGATTTATGCCTATACTCCAGTTGCACCTGGAATAACCCGTATTCAACCGATTTATGTGGCAGAGAAAAGAACAGGATTGTTTGGTTGGTTGGTGACGCAACTATTACTCTTATTCACTCGTCTGGGATACTATGCTTTGAAAGGGGAAGATGGACAAATTTATGACAATATTCGTTATAATCCCAATGCAATTCTGAATATTGATACGCCATTAGTTAAGTATATGTATTATGTAAACAAACTTGAAGTTTCTGTATGGTCTAAAAATTTCAATTATATAAAATAAATGATTTGCAATCAGGTCAGTTAATTTGGATTTATGATTTTTTGGACGAACCGCTAAGGACGCAGAGGACGCCAAGGAAGAGAAAGAGAGAAGAGGTTTCGGTTGGGTTGAGGCTCGAAAGCCAACGTTGTTAACGATTTGCAAGCTTGGGTTTCCCTTTGTTTAACACAACCTACAAATGAAGGGGTTTTAACTAATTAACAAAAATTTTTATTGCTGGATACTTAACTAAAAATTTTTAATTAAATATGAATGATGAATGCTGTATTATCCGCTTTCCAGAAACAGATTATTCTCCCTTAATTCTGGCAAAGCACTCTAATCTTTCGGAGCATCTTACAGTACAAAATTCTCCGGTACTTTTTGGGTGTCGTACCGGAATTTGTGGGACTTGCATTGTAGTTGTAAGAGGTAATATTCCTCTTCCTCGCAAAGATGAAAAGGAAGTATTAGAAACTCTAGCACCAGGAAATAACCAAGTGAGGTTAGCTTGTCAATTGGATCTCACCAGTGACATTGAAATTGCTGCTTTTTATGATGAAGAATGAAGCCAAAAAATCTTCTATTTCTTATTTTTAATTTATTGCGGAGGATTAGTGAAATTTGAAGATTTCTGGTATGTTGTGGCACTCAGCGAACATCTGAAGCCGAATACTGTGCTGGAACGCACGGTTTTGGGGGAATGGCTGGCAGTTTTTCGAGGAGATGACGGAAAACCAGTGGCATTGCGCGATCGCTGTATGCACAGAAATAGCCGTCTCTCTAAAGGAAAAGTCTGTCAGGGAATGCTCCAATGTCCCTACCACGGCTGGGTTTACGACAAAACTGGGAAGGTAGTCGCTGTCCCCGCAGAGGGAGAAGATTTTAAGGTGACTCATGCTCGTCGCACTCAGCATTATGACACTAGAGAGCAGGATGGATACGTCTATGTGAGGCTGGCACAAAAGCCGAGTGAGGAGTTTGAGCCTTTTCAAATGCCTTACTACGGAAAGCCTGGATGGGAGACGGTACGGGTTATTAACCGTTTTCGGAACAACGTTACCAACTGTGCGGAAAATTTTATCGATATTCCTCACACCGCCTCGGTTCACCCTGGGGTATTTCGCACCTCTCGCAAGCAAAAGCTGGAAATGATGGTAGAGAGGCGAGACGGCTCAGTTTTCGCAGAATACCGCAACGAAACGACAAATCTCGGCTGGTATACCCGCTTTCTAAATCGGAAAGGTTACGAGATCCGGCACACAGATAGCTTTCATATGCCAAACGTTACCAGCGTGGAATACGATATGGCACCGAAAAGAAGGCTTTTTATTACTAGCCAATCGATTCCGGAAGCGGAGGACTCTACTCTCGTCTATACCGACGTCACTTTTAACTACGGCATTTGGAACAAGATTGCGCGTCCGTTTGTTCGCTGGACTGCCCAATATATTATCCGTCAGGATGTGGAAGCGCTTGGTATTCAGCAAGAGGTAATCGAAAAGTACGGCACCCAGTTTGCCAATACGCCAGCTGACACAATCCACGTCCTAGTTGAATCGATTCGGAGCAAGATTGAAGCAGGAGAAGATCCTAGAACTCTCTTGGATAAGTCTGTTCAAGTAACCTTCTGGGTTTAATTCGGTGGAAGTATATCAATGCTTGTAAAAACATCACTTGGCATCCGGAACCCCACCCCAACCCACCCCGTTAACGGGAAGGGAGAGATCGTACTTCCCTCCGTTAATGGGAGATAAGGGGGGTTCTGTGCAAATTTTCACAATTGAGATGCTCCCAATCCGATTTTGAATTTTGGATTGGGAACTATAAGAGAGCGATCGCGTTTTTTCGGAAGTCATCTCAAATTCGTCGAAGAACCTCACCCCGCCTCCGGTACCCCTCTCCGTTAACGGAAAGGGGTTGGGGGTGAGGTTCTAAATAATGAAGATTCAAACGAATTCAATATCAGGCAACATTCCCTAAATTGAGTGATTAGCGATGGGAGTATTCTTTACTTTTGCGGTCTTAATGACGCTGACTGTGGCGAATCAGCGCAGTTTTACCGCCTTGCGAATGAGAACCTATGAGGACTGGATTTTAGATGCTGTTGGTCTGTTTTTTCAGGGTGTTCTCATCCCAATTCTTCAGCTCACAGTAGTTTACCATCTGTACCACTATCTTCTACCCAGCGATCGCGCCTTGCTTGCTCTGCCTCCAGTCGCAGCATTCTTGCTGAGCTTCGTGTTTGTGGATTACATCTACTACTGGAACCATCGCTTGCTCCATAGTCGGTGGCTCTGGTCTCTCCACGCGGTTCATCATACCAGCACTGAAATGAATGTCTTGTCTACCTCCAGAAATACCCTGTGGACGAGCTTTTTGATCGTCTACTTATGGGTTCACGCTCTATTTATTTATCTGCTGCAAGATCCCACTTGGTACATCGCCGGTGTCAGTCTTAGCTCAGCTTTAGACTTGTGGCGTCACAGCGCCATAACTCCCATACCAAACTCTTGGCTATATCGCTGGCTATCGCCTTTGCTGATAGTACCCCAAGATCATGCTTGGCACCACGCCAGCAGCTCAGTTTGTGGCAATTACGGAGCGAACTTTAAACTTTGGGATTGGATGCACGGAACGTATTACAAAAGCGATCGCGTGCCGGATTCTTTGGGGGTCAAAATCAACCTCACCTTAACTCAGAAGCTACTGTGGCCTTGGAAGAATTAGCAATTAAAAATTAAAAGATTGAGTTCTTCATTTTTAATGCAAGCATTTTTAATTTCACTATGACTTTCCTCGGCACAATCCTCTCCTGTTTTCCCGCCTTAGTTATCCTGATTGCGATCGCGTCTTTTCTAGGGATCTGCTTCTTTCCAGGAATCTTCAGCATCTCGGCTCTTTTCCTTTCTCTGTACGGGTTTCCCCTGTTGGTGTATCGCCTCCACGAGCGTTTTTACCCAGTCAAGGAAGGGATCAGCTATCTAGGCAGCAAAGAGTATTCACCCTGGTGGGGAAGTCACCAAATCCAAGTTATCTACATTGCGTTTCCAGCGCTGGAAACTCTGCTACGCCTGATTCCCGGTGCTTTTTCTCTATGGCTGAGACTGTGGGGAGCCAAGATTGGTAAAAGCGTTTACTGGACGCCACAGTTAGAAATTGCCGATCGCGGACTGATTGAGGTAGGCGATCGCGCAGTTTTCGGTCACGGAGTAGGCATCTACCCCCACATCATCAAACCTAGAAAACAGGACTTGATGCTGTATGTCAAAAAAGTGAAAATCGGCAGCAATGTCTTCCTAGGAGCCTGGAATCACATTGGCCCCGGAGTTGTAGTTGAGGAAGGAACCTACGTTCCGGTTGCGACCCACATTTATCCCAACAAGAAATTCAAGTGATATCCAACCTGAGACAACGAACACACCGCCTCCGGCTCCCTTTTTGACTCCCGAAGCCCCTCTTGACTTCCGGCTCCCCTCTCCGTCAACGGAGAGGGGCTGGGGGTGAGGTTCCAAATTAATCCTCCAAACAAATTTGATATGATGCGCCCTATTGTCAAGCTTTTCGGACAACTTCTTTCCCCCTACGCCAAGGGCTTCTTGCAAGCACTAGAAAATCCCCAAAGAACCCAGCAATCCGTTCAAGAGGAAATTGTAGACAATCTTGCTAAGAGTGAATATGGCAAATTTTTAGGTATCCGATCGGTTGCAGATTGGCATCGCATTCCGATAGTTAACTACGACGATCTCAAAGAGTGGATCGAGCGGCAAAAAACAACCCGGCAGCCAATCTTGACACCAGAATCGATTCTCTTTTACGAAAAGACTTCTGGAAGTAGTGGCTCGGCAAAATCCATTCCTTACACCAAATCTCTTGGAGCTACCTTTAACCAGATGTTCTGTGTTTGGGCGCATGACCTAATTCAGCATGGCCCAGGGTTTTCTACGGGTAAGATATACTTCTGCATCTCTCCCCGGCTTGATACGGCAAGTCCAAATAGCATTCCCGTCAGATTGGAGGATGATTCAGAGTATCTGGACGAATGGTTAATGTTATTTCTTCGTCCTTTTCTGGTTTCTCCTCCCGGATTGAATCGCCTTCGCAACGCAGAGGAATTCAAGGAGAAACTTGCCCACGCACTCCTACTCGAAGAAAATCTGGAAGTTATCTCGATTTGGAGTCCAAGTTTCCTTCGCGTACAACTCGACTACATCCAGACGCATCGAGTACGACTGTGGAAAGAACTCAAAAACAAAATGTCAGCAAAGCGCTCTAAACTCCTCTTGGAGCCAGAGATTCCGTGGAAGCTGCTTTGGCAAGAATTGAAGCTTATTTCCTGCTGGGATAGCGCGAATGCTGCGGATGGTGCAGGGTTTTTGCGATCGCTGTTTCCGGGTGTCATGGTGCAGGGAAAAGGACTCCTCGCCACCGAAGCACCGATGACGATTCCCCTAATTGAGGCAAAGGGATGCGTCCCGATGCTCGATCAGGTGTTCTTTGAGTTTGAGGATGGAGAGGGGAAAATCCACCGACTCCACGAGATTGTGGCGGGGATTGACTACGAGATAATTATTTCTCAGAAAGGGGGATTATACCGCTACCGAATTGGCGATCGCGTGCGCGTCAGCCACTTTTATCAAGGAACGCCGTGTCTGGAATTTTTGGGTAGAAATCAGGCGACAAGCGATCTCGTGGGTGAAAAGCTGCATTCTGAATTCGTGCGCTCTGTCCTTGAGGATTTGGCGCTAGAAGGAACGTATTTTAAGAGCTTGGTGCCTTCTAGAAAGCCGGTGGATCGTTATATTCTTTTGCTCGACACCGCCGAAGAGTCACCCGATGCGATCGCGCAACGATTAGATGATGCTTTGATGCGATCGCACCACTATCGACAAGCTCGACTTTTAGGACAGCTGGCTCCAGCGCGGGTGCTGGTATCAAAACAAATCCCGGAAATTCTCACCCTGTATGGGATGCGAGCTGGCAAGAAATGGGGAGACTTGAAACATCCTCTGTTAGCGATCGCACCCCTTGAGGAAGAATTACTCGTCGAACTAGAAAGAGCCTCTCAGAACAGTTGTTTTCGCTGACATTTTCTCTAGAGATTTTGAGTCAGGAGTTGCATACAAAGAAAGGAAAAACCGAGTGCTTACACTCGCGCTACGCGATCGCGCCCCTCTTTTTTGGCTGCATAAAGTGCCGCATCAGCCGCATTAATTAGATGTTGCGGCAACAGTTCTAAATTGGGTACACTACTCGCCACGCCTAAACTGACGGTTACATAGCCGCACACTTTAGACTGACTGTGGGGAAGCGCCAAGTTACTGACTGCCTGTCGAATCGCCTCTGCTACGAAAACCGCTCCTTCAATATCAGTATTGGGAAGAATTACGGCAAATTCTTCTCCACCATATCGCGCCACTAAATCCGCGGGACGACGGACAACACTTTTAATCGCACCAGCCACCTGCCGCAAACAATCATCCCCTGCCAGATGACCGTAAGCATCGTTGTAGCGTTTGAAAAAATCTACATCTAACAAAATCAAAGACAGCGGTGCTTGTTCGCGTCTTAGTCGCTTCCAGTCAGTATTCAGACACTCATCAAATCGGCGACGATTCGCAATTTGAGTTAAGCCGTCTAGGTTAGCGAGTTGCCGGAGTTCCCGATTGGCAGACTGCACATATTGGTAGAGTTGGGATTGATGAATTGCGATCGCTACCTGATTTGCCAACTGAGACAACAAATCCACTTCAAATGGCTGCCAGTCACGAGGAGCAGCACACTGGTGAGCAATCAGTAACCCCCACAGATGCTCTTCTTTCAAAACCGGCATTGCTACAACAGCTTTGACCTGATAGCGTTGGAAAAACTCAATCCCATCACCTGTAAAATTAAACTTTTCAATATTGTCCAAAACGATTGGGAATCCCTGAGAAAAGGTGCTAAAACCTTCTTGAATCCAGGATGGATTCACAGTCTGTCCTAACATGTGAGGGTAGTTTTTACCAACTGATTCTGCTACAAAGGTGCCGTTATTGTTAGCGGCGAACTGGTAGATAGCTACCCGATCCGAAAGCAAACACTGTCGAATGCTGTTGACTGTCGCATCCAGAATCTCGTCTAAATTCAGCGATTGGCGAATTTGTTGAGTAACTTCAGCAATTAGCCGTTCCCGTGCTGCTTGTTGTCGCAACACTTCCTCCGCTTTCTTGCGCTGAATCATTGAGCCTAATTGGGTCGCGACTGCATTGACGAGTTGGAGCGATCGCTCATCCGGCGTGATTTCCTGCTCATGAAAAAATATCAAAACTGCCAGCACTTGATGGTCGAAGGCGATTGGAATTCCTAAGACTCCTTTAAGTCCCGCTTGCATGGCAATTTGACTCCGCAGAAAAAGGGTCGAGTTGTCCTGCGTTATGTCTGCGATCCATTCCACTTGTTGGGACAGCCACACTCGTCCTGGCAATCCCTCCCCAAGAGAAAAACGAAACGCCTCACTCTGGCGTCGAAATTCATCAAAACGGATATCCTGGTACCAACATCGACAATATTCAAGTACAGTCCCCTTCGAGGAAGGCATCCATACTTCCCCAATATCCCAACCGAGATTTTGACAAAGATTGATTAAAATGACTTCTAATGCTTCTTCTACATCAGCAGCAGAACTAATTGCTTGAGTTGTAGTCAGTAAAAGTTGTAATTGTGTATTCTGAGTTTGCATCTGTAACTGAAACCGACGCAGCCGTAATTGATGTTCAATTCGTACTAAAACCTCAATTGGCTCAATCGGTTTGGTGACGTAATCTACTGCCCCTAATGTAAAAGCATTCACCTTATCAAAGGTTGCATCTAAAGCACTGATGAAAATAACTGGGATACTACAGGTTTGCTCTGAGGCTTTCAACTGTCGGCAAAGTTCATACCCATCCATATCCGGCATTTTGATATCGAGCAAAATCAAATCGGCAGGGCTTGCCTGAACTGATTGCAGCGCTAGCTTACCACTCAGAGCAACACGCACTTTATATCCATGATTTGACAAAATTTTAGTTAGCAAACTAACATTTGCTGGAGTATCGTCTACTACCAGTATTTTCTCTTTTAATTTTAAATCTTGACCCTGATCCATAAAGTGTTTTTATCGTTATTTTTGACCAATCAGCAGATAAGTCATCATCTCCCCCTTCCCTTTTATTGAAATAGTCCCTCGTTCTTGGAAAAGGAACTGTTCTTTTAAGCGTTCGTAAACGGCAGCCGTTACCTGAGTTTGACCAGGAATCCCACTTGACTCCATCCGGGAAGCCACATTCACGGTATCTCCCCATAAGTCATAGCTGAATTTTGTTAAACCAATTACTCCAGCAACTACAGGTCCAATATTAATTCCTATACGAAGACTGAACTTTTCATTAATTTGGGTATTGAATCTAGCAATAAAATTTTGCATATCTAGCGCTATTTTGGCAATTGATGAAGCATGATCCGCTTTCGGTATTGGTAGTCCTCCTACTACCATATATGCATCTCCAATTGTTTTTATTTTTTCTAATCCATGTCGATTAGACAATAAGTCAAATTCAATAAAAATTTGATTGAGAATTTCTACGAGTTCAGTTGGAGTCTTTGTGGATGCAAAGTTAGTAAACCCTACTAAATCAGCAAACAAAACACTAACATCAGAAAAACTATCGGCAATAACTTGTTGCTTTTGTTGTAACCGCTCGGCAATTGGTTTAGGTAATATATTTAATAAAAGTTTTTCTGTTTGCTTTTGAGCCAATTTTCGCTCTGTGATATCAGAAACCGTTCCCTCGTAATAGAGAAGTTTTTCTTTTGAATCACAGACTGAACGCGCGTTTTCAGAAATCCAAATAATTGTCCCATCTCGGCGGTAAACTTGAGACTCAAATCCCCTGACAGCATGATTAGAATTCATTTCTTCTATAAATTCACGCCGTCGATTCGAGTTAACATAAAGTTGTTCTTCAACATTTTGACTACTGTTTATTAATTCTTCTGGAGATTCATACCCATAAATTTTCGCCAGTGCTAAGTTAGCGCTCAAATAACGCCCGCAAGGTGTTGTTTGATAAATTCCTTCTACTGCATTTTCAACAATACTGTGATAGCGTTCTTGAGTAATTCTGAGAATTTCTTCAGTTTGCTTGTGATAGATTAAAGGACTTAATTGTGTAGCTACTGCGGTTACTAAATTAATGGTATGTAAATTAATCGGAACCGAACCTTTTTTATAGAAAACCAGAATAGCTAATACTCGTTCGTTTAGTATAATGGGAACTCCAAAAGCAGATGCTAAGCTAGCATTTCCTATTTCCTCGCCTAAAATCGGCAAATCTCCGGAATTTAGAATCTTTTCTACCCATTCTGGTTTTTTAGAAACAAATATTTTACCTGGTAACCCTAGATTAGAAGCCAAGGTAACTGTTCTATTTTGTTTTTTAAAATCCCAGAAACTAGCGTGGCTAGAATACCAATTTTGACTGCATTCTAAAATATTATTATCTTCGGTGGGCAACCAAGCTTCACCATAATCCCATTGAATTGTTATCCCAACTAAGCGCAGTACAGCTTGTAACACGGAAGGCACATTATTTTTGCGACTAATCGCTTGAGTCGTTGCGAGTAAAAGACGAAGTTCAACTTCTGCTTTTCGCCGTGAATCTAGGTGTTCTTGCAATAACTTATTTTGCTCTATCAGTTGCATTTTTAGCTCTCGAATGCGTAGCTGATTCTCGATTCTGGCTAATACTTCTAAGCGTTTAAAAGGTTTTGTGATATAGTCAATCCCACCAACTGTAAAGGCGTTTACTATGTTATTTGTATCATCTAAAGCACTAATAAAAATAACTGGAATGTCGCGAGTTTTTTCAGAAGCTTTTAGACGTTGGCAAACTTCATGTCCATTCATTTCTGGCATATTGATATCAAGCAAAATCAAATCAGGAGGATTTGAATTGCAAGCGTTGAGTGCGAGTTGGCCGCCAGGTGCAACTCGCACTTTGTAAGACTTTTCAGATAAGATGTGGAGGAGAAGTTTTAAATTTGCAGGATTATCATCAACTACTAGGATATTAGGTCTAGCGATAGATACTTCCATTGGATTATAAGTCTTTCACAGATTGAATCAATATCAACAATTGCTCAAATTGGTATTGATTAACTAATGTCATTAAACTTTTTGACAAAACATCATTTTTGGGATGCAATTCCTCAATCAGTGTAGCGATAATTTCTAAATCTCCCTCAACAAGAGCCTGATATAAATCTTCTAACCAATTTTTAGGTAAATCAGCCAAGTCGGCAGTATTTAAGACTGGCAGTTCCAGTATTTTTTTCTCAGATGTAGCAGCCATTTCCTCATAAGTAAAAGAGACATCCAAATGCTTATGGATAGCATTAAAAATATCTTCTTCTCGAAAAGGTTTGCGTATAAAATCATCACAGCCAGCTTCAATAACAGATGCTTTATCTTCATTTAAGGCGCTGGCAGTCAGGGCAATAATCGCAGTACGAGAATTGGCTAATGTCTTTTGAACTGAAGGTTTCTGATTCTCTCGCTTTCTAATCTGTTTAGTGGCTTCATAGCCATCCATTATCGGCATTCGTATATCCATCCAAATTAGATGAGGTGAACTACGTTCCCAGATTTCTAATGCTTCTTTGCCATTAGAGGCTTCTAGTAATTCAAAGCCAAGAGGCTGGAGGAGCTTAAGCAGCAGTTGGCGATTAAAATCGCTATCATCTGCGATTAGTATTTGATAGCGAGGTTGCTGGGGCGCGAGTGCAATAACGCGGCGGTTTTGGAGGGGGATTGCAATCTCGCTGGCAGCGATAATATTTGCTTGAATGTTAAATTTAAACGTTGTTCCCTTTGCAAATAAAGCACTTGTATCGTCACTAAATTCCCTGATGGGGGTTCCAGGAGTGAAAACTTTGCCACCACTAATGAGGGTGATTTCACCTCCCATTAAATGGATAAATTGACGGCTAATTGTCAATCCTAAACCAGTTCCTTCTTGTACTTGTTGACCAGCGGCTGTTTGCTCGAAAGGTTTGAATACTTTGTCAAGTTCTTCGGAAGCAATACCGGCGCCCGTATCGGAAACTTCAAAAATAATTGAGGAAAGGGTAGAAAAAGAAGGAAATTCGGAATTTGTTGTCCCTAATTTCACTTTAACTAAGACTGTTCCGGAATCGGTAAATTTAACGGCGTTACTTAGTAGGTTAATCAACACTTGACGCAACTTTACTTCATCTGTGCGGAGGTATCGGGGAACATCAACACCACAATCAAATTTTAGGTTTAAGTTCTTTTCTGTAGCTTTCAAAGAAAACATCGCTTCGACATCATTTAGCAAGCTGTAAAGGTCGAAGTTATTTTCACTCAGCGTCATGCGTCCAGCTTCAATTTTGGACAGGTCAAGGACTTGGTTAATCAGTGTCAGCAGATGTTCTCCACTGCGACGAATGATCGTGAGATTTTCTTGCTGTTCTGTTGAAAGATTGGGGGCACGACTCATGAGGTGGGAAAAGCCTAAAATGGCATTGAGGGGGGTTCGGAGTTCGTGACTCATGTTGGCGAGAAAGATGCTTTTGGCGCGGTTAGCAGCCTCAGCAGCTTCTTTGGCTCGTTCAAGTTCAGCTTCTACTATTTTACGAGTGGTAATATCGACTCCGATTCCTAAAACGCAGATTTTATCACTTGCAGGTGGATGCAGAGGAATCTTTTGCCACTGAAACCACTTATCTTGGTTATTTGCGCCTGTCACTTTTTCTTCGGGAATAAATAAGGCTTGACCCGTTTCAATGATAGAGCGGGTTTCTTGGAGGAAATGCTCAACATCCTCTAAGAATGGATGGAAGTCTACATCCCGTTTACCCACCAGTTCTTCGACAGTCGTGTTGTAGAGCTTGGCAGCAGCTTTGTTAAGCAGCACAAAGCGTCCTTCCCAGTCTTTTACAAAAATGGTGTTGGGGTCATTATCAATTACCTTTCGCAGGAATTCTTGTTGCTGCCGAAGAGCTTCTTCAGCAATTTTGCGATCGCTAATATCTAGAAGTACCCCCCGCCAAATTATGCTGCCATCAGCTTGGGATTCCGGGCGAGAACTGGCAGCTAGCCAACGAATGGCACCATCTGGGTGGAGATAGCGCCACTCATAATAGAAAGGCATTAAATTGTTGAGGCTGATTTTTAAAGCGGCGTTATAACCAGGGAGGTCTTCTGAGTGATATCGAGCTAATATGGCAGAGAAATTTTCCATCGCCTCGTGAGCGGAAATCCCTAAAAGTTCGCCACACCCTTCACTGATGTAGTCTAGAAAATGTCTGCCGTCAGCACAGTAAGTGTAGGTGAAAACCGCACCGGGAAGGTTATCGGCAAGGCTTCGCAAGCGAGCTTCGTTCTCCCGTAAAGCCTCTTCTATTCGTTTGCGATCGCTAATATCGATAGCATGACCGACAACTCGAAGTGCCTGTCCGTCTGCGCCTCGCACAACCACCCCATAATCCACCATGTGAGTGTAGCGATCTTCTCGGTGACGGAACCGATATTCAAGCATATACTCATTTTGATGAGCGATCGCCTGGGAAAACGTTCGCGAAACCTGCGGCAAATCCTTCGGATGGACGCGATCAACCCACCACTGACCTGTGAGTCCGGCTTCTTCGGGACGATATCCACTCGTTTCATAGAGTCCCTGCGTCCGCAGAACAATATTCTGCTTCAGATCCCAGTCGTAAACATATCCTTTAATTGCCGATGCCGCTAGCTGAAAACGTTCGTTGCTCTCTTTGAGCGCTTGCTCTGCCCGTTTGCGCTCGGTGATGTCAATCGCCACACCTCCAACAAGGCGTTCTCCAGAGAGGTTAGCCAGCGGAAACTTGTATACCAGAAAATCCCCGATTGTGCCGTCCGTTCTGGGAGCTTGTTCGATCGCCTCTACTGACTGATTCGTTTGGATGACTTTCCGAATGTTTTCCAGATACTGTTGCGCGAATTCATCGCTATAAAGCTCTGTAACAGTTTTTCCAACTACATAGCCTTCTGGGATTTGGAGTATCTGGCGGTAGGTTTTGCTAGAGAAAACAATTCGCCCATTTTCATCCGTGATCCAAGAAGCCGCCGGACTGTTATCCATGAACCCATGAAAACGGGCTTCGCTTTCTTTTAATGCCAGTTCTGCCTGTTTGCGAGCCGTAATATTCGCGAATGAAGATACCACTGCATACGGCAGAGATTCGCCAGCCCGAAATAGAGGTTGGGCGTTAATAGAAATCCAGGTTAAGCTACCATCTGGCTTGTAAACTCCCATTACTACATCAGAGCAAGGTTCGCCAGTTCGTAGCGTCACCATTGCTGGATGTTCCTCCCCTGGAAAGGGCGAACCATCTTCACGAATGGCTCGCCAGCTGGGATCGAGGGAAGTTCGTTCCATCATTTGCTCGCGAGACAAGCCGAGAATTCTGTTAGCACTGGCATTACAGGTATGGATAACACCGTTGGCATCCTGCAAAACAATGCCTTCTGCCATTGTTGTCACGACTGAACGATAGCGTTCTTCGCTTTCCTCTAAAGCAGCCGTGAAACGTTGGCGTTCTGTGATATCTCGCACGATACAAACCACTTCATCAGCACCACTTTTGACGATGCGTGTCTCGTAGTTGTGAATGCCATCGGGTTTTTCCACCTCGTGTTCGTAGGTTTGTCGCTCTCCGGTTTCAACTGCTACCCGAAAATACTCAAGCAGGTCATTTTTAACCTGTTCGGGCAACGGTAAATCCCATAAGTTTCTGCCAATTAAAGCTTCAGGCAGCATCTGAAAGGCTTCTTCGCCTGCTTTTACGTCTAAATAAGTGCCGTCTATCCGGTGCCGGAACATTGCATCGGGAATCGCGCTCAAAAGCGCCTGCATTCGTTCTTCATTCTGATGCAAGGCTGCTTCTACCTGCTTTCGTTCGGCAATCTCCTGCTCTAGCTGGGCATTGGTTTGGGCTAGTTTAGCAGTGCGCTCTTGTACTTGGCTTTCTAAAGTACGGTTGTAGTCGGCAAGCAGATGTTCTGCTTGCTTGCGCCAGGTGATGTCAACGAGCAAGCCATCCCAAATAATGTCACCATTGGCTTGCTGTTCCGGGCGGGAAGTGGCTTGCACCCATTTCAAGTCACCAGAAAGCGAGGTAATGCGACCTTCCCAGTACCAAGGCTGCAAGTCTCTAGCAGAAACTAGGATGGTTTCATTTAGCAAAAGCAGGTCATCGGGATGCACCGCATTCCAGGCAATCTGAGGATTTTGGACGATCGCTTCTGGTTCATATCCATAGATATCACGAGCGCCAGAACTCATGTAAGTAAACTCATGGCTGCCGTTTGGATGGAGGATGTACCGGAAAATTACGCCCGGTACATTTTCCGCGAGATGGCGAAACTTCGCTTCGCTTTCCCGCAGCGCGGCTTCTGCTTGTTTGCGCTCCAGGTTTGCTATGTGCTGGTCTTCCAGACTGCGATAAGCGATCAGCGCAACCGCAGAGCCAGTCATGCCGATTAGCGGGGCAACGACAGGGAGCCACCATCTGGCTAAAAAAGCTAGGTAACTGCCACCCGTCAGAATTCCCCCGATTAGGCAAATGCTAACCCCAGAGACGATCCATCTGGCAGCAACATTCTGTTTCAAGGGGTTGAAGCGAAGTAACGTCCAACTCACTCCACCGCCAATCAAACACCAGACCAAAATCCATAAGGCTTCTTTTGGTTGAGACCAAACCTGGATCAAAGGACGACCCTCTAAAGCACCACTCAAAATTTGACTGATTAAATTGGCATGAATGACGACGCCCGGTAATCGTTTGGGAGTCGCAAAGAGACTACTACTATAAGGGGTGAAGGAAAGGTCATTGAAGCTAGAGCCGATTGCGCCGATTAAGACAATGCGATCGCGTAAAAGATTGGGCGGGATGCGGTTCTCTAGAACATCCGTCATCGATACCGTGGAGAAATTTTCTAACATCCCCCGGTAGTTCAACAAAATCTGGTACCCACCAGAATTGGCACGAACGTAACCGCCTTCATTTCCCGTAAATGGGGTAAATACAGCGTTCCCTAATCGCAATTTATTAGCACCAATGCTCTGGAGGCTAATCTTTTCTTTTTCCAGATACATTAAAGCCAGCTTTGCGCCTAAGCTCAGATGGGTTTTACCATCAGATGTTCTAATAGACAGCAACCCTCGACGGACTTTGCCATCTGCATCTAACACCAAATCCGCGAGTCCCACTTGGTTCAGACGATTCAACGCTGGGGGTGGAGCAACCGGATTTCCTACCGCTTTTTCGACACCCACTAGATTAGGCGTAGATTCAAATACTTTCACCAGTGCTTGATGACCAGGAGGGACTGGCAAATCTCGATAAATATCCAAGCCAATGGCTCTGGGTCGCTGAACTTTCAGTTTTGCGATCGCTTCAGCTAACAGAGCATCAGAAATAGGCCATCGTCCGACCTTTTCAATATCTGATTCATCAATAGTAATAATTACAATACGGGGATCGATTGGTTCACGAGGTCGCCAGCGAAAAAATTGATCCAATATCGCCAAGTCAAATATTTGCAGTACGCCTAAAGAACTTGTAGCGATGACTGTGCAAGCCACAATCGGAGCTGTAATCAGTAGCCCGCGCCATTGCCGAACTTGGTTTTTAAGTTTTTGTACCATTAATTTATGAGCATCAAAAATAAGAGGAAGGGGAAAAGGAAAATGCTTCTTCTTTCCCTATTCCCCTTATCGATTTTGGCAATTGATTGATGCTTGAATTTAATTAGGCAGCATCCGACTCAACTCGCCTGCTTTCCGTCCTACGTATATTTACTGAACTAATTCAATCCTTTTCTGCCCTACTCTTAAATCCTCAAAACCTTAGATTTTCCCATAGCCTAGTTTAAAAGTGGCTTGGTAGCGATCGCTTGTAGCCCAATCGAGTTTAACAATTCCTGCCATGTTGAAGCCAAAGTTGCTTCACTCGGCTCTAAGCGTCTAGCTTCAGCTAAACTTGCTACGGTATCGAACCAAATCCCGTGTTTTCCATACAGAGCAGCACGCTCTAGTAGAGGTTGATTCTGAAGCTGGCTCATTACCTCGGAAGTGAGTTTAACTCGTCGAATTTCTCCTTGTACCCCAGGACTACCGGGTCTGAGTCCTTGTTCGCCAATGATGATAAAAGTCCACCGATACTTCTTGTCAATTTCTAGAGGTGGCGCATTATCTGGAAGTTTGAAACTAAGAATGCCTTCTTGACTCGAAATTGGAATTTTTGCTTGGTAATGAAAATTGTTATTTTCGTCTACTAATCCAAAAAATATTTCCTTAGCAGAAGTTGGAGGTACATAAACCAAGAATGTTGGATGCTCTGCTACTGTCAACTTGCTTGTAGCTATTGGCACCAGCGGAGTCACGCACTCGCCTGTAGCGATTACTGCTTGAGGACATTCATCACCACGAGATGCACCTCCTGCGGTGTCATCTGGTTGTCCACTTCCTGGAGGTTCAAAGGTTACGCGACCTATCGAAGTACCGGCTAGAGTTTGAGATTGGTTAACCGACTCGGATTGGGCGATCGCTTTAGTCAAAAAGCTAGGAGCAATAATCAGTCCTAGTGATAAAAAAAATGCAACTAGCGTTTGAGTGGTAAAAGATTTGTGCTGTACCATTTTCTTACCTCAAAAAAAATATTGTACTGAATTTACACCTAATTATTACTGTAATAACACGTAGATTTCTTCAGTAGAAATACTTGGTTGTTGTAAGAAGTTCCCCAGCGAACAGTAATCATGTTTATGGACTTTTAGAGTTTCTATCGAAAGTTAAGGCTAAAAATAGGCAGATAAAGGGTTCGTGAATGCGAGATTCCCGACTTGGTTAAGAAGTTCGGAATCTGAACCGCTAGCTCATAACTCCAATAGGATTGCCATCAATACGGTTCAATTAGTAGAAATATGCAATAATTTTCGCCGCCTAGGAACAAGGGCTATCGAGGCTTTTTAATCTATTGCTGTTTAAGGAATCATCTTATCCGAACCGTTTTGCGATTTCTATGTTACCTGGGGGTAACTCTCTGTTAGCCTCCTAGAAACAGAACCTCCAAAAATTGCGAAGTAAGTGGACTGAAAACTCCTACCTATTCAAAGCCAACTTCCTACTAAAATAAAAGATGACCAGTAAAAAGGATGAGCATATTTTGGCTGTTTTAGCAGAGCTATCTGTGCCTGACGAAGGGCTTTAACTTTGCTTTCTCCTTGTAAGAGTTGCTGATAAAATTCGCCCATAAGCTTAGCAGTGGATTCATCTTGCACTGACCAGAGAGTTGCTAAAGTACTGCGTGCGCCAGACCGCACGGCTACTCCTGCTAATCCTAATACCGCTCGCTTATCACCAGTTGCAGTTTGGCAAGCACTCAGAACTAATAGTTCAATCGGATTAAAAGTACTCGGATCTCTAGAACGTAATAAATTCTCGAATTCTTTGACATTTATCCTACCATTCCACGTCAGAATAAATGTAGAATCTGAGCTAGAGCTAAACTGCCCGTGAGTAGCTAAATGAACAACCGTAAAAGAATTTTTATTCAGATAGTTTTGTAAGTTTACTTCGGTAAAATCCTCATTTATAAATACTTTGGAAGGAACTTCAGACGCGATTTGGCTGACTTCAGCTCCTACTCCTGGCAATGCTGGAAAACCTTGTCGAGCTTCGGTAATTCCGCCTGCTAAAATTTTGTTTCGCTTTTGGGCAAGTAACTGGCTTAACGACGCACTTCCCACTCGTGGTGCAACCAACTGTAAACCCGGAGCTACTACTATATTGTATTTTTCAATGAGATATTGTTTACCGTCGTACAGCGCTGCCATTGGTAAACTTCGCAACGAACCGTCTAGCACAAATACTAAAGTGGCGATATTACTTTTGGTTAATTCTGTTTCAACAGGTTGGATTAACCAGCGATAAACTTGCTGAGACAGACGCAAACGAGCTTCACTTGAAAAAAATGGATTAAGAGATTCTAATAACTGCTCCAGGGTTTCTTCAATATCATTTTTCACTAGCCTAGTCGAGTAATGGCTGAGAGGTTTTCCGGGTAAAGATAAGATTACCTCTAAACGATTTGACAAAATAATGGGGTAGATGACTGCTGCTTGAGGATCGAGTTGATCGATTTGCTGGGGTTGAACATCTAAACAAGCTTCTCGAAAAAAGTTATCTAATTCTGCTAGATGTAGCGCTTCAATGACTTCGCGAGCTTGTTTAATATTGGTTTGGCTGGGATTAGATTCTAACAGTAACTCTACTAACTCACGATAAATGGGTTCGACGTTTTCGCGAAAGGAAAGTTGAACGTCGGGATTCAGCGCGATCAAGTCGCTGCGGAGGGATTGTAAGGTATTAACAGCTTTGGTGTAAGCCGCGATCGCATTCGGAATATCGCCTTGCTGTTTGAGAAGTTTGCCGAGTTGTCCTTCCCAACGAGCCACAATACTAAAAGCATTAATTTCTTGCGCGATCGCGAGTGCTTGTCTCGTCAGCTCCTCCGCTGGTTTCCATTGCTGCGTTTGTTCGTACAGGTATCCGAGTTGACCCAGCGCGTAAGATTCAGCACGCGAGTCTTTAAGCATTCGCGCTTGTTCGACAGCTTTTGCTAATATCTGAGCAATCTCTTGAGAATTGACCATCTGCGATCGCTCTTCCCGATTTCCCAATTTTATGAGAGTTCTAGCCAAGTTCACTCGACTGTAAACAGCAGCGCGACTAGGTAAGATACTTTCTAATTGAGACTGGATTTGGGGTAATAATGCTTGGGCTGCGGCTGGTTGTCCAGTTTCTACTAAAAGGCTTAATCGGTTCAGTTGGACTTCTAAAACTAAAGAATTGGGAGAACTCTCTACTATCTTTCGGTAGATTTCCAGCGCTTCCCTCGGTTTTTGTAAAGCTCTAAGAGTATTTCCCAAACTAAATAAACTGGCATTAATCTCTAAGGGAAAGTTTAGCCTTTGGGCAAGTGACAAACTTTGTTCTAAAACCTGCTGGGACTGAGTTAAATCTCCGACTACTTGTAAGGTAACTCCCAGACTTCGCAATCCTGATACTTTCAGCGAGGAATCTGGCAAGTTTTGCAACTGAGTATTTAATTGTTCTAAGTTTGTTTTAGCTTGTCGGTAGAGTCCTAATGCTTGCAAAGCTTGAGCTTGGTTTATCAAACTGCCTAATTTCCCAACGTCGTCGCCTGCTGAACCGTAAGCTTTTTCAGCTTGTTTCCATGTATCTAAAGCCGCTTCCGTTTGTCCCAATGCTAGCTGGAGGCTGCCTTGAGTATTCAAAACTTGGGCAAGAGTGGCTGCATCGGGTTGGGTTTGCAATAAGTTGAGACTTTGAGCGATCGCGTTTTTCGCTTGCTCCCATTGACCCAATTCTTGATAAGCGTTCGACAGATAGCTTAAAACGAGGGCAGCGTGGAGGCGATTGCCCTGCGCCTCCAGGTTTTCGAGCGCTTGTTGCCAGAATGCGATCGCTTCATCAAATCGTCCTGCTTCATACAGGGTTCTGCCTTGTTCTAGTACAAAGGCATCATTCTGTTTAGATTCTGAAGGAGCATCAGAATCCGGAATATTTTTAACAATTGATACCAATTGTGAATCAAAATAAGAAAATTTAAGATTAGTCTGCGCTAGTGCCGGTAAAAATGCTGTCACCAAAAAAAGTGTCAACAAGCTTAGCAAAATCCGATAATGAATACTTTTTATAAGCCACCTTATTTTTAGCATAAAAGTTTTTGCAAAATTAAAGGGTTATTCATATTTCTCTGTTTTTATCGGCGGTTCAAAAGATAAAAATTCTTTTGCAATAAGTCTCTAGCAATCTAAAGTTAGTTTTAAAATTTAATAAACCGCAAAAAACACTAAAGAAAAGAGACGGAAGATTCCATGAATGATTGAAGATTGTTATATTACTTAGAAACACTGCAACTAGCAATTTCATTCCAGGAACTTTGAGCCACACCATTGATAGATTTGGAAACCAACTCTACCTCACCATTAGAATTTTTTACCCATCCAGTTGCCTCCACCATTGGAGTACGTGCAGAGGCAGTCTTGGAAACGGGGACAGGTAAGGAGGTATTACCCCTAGGGAGGCGCAAATCCCGCCATACTGTACTTCCTAACAAAGTTTCATTGGGATCTGCTGGCAAACCGCCGCGTCCAGTGATAACAAAACTATTACCTCTAGAAGCCAAACAACCTTGGGAAATTTGTTTGCTAATGTCAGTAAAATTTTCTGGTAGTGCAACTAAGCCAGAAGAAGGGTTCACATCAGCAGTATTAATTTGGACAATCCCACTGAACTGAGTTCCTCGACTAGAAGTGGCGGTGATATCGCTATTTGAAGTTTTAAAGATGCCGCTAGCATTGATTCTTACTTGACCCCCAAAGCTTTGTTGAGCATTGGCAGTAATATCGCTATTTTCTAACGCGACTAACGTTTTTGTATTAATAATGATGTTGCCACCATTGGTACTGATATCATTATTTGCAATTGTCTGACCCGTATCAAACAGGATGATGTTACTGGCATCAGTCGTAATTAGGCTGTTGCGCCACAATCGCAAATCTTGAGATTCAATCGTAATATTTCCCTGTTCCGCCTGTCGCTGAGTCGCTCTAATAATCGAGTTATTATCTAGCTCAACTATGGCAGCGCGAATATTAATATTACCAGCATTGCCTTTCCCAAAATTAGCAACATTAATTGTTGCCCGCTCCCGAAAGCTCAATCTGTTAGCAATTACTGTTACGTTACCCGAATTTCCCGTCAACGGCGGTGGAGAACTCGCAATATTGCTTAAGCTAGTCCTAGCATAAAAACCGCTACCAATTCCCCCAGTTGCAGAAGTTCCTCGTATTTGTACGTCATTAGCTCGAACTGTTATGTTGCCACTTTGACCTGCGCCAAAGGTAGACACAGAGATCACCGCTCCATTTTCAAGAGACAGTTGTTTAGCATCAATAATGACATCACCGCCAACTCCAGTTGAGGCAAAAGTAGGATTAGAAAAAATACCCGTCAGACGCGATCCATTTGCTGAAAGACCGCCCAAGAGAACATTCCTCGCTTGCACTCGTAAGGTACCAGAATTCCCTGAAGCGTTAGTCCCCATACCAATGGATGCTCCATCTCTTAGTAGCAACCTATCTGTTGTAATTGTTAAATTGCCGCCTTTTCCCTCACCATTCGTCTGAACAAAAAAGCCGCTACCGATTCTGCCATCGGCTGTTCTACCAATCAGTTCTACAGTATCCAAAACATTGATGGTGGCGCTTCTCCCCGGTTGAGATCCTTCTGTGAGGGATACGATGAGCGAACCTTGTTCTAGTTTCAGATTTCGGCTTTGTATCTGAAACGAACCTCCCTGTGCGCCGCTGCTATCCACTGAAGCAGCACCCGATAAATTAATACTTCCTAATTCTGCAAGTTGTTGTTCATTGTTGAAGTTGATTTGTTCGCTGCTGACTTGCATTGGCAATGAGCCACGAGTAACTGACCAAAGCTCAATTGCTCCCGACTCAGCCTTTAAATTACCGCCCTCTAAGGCAATTTCTCCCCCGACTAAAGCTAAAGTTTTCCCAGGTTGCACCGCTAGACCCTCGGTTTTCGTATTCGGCTCTAGTCCACCTGTCTGTCCGAACCTGAAATTGTGTCCCGATCCTTGAACGCGAATAACTCCTGCGTTTGAATCGTTAAATTGTAAGCCTATCGGAACATTTATCGTTAGCAATGGGGGGGCGCTAGGCTTAGTAGCGCTAAACTCAGTTCCATTGCTAAATCGAATGCTGTTAGCAGTCGAAGCGAGAAAGGAACCACCTATATTAAGTTTGGCATTTGGACCAAAAGTAATGCCGTTGGGATTGATAAAAAACAAATTAGCTGTGCCGTTCGCTTGAATCAATCCATCAATATGAGAAAGATTGCTACCTGTAACGCGACTGAAGATGTTTTGAGTCTCTACGGCGTTGTTGAAGAAAGCTTCAGTATTTATAGGAATGGAAAATTCTGTAAAGCTATGAAATAGATTGCCGCCTACTTGCGTGCCGCCCTCAATTCGGATGGCGTTGCCTTCGGGGATAGCAATGGTATTATTTTGCAGCGTAGCATCCGGAATAATTTGTGCTAAGGTGCAGCTAGAATTATTTAACCATAAAAGGAAAATCGTACCAGTAACCCAGAGGAAATGACCAGGCTGGCTCACAGTTTTTAAACTCAAAGGTAGCGCTTGCCTACAGTATACGCGATCTACAACTTGCCCTAGGGAAAATACACCCTAAACTTCTAGGGAAAGGTAGATTGTAATACAAAATGTGGGATGGATAGCTCCTATAAAATAGTTTATCATTCCCGTGTTTTCCTGAATAGATGACCTATTAAAAAAGGGATTTGCGCTCAAAGAGTACAACAACAGGAATTTAGATGGAGAGGTTTAAGTTGTGTTAGTCAAAAGATAAATAGACGGATTAGAGAGAATGTTGGCAATTTGGTTCTGGCTAAAACCGAATTGGCTAAAGCTATGAAAGAGATTTTTAGGACATCGCCCTTCTGTATAATATGGATGCCAGTGCCATCGGTCGCAGAGACAATCGACTGTGCCTGTGCCGCTGCGCTGAATGCAAAAGCATTCCCATGCAAAAGCTAGAACAAGGGAAGAAAGAAAACCGAAAACAATTGTGCTGAGTTTTAGTTGCTTGTTGGCTTTGTTCGGAGTTTCAATAGATAGCTAATTTGATGGGTGGATGATTTTGTATCCTTTAAAAAGAGGGAGAATTGATTCATTTAAAATGATTTCTTCGACAAAAACCTTAGGATTACTTAGAGAATTGGTCATCCTAATGTCACACTAATGTTAGCAAAGATTTTTTTTACAACATTCAAATTTACCATGAAAGCTAATCTGAAAGAATTTTTAGAATCCTGCGAAAATTTAGGAACACTGCGCCTGATTGTTACCAGCAGCGCTGCTGTTTTGGAAGTACGCGGCCCACTTACCAAGCTGTTTTATGCAGAATTGCCTAAAGGTAAGTACGCTAATATGCACGCCGACATATTCGAGTTTCACCTGAATATGGATGCTATCAAGCAGGTGAAATTTGAGACGGGCGAATCAAAACGGGGCAACTTTACTACCTATGCTATTCGCTTTTTGGATGAGAAAAATGAACCAGCCTTGAGCGCATTTCTCCAGTGGGGCAAACCAGGAGAATACGAACCAGGACAAGTAGAAGCATGGCAGTCTCTTCAGGAGAAATATGGAGAAGTTTGGGAACCAGTACCCGTTGATTCGGTGTAGTCGAAATGCTTGAAAACCCGGTAAGTTGAGGATATTTCTGTGTTTAAAAGCTATCTAAACCGACAAACAAACCGACGCTTACCGTGATGCAACGAGTCTTTTGGAGTTGTTTCCTAATTTTGGGGTTGCTGCTATGGGGAGGGGAAGCGCAGGCGGGGGTTTTAGCTGACCGTTTGGCGCAGTTTCCTCACTGGGACAGTAAACCACTCGTCAGCGCCGCGAAGGGTGACTTAGTTTATCCTGACTGGATGGAAGGTACTTGGAACGTCACCAGTACATTAGTGGATTTAGTGGCACCCTTAGCGCCAGAAATTGTGACGCCAGGGTTTGAAAGCAATCGTCGCCAGCTGAATCAGCCTGTTAGTTTCCCAGTGCGATTCAAAAATCAAGACGCGATAGCTGTCTCTACAAAAGGCAAAAATCATCTGGTAGTGGCAGATCGGGCGTTTAATGGGTTGAGTATCGGGAAGGCATATTTAGGCGATCGCGCGATCCTCTCGGTCAAAGTCGATCCCAATTCTCCCAATCGTCAGGTGACTTTACTGCGAGGCGATCGCCAGCTAGTCTCAATTGTCACGAGTCGAGGCACCGAAACACTCGCCCCAGATCGATTTATTGCCACAGAAGTGTCTCAGCAAGTCTTTCGCGGCACCCCTCAGCCGTATTTCAATACAGTGGAAACCACAACTGCTTATCACCGGATTCACTCATCCATCGAAGCCGATCAAGTAACAGCAATTTACCTCTCGCCTCAAGATCCAGACTATTTCAAAGCTGTCGATCGACCCGTTGCACTTTATCGCTATCAACTACAACTTTTGCCCGTTCAATAGCCAAACGCGAGAAATAGCATCTTTTAAAACTTTATTGTGCTTCGCCAATGAGGGTAAATGCAGCCCAATTTTTGGGATCGGGGTGTTGTTTCATTGTTGTCAGCATGGCTTGACGGAGTGCAGTGGCTTTGTCGGAATTTTGCTGCATTTGGCGATAAAATTCGGTCATTAAGGCTGCTGTGGGAGAATCTGGTACCGACCATAGGGAAACAATTACGCTGGGAACTCCTGCGGAAATCAAAGAACGAGATAACCCGATGACGCCATCACCAGTAATTTTGCCTCTTCCCGTGTCACAGGCACTCAGGACGGCTAATTCGGCGTTTAGCTTCAAGTCGAAAATTTCAGCAGAAGTCAGCAAACCGTCATCTGTTCCCGCAGGTGCCAGCGCGATCGCGCCCGGTACGCTCAACCCTTTAAAATCATCCAGTAGCCCGTGTGTTGCCAGATGAATAATCTTAGCTTTAGACATTTGTGGCAAGATAGCAGCTTTGGTGGCGGCGTTGCCGATAATGGGTTTGGTATTGAGGAGTTGCGCGATCGCTTTAGCTTCTGCTTCCGCACCCGGTAAGCTTGACAGTTGTTGAGGCGGTTCTCCTGTTTTAGGAATAATCCTTGGCATAGTCGGATTTCCGACTACCAGCACATCTGTTCCTGAAACCTTTTGCCGTTGTTGGCGTGTTAACTCTAACACTTGCATTGCTGGTGCTGTAAGGATAGTGTGTTTTTCGATTAAGTATTTACCATTCGCGTCCTTAAGTGCTGCGAAGGGAACTAAAAATAGCGATTCTTGGGGAATGAAGATAACGCGATCGCTTGGATCTTTTGGCAAGAATTCAGCAATTGGTTGAATCAACAGTTGATGTAGTTGCTGCAAGCGTTGTTTTTGGTCAACTTTATCTACCAGCGACACTCCAATGCCACCGCGTCCCCTGACACCAATAGAATCACGACTGTTGGTAACAAGGTCTTTTAACGATGTTTTTAGCGATTTGAGGTCAACCTTCTTAAACGCTACTTCACCCGTAGGCTTGATGACCCAAATGTAGAGTTCTGATTGACGCCATTCCTCTTTCCCCTGATTTTTGAGGGCATCATAGACAATCGAATATTGAACTAACGTAGAGTTTTGTTCTTTAGCAATTTGCTGGATTTGTTGAATTGTTGGTGGTTTGCTAGAGACAAGGGTTATCGCGTCTCTACTTCGATCGTTGGACTTAGAGGATTGCCGTGAGGCTAACAACTCCACAAAGGCTCTGGCTCTACCTCGTTCGGCAACCTCTAAGGCAGTATTAATCTTATTCTGGGCAACAAGACTCTGTTGCAGCAAGCGGTAGGAATTCGCTTGCGTCTCAAAGACTGAGACTTTAGCCGTATCTGTTAATCTAGGTCGCAGAGACTCCCGAACTTCCATCGCAGCAAATAAAGCTTTTTCCGCATCAGGATACAGTCCCAGCTTGTTGTAAACTGCCCCAAGATTGTTGAGAGTTGTTCCTTCCCCTTCCTTGTCGGCCACTTGTTGGCGAATGACCAAAGCTTGCTCGTAAGACTTCAAGGCATCAGCATACTGTCCCAGAGAGTCGTAAACTGCCCCCATATTGTGGAGAGTAGTCCCTTTCCCCGCCTTATTACCTAATTGTTTGTGAATGACTAAAGCTTGCTCATGGAACTTTAAGGCTTGGGCATATTGTCCCAGCTTGCGGTAAACTTCCCCAATATTGTTGAGAGTAGTCCATTCCCCCGCCTTGTCGCCAATTTGTTGGACAATCACCAAAGCTTGCTCATGAAACTTTAAGGCTTGGGCATACTGTCCCAGATTGTCGTAAACCTGCCCGATGTTGTCGAGAACAGCCCCTTGCCCCTGCTTATCGCCGATTTGTTTGAAAATGACTAAAGCTTGCTTGTAGGATTTCAAGGCATCCGCATATTGTCCCAGCTTGTTGTTAACTAACCCAATATTGTTGAGAGCATTCCCTTGCCCTGCCTGGTTGCCGATTTGTTTGAAAATGACCAAAGCTTGCTCGCAGGACTTCAACGCATCCGCATACCGTCCCAGATTGTCGTAAACTCCTCCAATATGGTTGAGAGCAGTTCCTTCCCCCTTTTTATCGCTAATTTGTTTAGCAATGACCAAAGCTTGCTCATAAGACTTCAAAGCATCGGTATACTGTCCCAGCTTGTTATAAACACCTCCAATATTGTTGAGAGTAGACCATTCCCCCGCCTTGTCGCTGATTTGTTTGAAAATGACCAAAGCTTGCTCGTAGGATTTCAAGGCATCCGCATACCGTCCCAGATTGTCGTAAACTGCTCCAATATTGTTGAGCGTAGCCCCTTCGCCTTGGCGATCGCCGATCCCTTTGAAAATCTCTAAGGTTTGCTCAAACGTTTGTAACGCTTCTCGGAACTTAGTTGTATTAAACTGCTGAATACCTGTATGGTTCAGCCGCAATGCCTCGGCTTTTCGCTCTTGAGTTGTTTGTGCCTGTGCTGATGCTAGTTGGGGCGCATAGGGATGGGATGAGCGCCCATCAATGGATGAATTCAGGCAAATGAGCAGCGTTACAGCGATTGTAGAGATAAGAGATATCGTGTCTTTAGGAGATTTCAGGTGTGGGTACATGGATAGACGGCTCCACAAGCAAGCTAGACAATTTCTCGCCTAATCTAGCCCTACTTCTTTGCTTTCGAGAAGTTCCCACCTACATAAAGTAAAAAACCGTGGGAGTTGGAGTTCCACGGCTTCTGAAGGAGTCTTATCTTAAAACAATCTTATTCGGTAGCAACTTATAGAAAAGGGCTGGTAACAGTTTTTGTAACCGAGTTGCCCCAGCCAGTAGAAGCTGCGGCTATATAGCCAAAACCCGGATGGTGCGCGGGTTTTAATTTCATCAGTCCGCAACGGGAGACTGAAGTTTATGTCGCCGCAATTTTTAATTGCCAAGGCAAGGTGTTCCCAGAATTTACATCCGTTCCACATAACGCTTCAACTCCCGCGCCATCCGCTTGATGCCTTGCTGCTCATCATCCCGAATGAAAGGCATAAATACACGAGTCAGCACCCCTGAGAAGGTGTTGCGGTGGAAGTATTTAGTCCGCCCAATACCAATCTCTTGCAACTCAAAGACATACTCATTTTTAAAGCCAGGAATCGAGGAAACCCAAGCGAGGCATAGTCCAGACTGCACTCTAGTAATCAACGGCTGAAACTCTGTTTCCTCCTCACCCGGTACGCGCCGCACAGAGAGTAAAACTTCTTCCCCCTGCTTAAATGGCACCGTTGGATCGAGGTCAAATAAAAAAGTGTTCCACTTGTACCACTTTTCTTTTTTCAACAGAACCTGCCAAACTTCCTGCTTAGGAGCATTAATTTCAATTTCGGTATAGAGACTCGCCATTATCGCGGCAGCTAATCCGGTAGTGTAACTGGGTACAATTGGAAACTTGCAGCTCCTTTAGGCTAGGAGCGAACAATTTTGGATTTTGGAGGAAAGGATTTTAGATTCCCAATCCAAAATCTATCATCTTAAATCTAAAATCCTTAGTCAGCATGGTCAACCTAACACCCAACTCTAGCTTCAGTTTAACGATTCGCCTCCAGATTCCCAATCGCACTGGGATGTTAGCAAGCATTACCACCGCGATCGCTAGTGTCGGCGGTAACATCGGTCAAATTAGTTTAATCGAGCGGACTCGCAATATCGTGGTGCGAGAAATCACCGTCGATGCTGTCAGCACGGAACACACCGAACAAATTGTGCAAGCCGTGAAAGGATTGCCAGATGTCAAGGTAATCGATGTCTACGATTGCACCTTTAACTTGCACCGCGGCGGCAAAATCGCGATGCAGAGTAAGATTCCGCTGAAAAGTCAAGCCGATTTAGCAATGGCTTACACTCCCGGCGTCGGTCGCATCTGTATGGCGATCGCATCGGACCCGGAACAGGTTCACACTCTCACGATTAAACAAAACACGGTTGCGATTGTTACCGATGGTAGCGCTGTACTGGGATTGGGCAACTTGGGCGCAGCCGCATCGTTGCCGGTAATGGAAGGCAAAGCGATGTTGTTTAAAGAATTTGCTGGGATTGATGCCTTTCCGATTTGCCTGGATACCCAAGACACGGATGAAATTATCCGCACGGTAAAAAATCTTGCCCCAGTCTTCGGCGGCGTTAACTTGGAAGATATTGCTGCCCCCCGTTGTTTTGAGATTGAAGCGCGACTGCGGCAGGAACTCGATATTCCGGTGTTTCACGACGATCAACATGGCACCGCAATTGTTAGCCTTGCCGCATTGATTAACGCCCTCAAGTTAGTGAAAAAATCCTTAGCGGATGTCCGAATTGTGATCAATGGGGCGGGTGCTGCTGGGGTAGCGATCGCTCGTTTGCTCAAGAAAGCGGGCGCACAATCCATCTGGATGTGCGATTCTAAAGGCATTCTGTCCAGCCAACGCACCGACCTCACCCCGGAAAAGCAAGAATTTGCTGTCGAAGCCAGCGGTAACTTGGCAGATGCCATGCAACAATCTGATGTCTTCTTAGGCGTCAGTGCGCCTGGAGTTGTAACGCCGGAAATGGTGCGTTCGATGGCAAAAGATCCGATTGTCTTTGCAATGGCGAATCCCATTCCTGAAATTCAGCCGGAATTAGTCACAGAAGATGTCGCGGTCATGGCAACCGGACGCAGCGACTACCCGAATCAAATTAACAACGTCCTCGCCTTCCCTGGCGTTTTTCGCGGGGCGCTCGATTGTCGTGCAGAGACCATTACCACCACGATGTATCTAGAAGCCGCTTACGCGATCGCTTCTTTAGTCAAACCCTCCGACCTCGACCGGGAAAACATCATTCCCTCCGTGTTCGACCCGCGCGTTGTCAATGCCGTCGCTGGTGCCGTGCAAGCCGCCGCCCGTCAAGAGGGCATCGCCCGCCATTAAGCGAGAAAAGCAGCTGGTTCCAGGCGCAATCTATCGCGTCTGGAACTGGAAAGCGGGGAAGCGACCAACAATCGACTCCCCATTTTCATCTTTGAAATAGTTTGCTCTACAGATAGAGTTTCAATTTTCTAGATATTGGAAGAATAAGGGGAAATACTGCGTTCTTGCTAGGGAATAATGAGCTTTAGTTTCTTTGACCTCTTCTGGGTATTTCTGGCTGTCAGCTCGATCTTGCCCGCCTTCCAACAACGCCGCTTGGCTTTTCAGCGAGTGCAAGCCTTGCGGAATTTCGAGCGATCGCGCAATAGTCGAGTGATTTTGCTAATTCACCGGCAAGAATCGATTAGTTTCTTAGGAATTCCCATCTCGCGCTACATTAGCATTGAAGATTCAGAACAGGTGCTACGGGCAATTCGCCTCACACCTCCCGAAGTTCCCATCGATCTAATCTTGCATACCCCAGGTGGTTTGGTGCTAGCAACCGAGCAGATTGCTAGAGCGTTAATTCGCCACCCTTCCAAAGTCACCGTGTTTGTACCCCACTACGCCATGAGTGGCGGCACCATGTTAGCTTTAGCATCTGATGAAATCGTCATGGATGCCAACGCTGTCTTAGGTCCAGTCGATCCCCAGTTGGGAAATATGGCAGCGGCGAGTGTCCTCAAAGTCATCGAACAGAAGCCAATTAGCGAAATCGACGACAACACGATCATCATGGCAGACCTCTCGCGCAAAGCGATGGATCAGGTGCAGCGCTTTGTCCGAACCCTCTTGAAAGACAATATTCCCCAACCGAAAATTGCTCCCGAAAACATCGAACGGATTGTGGACGCTATCACTACAGGGCGCGTCACCCATGACTATCCGATTACAGTCGAGGAAGCTACAGAACTCGGTATGCCGATCACGGTAGGGCTGCCGATGTCAATCTATAACTTGATGGATTTCTATCCGCAGCCCCAAGGAGGACGTCCAAGCGTGCAGTACATTCCCATGCCCTACGAACGTCCCCCAGTTTTACCCCCAGCGCCTAAGGGCAGACCCATCCCAGAGAATGCTAAGTTTTAAGCTGCCCTGAGATTGAATTTTTCCAGGAGTTGAGGCTGTGATAATCGTCAGTAGTCATAAGTCCTTTAAGTAATGACTCCTAACTACTGACCGATTATCCATTGCCAACTCAGCGCGATCGCTATGCGATTTAGACCCACAGCACCTTAAAGATTTATCAGCTTGAAGGCGATGGTTTTGGGCTGGGAGCCGGGGATGGACTTGGACTCGGCGTTGGTCTTGGCGATGGGCTAGGACTAGGACTTGGTCTTGGGGATGGCGATGGACTCGGACTCGGCGTTGGGGTGGCGCGGGGGGTTGGCGCGGGACTCGGTGTTGGCGATGGCGCTAGTGTTGGTTCTGGCGCTGATTCTGGTGTTGGTGTTGACGCTGGCGCTGGCGATTGCTGTTCAAATCCGAGGATTCTTCTTGCTTCTTGGTCGAGTCTCTGACGAACTGGTAACGTAGCAATGCCAGTTACCGGCAAATTAAATTGTCTCTGAAACTGCCTGATAGCATCTTCAGTGCGCGGACCATAAAACTGGTTACGGGGAAGGGGCGGATTTGGCTTAACGACAAGATTCAAGTTTGCCTGAAGAATTCTAACGATATTTGCGGCATAATCCTGTGTCTTCGGCCCCGCTGTAGCATCAACAGGTGTTAGCTTATATCCCTGCTGAAACTCGCGGATAGCCCTTATCGTGGCTTCATCCGTCAGAGTATCTCCAATCGTGACGTTATACCCAAAGCCGCGCAACAAGGAACGAAATTCCCTTGGCGTGTAATCGCGGCTGCGTTCGGCTATAGCTACTTGATAACTAACTAAGCTGGCGGTTATGGTTATCACCGCAGCTAAAGGCATTCCAAACCTATTCCACATAGCTCAATCTCCTCACTCACTCACTGATTAAGCGCGATAGCGATTTGAACAGTTACAGTTTAAGCTGAATTGAGCATTCTACCGTTTATTTTTCGCAAGCGATCGCTACAACCGCCAATTGCGATCGCGTCGCGTGCGCTACCGGGTTCGACCTTTCAGCGTGCTGATATCCAATAGAATCCTTCTATTTTGAAGGCAACATCAGCAATTGGTGAACAATTAGTGGTATCAAATATGACTGAAGCTTCAGAGGGTCTGTCAAGCTGATAATTGGTAATTGAAAATTGTGATGGATGCTAGCTAGGTAGTAGGTAGCAGCTTTTTCGTCATTCCCTTTTTTTCCATTACCGATTCCCGATTACCAATTACCTCATCTTCCTTTCCATGTCACCTCAAAAATTGGCAAAGACTCCCCAATCCCGCCGGAACTTGTGGTTTGAACGTGTGATGGCACTTTTGGCAGTGGCTAACTTGGGCTTAGCGCTGTTCGACTTAACTTACATTCCGCTGCGCGATTTCTACCTGCGGGAATTTCGCAGCATTACCCGAATCTATGACCCCATCAAAGGTATTGAACCCCATCGAGAAACCCAGCAGTACCTAGAGACAGTAGAAAAACTCAAAGCACAGCTGCAACAGACAGAAGGATTGCAGTCGCCAGAGGTGGCAACTTTACTGGAGGAACTGCGCCAACAAAGTGTGGAAATGATTGAGACAAACCCGTTTGCAGAGGCGAATAAGACAGGGACTCTGGAAAAAATCAAAAATCGGATGCGTCAGCGCGTTGGCAATGTCTCTGCCAAACAATCTTTTAGCACCTTTTGGAGTCTGCCTTATTTATCCCAAGCTGGCGTGGAAAAAGAAATTACCTTTTATAACCAAGAAATTCAGCCTTTGATGGCAAGAAATTATTTTCGCCCAGTTGGGGAAACAGGTAATTTCGTTGACTACTTCTGGAAAATCGATCTCTGGTTTATCATTCCCTTTGGCATTGAGTTTCTACTTCGTACCTACTATATCCACCGACGTCACCATAGCCTCACTTGGCTCGAAGCAATGATGTGGCGCTGGTATGATATTTTCTTGCTGCTACCTTTTTGGCGGTGGCTGCGCGTCATTTCAGTTTTCATGCGCCTACACCAAGCACAATTATTAAATTTAGAATCAATCCGGGTGCAAATTAACCGAGGATTTGCGGCAAACTTTGCAGAAGAATTGGCAGAAGTTATTGTGATCCGGGTAATCAACCAGCTACAAGGGTCGATTCGTGGCGGAGAACTGACTCGGTGGTTATCAGGACGGGAGGCTCGTCCTTATGTTGACATTAACAATGTTAATGAAGTAGAAGCGATCGCTACTTTACTGATGAAAGTAACTGTCAATCAAGTGTTACCAAAAATTCAGCCAGATCTAGAGGCAATTCTACAGCACAACATTGAAAAAATTCTCAGCCAATCTCCCCTCTATCGGGGACTCCAGCAAGTACCTGGAGTGGGTACTATCCCCACACAGATAACTGAAAAACTGGTCAAAGAAATCTCACTTGCAGCCTACAACACCCTCACCGCCTCTCTGGAAGACGATCCGGTTGGCGCAGAACTTTCCAAACACCTGATAGAACACTTCACTGAAGCCTTAGGATCGGAGGTGCAAAGACAGCAGACTGCTCAGAAAATTCAATCTTTACTTTTCGATATGTTGGAGGAAATGAAACTCAACTACGTCCAACGCTTGTCCGAGCAAGATTTGGAGCAAGTGTTAGAAGAAACACGGGCGATCCGTCAGATTGTCAAGCAATAATTTGAATTTGTATGTCAATTGCTGATGTCAATCTCTAACTTGAACTCCTTATTTAGGATTCAAATTTAGTCTTGGCTTGTGCTAGGACAAGACCGAGACTGTTGAGCTTGGATACGAAGGTGTTTGAACAGTAGTATTGGCATCTGGGAAGGATTATTTATTTAGTAAACTACCTGCCACAAATTTTGATAGATTGTCGCAAAAACGCCAAATTCCCGATAGATAAGGAGTGTCATAACCAATTTTTCAGACATTCTCTACCAATCTCAATTTCTAGCATTTCTTTCATAGATGTTTCTAGAGAGTTTCCGATCGCGATCGCGCCGCCACCCAGAAGAAAAATTGTTCTTCTACAGAGTCTTCATCCCGCGCTTGCACGCGCCTACGTTAATAATCCTCAGTCCAATTTTCCTAGCCCTTCAGGCACCGAGCATCGGTGCCTATCTCTTTTTTCTTATCTTCCCTCAGCGCTCGGTTGACGACTCGCCACTGGCATACCGCTTGAGTTAAACTCAAAGTTAGGAAGGCGAATCCATCAGGATTCGTCCAGAGACTTCTTGGAATATAGTGTTCGCAGGAAGTGGGGCAGCACCCACTTTTTTTATTGGAGTTTTCCAATGACTCATCCCCTGATTCCACAAATTATTGATTTAGCAGCGCCAGTGGCAGAAGCCTTGGACTTGGAAGTAGTCGGGGCGGTTTTTCACACCAACCAACGCCCACCCGTGCTACGCGTGGACATCCGGAATTGCAACGCTGACACAGGGCTGGATGACTGCGAACGAATGAGTCGGGCATTGGAGGCTGCTTTGGATGCAGCGGATTTCATTCCTGATGCCTATGTCCTGGAAATTTCTAGTCCCGGTATTTCGCGTCAGTTGACGACAGATCGGGAATTCATCTCCTTCAAGGGATTTCCCGTAATTGTCACCACATCCGAACCCTACGAAGGTCAGCAAGAGTGGACAGGGCAACTGATTCGTCGGGATGAAGAGGGTGTTTACCTCAACCAGAAAGGTCGAGCGATCGCCATTCCCCGCCAAATGGTCAGCCGAGTGCAGCTGGATGAAAAACGGTAATTGAGCTGTCAGCTTAGTAGTTAGTCGTCAGTGGTTCGCAAGGAAGTTGCCTCTTGACCACTGACCGATTACCAATTACCAGTTACCAATTACCAATAGCAATTAGCGAGGTTTTTTTATGTCAATGGTTAGTCTACGCGGACTTAAAGAGCTAATCGATAAAATTAGTGTAGAGCGCAATTTACCCAAAAGTGCCGTACAAGCAGCCCTACGAGAAGCTTTATTGAAAGGATACGAGCGATATCGTCGTACCCAGAACCTCGACAAGCATCATTTTGATGAAGAGTACTTTCAAAACTTTGAAGTCGAACTCGACCTAGAACAAGAAGGAGAAGAAGGCTTCCGCGTTTTGGCGACCAAGACCATCGTTGAAAAGGTGAGTAGTGGCGATCATGAAATTGGTCTAGAAGAAGTGCAGAAAGTCGCGCCTGAAGCAGCGATTGGCGACACGGTGGTTTTAGATGTAACCCCCGATCAAACTGAGTTCGGTCGCATGGCAGCAATTCAGACCAAGCAAGTGCTATCGCAAAAACTGCGAGATCAGCAGCGCAAACTCGTCGCAGAAGAGTTCCAAGAACTGGAAGGAACCGTTTTGCAGGCGCGGGTACTGAGATTTGAGCGGCAATCCGTGATTTTAGCTGTCAGTAGTGGGTTTAGTCAGCCAGAAGTAGAAGCCGACTTACCGAAACGGGAACAGCTACCCAACGATAATTACCGTGCCAATGCAACCTTCAAGGTATTTCTCAAAAAAGTACGCGAAGGCCCAGCGCGGGGGCCACAATTGCTAGTGTCTAGAGCTGCCGCAGGTTTAGTCGTTTATCTCTTTGCCAACGAAGTCCCAGAGATTGAGGATGAGGTGGTGCGGATTGTAGCAGTGGCGCGGGAAGCAAATCCTCCGTCTCGTCACGTTGGCCCGCGAACTAAAATCGCGGTCGATACCCTGGAGCGCGATGTGGACCCCGTCGGAGCTTGTATTGGTGCCAGAGGATCGCGGATTCAAGTGGTAGTGAATGAATTACGTGGCGAAAAAATTGATGTAATTCGTTGGTCGCCCGACCCATCTACTTATATTTCCAATGCTCTCTCGCCCGCACGAGTGGATGAGGTGCGTCTGATTAACCCAGATGCTCGTCAGGCTCATGTTTTGGTGGCGGAGGATCAACTAAGTTTGGCGATTGGTAAAGAAGGTCAGAATGTCCGTCTAGCAGCCCGTCTGACTGGTTGGAAAATTGATATTAAAGATATTGCCAAGTACGATTACGAAGCGGAATCTCGGAACATGGCAGCGATCGCAGCCGCTCGGCAAGCCCAAGAGGAAGCTGAATATGAGGAAGAATACGATGAGCCAGACGAACTGGAAAGACCCACAGCAGTTCCTAGCTGGCAGCAGAACGGTGACGATTTTGATGATGTAGATGTAGATGAGGTGGAAACCACGGAAGTTTAGATTTGAGATTCAATCCTCAATTCAAAATCTAAACTCCCCCCTTGCTTGAGATGGAACCAAACTACCGCCGTTGTGTGAGTTGCCGCCAAGTCGCGCCAAAATCGGCGTTTTGGCGAATTGTCAGAGTCTATCCGTCCCAGCAGTTACAATTAGATCGGGGGATGGGGCGATCTGCCTATCTTTGTCCCCAAGAAAGTTGTCTGGTAGCGGCTCAAAAAAAAAATAGGCTGGGCAGAGCGCTCAAAGTACCTGTTCCAGAAGCACTGTACCAAACCCTGTGGCAGCGCCTAGCTACTAAACTTGAAGGCTGCGATCGCTCCTTGTCAAGAAGCGAATCCAGCCCTCAAGAACGTTGCCTCCCATCCGCATCAGACCTAAAACAGCCGTCCGAATGAGATATTGTAGGAAAGAAGCCCAAAAAAAGCGACGTGCCCCAAATTGTAAAGATTTGTGCAAAATTAGAAATAGAAGTGTTTCACTATCCTTAGGGATAGGGAATTTACTTGGTGATAAACAGACTTCCCATAAGTAGCTTGGATATCATTAGTAGAAGTATAGGCAGCAAGTTAAAGCTTCACACCCATTAGGCAGTAAGCAAATGATCAACAAGTTGTCGTTCAAGCAGATGGTTATGGTGTAAAAACTGGTAGGATTCGAGGGGAAAGACTGGATGAACAACGGCAAAGTAAGAATTTACGAGTTATCGCGGGAATTGGATTTGGAGAATAAGGATATTCTAGGAATTTGTGAGCGGCTCAATATTGCAGTCAAGAGCCACAGCAGCACAATAACTGAATCGGAGGCGGAGAGTATTCGCTCGGCGGCAGAAAAACAGGCAGCAGCCCGACCAGCTTCACGTGCGCGGGCTCCAATGGATCAACGTAAAACAGCACCGCCAGCCGCTCAATCGGTGCGACCCCGGCTAGAAAACAAGCCGCAAATTCTGGAGATTCGTCAGCATAAATCTGGGTCTGGTTCTAACGCACCACAACAGCCGGGAGAACAGGTCGCGATTCCTCCCCAACCACCAGTAAGACAGCAGACGCCATCACCCATGAAGCCGACAAGTCTGAATAAACCAGTGCGTCCTAGCCAGCGGGATAATCCTCCTGTAGTAGAAGTAGTAGAAGCAGAAAAACTACAGGTAGACCCAGTAGAGGCTCCTCCTATTCCAGCTCCGAAAGCTGTTGAACCAGCTCCCCATCTGGTTGAACCTCCCATGCGACAAGCAGGGGAGCGTCCTGCGCCAAGTAATGTGGAGCGGCCTGTATTAAAACGTGCCAAGGTAGAAACAGCTACTAGCTCGCCTGTCAGCGCACCCCAAAGAGTAGGACCAGCGAGCGGGGCACCCGAAAGAACTAACGCCTCGGCTCCTCCTGCCCCCGTCAGAACGGAGCGACCTGCCCCCCCGGCTCCACCCCGAGTTCCAGAACTGCACTCGCCTCCCCAAAGGCCGGTGCGACCTTCCATGCCTGTTGGTAGACGCCCAGGCGGTGCTGGTGACACGCAACTAGAACCTGGTTCCAGTCGCTCGAAGCTACTACGGGACGAAAATGATGAAGGTTTGGGAACGCCCGATACTCTGGGAGAAGAGGCAAGAAAACCGAATCCCCCCCGTCTCGTTGGTCCCAATAAGCGAAAACCTGAGTGGGAAGATGAGGAAGAAGAAAACCCAGATAAAGCAGGCAAGGCAGGTGCTAAAGCCAAGCGTCGGGTTCAACCCCTCATTGATGACGACGAAGACTTTGACACAGATTTAGAGGAATTGCCAGCAGCATTACAGGTGAGTCTATCTGTAGCTCGTCCTCCCAAGCAGCAGAAAGCTCGTCCAGCCAGCCCAGTCGTGGTGGCAGCGGAAAGAGAGAAGCGGAAGCCTCAAATGCAGCGCGGCGAAGGGCAAAGCAACGATCGCGATCGCCGTCGCGAACCTGCTGCTAAAGCAGAACGTCCGGAAAATCTGGTGTTAACGGGCAGTATGACCGTTCAAGAACTTGCTACGGCCTTAGCAGTTCAGGAAACAGAGATTATCAAAACTCTGTTCTTTAAAGGCTTTGCGATCAATATCACCCAAACCCTAGATATCCCAACCATCACAATGGTGGCGAAAGAACTGGGCGTAGAAGTGGAGACGCAAGAAGAACAAGCTGCGGCGACAAAAGTAACGGAGATGGTGACAGAGGAAGACCTCGATCACCTGCAACGCCGTCCGCCAGTAGTGACCATTATGGGTCACGTAGACCACGGGAAAACAACTCTGCTCGATTCCATCCGCAAAACCAAGGTAGCGCAGGGAGAAGCTGGGGGAATTACTCAGCACATCGGTGCCTACCATGTGGATGTGGAATATGAAGGAAAAACTCAGCAAGTTGTGTTCCTAGACACCCCCGGTCACGAAGCCTTTACAGCAATGCGGGCGAGGGGAACGCGAGTCACCGACATCGCTATTCTGGTGGTTGCTGCCGATGATGGTGTCCAACCCCAGACAATTGAAGCAATCAGCCACGCGAAAGCTGCTGAGGTGCCAATTGTTGTGGCGATCAACAAAGTTGATAAACCGGATGCCCAGCAAGACCGTGTGAAGCAAGAGTTGACCCAGTACGGTCTGCAACCCGAAGAATGGGGCGGCGATACCATCATGGTTCCCGTGAGCGCCATCAAAGGGGAAAACTTGGATACCCTGCTGGAAATGATTTTGATCCAGGCCGAAGTTTTAGAACTCTCTGCAAACCCAGACCGCGCAGCTAAGGGTACGGTAATTGAAGCCAATCTAGATAAGTCGAGAGGCCCAGTTGCTACCTTGCTGGTGCAAAATGGTACGTTGCGAGTTGGTGATGTCCTGGTAGTTGGCTCAGTATTGGGCAAAGTCCGGGCGATGATCGACGACAGGGGAGATCGGGTAACGGCAGCGGCACCATCGTTCGCGGTGGAAGTGTTGGGCTTGAGCGATGTCCCAGCGGCTGGCGATGAGTTTGAAGTCTATCCAAACGAAAAAGAAGGTCGCGCGATCGCAAGTGTCAGAGCCGACGAGCAACGCCAGTCACGCCTGCAACAGGTCATGGCATCGCGCCGAGTCACTTTGAATACCCTCTCAGCTCAAGCGCAGGAAGGCGATCTCAAAGAACTCAACTTGATTCTGAAGGCAGACGTTCAAGGTTCCGTAGAAGCTCTTCTGGGCGCGCTCGGACAGCTGCCACAAAATGAGGTACAAGTTCGGGTGCTGTTAGCGGCTCCTGGAGAAGTCACCGAGACAGACGTTGACTTAGCGGCTGCCAGTGGCGCTGTAATTGTTGGATTTAATACCACCCTTGCCAGTGGTGCACGCCAAGCAGCGGATCAAGCAGGTGTCGATGTGCGCGAATACAACATCATCTACAAACTGCTAGATGATATTCAAGGTGCAATGGAAGGTCTGCTAGAACCGGAGCAGGTGGAAGAGCCTCTGGGTCAAGTCGAAGTCCGGGCTGTCTTCCCAGTCGGTCGTGGCTCCGTCGCTGGTTGCTATGTGCTGTCGGGTAAAGTGGTTCGTAACTGCCGAGTGCGGGTGCGCCGCAACAGTCAGATAGTTCATGATGGCGTCTTAGATTCCCTCAAGCGGATGAAGGAAGATGCCAAGGAAGTCAATGCTGGATACGAATGCGGCATCGGAGTCGATCGTTTCAATGCCTGGGTAGAAGGCGACATTATCGAAGCTTACCAAATGGTTAGCAAGCGCCGTACTCTCTCGCCAAATTAAGGCAAAAGTCAAAAGGCAAAAGTCAAAAGAAAGAAAAAAGGAAATAATCTCCTTTGCCTTTCTTCTGACTTTTGCCTTTTATTTTGCTTTTTGCCTTTTTACTACTTGTAATATGCGCTCTTTTTGGTTGGAACCGTTCTTGTGGATTCATCTTGCTGGTCTGGCGACAGTTCCCATTTGGTTGGAACTATGCTGGCTGGGTTTGGCAGTTGGCGATCCCGTGTTGCCGGTGTCGTTGGAACTTTTTTTGGTTGCAACTGTAGGTATTGCACCCATACTGTGGATGCAGTTGAGCCGTCCTTTTAACATTTTTAGCATCCTGGCAGTGGCCTTGAAGCCAAGCCAACTGACGCTTAACCAGCGACGCCTGTTGTCACAGTTCAAGTCACCTACAAACCAATTTGTAGCCGTTCTAGCAGCTGGTTTCATGCTGTGGGTATTGTGGCTAATCTATCAGGCAGCACCGCTAGCGGCAACTGTTACACCGCTTCCCCCGGAGTGGCGGTTCGCTGGACTGCTAGTAGCGGCACTGGCATTTCTGGCAAGCAATTTGTTCTTGCAGATACCACTGAGCGTGGCGCGAGTCCTTTTGACTAATGAAGCAGCATTTTCTGCTACGCAACCCTGTTCAGCAGAAGAAATCCCGCAACAATTTACAATTCCGGGCCTACAGGTCAATCAAATCTTACCTTCGGAAATTTCCGAGACATCGGCGATATCACCCAACTCTGTAGAACCAATAAATGCAGGAATAGAAGCCCCAGCGTCCTCCGACTAATCTAAAAAAGAGATTTTTCTTCAAGGTTCTTGGTTTTTCAGCACATGGGTGTCTATGTAGAAAAGCTTTCAGCAACTGGCGTAACTCAAAAAGTTTTGGCTGGTTGACTAGCGAGATGTTACTGACAGCACAAATCCCCCCAACCTAACTGCGTTATCCTAAGAATAGACATAGAAATTTGTTAAATAGTCATCAGCGGGCAGTCAATTTTAAAGATTAGATTTAGAGATTAGATTTTAGAGTGGGTTGTAAATTCACAATCTAAAATCAAAATCTAAAATAGAATTGCTGAAGGCTGATAGCTGAAAACTCCTTGTTCCCTTAATTTAAGGTGCATATGATCAGGTTTCCTGCTTCATCAACCAGCCAATTCTCCGGCAATACCAAAATCTGGGAAAGCCTCAAGCAAGCGATCGCATCCAGTTCTGGGTTTCAGCGCTGGGAGATAGAACACCCGTTGGATAACGACCGCCTTCAGGAGTTCAACCTTGATTATCGGGTTCGCCGGTATCTGCGCGAAACCCTAGAAACTCTTGCTTATTAGTCATAAGTCATTCGTTCGGTAGCCAAGAACGAATGACTAACGACCCATCACTACTGACCAATTCTGATTAAATCACCTAGATTGGGCAAGCCCTGTCCCAGTCGCTTGAGTTTGCCAAAAACCTCAGCAAGGCGATCGCCCTCCACATGAACTTCTGAGGTTGGGTAATTTTCTAAAATTTCAATCAAGGTAATCTGATTGTCTGGAAGCGCTGAACTCATCACAGCTCCTCGCAAAGACTGGATGTTTGCGCCATTTCCGGGAGTATGAACCACGTCACTGACTTGACCCAAGACTAATTCCCCAATCTGGTTATTGAGTACCCGATCTAAAATGAGGGCATTCACCTTAACTTCTTGCGTTAGGGTTTTTCGCAAATCCTCAGGTTTTCTTCCTGCCATAGCCAAATAAGCACGTAGCGCTGGCGAAAGTTCACCCGTTTCAGCAAAAGTTGTGAGTTCGGGAACAGATACCGATTCCCTTAGAAAGCGGTACTTCAGCACGACTGTATTGGCAGCATCCGCACGAGAGGGGCTAAACAAAATACCCGTAGCGGCGGCTAAAGAGAACACGAAAGGTAGCGATCGCAGCAGTAGAGAGCGCATAAGGAACCTGAAAACAGCTTAGAGATAGCGCAACTGTGCTATCTCTACTTTGACGATACTGGATGCCGATGGGTTGCATCCTCCTGCTCAAGTAACAACTGCTTTTGAATCATCCCTCTCGCCTGGATTAGCCTAAGCCAAAACGCTCTTAAATTTATAAAACCTCAGCCCTATGAGCATTTCAGGGTTTACATCGCCTGAATTTTCTTTGCAGGGGCAAGTTGCCATGTTGGGAACTGATAATATTCGCAACTTGTCATCAAACGTAATTGTGAATATTAATATTAGCGACGCAAGTGCATACACCAAGTATGTATAGCTTCCAGCGTAAAAAAATATCCCAATTGGTGAGTCTCTAAGTTACTAAATCGTACAGTTAATAATGCACATCAAAAGCATCAAACGTATGACACCCCAGGGTTTTCCCGATCGTTTCTCCCATTCTTCTAGCATCCGTTTCGCCAAACGTTTCGCTGGTGTCGTACCCGTCCGGGCGTCCCTGCTAAGCGCTTTGTTACTTTGGTCTGGCGGGGTCATGGCACTTCCTGCGGCTGCCCTTACCCCGCCATCAACGCAGATAGCTCAACTTCCTGCAAGCGCGAACGTTGTCTACGTCAACCAATCCACGGGCAACGATACTGCCAGTGCTGGCACCAGTGAAAACACACCCTATCGCACTATCACCTACGCCCTCCAGCAAGCCCGCTCTGGCACAGTCGTACAATTAGCTCCAGGTTCCTACACGGCTGACACGGGTGAAGTTTTCCCCCTCCTTGTCAAACAAGGCGTCATTCTGCGCGGCGACGAGCAAAGCAAAGGGCAGACTGTAGCGATTATTGGCGGCGGCGGCTATGTTAGTCCCACCTTTTCCGGTCAGAACATTGCAATACGAGCAGAGAAAGACAGTGAAGTCAGAGGATTGACCATCACTAACCCGAATCGTCGGGGAACTGGACTGTGGATTGAATCTACCAATGCAACAGTCAGCAACAACACCTTTTCGAGCAACGACCGGGAAGGAGTTTTCGTCACCGGGACAGCTACCCCCAAAATTGAAAGCAATATCTTTACCAGAAATAAGGGGAATGGCATTTCAGTCGCTAAGACAGCGCAAGGAGAAGTCCGCAACAATCTGTTTCAAGAGACGGGGAATGGGATTGTCCTAACTGAGACGGCATCGCCTTTGCTCGCAGACAACCGCATTGTCCAAAACGTTGATGGAATCGTCGCCTCCAACTCCGCTGCCCCAGTCCTTCGTAACAACATTATTGAGGCAAACACGCGGTATGGAGTCGTAGCAAGCGGAGATGCCCAGCCCAATTTAGGGACTCAAGAGAATCCTGGGCAAAATCGGATTCGCAACAATGTTCGTTTCGATGTTGCCAACCTAACGCGCACGAATACTATCATCGCGGTCGGCAACGATATTGATTCTAAGAAGATTTCCGGGCGCGTGGATTTTGTGGCGACGTCGATACCTAGCGGTGGTTTTGCCGATGTTCAAGGGAACTGGGCGCAAGCCTATATCGAAGCTTTAGTTGCTAAAGATGTAATTGCTGGTTTCCCTGATGGGACTTTCCGCCCCAACGAACCTGTCACCCGCGCTCAGTTTGCCGCGATTATCAACAAGGCTTTTTCACCAGCACAGATACAGCCTGGGATTAATTTTGTCGATGTCAAAACTAATTATTGGGCTTATCAAGCGATTCAAAGCGCTTACCGGGGAGGCTTTTTGTCTGGGTATCCGGGTCAAGTTTTTAGAGCCGAACAGCGCATTCCCAGAGTGCAGGTTTTAGTTTCTTTAGCGAGTGGTTTGAAGTTGCGCTCTGAGGATACAAATGTGCTGTCTGTTTACAATGATGCCACCCAGATTCCTAGCTGGGCCAGCACAGCGATCGCTGGCGCAACTCAGAAACAGCTGGTGGTCAACTATCCCACACTGGCTCAGCTCAATCCTAGTCGTGATGCCACCCGTGCTGAAGTCGCCGCTTTTGTCTACCAGGCGCTGGTGAATGCCGGTCGTGCTGAGGCGATTTCTTCACCTTATCTAGTCAAGACTCCATAATCGCGACTCAACGTTAAGATGTATCGCGCTAGTTTTCCAACTACTGGATGCTGGTGTTCGATCGGTCGTATAATAAAGGTTAACCATCAGTAGACTGCTGATGGTTAACCTCAAAATGCGGGTATAGTTCAGTGGTAGAACGTCACCTTCCCAAGGTGAATGTCGTCGGTTCGAGTCCGATTACCCGCTTTTCTAGACAGTGACTCATTAAATGTCATCGTTGATAGATGAATGTCGCTTTGACAATTAGGGATGTCGTTAAGGCTAAATCATCCAATTTGCCGAAACGATTCGCAGTGGCTTGGGCAGTTGAGGCAGTGGCAGGCATTTTTACAAGGCGACTTGGAATATCGAAAAAAACCTCAATTGGGATTCAAGTTTTCTGACGCCGTTGGCTGAAATTGGAATTTCTATGTAAGGCTTGGCAACTTGCGACAGAGAACTTAGCCGGAAAAGTGAGAGTAGAGGCTAGCGATCGCGCACAATAACAAAGCTTCTGTCCACTCTACAACTGCTCCGTAAGTATCGCCCGTATGTCCGCCTAGCTGGCGGTGAAACCAGGCTCCGGTTAAAAGCGAGATCGTGCATCCTGCGGCGGCTGTTCCCACCGCTGCGAGCCACCGAGTCGGCGATAGAACGATCTGTAATCCCATCAGGGCAAATAGCACTAGCAATCCCAGTAGGATGTCTTGAGGCGTCCGGATGGATTCTTTATGGAAGGCACCTTTACCCTCCGCTTTGAGGTAAGGATAGCAAGCGATCGCTACCACTTGTCCCCACCTTCCCCATCCTGCCGATACCATTAGTGCCAGCCACCGATAAGATTCTAAGTCACTCAAAGCAGATGTTTTTAATAGCAGCAGCGCGATCGCTGCCATCGCCCCAAACGCACCCGTGACGCTATCTGCCATCACCTTTAAACGCCGCTGCCGTTCGCGTAGCTTGTCCGAAGAAAAATCCTGCACTGCCAGTCCATCTGCTGTATCCATAGCCCCATCCAGATGCAGACCCCCGGTGAGGGCAATCCAAGCAACAACGACCATTGCAGAGCGAGTCAGCATTGGGACACCCAGCAGTTGAAAACAAGTATCCAGAAGAGCGAGTAACCCTCCAATAAATAAACCCACCAAAGGTGCCCAACGCGCAATGCCGCGAAATTCTAATGTCCATCCAGATGGAATCGGAATACAGGTGTAAAACGCGATCGCACCCAGAAATCCTTTCCAAAATGAGAAAATTTGCACCACAAACAAACTTAATGACTTTTCAATAACAAATTCAGCAGATTAGCGTATGAACAGGGGAGAAATGTTGGGCTAAGATTGTCTCGTAGCAGTTCCGATTGCCATAGGCGTATGCCGTTAGGCTGCTCGCGCTTTGCTGAGTGTTCGCGTTCGCCATAACCGTCGAATGCGTATGCCGTAAGGATTCGGATTCTTGCCCAAAGCGCGTATACCATTAGGTTATGAAAGCTACCTACTTCCCTAAGTAGTGTATATCGCATTATTCTGTTGCATCTACGCAGCGACCAGGCAAGATCGGGCTTGTTTGAACCAGAGGCTGTTCCCATGACTTATGACCAATCTCCGCCCCACTTACCGGCTCCATGTATTATTGACAGCGGCATTATTGTTAATAAACAAGATATGCGACGACTGTTGACCGATCTAGGTCGCGTTCGCTACATCCACACCCTCGATGGCAAAGTGCAGAGCGAGGGCGAAGGATGCGTACTGGACGTATTTGCTGAACCACAGCGGTCTACGATGATTGCTAACCAGGCAATCTATCTTAACGTCCATAGTTTTGATTATCTGCAACTGCACCAGTCGAGCGAACAGGAATCTTATTTTGACTTGATTCAAGATCATCGTCAGTTACGTTTGATACCACTTTCTACCCCACTCCAAGAGCAAAGCACGCCGATCATTAACGCCGCTGCTTTAGAAGCAATGGTGACACAAGTTCTGTCTGCTAAGTGGGATGTCCAACTTGACGACGACGATTGCTTATTCTAAGTAATCTTTAGTTAGGAAGTCGTTAGTCATCAGTCATTAGTCAATAAAAATCGACTAATCATCTAAAAACTAAAGACTAAAGACTATTGTTAGTAGGACTCGCAGCTAAAGTAAGTGGGATTTTCGTTTCAATGTCAGGCGCGTTGTCGCCATACGCAGGCACGAGCCGGGACTTTTTTGACACCACATGGCTTAGTAGAAACACCTAAGTTTATGCCGGTAGGGACGCTGGCGACTGTCAAATCTGTGACAATCGATCAGCTGGAGGCAACGGGTGCCCAAATGGTTTTGGCGAATACCTTTCACCTCCACTTGCAACCTGGAGAAGCAATTGTGGCGGGTGCAGGTGGGCTGCACCGCTTTATGGGCTGGAAGAAGCCGATGCTGACAGATTCTGGCGGCTTCCAGGTGTTTAGCTTGAGCGAGTTGCGGAAAATTACTGAAGAGGGTGTAACTTTTCGCTCTCCCCGCGATGGGCGGATGATTCATCTAACGCCGGAGCGGTCAATCCAAATTCAGAACGAACTGGGAGCAGATGTGATTATGGCATTTGATGAGTGTCCGCCTTATCCAGCGGAGCGCTCAGAAGTCATGGCGGCAACAGAGCGGACTTATCGGTGGCTGGAACGATGTATAAATGCTAACCAACGTCCGAATGAGCAAGCTTTGTTTGGGATCGTTCAAGGTGGCGTTTACCTGGATTTGCGAGTTGCGGCTGCTGAGTCATTAGCGGAGTTAAATTTGCCAGGATACGCGATTGGCGGCGTCAGCGTGGGAGAACCGGCAGAACTGATTCACCAGATTGTGCGGGCGACTGCGCCAGTGTTACCCGCCGAAAAGCCTCGTTACCTGATGGGTGTCGGCACTTATCGAGAAATGGCACAAGCGATCGCTGCGGGTATCGATTTATTTGACTGTGTGATACCCACTCGCTGGGCGCGTCACGGTACTGTGATGGTACAGGGAGAACGCTGGAATTTGAAAAACGCCCAGTACAGAGAAGATTTCACTTCCCTGGATGTGAGTTGTCCTTGCTACACCTGCCAGAACTTCAGTCGCGCTTACTTGTGTCATTTAGTGCGAACGCGAGAAATTCTCGGTTACACTTTACTCTCAATTCACAACATTACTGAATTGATTCGGTTTACCCAACGAATCCGGGAAGCAATTTTAGGCGATCGCTTTGTCACGGAATTTGGTCACTGGCTAGACACTCCAACAGAATAATTAAAAATTAAAAAACTTTAAGCATGAGCGTAAACGTTTTTCGGAGCGAGTTGGCTTTTTTAGAGATAGCGATCGCAATTTTGGAGAATTTTAGCGGTCGAGGATCGTCAAGAGCGATCGCCACCGTTTAGTAAAAGTAAATTTTCCATGTAGGCTGAAATCGCGTCCAGCTAACAGCCGAGTCATGTTAAGATACTTGTCAATTCTTAAAACTGTGTTGGAAAGGTGGATTTTAAATATGGAAGCAGCACTGCTGTTGGCAAAACTGCCGGAAGCTTACTCCTTCTTTGACCCCCTGGTAGACGTTCTCCCGATCATCCCCGTGTTCTTCTTGTTGTTGGCTTTCGTTTGGCAAGCATCTGTGGGTTTCCGCTAAACCTGAATTGCAAAAAAATTGAAAGGGCACCCACATGGGTGCCCTTTTATGATTCAGGGTAGGCACAAGGCCGCTTCCTAAAACTTGTTTAACCCTGCGATCCCATTGCTTTCTGAAAGGCAGGACGTTCCGAGAGTCGCTGGATATAGGTAACAACTGCTGGATATTCGTTCAGGTCGAGCTTCAGCATCATGGGTATATAAGCCAGAATCGACCCTACCGCTACATCGACGACCGTTAGTTCCTCGCCTAATAAAAATGGTTGCCCTGCCAAAATTTCATTCAGCGGTGTCAGCAACTTAGGCGTTTCGCGTTCCCGGCTTGCTTCCACAAAAATCCCTGGTCCCAAAGTGGCATTGCCAAATATTACCCATTGGGTGGTTTGTGCTTGTTCCTCCAGAGTGGCTGGCATCTTGCCGTACTTTTGGGCGAGATACAGCAGAATCGCCCCTGACTCCCAGAGTTTAAAATCTCCATCAACAATTGCCGGGACTTTTCCGATCGGGTTAATTGCCAGAAACTCTGGTTGGAGATGAGCGCCTGCCTGCATATCGAGCTGGACGAATTCGTAAGGAACGCCCAACTCTTCAAGATACCACTTAACAATGGATGCCCGACTACGGGCACCGCCATACAGTTTCAACATCGCAGATATCCTAAAGGACTTTATGGGTGTGAGAGTGTTGTTTCACGTTGTCTTCTTTGCGGACAACGCGCTGAGCATTCAGTACTCGCTTGCGTTCGACGGAATAGTTAAAGTCATTGCGGGTAGTGCCCAGAGGAATATGAGATTTGGCCTCTGGTTTGTTTTTATAGGTGCGAACAGATGCGATCGCCCGAAAAGTGAACTCATCGCTAAATTGCGCCTCTTCTGGAAAATCTGCTGGCTTGTAGAGGTTATCGCCGACGATCACTGCACCCATTGTGGTCGCAACAGCCATCTTGTAGGAGGTTGGAATGCCTTTGAGAAGGGCTTCCAGGGCAGCTGAAGGAATGGGTTCAATAATGTTGACTTCTTGGACTTCGCCATCTTCCTTGAAGAAACAAGTGGCTAAGCCAAGTAGCAGGTAGTCATTTTCGCTGAGATCGGGAGCATTGGGATAAGAAGTTGCAGTTGTCATAAGACCGTTTTAAGGAACGATTGCCAAACACCGACGGGAGCGCGTAAGTATCGCTTGCATTCTACCAGCATCCATTCAGTTGGGGCAGTGGGGAGAGGTGTAATGGGGAGCATCGCTTCAATTTTCCCTGCTCTTTTGCACCTTTGCATGGTTGTAGGATTTTCACCCCTCGCATCCCCCGCTCAAAATCCATAATTTTTTTCTATGCCAATCCTGCAAGCTTCACAGTCGTCAGTTCTCCTAGACGGGTAAATACGAGATTTAGGGAGTCTCTACAGATAGTTTCAGTAATGCTCTGGATTGGGGCTGTAGATTTCCTAAAGGACATCCAAACCGAACTGAAGGTATAGGAGATCGCTCCAGTGCTGGAAGACGCTTTAAGCAGTGACACAGAACACCCCGGCAACGAATAGGAAGCCGCTAAAGTAGATTCCAGAGAAGTCCAAGGTACCCTTGAGGATGATTATGAACGCTCGCGCAATCAATTTTCAAGACCAGGCAAAACACCAAAACGGTTCGCCGGTTTCATTGACCACCGGCACAGTTCCAAGGCGTTTTAATCTAGTCACCTCGGTATCTGGAGGACACCAGAACCAATCCCTGCGCTCCCTACGAGCTTTAGCAAAGGAAAAAGCTCAGCATGGCGATCGCAACGGCGCGATCGCTATCCTGACGACTCTCATCGAACTGAACCCCAGCAGTGCCACTGACTATAACAACCGGGGGTTGATTTATTTCCAGAACGGTCAAAAGGAGCAAGCGATCGCCGACTATAACACGGCGTTGGAACTCGATCCCCACTTGGACAGTGTTTACAACAATCGCGCCAACTACTACGCTTCTTTAGGACAGTTGGCAGAAGCGATCGCGGACTACGAGATGACCCTGGATCTCAACCCTGGCAACGTTCGGGCTTGGATCAACCAAGGGATCACCTTTCGGGATCTGGGACTTTACGACTTGGCGTTAGAGAATTTTGACCTAGTGCTGAGATTAGGTCAGCTACAAGGGAATATCTACGCAGAGCGGGGTCGTACCCATCATCTGCACGGCGACTGGAACTGCGCGATCGCTGATTATCAAAACGCTTTGGCTGTGCTTGCTCCTTTTGGTTCTGCCGGACGCTTGCGCTTGCAAGTCGAAAATTGGATGAACCAACTGCTGAAACCTATCAGCGCTTGAGGAACCATTTAAAATTCAAAAAAATTCAAAATTCAAAATATTTTGAATTTTTACTCATCAGTCGTATTGTTATCCAGCCACACAACTGGACGCTGAGAAGGGTCAACTCGATGGCTTTGTTCCTGCATCACGCTTTTGGCTTGCTGGGGATCGAAGTAGCGGCTGAAGTTATTACTTAAACGATTGACTCTTTTTTCTGTGCGCTTCACTTCTTGTCGGATTTCTCCTAGCTTTGCTTGCTGGGACAGGTGATAAGGCAAAAGTTGCACGAGAGCGGCGATCGCTGCCGATGAAAGCACTACATTTACTGCTAATTTAGCTGTCGTTTCGATTGCGATCGCTCGGTTAGGATGGCGTCGCGGTTGTCGCCGCGTCCGAGGAACTATCCGGCTGTTTGGTGCCGGTTGCTGATGAGGTTGTGAGGGTTCAATAGCATTCATGGTGTCAGGATACCACTCTGGACGCAAGCGCCACTATGTCTGTCGATAGATGTCAAAGGCTTTAAGGGAGGTACCCCTGCCTAGAGTTGCTGCAAGTGAATTAAGAAGCTAGGGATTGGATGCTAAGGACTAGAAACCAGGGGAAGAGGGAGCGGGAGAAGGGGAGCCGATGTGTACTAAAGCCCTGTCATTCCCTCACTCTCTCTTGCCATCAGCGGCTAGTCCCTAGCAAGGGGTGACATCTACTTGTACAGTTCCGTTGATAGCCGGAATGCCATGATGCCAGCAAACAGCGCCACAACTAAAGCAATATACACTTGGGTATCGGATATCGACATCGTTTACCAACTCCTTATTTCAGGTTTATAGTTCAACAATTTCGGCTAAATTATGCCCAATATAAACATCTTGTAACAAGATGCAACACAGCCGCGTAAAAATTCTAGCTCCATTGTTTGGCTTGCTTAATGGAATTTTCGACTAATTTTTCCCGACAAAGGTTAAGCTTAATTAAGACAGCAATCATTTTGGCACAATTTAGCCAGTTAATTTTTGCTTTTAGTTTGATAGTTCCAGTTTGAAGCTTGCGTGAATGCTAGACCAAATCCTGAACTCTCCGCTCAATCCGGGACTGGAAGCTCCCCTTGTACTGCTTGTTCTAGTTGTATTAGAGGCAGTGCTGTCAGCGGATAACGCGATCGCCCTAGCAGCTATTGCCCAAGGTTTAGAAGACAGCACGCTCCAGCGTCGCGCCCTCAACTTCGGATTAGCAGTTGCCTACATCCTCCGAATTACTTTGATTCTGACAGCAACCTGGGTAATTCAGTTCTGGCAGTTTGAGTTATTAGGGGCACTCTATCTGCTTTGGCTGGTGTTTCAGTATTTTACTTCCGATGAAGGGGAAGCTCAGGAACATCATGGGCCGCGATTTGCTTCTCTATGGCATGCAATTCCGATAATCGCCGTCACCGATTTAGCTTTTTCCCTCGATAGCGTCACTACAGCGATCGCAATTTCTAAAGATACCTGGCTGGTTCTCACCGGAGGTACGATTGGAGTGATTACGCTGCGGTTTATGGCTGGCTTATTCATCCGTTGGCTCGATGAATTTGTCCATCTTCAGGATGCTGGCTATATCACCGTTGCCCTTGTCGGATTGCGATTGCTCTGCAAAGCGATTCAGCCAGATTTGGTGCCGCCAGAGTGGTTAACCATTGCCTGTATTGGGGTGATATTTGCCTGGGGATTTTCTCAGCGCGTCCCCGCTGAGCAAACCGCAGAGATTCAGCAGAAGGAAGAGCAAAAGCGTTAGGCAAAAAAAGATTGAAAATGGCTAATCGCCGATGGCACATTGTTTAAGCGCCGTTCGCGATTAGCCGTTGGTGATTTACTCGTAGATCCAGGAAGTCAAGCTCGGCTTCCAGCTCACCAGTTCTTCATCTTTAAACCACAGAGCAATCTCGCGCTGCGCGGTTTCGATAGCGTCGGAACCGTGGATGAGGTTGCGACCAATACTGACTCCATAATCGCCGCGAATTGTACCCGGTTCAGCGGTCAGTGGGTTAGTCGCCCCAATCATTTTTCTAGCGGCTGCGACCACTCCATCGGCTTCCCATACCGTCGCGACTACTGGGCCAGAGGTGATAAACTCGACCAGACCCGCAAAAAACGGTCTTTCTCGGTGTACGTCATAGTGCTGCTCTGCCAGTTCCCGGCTCACACTCATCAACTTTAAGCCAACCAGAGTAAAACCTTTGGCTTCAAAGCGCCGGATGACCTCACCCGCGAGGTTGCGCTGTACACCATCAGGCTTGACCATGACAAATGTCCGTTCCAAGTTTATCTCCTTTAGATTTTACAAACTGATACAAAACACAGATTAGACTAGAAGGCTTTTTAACGCAAAGGGCGCAAAGGTTTACGCAAAAGGATACGAAGATCAACTTAAAGTAAATTCCCACCGCGTTGACACTGCCAAATTGAGCATCTCACCCAAATCCCCCTTGGCGTACCTTTGCGGTTTCCTTCGCCTACCTTTGCGTTAAAAGTTTAAATGAATTGGTGCCGATCTACCCGTTATGACGTTCTAAGGCTAATTGAATCAGTTGATCGACTAATTCTGGGAAAGCAACACCCGTCGCCCCCCAAAGTTGGGGATACATACTCGTTGCCGTGAAACCAGGCATGGTATTAATTTCATTAATCAATACTTCGCCAGTGGCTTCAACGTAGAAAAAGTCCACCCGCCCCAAACCAGCCCCATCAACTGCGGCAAACGCTTGAAGAGCCATTTCTTGGATTTGAGTGGCAACGGCATCTGGCACTCTCGCGGGGATCGCTAAATCCGCTCGTCCCTGGGTGTACTTCGTTTCGTAGTCATAAAAATCACTGTCAAAGGTAATTTCTCCAACGACGGAAGCCTTAGGATTGTCATTTCCCAAAACCGCACATTCTAACTCCCGCGCCACCACGCCTGCTTCCACGATGAGGCGACGGTCGTAGCTGGCAGCGTTATCGAGGGCGGTTTCTAACTCAGCACGCGATCGCACTTTGGAAATTCCCACCGATGAACCTAAATTCGCCGGTTTCACAAAACAGGGATAACCGAGTGTCGCTTCAATTTGTTCGCAAAGCTTGGGGAAAACACAGGGATTCGACCACACTTGCGAGCGATTAACGGTGATGTATTTCACTTGAGGCAATCCTGCATTGGCGAATGCCATTTTCATGGCAATTTTGTCCATTCCCATCGCAGAACCTAAAACCCCAGTCCCGACAAAAGGCACTTGCATTAATTTAAGCATTCCCTGAATGGTGCCATCTTCCCCATTCGGGCCGTGGAGGATGGGAAACCAGACATCTACCTCAGCAGCTTGGGGGGGAGATTGCCAACGATTGAGGTCTGGCGATGGGATCGTAAGTTCGGTATTCGGTGATGCGTTTTCGTTACTGGGTAATTGTTGCGGAGAATTTTCTGAGGCCAGTTGGGATTCCGGGGGTCTTCCAGATGCTAAAACTTGTTGAGCCACTTCCCCGGCTTGCCAACGTCCATCTTTGTGGATGTAGAAAGGCAGGAGTTCGTACTTAGCGCTGTTTTGGTCGGCACTCAAAGCTTGCGCGATCGCCCGTGCCGAACTTAGCGAAACTTCATGTTCTCCCGAACAGCCCCCAAACAGCAATCCCACCCGCATTTTATTCATTTCGGATATTCCTGACACTGCACACCGCCGATAGTTTACTACAGCCTAGAGGCGTGAGACGAACTCCGATACGGAAACTCCCTCAACCCTCTTTGTTATGATGCCAGTGTTATTTGCCTCGCTCAGGAGCGGACAACGAGTTTCCAGGGACGTTGGACAGTCATCGCTTCTTCCGGCTCCAGCACGGCAATCCGCCATCCTCTGCCCCAAGGTCGCGCCAGGACGACCCGATCGGGATTTGCTGCTTTGACCTTTTGAGCCGCCGTAGTGGTCAACTCGCTCAGTGCGATTTTTTCCACGGCTAGAGGTGCGCGAGCGACTGGCGTCAGGTCTGGGGGAGCCTGAATGGTGGGTGTTGCCGTGGGGACTGGGGTTGTGGCGATGGAAGCCTGGAGGCTTGGTTTGGCGGTGGGGAGGGGTGCCGTGGCGGTGGAAGTCTGAATCGCCTGTACCGGGGGTTTTTTGCCCTTGAGCTGAAGCGGTTCCTGTTTAGGAAGAATCAGTTGACGAGTGCTAGCACCCAATAAGTAAGTAAAGCGGCAAGTCAACCAAGCAATGCTTCCCGCAGCAATTGCCGTCCAATACACCAATATCAGACTGTTGTATAAAGTGTAAGCAATGCGAGGGGGAAGATAAACGGCTTCCTGTAAGTCTCGCCGGAGGAGTGGAAGGCGGGAGCTTACTTCAAGTTTCCACAAGGTGATAAATGTTTTCATAGCAGATGCTAGCACCGCGAAATCCTCTGAGCCACCTAAAAATCTTATACCGGCACTGGCTGATGCACTTCCAATGGTTCCCCAGTCAAACTAAACGCGCGAACTTCGGTGATTTTGACTTTCACCACTTGACCTTTGAGTTCGGCAATGTTGCCGGTAAAGAAGGTGAGACGGTTGCCCCGCGTACGTCCCATCACCTGGGTGGGATCTTTGGTATTTTGATCTTCTACCAAGACTTCTTCGATGCGACCGAAGTAACGCTGGGACGCTTGAGCCGCTTTTATGGAAACTAAGTGATTGAGACGTTGAAGGCGATCGCTTTTTACCTGTTCGCTCAGCTGATTCTCCCACAGGGCTGCTGGCGTTCCCGGACGCGGAGAATAAGCAGCCGTATTTAACAGGTCAAAACCAATATCTTCCACCAGCCGCAGCGTATTCTCAAACTGTTCCTCGGTTTCTCCAGGGAACCCGACAATCGCATCCGCACTAATCGAGGCATCTGGCATATACCGGCGAATCGTGTCAATGATGCGGCGATATTTCTCGTGGGTATAACCCCGTCCCATTGCCTTCAGAATCTCGTTATCTCCTGACTGGAAGGGAATGTGGAAATGTTCGCACACGTTGGGCAATTCGGCACAAGCTCGAATTAACCTTTCGGTGAAATAGCGCGGATGGCTGGTTGCAAAGCGAATCCGGTCAATTCCCGGCACATCATGAACGTAATAAAGCAAGTCTGTGAGCGTATTCTGGTGACGCCCTTCTGCCGTGATTCCTGGCAAATCCCGCCCGTAGGCGTCGATATTTTGCCCCAGCAGGGTGATTTCCTTATATCCTTGCCGCGCGACTTCCTCCATTTCGGCGCGAATCGCTTCTGGAGTCCGCGATTGCTCGACGCCGCGAACGCTTGGAACCACGCAGTACGTACAGCGTTCATTGCAGCCGTAAATTACATTCACCCAAGCTGTCACTTTACTGTCGCGGCGCGGCTTGGTGATGTCTTCAATGATATGAACTGCCTCAGTCGCCACTACCTGATTACCGTTAAAAACTTGTTCCAGCAAATCTTGGAGGCGATTGGCGTGTTGAGGTCCCATGACTAAGTCTAATTCTGGCACCCGCCGCAACAGTGCTTCCCCTTCCTGCTGAGCGACGCAACCCGCAACTACCAGTGTCAAATCTGGTTGTTCGTGCTTGCGCTTCGCCTGTCTGCCTAGATAGGAATAAACTTTTTGCTCAGCGTTATCCCGAATGGTGCAGGTGTTGTAGAGGATCAGGTTTGCATTTTCAGGTTCTTCTGACCATTCAAAGCCCATATTTTCCAGGATGCCAGCCATACGCTCTGAGTCGGCTTTGTTCATCTGGCAGCCAAAGGTGGTGATGTGATACCGGCGGGGAGAAGTGGTCATGGACGGCTACAACAAATCAATGAAAGTAATCGGAACTGTATATCTATAGTACCTATCTGGAGAATACAGCTATCGCGTCTTTACATCTAAAACTGCCAGAACTGCCCGTAAGCGTTGCCAAAGTTCGAGAGCGATCGCTCTCACGGTGCCCAAGCACCCACGATCCAAGCACCTATAACCCAAGCAGCGGTGAGTCAGCGTTCTTGAATCTTCAGGCAAGCCTATATTTTCTGACGCTTGTAAAAAATTGCGGGAACAAAGTAGGACGTTTATTCTACGAATTCCGCAATAAATTACAGCATCCTAAACTCAGTTATTCAAATTGTTTTGCAATTTTATCCTGATTATGCATCAGAGAGTCCGAATCAGGCAATAGAAGCTCTGACGAGACATCTACTATGCGCCTTTACAGCTCCCTCTTCTTATCAAGCCTATTAGTTACTGGCTTCGCGGTGAATTTACCAAACCTTCGGGATCGCTCGGAAAATTTGCACCAAGCAGATTCAACCCAAAAACACTTATTTACTCATGATTCAAGGCAGGACAGTGCCCATCGCGGTAGCGGACGAAGAGGAAAAGGAAATTCTGAAGCCGCTTTGAGGGGGTTGTTTCATCTTGATTTGACATAGAAGCGCAACCCAGCTTCCCCTAGTTCTACAGGTCGGTTTTTCTATTTTCTGTGAGGATTAAAACAGTCAACATCAGCCAAATAATCGCCAAATTTTAAAAGCCCGTTTTCTTGAATAAAGCGGGCTTTTTATATTATCTTTTTGAATTCGTCTACTTTGCCTTAGTTTTGAAAAATTAGCTAATTACTTAGCAAAAAAATTGTAGATGTAACCCTGAAAATCAGCGAAGCGGGCGATCGCGCTCTGGGTTGATGAAGGAGTCGCCGGATGATACAAAAGGCGAGATTTCGCCCATTGAGGGTCTGTAGGGGCGCAAGCAAGAGTGCCCCTACAGAGACAAAAAGACTTCAAAATAACGTTGATAGAACCCTAAGCTGGTTTCCAGGTGCCGTGGAAGCTAGGAGGGATTGTACTAGGTAATCCCAAACGACACGCGGGTTGCTCCGAAAGGCGATCGCTATTCATAACCCAGACTTCGCTGGTATCAGTGTTGCCGTCATACACCACCGTTAACACCCAACCCTGTTCGGGATTCAGGGCATCAGGGGCATAGATGGGTTCTGAGGGATAGCGATTCTCATCCAAATCGGCTTCCTCTAGGGTGCCAGTTTTGGCGTCAAAACGAGCGATCGCGCCAAATTGTTCTTGGCTAATCTCTACACCTTGCCGATGTACCGATAGATAGGTTTGGGGCGAAGCTTGACCAACCAGATGCTGTGGCACAACCGGGAACTCACAGTGCCGATCTAAGACTTCTTGGATGCTTGTTACCTGGCTAATTGCCGGGTTGAGATGGATTTGCCACAGCGTACTCTTGGCAGGAGTCCGGGTTTCACCCGTCGCGACTTCCTTGAGATACTGATTGGTCTGAAAGTCTTCGTAGCGGACAACATCCACAATCACCGATCCGCTGGCATCCACATAGCCATTCGCAAAGTGCCACTGATACCAGGGTTCAGTTTCGCCACGACTCACCAACGACAGGGTTTCGCGGTCAAAAACCAAAAACTGAGTACCGAGGTTTGGTTGCCACTCCAGCGCATCGCTATAGCTGGTTATGCCTGTTAGCAACGGCAGCACGTTCACTCGCACTGGCGGCACGAAAAAGACTAAATACTGCCCAGCAAGGACAAAATCATGCACCATTGGGATGCCATCTAGTTGAACTGCCGCCTTTTGCAGAATTTTGCCTGTAGAGTCACTTTTATAAATATTCAGCGTTGCATTCCGTCCGGGTGAAATCCCAAAGTTAAAAATTTCCCCAGTCTGGGCGTCGCGCTTGGGATGAGCGGAATAATGTAATCCGTCACTCAGTTCCGATAAATTCTCTAATCCCCAAGTTTCCAAGGTTTGCAGGTCGAGGGCGTGGGGTTTGCCGCCTTCCCACAGTGCCAGCAGTTTATCCGGCAAAGCGAGTACCGAGGTATTGGCGGCATTTTTAATCGGTTTGAACCATTGATTCCAGATGGGGCCTGGTGCGGTCATGCCATAGTTGCCATAGAGCAATTGATTCGCTTTGGCTTCCTCTTGGTATCCCTCTGATTGAACGTAGCGATAGACACCAGAGGCACCAGCATCGCTGAAATGCACCCCTAGAATCGCACCATCCCCATCAAACCAGTGTCCCACCCGGATGCCGCCACGTTCTAAGCGGGCTGGGCCGTTGCGGTAGAGGGTGCCGCGCAAACCTTCCGGTATGTTGCCGGAAAGGAGTGGGAGGGGAGTCAGGGGAAATTCTTGTGCAGGTTGGGCGATCGCATTTGCCCAAGCTTTACGGGTTGACGGTTTCGTGGCTGTGGTCATAGTTCAGAAATAGAACGCAACAGAATGGGGATAAAATTAAGTAATGTTAAGCAAGGTCTTTCTTGAGTGTGAACGATCTTGCGGGCGTGCTGCTATATGAGAGGAAGTGCGATCGCAAAACGCCGACGTGTCGGTTCGCATCCTATGATTTACAGGGAAGGGATCGCGATCGCTAGAGCAAAAATTGGCTTTATATGAAGAAACTGATTAGAGGGCTGCGTGAGTTTCAAAGCAACTACTTCAGCGAACACCAGGAATTGTTTGAGCAACTCGCTCACGGTCAGAAACCGAGGGTACTGTTCATCACCTGCTCTGATTCTCGCATCGATCCGAATTTGATTACTCAAGCGGCTGTCGGCGAACTGTTTGTCATCCGTAATGCTGGCAACCTGATTCCGCCATTTGGAGCAACCAATGGCGGCGAAGGCGCAAGCGTTGAATACGCCGTTCACGCTTTAGATATTCAGCAAATTGTTGTCTGCGGTCACTCTCACTGCGGTGCAATGAAGGGACTGTTAAAATTGAGCAGTTTGGCGGCAGAAATGCCCTTGGTTCACGACTGGTTAAAGCACGCAGAAGCGACCCGTCGGCTGATTAAAGAAAACTACACAGAGCTTTCTGGTGAAGAACTTCTGGAAGCCACGATTGCTGAGAACGTGCTAACGCAAATCGAAAATCTGCGGACTTATCCAGCAATTCGCGCTAAACTTCACCGAGGCAAACTGTCTCTCCATGCCTGGATTTATCACATTGAAACGGGAGATGTTTGGGGATACGATCCGATTCGTCAAGAGTATTTGCCACTCTACAGCCAACTTTCCACCAATCAGGATGAATCTGTAGAGCCTAAACCTGAGCGAATTGCCTCAATGCTGTTATCTCCGGAGCAAGCAGAACGAATTTACAGGGGTTCTGCCGCGAGATAAAGGTGTGGGTTATCAAGCGTTTATCTGCTGGTATCTGCAATTTCAATTATTAGGAACCAGCAACCTGAAAATCCTTGCCTCTAATAGGGGTTGGATTTTTAGGTATTTTTACTTTCATTTGTGCAATGGTAATTTGTAGCCTCCACATTAAGGGGGCTATCGGCTTCAAAATTACGCCTCACGGTCTTGATATTAAAAAGGAATTTGAGATCAAAAATTCCAACTTGATCGGCGTTAAAAGGAAATCTGCGATCGCACGTCTCAAAGGTTTAGAAATATGCGATCACTTACTTTTAAAACCTACCGACTTGCTGCTTCAGCGGTTTCTGACTTCTGGGCAGATCCCTGAGTTCCTAGCTGAATTAGCTCAATCTTGTAGCCATTCGGATCTTCTACAAAGGCAATCACCGTGGAACCGTGCTTCATTGGCCCCGGTTCCCGCGACACCTTGCCGCCACGCGCCTTAATTTCGTTACAGGTGGCGTAAATATCATCAACGCCAAGAGCTATATGACCGTAGGCATCTCCCAGGTTATACTGCTCTACGCCCCAGTTGTAGGTTAATTCCACAACTGTATGGTCAGATTCGTCACCGTAACCCACAAATGCCAGCGTGAACTTCCCATCCGGATAATCTTTGCGGCGCAGTAACTTCATGCCCAGCACGTCGCAGTAAAATTTCAAAGACTCTTCTAAGTTGCCGACTCGCAACATCGTATGTAGCATTCGCATCGTTTTGATCCCGAATTCCTTTTTAATATGACGTTTGAGTGTCCGCTCAGGACGTATTCTATTTCAATCCCCGATCGGGATCTTTACACAACAACCCACGCCACCATAGAAACCATATTACATTCAGCCACGCTAGGTGTTTTCGACAAGGGATGACCACCGCTATAACCAGCTGGCTAAAAAGCCTATCTAAGGTTTGCTGATGTGTGAGACACTTGCAATTTTGCTACTGAAGGGTGAAACGGAATGATTAACACGCCAGATACTGCCATCGACGCCATTGTGGCTCGTGAAATTCTCGACTCGCGGGGGCGTCCTACAGTGGAAGCCGAAGTCTATCTCATCAACGGTGTGATGGGATTGGCTCAAGTTCCCAGTGGCGCTTCTACAGGGACTTTTGAAGCCCACGAACTGCGGGATGAGGATGCCAGCCGCTACGGTGGCAAAGGCGTCCTCCAAGCCGTCCAGAATGTTGAGGAGAAAATTGCTCCTGAGTTGTTGGAGATGGATGCGCTCGATCAGGTTTTGGTTGACCGCACGATGATTGAGCTGGATGGCTCGGAAAATAAATCGAATTTGGGAGCCAATGCCATCCTCGCCGTCTCCCTGGCAACCGCCAAAGCGGGTGCGGCGGCTCTGGAATTGCCGCTCTATCGCTATCTTGGGAGTCCCTTATCGAATGTGCTGCCGGTGCCGTTGATGAACGTGATCAACGGCGGTGCCCACGCGGATAATAACGTGGATTTCCAAGAATTTATGATTGTGCCAGTCGGCGCGTCTTCATTTAAGGAAGCGCTGCGTTGGGGTGCTGAGGTGTTTGCGGCTCTCAGCAAAGTTTTAAAGGACAAAAACTTGCTGACTGGTGTTGGCGATGAAGGCGGTTTTGCTCCTAATTTAGAGTCCAATCAAGCGGCTTTAGAACTATTAGTGGCGGCGATTGAAAAGGCTGGCTATAAACCCGGAGAAGACGTAGCGCTGGCGCTAGATGTTGCTGCCAGTGAGTTCTATAAAGAAGGGCAGTATGTCTACGATGGCTCATCTCACTCTCCGGCTGACTTTATTGAGTATCTGGGTAAGTTGGTGGGACAGTATCCGATTGTCTCAATTGAGGACGGACTGCACGAAGAAGACTGGGAAAACTGGAAACTATTCACCGAGAAAATGGGCGATCGCGTTCAACTCATCGGCGACGATTTGTTTGTCACTAACCCCATCCGTCTACAAAAAGGCATCGAGCAAGCCGCAGCAAACTCAATCCTGATCAAACTCAACCAAATTGGTTCTCTTACGGAAACCCTGGAAACGATTGAACTGGCTACTCGCAACGGATTCCGGTCGATTATCAGCCATCGCTCCGGCGAAACTGAAGACACCACGATTGCTGATTTAGCCGTAGCCACGAGAGCCGGACAAATCAAAACAGGTTCGCTTTGCCGCAGCGAACGGGTGGCGAAGTACAACCGACTGCTGCGAATTGAAGATGAATTAGGCGATCGCGCCGTCTATGCCGCTACGATTGGGCTAGGCCCCCGCTAAAGCGGATTATTCGGGCAGTTTGTGCCAGATAATCGGGTGGCTCGTTCAGGAATTCAGTCAATTTGTCTGTTGTCTATAAAAGGATTGACCGACTTTTGCACAACTCAACATGAAACTAAAAATCCTGGCGATCGCCACCCTATTTGCTCCCCTGTCCGTGTCAGCAGCCGTCCGCGCCGAAGCAGTTAGACCATTACTTCAAATCCAACCTTGTAATAACTGTCAGCTCATTGGCGCTGCTGAAACGACGCCAGACGCTCAAGAGGATTGGCAGGAGTTTTCTTCCTCTGAAGGGGGCTTTGTGGTGTTAATGCCGGGAACCCCAGAGGAAGAGACACATACCGAGAAAGCTGAAGAAGGCGACGTTGAGCAGCATTTGTTTACAGCCGCTACGTCGGATGGTGTCTTTTTAGTCTCCTATGCTGACTTTGCCAACGAGATCGATCGGCTAGAGGCTGAAGAACTCTTGGATGCGGCGACTGAGGGTTATATAACGGATGGTGCGAAGTTAATCGCTCAGCGCCCAATTTCACTGCATGGAAGTCCCGGCAGAGAAATTAAGTATAAAGATTCGGACGGTTCTATTGGTCAATGTCGGATTTTTCTGGTGAACAAGCGGCTGTATCAAGTCAGCACGCTTGGTTCAAATACCAAGGATGTTCAAAAGTTTTTCGGCTCATTTCAATTGATGCCGTAATCAAAGCATTTGGAGTATTTTTTCACATAAACTCATTCACATTTTGTGGGGGCGTGTTTGTGCCATGCCCCCATACCAGGAATAGGGAGTGAATAAATACTACGACCTGCGATCGCTGTTTGCCAGCCAATTATTTTAGATACCCGTTTTCTAAACTAGAAAACGGGTTTTTGGTATGTACCTAGCGATCCAATATTTTATTGGGCTGCGACTGAGTCGCGCGATCGCGTCAAATTTTTCTCGTCGCAGCTAACTTCAGTAAGCCCCTCTGATTGCCAACACCAGCCGCTCATTCGACGACTCCGAAAAAACGATCCCTCAGCCATCCAACTCAACACCCAAAAATCTAAAAGGCGATCGCTACGGGTAAAAACCGAGTTGAGGTAAACCTAGGGTTTCTTCCATACCCAGCATCAAATTGAGACATTGGAGAGCTTGACCAGCTTGACCTTTGATTAAATTATCAATCGCTGACATAACAATGACCCGATCCGTGCGGGGATCAACTTCGATGCCGATATAGCAAAGATTAGTCCCGCAAGCCCATTTCGTTTGAGGGTAGATGCCGCCTGGTAATATTTTGACAAAAGGCGAAGCACGGTAGAAAGCTGAAAAGATGGTAATTAAGTCTTCTCGCACTAACCCCGGATCGCGCAAGTTGGCATAAACGGTTGCGAGAATCCCGCGCACCATTGGAATCAAGTGAGGGGTAAACTGCACTGTAACTTCGTGACCGGCGAGATCGCTACAAACTTGCTCAATTTCGGGGGTATGTCGGTGCCGTCCGCCAACACCGTAAGCTCCTAGCGTATTATCTGCCTCAGCCAACAACAAATTGGTTTTCGCTTGCCGTCCGCCGCCGGAGGTGCCAGATTTGGCGTCGATAATCGCAGTTTCTGGTAAGACTAACCCTTGCTTGAGTAGCGGCGAGAGTGCTAGCAAACTGGCGGTGGGATAGCAACCCGCACAACCTACTAACTGGGCGTCGGCAATGCGATCGCGGTATAGTTCCGGTAAGCCGTAAACCGCCGTAGTTGCGAGTTCTCGGTCTTGACGTTCTCCACCGTACCAAGCTTGATAGGTTTCCGGGTTGGAAAATCGGTAATCGGCGGATAAATCCAGTACTTTGCACCCCTTCGCCACTAGCGTCGGTGCCATCTGATAGGCAAGACCATTGGGCAAAGAGAGAAAAACGGCTTGACAGCGATTGGCAATGGTATCTAAATCAAGCGGTTCTATCTTTAAGTCAACACGATGACCTAAATGGGGGTAAAGGTCGGAAAAGGACTTTCCAGCGCTACTCTCACCACCTAGGTAAACCAGTTCGACTCCTGGATGCTCCATCAAGAGTCTTACAAGTTGCACACCACCATAGCCTGACGCGCCAACAATTCCAACAGGCACGCGCCCTAAATCACCCATGATGCTTGTTCCCTAAAAAGTTTAAATTTTAAACGCTCAGCGGTCAGCAAAGCGCAGTCAACCAAAGTCAGTACTGAGCGATCAGGATACGGCATTGCCATGTCCCTAATGGTTGCTGAATAGAATTTCTTTGTCATTGCTTATTCCTCAGTCCTGCTAAAAGCTGATGGCTGAAAGCGACTTTTGCTGCATTGTAGTATTAAAACCAAGATTTGGTGGTAGAAATATCAGCGTTATCATTTAGGGTTACAAGGTTAGCTGCGGGGAATTCAAGGTTGGCTAGAGCAACTGTTCGGGGAGTGACCGACTCTTTTGGGAATTTATCCTTATAGAAAAGCACCGCTCCAATTGATATTTTGGGCGGTGCTGCGTGGTCTAATTAGCGTTATAAATCAATATCATGACATATTGCGCTTCTCACTTGAACCAAATGTGGCAGAAGAACCTAACGCCCTAACTCTCTTTTAGGCAAGGTGCGAGGGAATCCTTCTTTCCCTTAATTCCTACTTATAGCAGTCATAAATGAGTTGTGAAGGCGAGATCCTCGACAAGTCTTACGAAGTTGGGGATCTGAAGGGCTGACATCACACAACTCAATTTGGATCGCTATAGCAGTCCGAGGGGATTTCTATGAGATATTTTAAACGAATCGTCTTAGCGAGCGAGCATAGCTGAGGGCGTCCACGCTATAGAATATAGAAGATAAGAGAAACGGAGAAAAAAGAATATTTCACTTTTTTTTAGTTACTATCTATGAATCTCGATTTAGTTATTTATATAATTATTTTTTAAGTTTATATTTTAATCCCAAAACGGTAATATTTTGTATTTTAATCGAATTACTTTCATAGAAATAAATTTAAAAAAACTAATAATGTGAGATTCATTTATTCAATTTGTTTTAACAACTCGGAGGGAGATACGCTTAAAGCTTTTGCTAAACGGACGATATTAACAAGGGAAACATTTCTCTCGCCCCGCTCAATACCACCGATGTAGGTGCGGTGTAACCCAGTTAATTCTGCTAATTTTTCCTGGGAAAGTTCGCGTGTCTTTCTCAATTTTCGGAGTTGTTTGCCAAATTTTTCGAGTTCGGGATTAGCCGCCATAATTGAGAAAGAAGGTTGTTTTAGATAACGATAAGTCTACAGACGATAAGTATCAATTTGAGCGATCGCCGTCGAATTCGCGCGATCGCGCCGCTGGGGGCTGCCCACAGGCTACTCTCAAAAAGAGATACTGGATCTATGGTTTATTGCGCTAATTAATCTGTGGAATTGTCTCAAAGCAAAGACGCGCAAAATCGCGCTTCTTCAACCCAACCGTTTAAATTTGACGCGATTGACGCCGCCTTGGCAGACCTGAAGGCTGGGCGGGTGGTCGTAGTAGTCGATGATGAGAGCCGGGAAAACGAAGGCGACTTGATTGGCGCGGCTCAGTTCGCCACGCCCGACATGATTAATTTTATGGCGGTGAATGCAAGGGGTTTGATTTGTCTGGCGCTGACAGGCGATCGCTTGGACGAACTGGATCTGCCCTTGATGGTGAGTAACAACACCGACAGCAACCAAACGGCCTTCACCGTCAGCATCGACGCCGCACCGAATATGGGAGTTCGTACCGGCATCTCAGCGGAGGATAGGGCGGTGACGATACAAGTCGCCCTTAACCCAGCAACCCAGCCAAATGACTTGCGCCGTCCCGGTCACATTTTCCCCTTGCGGGCGCGGGAGGGGGGCGTCCTGAAACGAGCCGGTCATACAGAAGCCGGTGTTGATTTGGCAAGATTGGCGGGATTGTACCCGGCTGGGGTGATCTGTGAAATTCAAAATCCTGATGGGTCGATGGCGCGGTTGCCACAGTTAATCGAGTACGCCAAGACTCACCAACTGAAAATTATTAGCATTGCTGACTTAATTAGTTACCGCCTCAACCACGAACGGTTTGTCTGCCGCGAGACGATTGCTGAACTGCCGACTCAGTTTGGGAATTTTCAAATTTACGCCTACCGCAACAGCCTGGATCAATCCGAACACGTTGCAATTGTCAAGGGAGACCCAGCCGAGTTCTCAGACCACTCAGTGATGGTGCGGATGCACTCAGAATGCCTCACGGGTGATGCTTTGGGTTCTATGCGCTGCGACTGCCGAATGCAGTTGCAAGCGGCGCTGAAAATGATTCAGAATGCCGGGTCGGGGGTTGTGGTTTACCTGCGCCAAGAAGGACGGGGAATTGGGCTGGTTAATAAATTGAAAGCATACTCGTTGCAAGACATGGGGCTGGATACCGTCGAAGCAAACGAGCGCTTAGGTTTCCCTGCTGACTTGCGGGATTACGGGGTGGGGGCGCAAATTCTCAACGATTTGGGAGTGAAAAAAATTCGCCTGATCACGAATAATCCCCGCAAGATTGCAGGTTTAAAAGGTTATGGCTTAGAGGTGGTGGATCGGGTGCCGCTGTTGATTGAGGCGAATGATTATAATTCCATCTATCTAGCGACCAAAGCGAAAAAGCTGGGTCATATGCTGTTGCAAACGTATTTAATCACCGTAGCGCTGCACTGGCAGGATGAGCTGGAGTCAGTCACAAAGCGCTACGAACGATTAGAGAAACTGCGGCATTTGGCAAAAACTCACGATTTGTTGTTGCAGGAAGAAACGCGACCTGTTGGGATTGCTTTGTTCGGCACGCCATCGTTAACTGTTCATTTGGGTTTTGACCAACCGAATCTGGCGTCACCGGATTGGTATCAGCAGACAGGACATCCTTACGTCCGAGCGATCGCGCAAATTCTGGATGCTTTGAGCGCGTGGCCTCAGTTGCAATATCTAGAATTTATGGTTTCGACGGGAATAGACCCCCTGACAGGCTTACAAATCCAGCTAGACCGGCAGAACTTCCCCGCAAGTACCCTGCCTTCGTCAGTTTGCAACCATTTAGAAACCCAAAAAATCTACAGCTTTCAGAGTGGTGAGGGCTAAGTAGAGTTAGGACTGAGGACTGAGGGCTGAGGACTGAGTAGAGTTAGGGCTGAGTAGAGTTAGGACTGAGGACTGCGTAGAGTTAGGACTGAGGGCTGAGGACTGAGGACTGAGTAGAGTTAGGGCTGAGGACTGCGTAGAGTTAGGAAGGTTTTCAGCTAACGTTTGTGAGCTTTTACTTGATGAGCGTCTAAGTAGATTGGGATAAATAAACTTAACGGATAGGACTGTTTATCGCTCATGGAAAATTGAAAATTACCATGCACAATCAACGATGAACGGGCTTATTGAGTTATGTTTATTGTCACCCAGTTACTTAATTCCGTAATTTCTAGTAATGAAGCGATGCACTACGGATATAAAGCTATCACCGTTATAGGAACTGCCGCCTTACTTAGTGGAGGGACGACAGCTATCTATGCACAGACTCAGCCCCTACTCTTTCCTCAGCACTCTTTCCCCAGCACTCTTATAGTGGCTCAGTCGAGTGCAGAGGAATTATTCAATCGAGGGATGGAGAAGTATAACCAAGAAAACTATAGCGGCGCTTTCAATGATTTCACCGCTGCAATTCGCCAGGATGCCAACCTGACTAAAGCCTACTACAGCCGAGGGTTGGCAAGGCGGAAGCTAGGAGATAATCAGGGAGCGATCGCAGATTACACGGAGTTGCTAAAGCGAAATCCCCAGAATGCCGATGCCTACCTCAACCGGGGTGTAGTTTATGCCGACCAAAAAAAGTATGGGGAAGCAATTGAGGACTACACTAAGGCGCTGAATCTCGACCAGAAAAATGCGATCGCTTATTACAACCGGGGAAACGCCCGCAGTGCCCTAGTAAATCCTAGAGGAGCCGTTGAGGACTACAGCAAAGCGATTCAGCTTCAGCCTAGGGATGCCACCGTCTACGTGAATCGGGGGAATGCTCGCGTTCAACTGGGAGAAACCCAGGAAGCGATCGCTGATTTTACGAAGGCTCTGGGTCTGAACCCTAATCTAGTAGAAGCTTATTACAATCGCGGGATTGTCCGGCGGCGGCTGGGAAATATCAAGGAAGCGATCGCGGATTATGACCAAGCCATCCAGCGCGATCCCAACAATGCAGCAGCTTACTACAATCGAGCGATCGCTCGTCAGCAAATCGGTAATCCTCAAGCAGCCATTGCCGACTATACCGAGGCGATCGCTATTTCTCCCAACTTTGCTAAAGCTTATGGCAACCGGGGGCTGCTGCGCTACGAAACCGGCGATGCTAGAGGCGCAATTGAGGATTTACAAGCATCTGCGCGACTTTTCTCCGAGCAAGGATTAACCGCTGACTCTCAAAAGGCATTGCAATTGCTGAGACAGTTAAAATAGACCGCCTCCGTCATCGAAATGAGCCAGTGCCCATCTTCTGATACATCCCAACCACGTTCTGAGGTGAAAGTCGGTCAGGGTTGTTATTTTTCGCAAACACCGCTGGAATTTTGTACACCCTTTTTCAGAGGAGATAGGGTAGAGATCGTGTGCCGCTTCGCAAGGATACGTCTCTTTAATTACAGCAAATCCAACCGCATCTCATTACTTTCGCTAAAGCCAAGACTAGAGTAGACTGGCTTACCTGGTGGGGAGGCGTGTAGGATAACCCTTGTGCAGTTAAGCGATTTTAGATGGTCGATCGCACAAAGCGTAAGTTTCTTGGCAAGTCCCTGTCTGCGGTGAGGCGGTTCAACGTAAACTCCCCAGATGTATCCATATTTGCGAGATTCCGGTTTGAGGATATGCGGGTAAAGACCAGCAAACAGCTGACAACTTGCTGAAGCGATCGCTCTCCCATCAATCTCCGCCACAAAAGCTTTGTGGCATCCCTCTTTTCGAGCGCCTTCTATAAACTGGAGCGTAATGTTGAGCCAGTCAGACTCAATAGAATCAGAAGGAACATGATTATCCAGCCACATTTGATAAAAATGTTGAGCAATTAGAGAATCTTCCTCTGGAAAAGCTTCTCTGATATAAATTTCTCGTTCCATCACCACGATACGGGTTCATTCTTATTTTACGGTCAGAGTAATCTTGAAAGTGGTCTTCTACAAGAGCCACTTTTTCAATCTAATCTCAGTCCACTTCGGTTTGATTATCTCTTATCTGGTAACTATGGATTTAGCAATCGCGCTCGATAGCAATTCCGTATCCTTACCCTTGGGTTAAGTCACCAAAGCGATCGCGATATCTCTCTAATAACTCTGCCAGCTCATTTGAGCGTTGTCGTTCCGACTCAGCTTGCTGTTGTGCTAACTCCCGCTGATTCCGCTCAATTTCAGCTAATTCCTCCCCTGTCTGATACCTCACACCTTGGGCATCGTACCAGTACAATACCTCGCGCTGTATGCCTCCGACTTGAGCCACAAATCGCCCAATTCCTAAACCGATTTCTGGCATCCAGAATGGTTCTCCGATTTGTAACTGATATTGCCCATTTACTAAACGGTAAACTTCAAAAGGTTGTTCCTGGTCGCGCCGCCAGAAATTCGGATTATAAATTACATAATACAACACTCCTAAATTGGCATAAATTGCCATTTTTGTATCGTATTCTCCCCCATAAGTGTGAGAGACAATTTCTAAGACAAAAATGGGGGCAATATTATTTTCTTCCCAGAGAACATAGCTGGAGCGAGAACCATTGTTTTTCCTCCGTTCCACTCCCAAACTTAGAAATCCATCTGGCACCACGGGTACTCTTGGATTCACGCCTGTCGTGTGATAGATGCCCATATCTACACCAAAATACCAGTCAAGGCGATTACCCCAAATGAACTCTAGCAAGAATAATAGAAAATTCGGGATAAAATTCTGGTCTTCGTTATCCACAGGTGTATCATCCGAACAAGGAAGTTCAGCACTTGTTGGTAATCTGGTTTCCGGGTTGTGCTGTACCATAAAGATTAGCTCCACAAGCTATTAATATAATTATCCAATAAATCTCCCTAATATAAATCCAATCTATTTAAAGAATAATCTCTTTTCTCTTCCTCTGCGTTCTCAGCTTCTAAAGCGCTAACGCGCATGGCTTCGCCAACGCTAAGGCGATTCGTTTAAAAAAGATAGTGTTCATAAATTAAATGAGATTGTCATAACATGAGTTTAGATGTAATTGTTATCGGTAGCGGAATTGGCGGTTTAACCGCAGGGGCGTTACTTGCCCGTTACGGAAAACGAGTGCTAGTGTGCGAAAGTCACGCGATCGCTGGTGGTGCTGCACACAGTTTCTCGCGGCAGGGATTTCATTTTGACTCTGGCCCCTCATTTTACTGCGGACTCACCCCTGGAAGGGGTCTAAATCCATTACAGCAAGTGTTAGAAGTTCTGGGAGAATCGTTGCAAGCTGTTCGCTACGATCCTATGGGTCATTATCACTTTCCTGAAGGCACTTTTCCCGTTTACAGCGATGCTGAACGATATTGCCAAACTGTTGCTGAAATCACGCCTCAAGGTGCAAGAGAATTAGAACAATTTGAAAAACGTCTGCTACCTCTTTACGAATCGCTGCGGGAGATTCCTACTATTGCTTTAAGGGCAGATTGGCAGATAATACCAGTGGTTTTGAGGAAATATTTACCATCTGTATTGAAACTGCTACCGCATCTAAAAACCGTCCAAGGTTCTGTTGGTAATGTGATGGATCGAGAGGTACGAGAGCCTTGGGTGCGGCGCTTAATTGACTTGGAATGTTTTCTACTTTCTGGACTTAAGGCGCACGGAACAATTGCCCCAGAAGTGGCATTTATGTTGGGAGAACGTTCTCGCGCTGGTGTCGAGTATCCCGTTGGAGGAAGTGGCGCAATTGTTGATGCTTTAGTGCGCGGTTTAAAGCGTTGGGGTGGCGAATTAAAATTAAATGCTCAGGTTGAGCAAATATTAATCCAATTGGGAAAAGTAACAGGGGTTAAGTTAAAGAATGGTGAAATTATTAATGCGCCTATAGTAATTTCTAATGCTACCATTTGGGATACTTACACTAAGCTATTACGCCCCGAAGATTTGCCGCCATCTTATCGTCAGCAATCTTTAGAAATGCCAGCCGTTGATAGCTTTATGCACTTACATTTAGGCATCCGCGCTGAGGGTTTGGAAAATCTGACGGGACATCATGTGGTAGTTCACGATGCGAGTAAAGATATTACTGAACCGGGGAATACTTGCATGATTTCTATCCCTTCGGTGTGGGATGCTAATCTTGCACCAGAGGGACATCATGTAGTTCACGCCTACACATTAGAACCTTATGAGGGATGGCAACGAGATGAAGGGTATGAGGAGAGGAAAAAAGAGCGATCGCAATCTCTATTCCGTGCGTTAGAGAGGGTGATCCCGGATATACGCGATCGCGTTGTATTAGAACTTATTGGTACACCATTAACTCACGCTTATTACTTACGCCGCTATCAGGGAACTTATGGCCCTGCAATTGCAGCAGGTCAAGGGACATTTCCTGGCACACAAACGCCGATTTCTGGATTGTATCGTGTGGGAGATAGTACGATGCCAGGAATTGGCGTTCCCGCTGTTGCTGCTTCGGGAATTTTGTGTGCAAATACTTTGGTTACGCCGCAAGAGACGGCGAAGTTATTAAAAATTTGAAGTTCAAATTAAGCTTTCTTAATTGTCGGCTTCGCGGCGATACTCTCCGCCTAGCATCTCACAACTCAAGTAGGATTGCTAGAAGAAAAGCGATTAGTAAAGCGGGAAAAAAGTAAATGGGTGTGAGGAGTATCAAGAAACAGCAACAATATATATTAAAAAAACGAATCGCCCCGCGATCGTAATCACAGACCAATTAGAAAAGAGAGGATTTTCTTTTAGGGTGCGATCGCGCTCCAGTTTATTTCCTTTCATCCTCTGTTGATTCAGTTAAAATTTCCTGCATGACGGGTGAGAGTCGATTATTCAAACGTCCTGCACGGATCAGTTCAGCGTAGGTGTCGCCTTCAATATCTAAGAGTTTTTCTCGCAGTTGTTGCATATTAAGCGCTCGCAACTGAGGATATTGATTTTGCAACTTCTCAATTTCCTCCTCAATACCCTTGAGTTGTCCTTGAACCAGATTTAACTCGTAACGATAAAACTCCTGATCGATTTCTAATTCTTTGCCAGCTTCCAATAAATAATTCAACACTCGATTTAAGGCAACGCGACGGGCAATTGCCTCTGAATATTGCTGGCGTAGCGGCTGATCTCCAATCAGTCCTAATCTTTCCAAAAACCACTGAGTTGTCAAACCTTGAACTAACAGAGTAAACAACACAACGCCGAACACCATATCAATAATTTCCTCTCTTCCTGGTAAGATAATGGGTACACTTACCGCCAAGGCAATTGAAACTGAGCCTCTTAAACCACCCCACCAAAGTATTGTTTGATCTCGCCAACCTATTTGAGATTTAACTAGCCAATTGCTCAAAGCACTGAGCCCATAGATGGCAATTGCTCGCGTTACCAATACCGCCCCCATTGTCACCGCAATCAGACTAAAATTCTCTACTAGACGCGAGTAGTGGATTTGATCGCCAATTAAAAGAAAAACGATGGAATTAACAAAAAATGCTAAAAATTCCCAAAATTCAGATACCAATAACCGGGTGCGCGGGTTCATGCCAATGCGAGAGCCAAAGTTACCCAAAATTACGCCAACCATGACAACCCCAATTACCCCAGAACCACCCAACTCTTCTGTTATCAAATAAGTGCCATAAGCGGAAACAAGAGTGAGTGATTGTTCTACTAATGGCAAGTCAAAACGTTGCGTAAGGTAGGAAATTCCAAAACCAACTAAGCTGCCAATTCCAATCCCAACACCAACAAATACTAAAAAACTAGCAACTGTAGTGTCTAGTGCAAACTCATTAGTTCCCAGCGGGATTCCCACTAGCAACGTAAACGCCACCACCGCCACGCCATCATTAAATAAACTCTCTCCCTCCATCAACATTGTTAAGCGTTTGCCAGCACCCAGTTCCCGAAACAAAGCTACTACGGAAACGGGATCGGTAGCAGATAAACAAGCACCGACAAGGAGGGCAGTTGTAAGAGGAAGTCCAGTCAGCCAATTGAGAGGAAATGCAATACCAACAACCGAGATGATGACACCGACAATGGCAAACAAAGTGACGGGAAATATATCATCTTTCAAGTCTCGCCAACGGATATTCCAAGCAGCTTCAAATAGTAGGGGAGGCAAAAAAATCTCTAGAATTAATTCTGGCGACAGATTCACCAACCGCACATCTACAAATGCTAAAAATAACCCGACAATTACCAGCAGCAATGTGTAAGGAATTTGGCGTAACCAACTGAAAATTCGCGAGAGTGTCGCCACACTCAAGGAAATAGACAACACTAGCAGAAATTGCTCCAAGCTTTGCTTAATGGAAGCTTCATATAGGGTGGTTTCTATCGCCATAGGAAACTCCAAATCGTAATTAGTCGTTAAAACACTGTAGCTTTTAATTTGCCCTTTAATCTAGACGTTGTATAGGATAGTCTCTTGAATTGCCAACATCGTATCATTCAATAGATTTTGTGTTTGCAAACATAATTTATTGCATCTATCTTAAGTAAGATAAAACGTTATGTCAGACATTAAACAGTTAATTGCAGATATCCAGCAGGAAGCCCAACGGGAAACATTTCCCGTTGATGAACCTGTGTATCTGGCAGCGAGTTTGGAGCCTACGCAGCCAATTCTCTATGTAGGCAATCTAGAGAGCAAGCTATGCTTTTTTGCCCGCGATTTAGGAAAAGATGAAGTACGGGCACGTCAACCGCTTTATGGTGCTGCTGGTGGCTTTGTGCGTCGGGGTTTGTACAGTGCGATCGCAGCCACCGAACCCAATAAGGATACCGATTTACAAGTTGTCCTCGATCGCGTTTTACTGACAAATACCGTGCCTTACAAACCACCGGGTAACAAAGCATACGCTGAGGCTGTGAAAAAACGATTTCGCCCCTTTTTAGAGCGATTATTGGTATTGCATTGGCAAGGGGATAAAATTATCACTTTGGGAAATGAAGCGTTTAATTGGTTTGCCCCTTATGCGGCTAAGGGTGAATTGAAGCAGTTTTTTACAAGAAGCGATCGCTACTCTGCCAGCATTCAAGTTACGCTTCAGGCGAAGGACACAGAAGGCAATATACATCAACGTTCAGTGATGCTACTGCCACTCCCTCATCCTTCCCCACTCAATCAAAAATACTACGCCCAATTTCCTCAACTACTTCAGCAACGCCTCGCTGAAATAGTGCCGTAACACATTAACCCCAGCTATCGAATGGTTGAGAAAAGCGCTCTGTGTATTTATTTAAAGGGGGTATATATTCAGTTAATCATGATTAATGTAGCGTTTTTTCCCTATTACTTTGCCTTCTTTATCAAAAGACATTTCAAACGAAATCCAAGCAAAATCACCCCAAAGAGCTGCACCATCTACACCAGAACTCCAATTCTCACGATCGAGGCTATGTTCGGGAGCAGGTAAGATTTTTAAAATTTCATCTTTGCCCATTCCTAATTGGATACTGGAGAATTTTTCTTCTGAAAAGCCTGGAGGTAATTTTGTATCACTTAAAGGATAAGGCAGAACATAATTCTCGGTATGGCAAACAAACCAGGCTAAAGTAAAAATTCCAATTCCTGCAAAAAACAAAGATTCGATTCTAAGAGGTGATTTCATGGATTTCCTCAATTCATAAATATAAATATTGACGATATCGGAATTGATGATTCCCTTGACTACCCTGTAAAATCTAATTTCACAGAACCAAAGTTAATTAGTCTCCCCTAAATTTTGGATTTCTGTTAGTTCCTTGCACTTAGAAGATTAGGGGCAAGATAACTAGCGATCGCTCTTGGGTTGGAAAACAGGGCAAACGCATCGAAAATTCAGATGTACCCATCTCTCCATAATCCTTCCCTCTATTCTCTGATGACTCATTACCGCTACTAACTGATAAGAATTTCTAATGGTTTGGCTAAACTTCGATCGGATAAGTATTTTAAGATTTGCCTGAGAAATTAGCCTGAATTTTGAGCGGATTTGAGACTCATGAATTATAAGTATTGAGTGTTTTTTTAAATTTAAAACTCAACACTTATAATTCAACTAACTCAAAACTTCTGCTTTCTACTCACATTGGTTTTAGGCGCGTTACCTTGAGCTTAAAAGAACCGCCACTTGTTTCCCCAAAAGCCCGAACCCGAATAATATAATCACCCGGCTCGGTAATGCGGGAAAATAAAAGCGAGTTAGTGCTGCCGTCGGGACCGTCATCATTTTCCGCCACAGTAGCGCCATCCGACGACATCAGCGTCACAATCGTGTCAAAACTATCAGAGATCAAGTCAACCGCTACCTGATCTCCAGCATCCAGACTCACCACGTAATCACGAGCAAAACCTCCCTCACCAGTCGGAATATCTTTTTCAGTCAGCGTGTCGGAAACTTCGTTGTTTGCCGGTACAGGAATTGGGCTGTACACCTTATTTTGCGCTCTGGCTGATATAGTGGTCAGACAAAGAGCCAGCAGCGTGGCAGGAACAATCAGGGTGCGGTGCCATCTAAGGGCAAAAGCGTCAGTCATAAAAATTTCCGCTGGACACCCTTCCCTTTTGAGGGTTGGGGGAAAGCGGGGCGGGGTGTACCGCTTCCCAAACAAAGAATGTTTCTACTATTTATTCTTTACTTTCTTTGGCACCCGGAAGCGATTCGATAGAAGCGATCGCTTTGCTTTACGCAATTTGTGGATAGTCCGGCACTTGGGAAGAAACCGGAAAATCCGATCGGTAATTGCTCTGTCCGTGTTACCGCCCGACTTGAGCTTTCTCCAGATGGGCAGGCTGGAGCTGGCTAATTCACTAGCTTATCTCCTAAAAGCGATGAGTTGGCGCTCAAACTCCTGTTCATTGATTGAGTGGTGGTGAAATCCATTCTTTTTATATCCTTCCTAATTAGTTTTGACGGACAGGACGATACGGCAATTTACCGCAGAGCGAGGACTTCTCCCTTTACACTGTCCAAACACTATAAACAAAAGCCTGTAGCCATTTCAACACTGCCTCTAGCGCAAAAGTTGCCCCAAAAGCTAGCGTTGAAAAATCTAAAGACTTGAGGAACGTGTTTCCTTTCAGGAGCGGCCTTATGAAATCAATTGTCAAAAGAATTAAATTGTTGTTAGCACGACAAAAAGGAAAAGTCAAAAGGAAAAGGTCAAAATCTATCGCCTTTTTGCTTTTTGCCCTTCCACATCTGGCATTGGGAATATCCGTTTGCTTTCTGAGCGTGCAGGCACAATCGATCGTCCCGGCGACTGACGGCACCGGCACCATTGTGAAGCCTAATGGAACCCAATACGACATCCAAGGCGGCACGACATCCGCTGATAAGACCAATTTGTTCCACAGCTTCACCCAATTTGGTCTTAGCCAAGGTGAGATTGCCAACTTCATTTCTAGCCCCTCCATTCAAAATATCCTGGGGCGCGTTACGGGGGGCGATCCTTCAGTCATTAATGGGCTTCTCCAAGTCTCTGGCGGCAATTCCAACCTCTTCTTGATGAACCCCGCTGGGATCGTTTTTGGCGCAGGAGCCAGTTTGAACGTACCTGGAAGCTTCACCGCTACCACAGCGACTGGAATTAAACTTGACTCAGGATGGTTTAATGCCATCGGTTCTAATAGCTATGCGGCGCTGGTAGGGACGCCGAATACCTTTGCCTTCGCCACCCCTCAAACTCCCGGAGCGATTGTCAACGAGGCACAGCTAGCCGTTAAAGATGGGCAGGATCTCAATCTACTCGGTGGCACGGTTGTCTCCGTCGGTAATCTCTCGGCACCTGGGGGGAAGATCGCGGTTGCATCTGTACCAGGTGAAAAGATGGTTCGCCTTTCTCAGGCGGGAAACCTGCTGAGTTTAGAGATTCAACCTCTCTCGCCTTCTCTCCCCCTCTCCATCGCTTCTCCTCTCTCTTTGCCGCAGTTACTCACAGGTGGAGGCGCTAACAATGCGACAAAAGTAACGGTTAGCGGCACTGGGGAGGTGAAACTGTCTGGAGCTAACATCCAGGTAGACGCTGGTGATGTCGTGGTGCAGGGAGCCACTTCTAAAACTTCCTTGCCCTCCCTGGGGAGTTCTGTGAATTTGGCTTCTGCTAACAACATTACAGTCCTCGGAAAAATCGATACCTCTGCCACTTTTTTAGGGGCACATGGGGGTTCTGTAACGATGTCCGCTTTTAAGGATATTAATATCCTGAGTTCGCCCTTAGACGGGATTTTGACAACTTCTGATTCAGGTAATGGCGGCAATATTTTTCTAACGAGTACAGCAGGTTCAATTAACATTAAAAGTTTTTTAAATTCTTCATCAAATCTTGGAGATGGAGGTGCAATTACTCTTTCGGCACTTGACAAAATTAACAATATTAATTCACCCAATAGTCCAACAGGGACAATTAATATTGCTGGTTCTATTAATTCCTCTTCCAACGCTGGTAACGGGGGCGCGATCGCGCTTTTGGCTCTGAACGAAATCAACGCTGGAGTCATCAACTCTAGTTCAGCAATTGGGAATGGGGGATCTGTAACCCTCGATCCGCTTGGAGATATTCAAGTTGCCTCCATCAATGCCCAAGGGGGAACGAATGGCGTGGGGGGAAACGTTAACATTGCAACTGATCAATTTTTCAAAGCTACGGGCACTTTTCTAGACCAAGATGGGATCTCTGCCAGTATCTCTACGTCCGGAGGAATTGGAGGAGGCGCGATCGCTATCCAGCATGGTGGCGGCAATAATTTAGTTCCTTTTTTAGTTGGAAATCCAACAACGAACGGGACAGCCGGAGCGCTGAACAATGGACAATTCACGATTCCGACCTTCCAATCTTTTCCTGGGCCAGACACTCAGGGAAACATTCAATTAATTACTGCCGATCCCGATCAAATAATCGATCCCACAATCTTAATCGACGACCCAGAAGAGGAGCCACCCACAGAACTCCCACCGGATATCCCGGCAATTGAAATTGATGCGGTCGTGACTGAACGCGAAGAAATTTTTACCCGTCAATTTGCCGAATATTTCGGTCTTAATAATCTTCCCACTCGTGTTAATTCTCTGCTTGATGCTCGTCAGACTCTCGCAAGAATTGAAACAGAGACGGGAGTCAGACCAGCGCTGATGTATGTTGCTTTTGTTCCCAAAACTATTGCCCCAGAGGTGCAGGAAAGTAGGAAAGTACAAGGGACTGAAAAATCCCTCTCACTCAACACTCAGCAGGGGCAGGAAACCCCAGCCTCTACAGCCGTTAGCCCTCAGAGCGACGAGCTGGAAGTAGTGCTGGTAACGGCAGAGGGTCCACCCATCCGCAAGCGGTTATCGGGAGCCGTGCTAGGAGCGCAAGGCGCATACGCTTCGCGAACGCAAGTTCTCAAAGTCGCCGAGCAATTTCGCAAGGAAGTCATTCGGATCAGACGCACTCCCACCTACCTGACCTCAGCCAAGCAACTGTATCAGTGGCTAATCGCTCCGCTAGAAGACGAGTTACAAGCTAGAGGCATCCAAAATCTCGTATTCGTACCCGATAGTGGGTTGCGTTCTGTACCATTTGCAGCTTTATATGATGGTCAACAATTTCTGGTGGAGAAATACAGCGTCAGCTTGATCCCCAGCCTTAGCCTAACGGACACTCTCCAACGCAACCTAAAAAACTCTCAAGTTTTGGCAATGGGAGCATCGGAATTTCCGGACCAAGACCCGCTTCCCGCTGTGCCAACCGAGTTATCAATCATTACACCTGAGTTGTGGCCTGGTAAATCCTTCCTCAACAACGCCTTCACTCTCAAAAATCTCAAGACCCAGCGCCGCCTACAACCGTTTAGAATTGTTCACCTGGCAACCCATGCAGAATTTGAAGCAGGAGATCCGAGTAACTCCTACATTCAGCTATGGGACACGAAGCTGTCCTTAAACCAACTGCCACAGCTTGAGTGGAATGACCCGCCGGTAGATTTGTTAGTCTTGAGTGCCTGCCGCACTGCGCTGGGTGATGAGCAGGCGGAGCTGGGTTTTGCTGGGTTAGCGGTGCAGGCAGGAGTCAAATCAGCGCTGGCAAGTCTTTGGTACGTCAGCGACCAAGGCACCTTGGGACTGATGACGGAATTTTACCAAGAATTGAAAAAAGCCTCCGTGAGAGTGGAGGCACTGCGGCAAGCACAGGTAGCGATGCTGAAGGGGCAAGTGCGAATACAGGGAGGTAAACTGCAAACTCCCAGAGGGGATGTGGTTCTAACGCCCGAACTCGCGAAGCTGGGGAATCAAAATTTATCTCATCCTTATTATTGGGCAGCTTTTACGATGATTGGCAACCCGTGGTAATCCATGCAAAATGCAGAATTAAAAATTAAAAATGAGGAGTTCTTCAATTTTTAATTTTTAATTCTTTCTAAAATTGATAGTTAACGCTGAAATAAAATCCCCGATCTTGGGCATTTTCGCCACGGTCTTCAATATCAACCAGTGGAATGCCATAGTCTAGTCGTATATTTAGCTTGGGCAGAGGTTGCCAGATTAGCCCTAAGCCAGCACCTGCTAAAAATCTCTCATCCTGTAACGTGGCATCGTTGGGATTATCAGACACATTCCACACCCAACCCACATCCACAAAAGGAGCAAACTGCAATGTGGCGGCACCGGCTTCATCTCGCTGAACGGTAATGCGATCTTCAATTGAAAGTCGCACTCCATTGTCACCAGCACGCACATTTTGCCGGTAGCCGCGCAACGATTGACCGCCGCCAATTACAAACTGTTGGGAGGGTAATAAGCCACTGGTTGATAGCTGAATATCTCCTTGCACAATTAAGAAATTATTGTTATTCAGGACTTGAACTCGCTGCACTTGGCCCAGCCAGCTTAAGAACCGACCATCGGGTATGGGGTCGGGATTGATGGTGGCATCCAATAAGCCAGTGCCAAGACTGAAAAGCGATCGCAATGCCCAAGCACCCTTAACATCCCGACGCAGATAGTCTTGCCCAAATTTAATCACGCTGGTGCGGCTCCGACCTTCTTCGTCGGGGCCAAAACCAAACGGGGTTGGCCCTGCAAAAGTAAAAGTCTGACCATTCTGGTGAGTAAAGCCTAAAGAAAGGGCAAATTCTTCACGCGGTGAGCGGATTAACGGCTGTCGATAACTAATTTCATAAAGCTGTGATTCTCCCCGAATGTCGAAAACTTCAAAAGGGGCTTGGGTGACTCTATTTCGGTTGGGAGCATATCTCAGTTGCAAGGTACCGTTCATGGCGTTGAGTGGCACCCGATAGTTTAAGTCAAGAACATCAGCGCCGCCTGTGGTCGTATGGTAATAGGAGCCAAAAATTTCATCTCCAATGCCGGTGATGTTGCGATAACCCAGATTGACGCCCAATCGTTCGGAACCAACGCTCGGAGGCGAGTAGTTATCGACGCCGAAGCTGCCATAAAAGGGGTTGGCTTCGGTAACGCGAACGACGAGAATACTTTGACCCACCCCGCTCCCAGAGCGGAGGCTGGCTTCTACATTTTTAAATAGGGGATCGACGCGCAATAGCCTTAATTGATCTTCTAGCTTGCCCGTATTGAGCGGTTTGCCAGCCCCCAAACGCACGCGCGATCGCACGTAATTTGAATTCAACCGGCGCGTTCCTTCTACCCTAATCTCTTCTAGGCTGCCTTCAATGACGCGAATCTGGACGACACCATCCGTAATGGCTTGGTCTACCAGGATGGCTCTTGAGGTAATGTAGCCTTGGTTGAGGTATAGCTGGGTGATCGCATCGGCAACGTTTCTGAGTTCTTCTAGGGTGACAGTCCGCCCCTCTACAGTTTGAGTAATCGAGTTCAACTGTTCTGCCCCAAAGATGGTGCTGCCAGTGACTTGAATCTTTTTCACCTCAAGAGTGTCTGAGGACGGCGCAGCATCAGGCGCTGGTGTTGGGGGCGTCAGTACGGGCGACGGTGACTCTTCCGGCAGAGGTTCTGGGAGGGGTGCAGGCTGCGGAAAGCGATCGCGGTTAGGATCGGATTGGGGTTGCAGGGGTTGATTTAGCTGTGGTTGGTTCTGCGGTGAAGCCGGTAGGGTCTGCGCTTGCAGCCGCCTATTTTCAGACCTCTCTGGCTCAGGATGAACAACTCCCACTCGCTTTTGCTGTATGCCCTTTGACGGGGCAACTGAACGCCTAGCGGGTTCTTTTTTTGCTCTCTCGTCGCTGGAAAACGCTTTCATCGTTTCCATTTCGCGATGAAAATTCAATCCATTCAGATCGGGCGTTGCCGGTAGTGTTTTGGCATTAGCACCGCTGGCAGAGACACAAGCGATCGCACCCTCAATTAACACTCCACACCAAAACCATTGAAATTTTGAACGCATGGTAGCTGTGTTCTCCACGGGTTGAATTGTCTAAAAACTTCAATTAATACAATTTTTTTGTATCCAATCCGTATTTTCTTTACTTAATTCAACTTTTTTCCTTTTCTCTCTCCAAAAGTAACATTCTCGCTTTTAGGAGCGAGAATGTTACTTTTGCAAGCAAACGAGCGGCATGATTTTGCGGTTTTCACCAAAATTGCATCTATCTGAAGACTCAATTTTATGTTTTCATTATGCCATCATCTGTCAATGGCGTCGCCTCTTTGCTAGTTACATTGTGCCTTCAGAAGGCGAGCTAATTTGCTCGCGAACAAGATCGGTTTGCTACCACACTCAAACGCCCAATCAATGACTTTTGCACCTGACTTTTGCACCTGATTGCACGCGCACTCTCATTTCAGACTGGATTCGCGATCCCCAAGACAAACGGATCGATATCACCTGCGGCACTATTATTCAGCCAGGGAACGTATTTTCCTGACAGCTTTACCCAGTTTGGGCTAAACCAGGAGGGAATTGCTAATTTTCTCCCCTAGCCTGCTATCCAGAATATCCTGCTGAGAGTACGAGGTAATAATGGCGAGAGGGTAAAAGTGTGATGCGTCCCTCTATAAGATTTGAAATTTTGAATTGCCGATTTTGGCTGGTACAAGTCTTGCCAGTAGCCACTTTCAGCAATCTATTTTAGGCGATATTAAGGTAAAAGGTTATAGTACCATTTCACAAAAGATGGTACATCAGAGACCCCAATCCCTGCAAAGAGAGTGCATCTGCGCCACAACGCGATCGCTAGAAAAAAGGGCTGCGAGAATTAAAGTACAGCCCCAATAAAGTGAATTGATATAAGCCGGGACACTTGTGGAGTTTAGATATCCAGCCTTCAGCTTTATCCTGTCCTCTAGCCGTTCATTTCGTATTTACAGAAAATTGCAGTGCTAAGTGGTAGGGGCATAGGCTTTTTCCCTGCCCCATTGCCTGCTGAGTCTTCAAGGATGAGAAATTAAGTATATTTTCATCCTTAAAGTGAGGGAGCAGTTCATTCAAAACTATTGATTTTCTCTCAAGCGCTGAAAGGGTGTCGTTTGGCTAGCAGATGTCGTCATACTGGGAAGCAAAGGCTCTTTGGCAATGTTGTCCAGTCCAACTGCCTTCAAGAGTTGTTCCCACTCAGCAGAATAAGCGGAATTGTTCGGATTGGAGCGGCGCAGTTCTGCCAGAGTAGTTAAGGCATCAAACCACATCCCCGCCTCTGCATAAACATCTGGGCGCTTATTCGGTGTAGCCACCCTCAACTGATTATCAAGCTGCGCGGTTTGTGGAACCCGCTGAATCGAACCTTGTACAAAAACATCGAGCGATCGCTGTTCGGAATCGCAAACCATCGACAAGGACCACTGATAATTCTTACCGACTTCCAAGGGTGGTAATCCAGCATAAGTTGGAAGACTGATGCTGACAATACCCCCCTTCCCCGTAGTCATAAAGGTTGTTGTATAAATCTCTCGATCGTTTTTTTCATCCTTCAGTACAAACTCTAGCGCCAGTGGCGACGCTTGGGCGGGCACTGGAGGGACGTAGAATGAAAAGCTCGGATATGCTGCTACTGTAAGCCCAATATTATTGGCAGGGATCAGCGCGGTGAGCGGCTTGCCTGCCACTGGGCAGCTTCCAGGACTGCGAGTTCCGCCCCCTTCTCTGCGCCCTGGTGCCCCAACGGTTTTAGGTGGATTATATCCAGCAACTATCCACCGATCGGGCATTCCTTGGGCGAGTAGTGTTGGTGGTGTCCCTATCAGAGTTGAGAAACCCGTGAGCAGTGCCACTTCCATAGAGATAGCTAAGGCTCGTTTTAACCTAGGGGACTTCATCCAGTCCATAGCAGAACTGCTCCAAAGAATTTTGAGTTTTGAATAGATAGGTGCGGTTCAACCAACAAGATTTGATTGTCCCGCCCTAGATTGACTGACTACCCAACCCGTAAATCGTTTTCTTCACGATCCGAACTCGGCTTTCTGCCTTCATCAAGTCGCATTTTGGGGTTGAAAACTCTGAACGAGTGGGTCAAATATTCCTAATTTTTAGCAGATATAACAACCTAAAGACTGGTTGTTTTAGTTTGAGCCAGTTGTTCTTCGACTAGCTGCGCTCTGTACTAGAGGTTCGCTCGCAACCTTGTTCAGTTCAACTGACAGTAACAGCTTTTTCAAGTCAGATGCCAGAGTAGAATCATTAGGATTCAACCGGCGTAGCTCCAGCAGGGTAGCGAGTGTCTCATGCCAAAGGCGAGCTTGTGCATAGAGACCAACGCGCTCTTGTAAAGTGGCTCGCTGGATTTGTCTGACCAAGGCTGAATCGGGTGCGATGCGCTTGATCGCACCCCCGACGACAATATCTTTCTCCCGGTCGTTAGCATCACAAATCACCGAGACGTCCCAATGATATTCCTTGTCCTGCGCCAAGGGTGGTAAATTGGCGGATGGAGGAAGGTTGAGGCTGTAAATGCCAGGTTTTCCTGCGATTGCAAAATTTGCTTTGTAGACTTCTCGGTCGCTTGCATCTCTCAGCACAAATTCCGCTGACCGAGCCGACGTTGTAGACATATACCATGAGAAGGTTGGATACTCTGCAACCGTTAACCCAACATCCAAGGGTCTTAAGGCAGTGAGACCTTGCGTGCAAATGGTGGGATAGCGGGTTGCACCTTGTTCTCTGCCATCAGGAGTGCCTCGCTCTGGCGGCTTGAAGTTTAAAGTATCGGGTAGTAGGCTGCGGCTGAGTGAGGCAGGCTGTGCCTGTGCCTGGGAAGGCACGTTCAGAACCAGTCCGAGCGTTAAGGAAACAGCCAGTGTTGTAATCTGTGAGTAGCGTTTCATCCAAATCATGCTAGAACTGTTTTCTGTTGACACTCCCCAGAACTTAAGCTGTGGGATTTTTACTTCAACGAGTCTACTTAAAAAATTGAAATTGGGTTGAATTTTGCCGAGGGTTTCTCCTTTAGGGAGCGTATCGCAATCGACCCCTAATTTTTGCGGAACTGTAGTTTCTTGTGTAGACCTCATGAATCCGGTCTCTTTCAATTTCCTGACCTTTTCAAGTGGAGTGCCTGAAGATTTTGCCCATCCAGACAGTTGTGGATGGCTCTGCACTCTCACACTTTTGAACGTTCTGTTTAACAACCAATCGCTAGATTGATATCGCTTTGGAGCAGCAAGCTCGTCCGATCGCGTGTCCATAATTATATATCAAACTCATGTACGGAAAATTTGTTTTTCTATTCGGACATCGAGTCATGAAGTCTGCCCTTCTGCAAGAATCCCCAGAGGGGGCATCTAAAGGCAATGGGTCGGCTCAATCCTTAGTTGGGTCATTAATTAAAGAAGTCCTAACCGTTGTTAGAGTTCCCGGCTGACACAGACAAATAAGATCGTACTCAAGTTCGTATAAAGCAGTTGTCTTGGTTGCATTTTTGGTAACTTGGGCTAAGACTAGGGTCAAACCAATTTGAGAGTGGCGATCGCTATTCTAGATTGACTAAATCCTCATAATCCCAAATCCCAACTTTCAAACCCCTCTGCCTCCCTGGGTATCCACTTCTACATAAACTTCACTGAGATTTGAGATGATTCCTGATTCAGCGGCTCTACCACTCAAAGAAAATCCTTGGCATCGGACAATTAGACCGATTGCAGCTGCTGCCATACATGGCATTGCTTCTCAGAAAGATACACTTATCGCCATTGACGCCACTAACGGGTATCTGCTGCAAATCGATCCGAAGAGTGACAACACTACTATACTCAATGCCAATCATCTGCCAGATTTTCTGGGCGTGACTGGGTTAGCTCTTTGGGAAGATACTCTCTGGTGTACCCAGGAAAATGGTGTTTTCTTTTGTCCAAACGCCATTAATGGCATCTCTACCACTGATTTGACGCCTCAGTCTTTTGTCACCTTGCCCTACCTAGCAAATGGGGTTGCTGTTTGGGAATCAACTGTTTACGTGACTTCCCAGAAGGCGGGATATATTCTTGTTTTTAGTCGTGAGACAGGTCAAGAGATTACCCGTTTTTATGCCCCTGGAGTAGGGGTAGAAAATATCACAGTCAAGGGTGAGGAACTCTGGGTTTCCGATAGCATTGAGCAAACAGTTTACTGCCTTGACCGAGCTACGGGTGAGATCAAATTCAGCGTACTGACGCCTTTTGAATGCCCGACAGGGTTAGCTTTTTACACAGATCCTCAAACGGGGAAAGATATTCTCTACGTAGCTTATGCAGGTGAGGAGCCTTACCTGCGCGATAACCCGAACGCCGACCCGAATTACGAATTACAGTACCGCGATCGCACGTTTATTCACCCGTTGTATTTTTACTACAACGAGGCTGAACGCTACGCTCTCTCAAATGGTTATCTGATGGAAATTTCCTACGTCGAGGAACTTTCCCCCCTCGACGAGGTGGATTTAGAAAATGTGGAGTGGCGAATTGCTCTACCCTCGGAGACTCATCGACAGAAGATCAGAAAAATTGAAGCGGTCGGATTGCCTTTCACGGAAGAAATTCAAGACGGACAGCGGGTGGCTGTATTTAAATTTAACAGCCTCAAAACTGGCGATCGCTATATATTTGGCTGGAAAGCCCTGATAGAAGTCTGGAGCATCAAATATCGCCTGACGCCCAGAGATGCCGAAAAACTTCCCGACCTCCCGCCTGAGTTACGCAGCAAATATCTGACGGATGATGATGATTTGGCAATGGACACCGATATCATCCTCAAGGCCGCCAAGGAAGCGATTGGCAGCGAAACGAATATGCTGCGGAAAATTTTCAAAATTCGCAACTATGTCTATGACCGTCTTTCCTACGGGATTAAGCCCTACATTGACCCGCCAGATGTCGCCTTAGAAAGGGGTGTTGGTTCCTGCGGTGAGTACCTGGGGGTTTTACTTGCCCTGGCGCGGCTGAATGGCATTGCCTGCCGCACGGTAGGTCGCTACAAGTGCCCTCCCCATCCTGAATTGATGAATTTGCCCCTGCAACCTGATTTTAATCATGTCTGGATGGAGTTCTACCTGCCTGGATTTGGTTGGTTGCCGATGGAATCCAATCCGGATGATGTGGTCGAAAAAGGCCCCTATCCATCGCGGTTTTTCATGGGTTTAGCTTGGTATCACGCTGAAATGGGCAAAGGTATCACCTTTGAAAGCTTGATGAGTCATGGGGAAAGAGTCAATAAGCAGTCCGTTTCTATTGGAGAATTATCTCTAAATCATGTGAGATTTACGATTTTGGAGGAACTAGCACCGTCCTCATAAGGGTGAATAAAGTCAGAAGGGTGGGCACTGTCCACCCTTTTTTACTGGGTACTCATTGCTAATTGTCCGCTATTCCCTAGTAGGTCGCTGCTTAAACTGTCACAAGCTGTTCTCCGTTTTTACCAGAAAGCAGCAGTTTAGGGAAAGTGGTATCTATCGCCTATTAAAGTAATTGGAAATCGCTTAACGATCGCTAATTTAAGACTTTCACAGTAGGTCAATATTTTAACTGTCACAAAATTTAGAAAAAATCCGGATTGCTCTTCGATACTAAATTTGTCCTACAAGCATCAATCTTTATCAAGAATCTAAGCTTTTGAATATCAGAATACTGTTACAAAGATACTTGCTAGAGGGTTGAATAGGTACTTATTAATCAAGGCTAAAGCAAGAAGGAAGCACTGAATCTATGAATAATTCTAGCATTAAAGAGCGCTCGGTCGATCTAGCTGGATATCAATATCCCCAGCCGCATTATTTACAAACGCGATCGCGCATTAATTATCTGATTGAGCGCTATCTATCGTTGGAGATTCTCCAGCAGAACCTGTCAGACTTACCGAGACAGTTTAAAAATCCTCATCAGCGCCGCTGGGAAACGATTGATTGGCAAGCAATTACTTCTAATCAAATTATCGGTGTTGCTCCCGAATTATTTATTGCAACAGTTGCAAATGCGGTGGAGATTGAAACGCCGATTCGCGCTTATGCGATGGAAAGCTGGAATTATTTGCAGGCAGCCCACTTTCCAATGGCGCGATTTGTGGGCGGTACCTTTGCAGTGGATGGCTCGGTGTTAGAAGTCGGAATATGGGAGAAAGAAGAACGGCAACACCGTCCTACTTTTAGCAAAATTTATCAACAATTAACGGGTGAAAAAATCCAAGCCTATCCGAACTCAGTAAAAGGCTATGAATCGAGGGGAAATCTGCGAGAAGATGTTTATAAACACGCGATCGCCCGGATCGCAACCGAGTGGGGAGCAACGTCTGTATATCTCTGGTTAATGGCTCATTCGACGGGGGCATTGCAACAAGCGATCGCGCAACCCATGCAAGACGAAATCAATCACCTAGCAAAGTTCTGGGGGATTAGCCGTTGGGCGTTTGGAGATTCCTATCTCACCCGCTTGCAGGGCACCACTAAAAATTTAATGGGTCTTCTCAAACATCATCAGGGCGAACGCCCGAAAGGGAACGATGTCTTGCAAATTGGCTATGCCTTATACGCGGTGGAATTAGTTTTCACATTTGCCCGACTCATGGTGCAGCTGCGTCACTGGAACCAAATGCTTACGCCTGATTATCTCGAAGAGTTGTTTGGGCTGCCGCCACAACAATTAGCTGCTAGCTGATAGCTGTTAGCTGATAGTCTGGACTGAGTAGGGGGGCGCTGCCCACTCTACTCATTTGATGATTTGAATAGCTGAAGATGAATGTAATTCCAGCGATTGATTTGCTAGAAGGTCGGTGCGTGCGGTTATATCAGGGAGACTATGCGCGATCGCAAGTTTTTGATAACAACCCCGCTAATATTGCTAAACAGTGGGTAGAACAGGGGGCAACCCGGCTGCATATCGTAGACCTCGACGGTGCTAAGGCGGGTCAACTGGTCAACCGACAGGCCATTGAGGCGATTTTACAGGCAGTGTCGGGAGAAATACAAGTAGGGGGCGGCTTGCGCGACAAAAGCTCAGTCTCTGAGCTGCTAAACATGGGTGTGAAGCAGGTAATCTTGGGAACCATAGCCGTAGAACAACCCCAACTGGTCGAAGAACTTTGTCAGGAATTTCCAGGGCAAATTATCGTAGGAATTGACGCCCGGAATGGACGAGTTGCCACGAGAGGCTGGTTAGAAACGTCTGAAGTTGCGGCAATCGACTTGGCTCAGCAAATGCAACAATTAGGGGTTGCTGCCATTATCTACACCGATATTCATCGAGATGGCACGCTTTCTGGCCCTAATTTAGAGGCATTAAGAGAACTCGCCAACGCTATTTCCATCCCCATTATTGCCTCTGGCGGTGTTAGTTCGATTACTGACTTGTTGAGTTTACTAACACTCGAACCTTTGGGAGTTAGCGGTGTGATAGTGGGTCGCGCCCTTTATACAGGTGATGTCTCGCTCAAATCAGCCCTGCAAGCGATAGGGTCGGGACGGATTCAAGATGTCCCGCCAGATTTAGGCTTTTCCACTTTTGCTTGAGACTTCAACGATGTAGAGACGCGCAACTGCGCGTCTCTACATTTCCTTCTTTTTATCCTCAAAACTAGAGGTTTAGTTAATTAGCCTATAATCCCGGAGATTGGGTTGAGGCACGAAAATTAACATCGAGTAAGTTTAGCGAGTGATTGGGTTGAATGACAGTGAAACCCAATCAAGAAATTACTTTTTCTGTTTAAGCTTTTTATGCTTAAGTAAGTTCCATTCGCTAATTTCTACACTCCTTCCGGCTGGGGAAGATTTACGGGTAGCTCAATACAGAATTCTGTTCCTTCTTCCGGTGCCGACTGACACTTCAAGACGCCGCCGTGTTTTTCGACAACAACCTGGTAGCTGATTGACAACCCCAAGCCAGTACCTTGACCGACTGGTTTGGTAGTAAAGAAAGGGTCAAATATATGTTGCTGCACTTCCGATGGTATGCCAGGGCCATTATCAGTAATCTGAATGACCACCTTATTGTCATTTGCCAGTTCGGTGCGAATCCGGATAGTAGGAATGTCAGTTGTTTTTCTACTGGCAACTGACCATTCACCATTAATGATTGACTCTTCTAGGGCATCAATCGCATTACTCAGAATATTCATAAATACCTGATTGATTTGCCCAGCATAGCAATCGACACGAGGCAGATTGTCATACTCTTTAACTATCTGGATCTCGGTGCGTCCTGCTTTCGGTTTCAAGCGATGTTGTAACAAAAGTAAAGTGTTATCGATTCCATTGTGAAGATCGAAAGGCTCTCTTGCCGCTTTATCTAGACGAGAGAAGTTCCTCAAGCTCAGCACAATTTGTCGAATACGTTCAGCTCCCACTTGCATTGAATTCATCAGTTTTGGAAGGTCTTCACTGAGGAAATCTATGTCCAGTGCTTCTGCTGCTTCTTGAATGGCGGGTGTTGGTTGTGGATATTCCTGCTGGTAGAGGTGAACGAGGTGCAGCAGGTCTTGAGTATACTCCGTCGCGTAGGGAAGATTACCGTAGATAAAAGAAACCGGGTTGTTAATTTCGTGAGCAACACCAGCGACTAATTGCCCTAAACTGGACATTTTTTCTGTTTGTACCAGTTGACTTTGAGTTTGTTGCAGTTCGTATAAGGCTTGTTCCAACTGAGCTGCTTTGTCTCTCAGTTGTGCTTCCGATTGAATTAAAGCTGTCTCAGCCAGTTTGCGATCGGTAATGTCACGAGAGTTCACAACAATACGAACCCCTGGTGCATCCATTACCAGATTGCTGTGGGTTGCTTCGATATAACGCCACGAGCCATCTTTGTGCTGAAACCGGAACTCAATGGATAAAGCAGTTGTTGAATTTTCAAGGACGCCTTGAAAATCGTTTTTGACTAGAGAAACATCCTCTGGGTGAACAAGATCAAAGGTATTTTTGCCAATTAATTCTTTTTGCTTGTATCCTAAAATGCCTTCAATGGCAGGACTTGCGTATTTGATGGTGCCATCGGCTTCCAAAATGGTGATCAAATTGGAGCTGTTTTGCAGTAGCGATCGCCATTTCCCTTCGTTTTGCGCCCACACCACTGCTTCCCTCTTGCGTTCCTCTTCTACACCGATCGCCGCAGCCATAATCCCGATCAGCTTCTTGTCAGATTCTGTGGGAACAAACTGGTTCTGATAGACCACGCAAAGAGAGCCGATATATTCACCCGCGCATCTAACTGCTTGTCCAACGTAGGTTTGCAGTTGGTAAGGAATGACCCAAGGATCTCTGTGTGCGTAGGGGGTATTGGGTAAATCCTGAACGACATAGGGCTGGTTGCTTCCCTGCTGAATCACGTCATAACAGAGATGTCCGTCCGGATCGCCTACGTTTGGGAACTCCGACGGCGTCTGCCATTGACCCCAAGACCACAGTAAGCCTTGATGCAGTCGATTGTAGACTGCCCAAGCACCGCCTAGTAATTCCCCTGCGGATGCCGTGATGCGGTTAATATTCTCATCCGGGTCGGAACCAAGACCCGAAAAACATTCATTGATTTTTGAAAATTGTTCACTTGCCTTGTGGTTGGTGATTTCACTCAGCGTGCAGACGACTTGCTCGACGCAACCATCTGGATCTAACTGCGGTTCGGTGTTAACAGATATCCAAATGCGATCGCGCTTTGTCGGTCTATAAACCCCTAGCACCAGGTTTCGCAGCGATTGTCGGGTCGAAAGCAGCAACAATGCTTGCTTTGCCCGGACTGGTGCCGTGTGGAGTTTCATCTGAAATGGCGTTCCATTCTCCTGGATGACGTGCCAAGCGGGATCGAGCGGCGTTTGATCCAGCATCTGGTCTGCTGTTAAATCCAGCAAGTCCAGTGTCGCCTGATTCGTAAAGCGTATTTCCCCCTGCGCTCCCATCACCAAGACGCCAACTGCTAGTTCGCTCAGAAGTGCCTGAGGGAGGGTATCCATCCTGGGCGCTGATTGGGCAGCGCCTTGCTGATTCGCTTGTAAACTTCGCATAGCTTTCAATCAAGGCACTGGCTGAGTACCTGGAGTTTTTATTATGGCAATCTTTGTTAACTCGTTCAGCCGTTGGACTGGATACACCCTTTTGTCTCTACTCTGGTATAGCCTTTCTAGCTGTGGAGCTGCATACACCCTGAGTCGTAACTTTCAGACTATTTTATTTAAGTCTTTGAAGCCACCAGATTAACAAGTTTGTCTACAAATAGATAGATGCTTATTTTTTCTAAAAGTTACACTCTAATCACTGTAGCTAAGGGTTTTGAGTTTGTATTGGTATCAGTTTTAACAAGTAATGAGAATTTCTGGCCTAAAAGGAGTTATTTCCCTAAAACTCGGTTAAAAAATCGAATAGGATATTTAGATTTCTGTATATATTTTTAAATATTTAAATAATACTTGTCTTTTCTTAATGTCCAAAAAGCTAAATTGTTGCTAGTTGTTCTCTGGAATTAACCACAAGGACTATTCCTAAGGATTAATCGGTTATTCGCCAGTCAGTATTCGTTATTTTTTACACGCAAACATACTGAAAGTTTTGACCTAATCAAAAATTAAAGTAAAAGGAAAAAGCAGTTTTTATACCTATTTTTTGAATTGCAAAAGACAGCTTAATGATAAATGTTCGTCTAATTGCAACGTGAGTTCGGGATAAGGAGGGGTGGAACAGATACAGTTGAAAGTACCTAATTCTCAACGCATCTCACCACCCCATGCTTAGTTTAGAATCCTTGTTTTGTCATGTCGATGACTTTTGCCAATGGTTTGAACCTGCTTGGCAACAGCAACTTCTGGGCGATGGTTTACAGCATCGTCGTCGGTGTCGCAGCCTCTGCTTAAGCGAGATTATGACCATTTTGATTGCCTTCCATCAGTCGGCATACCGCAATTTCAAGTGGTTTTACACCCAATTAGTCAGTCGCTATTGGCGCAACGCCTTTCCTGGCTTAGTGAGTTACCAGCGCTTTGTCGAGTGGATGCCGTCAGTCTTGATTCCCTTGTGTGCCTACTTGCGCCACTGCTTTGGCAGATGTACCGGAATTAGCTTCATTGACGCTACCAGCATCAAGGTCTGCCACAACCGCCGCATTGCCTCCCACAAAGTGTTCAAACCTTTAGCAGCCAGAGGCAAAACCTCGGTGGACTGGTTCTTTGGCTTCAAGTTGCATCTAGTGGTCAATGAGCAAGGGGAATTGCTCAATGTCCTGCTTACTCCTGGCAATACCGATGACCGTCTGCCTGTGCCCCAACTGCTGCAACAGCTCTTTGGAACGGTGTTTGGCGACCGGGGCTATGTCTCCCAGAAACTTGCCCAGCACTTGTGGCAGGCGTCGGGTATTCAACTGGTCACCAAACTACGACGGAACATGAAGAACCGCCTGATGAGTTTGCGCGATAAGCTGCTGCTGCGCCGACGAGGGATCATTGAGTCGATCATTGACCAGTTGAAGAACATTTCTCAAATCGAGCATTCCCGTCACCGTTCCCCCGTCAATTGCTTCGTCAACTTGGTCTGCGGCTTGATTGCCTACTGTCACCAGCCCAAGAAGCCTTCCCTGCTCATTGATGCGGCTTTGCCTGCTTCTGCTTAACCCGAACTGACGTTAATTGCAAAAAAAACGATGGGGCAGTACCCAAAGCACTGCCCCATCGATTGATTCTGTAGCTGGTTGAGCAAAGGAAAAGTAGCCGCGTGCTTTGTGCAACAGCCGCGTTTTGTGGTAGAGAGAATCAGCGAGAAGCTTGGTGGAGTAACTTTGCTAGCAGCAGCAGTTGCTCTTTATTAAACACTTGAGCCAAAACCTTTGCCGCCGCCCTAGGTTCTACAGGCACGGCGATTTGTTTGATGGATGTCGGAGTGGGTTTTGACTCCGTTGGGCTGGGTGCCCCTTCCCCAACTGCCACCTTTGCCGGCGGAATTGGGGCGGTAGTTGCTTCAGGGGAAGCTGCCAACAGCCGCAAACTGGCACTTGGCGCGATCACGTCAGTTTTTCCGTGTGGCAACAGATCGCTAGCCTGCTTGAGTTCCTTAATTACAATCGGTGCCAAGGTGGCATAAGTATTTTTGGGATTAGCGATCGCTCGATTTGCAGTTCTTACCAGCACTTGCCAGGTTTTTATTTCAGCACTCATCTGCACGAGACGACTGCACAAAGCGCAAAGTTGTTGACGATTTGCGGGTGTTTCTGCTTGTTTAAACAGCGGCAACATTTGTTTTAGCACCCCAGTCACCTGAGCAGAAATATCTGGAGTTGACGTTTTGCTCGCTTCTGGAGCGCTTCCTGCCGCCCCAAGCAGGTGGTTAAGGTGTGCCTGTAACTTAACAAAATTAGGTTCTGCTGCTTGTACGATTTTCTCGCCTTCCTCTTCTCGAAGACCAAATGGCCCCTGAAGCTGGTCAACTAAGTGCTTAAGGGTGTCATACCCTTCTAAAAACATGGACTCCAGATCGTTATCGATATTGACTGGATGTTCCTTGAGGAGCTTGAAACAATCCTCAAACCGATGGGAAACTTTTTGAATACTGTTAAAGCCCAGCATCGCTGCTCCTCCCTTAACAGAATGGGCGGCGCGAAACATTTCATTAATCCTTTCTTGATCTGCCATTACGCCTCGCAAATCCAGTAGCCCTTTTTCCAGGGTTTCGAGGTGTTCTTTTGCCTCCTCGATGAAAAAGCCCAAAATCTTTCCCGACTCCACGGCAGCATTCCTCAAAACAACAATTTTGTGTAGTCACCTGGTTATGGGGGAGTCGTTCCTGGCAGTGGATTTTTCCACTAGGCACTGTTTACCCCTGTTCCTGTCGGCACGCCTCAGGTTGAAGCGCAGCTAAGTTTGATATACGTTGGAGACTGTTCCTAAAATAGCCGAAACCACCAATTTAAAGCTTGGTAGCAATACTTAAATTAGCAAGTGCTAATTTTGCCATTGCGTGAAAGTATTTTATAACTAAGCTTCAAAAAGCTGAAAGGCGAACCAGCGGCTTCTAAAACAAACAACACTTCACAGTTAACTGTTGACGGGCGAAGTCACCGGGTTCGATTGTCGCCTTCCTTGTGTTTTCCAGAGAATACCAGTGCATGGAGGGCGAACCCGTAACCTCTGGCGAAGCCGATAGCGGCGCGGATTCGCTTAGTCGTGCGCTCTCTGGGCTATAGGACGCATAGAAACGTAGAAAAAAATAGAGTTTCCAAATCAGTTACGAATGCGAAGGGCTGAATGCAAGTACGATTTTCTCTGCCTCAGTCCTCAGCCCTCAGCCCTCAGTCCTCAGTTCTCAGTCCTCAGTTCTCAGTCCTCAGTCCTCAGCCCTCAGTCCTCAGTCCTTACCCCTTACTCCTCTTACCAAGGATTGCCAATCATCGTGAAAGCTGCCCAGTAGTAAGGATGCGTTAGCTGCGTGTCGCCCCGGTTGGCGAGTTCGGGTGGCAGCTTGATGTTTCCTGTGGGGAGGCGCAGTTCGCCCGCCTCCAAGCGTACCTGCCCCTTGAGCATTGCTATCTGCGCTTGCCGTAAAGCTTCTGACTTGATCGGGGCTTTCTTCAATTGGGCATAGAAATCCGCCATCAATCCTTGAGTTCCCTCGTCGCTGACATACCATAAACTGGCTACAACTGATTTCACCCCTGCCAGCACTGCTATGCCCCCAAAGCCTAACTCTGCTTGTTCATCTCCCAGTGCGGTGCGACAGGCACTCAGTACCAACAATTCCACTGGCGGGTCATTCCAGCCCAATTGGCGCAGCTGGTTGAGTCGTAGCTTGGTATCCCATAACTGAATGTAGGAGTTTTCGATTTTCCCAGGTTTAAATTCGCCATGCGTCGCCAGGTGGATAATTCCATAAGGCTGTTGCTGACGCTGTGCCTTGAGATTTCCTAGCGTAAATTTCTCGTTGAGGAAAGATTTCCCCGACCACAGCGTCGGAGTGATGATAGATAATTCAATCGGCACGGCTGGTAAGGAATTCAGTTCGGTAAACTTTGACGCGCCCATTGCCAAAACTTGAGTGTTTTTGATATTCACGTAGCGGGTATCGGTGAGGCTAAGACTGGGCATCATGCCGATGCTGTAGTTTTCCACCAGGAACTGTTGACCATTGTGGAGGGCAGCCATTGGCAGCGATCGCAAACCTGTATCCATCAGAAATACTAGGTTTTGGATACCTCTAGCTTGTAAATCGGCTTCTAAAGGTGCCACCATCCACTGATAAAGTTCCTGAGATGGTGCCAGGTAGCCATTGAGTTTTTTAAGGTTAGTAACTTCGCTGCGGAATTGTTTAGCGACTGTGAGAACTTCTTCGCGTGTTGTCCCCTGCACCCGTTTGCGAATTGGTTGACCCTTGGCAGTGATGACAACTAATTCGAGTTGGTCATTGTCTTGGGCGGGGAGACTGGTAGCGGGAGTAGCGGCGGGTTGCGGGGATGCTTGACTGAGGGCAAAGCCTTGGGGATTAAACTGCCAAAGGATGTCTGATTCTGGCGATGTTGCAGGTAATAGAGTCTTATCGGTAGCTGAAGGAGGTGCCGCCGTGGCAGGAACAAAAGTGATGTAGATAAGTGCCGGTTTTACCCCAGTCGATTTTTCAATGTTTTGAAGAATATCGCGGGCTTCGGTGAGGGTTCTAATCGGAGTATCCGCACTTCCACTAAAATATTGCTCAAACTGGCGCGTGAACGGTTCGTCTAGGTCAGCGAACAAGGTGTCAACTTCCGCGAGAGCCGAACTGGCAGACACCGACAATTGGGGCGTTAGCGTTTCCTGTGGAGGCTTGATTTCCTCTGGCAGGGGACTCGGTGAGGACGGTGTATCAGGTTGGTCGGCTTGATCGGCAGTAATGAGCTGAATCTTGCCCTGAGTATAGCTGCCGGGGAAAGATCCTGAAGCAATTGTATTGCCTGACCCAGTTGTTAATACTCCGGCTGTGCCGTTATTACTAGCGTTGCCGACAACGAAGGGAACGTCTTTGGAACCGCCTCCGTGGCGCAGGATCATGGAGCCTTCACCAGCACCCCCAGCGGCGGAAATACTTGCTTTTTGCCCATTTTGGTCAGTGAAGGTGCCCGTAGCTCGAAACAGACTTTCGGTGGTAATGTCAACGATGCCCCCTTTGCCTCCCGTTCCGCCTTGGGCATTAATGAAGCTAACTTGAATGTCGTTTTCGGGGTCAAGGGTGACATTACCAGCATCTCCGAAGCTAGCGCTGGAATTAATTCCCAGCGTTGTAATGCTGTCAATGGCAGATACAAAGATATTCCCGCCTTTCGTGGTGCCTGATGCGGTTAAATTTCCGGTTTTTATCGCGGCTGTTTGGCTGATGAGGGTAATATTTCCGCCAACCCCATTATCAGAATGAGAGTCGATGTTAGCCGTGGCAAGGTTGTTTTTAGCAGTAAGAGCGATCGCTCCCCCATTTCCCGTCGTCTGGCTAGTATTGAGCGAACCTGTACTGATACTATTGTTCGCTGTTATTTTAATCCCGGTAGCCGTAATATCTTTTGCAATGACATTGTTGCCGCTATTCACAGTCAGATTATCTAGAAAATAACCATTTCCTCCCACTGCATCCTGGAAAGTGACATCACTGCTGACACTGATGGTTAGGTCGGTAGCATTGCCGCTGACACTGATGGTTAGATCGGGAGCATTGCCACTATTAGCGAGGATACCGCCAAATGTAATCGAGCCAGCGCTACTAGTGAGTTCTATCGGGTTTTGACCGACGAGGTAAACATCGCCGCCATAGTTTTGAATTCCGCTGGTGGTGACATTCCCGTCGATGACGCTACTCCCCTGTATCGTCACGCTAGCTGCATTGACACTGCCATCCAAGCTAGTGAAGCCACTGGTGTTAGCAGTTAAGGCTCCGATGGAAGTGCTGTTGCCCACTGCATCAGCGATTTTAAGGCTGCCGGTACCGGCAGTTAAAGTGAGGTTTTGCCCCCCTGCGCCCGTTCCATTCGTCTTACCACTGAGATTAATATCACCACCCCCTTGAGCGCCGGTACTGAGGGTGATGTCTTTACCCAGAAGCGTATCGCCGTTGATAGTAATGTTTTGATCGGCGGTTGTGATATCTGCGTTGAGGGTGGTTAATCCAGCATCAAGGGTGATGGAGGCGTCCCCCGTGCCTGTCATGGCTCCATTAACCGCCACTGAGCCAGAGGGTGCTTGAACGGTGAGAGGATCTTTGAAGGTGACACCTGCACTGTCGATTGTAATGGCACCACTGCCGTCAAGGCGTCCAATCGTAATAGAGCTAAAGCCATCTTGCAATTGTCCCAACTTTGCGGCGGTCAGATTCAAACTATCGGTTACAGGAGTCGCATTCCCAACCTGAATATTTTTCGATGCTGTTGCGGGTGCCAGTCCAATTTGGTATCCCGCACCGCTGACTGCCCCATTAAAGTTAATCTCGTCTGCGGTTAGAGTTGCATTGTTACTCAGCGTCACGGGGGTATTGAAACTGATGGTACTGCCGCTGATTGTGGTGACGTTGCCGTTCAGGGTGAGATTGGAGGCACTATTGACGCTCAAATTTCCAATAGGTGTAATATTGCCGACAGCGTTCCCAAATGTAATGTTACCCGTGTCTGCATTCAGCGTCAGATTTTGACCGCCTGCACCCGTGCCATTGACCGTTCCGGTGATTTCGATGTTACCGTCCCCATAACCAGAACCATAACCATAACCAGTACCACCGATTGTGGTGAATGTGGCGTTGTTACTGAGCAAGACATCGCCAGTGAGGGTGATAGCAGATCCGGAACCATAAGCACCGCCAGAGGAATTGAGATCGCCTCCAATTGCGATCTTGCCACCTGCACTCGTTATCAGGTCAATATTTCCACCATTACCATTAAAAAAAGTAGAACTGGCGTTGAGGAAGCCTGTAGTAATGTTGCCAGTAGCATCAATGTTGATATTCCCGCCTTGGGTGGTAATGGTAGTAGCGCTACTGTTGAAAGTGTTGCTCAGGCTACTGAAGTCACCGCCGTCAGTATCAATCAGACCATTAATTGTTACATTGTTTGCTCTAGTTCCCGCACCCCCTTGACCTCGAAGCACGACATTTAGGGCGTAGCCATTACCGCCGATAGAGCCATTGAGGATAATGTCATTGGCTGCCTCAAGAGTAAGAGTGACAGGACCACCAAAAAAATACCCACCGCCAATCGCTGCATCAGCATTCTGCGTAATATTGCCTACCTGGGTGCCATAAGGATTATTCGTGGAGATGATTACGCTACTGCCAAAGTTGAGGGCGTTATTGATTGCGCCATTACTAACCGTAGAATTGTCGGCATTCGCAGTGAAATTTGGCGAAAAACTGTCTAAGCTACCATAGCCATAACCGCCGCCATTGATGATAGTGATATTCGAGGGATCGAGCAGCCAAGTGCCGGGAAGACCTTTGGGGGCGCTGGCATCCGCTGCTTTGGTGACATCCAGGTAAACTTTGCCGGAAGTTTCGATAAATCCGCCGTTACCGCCTTGTGCGCCGCCACGGGCACTAATGGTGCCATAGGTACGAGTGGCTTGATCTGACCAGACAATGACTTTACCGCCATTGCCATTAGTAATGGCATCGGCATTGAGTGTCACATCTGCGCCGACAAAGGTGAAAGCAGCATTGGGTACGCTACCTTTCCCCAGATAATCTCCGCCAATCAATACTTGACCGCCGCCTGCATCTCCGGAGGCATTCACACTGGCGTTCTCGACTAAACCAACTTGATTACCTAGTACAGCTACTGCGCCGCCAATACCAACTTGAGTGTTAGAGGTATCCAGCTTCCCGGAGACAATTGCAGTTCCCGGTTCTGTGGGAATGGTAATACCCGATCCGCTTAGCACCACTTGTCCCGCACTGTTGACGGTCATTTTGGTGGCATTGGCGACACCTCCACCGGAGAGTAATTGCGGCAGTGAGGGAGGATTTGATAACTGGGCATTAAAGCTGGAAGGTAAGACAGAGGGCTGAATTTCTAAACTCAGCACGTTTCCTGCTTGCGAAATCTGTACCGTCTTCTTGCCTGGGACGGCGGCTACGGTGATATTACCTGTTGGTGCTTTGAGTTCTCCGGTGTTGACGACAGTTCCGCCGATAAGAGTGAGATTTTTTCCCTCTCCCACCGTTAAATTCCCAGCGTTGATAATGCTACCCGGCTGAGATGTGGTAAAGGCAAAGAGATTGGGCGTGCCTACCAAGTTGGCGTAGTTATTAGGATCGAAGGCATTGAACCAATTGTCACCAATCCCTATTCCGGTGGCGGTGGTGGCGGTGAAGCTTCCTGGTACGTTCAAAGTGGCACCCGAACCAAACACAATGCCAGCCGGGTTCATCAAGTATAAGTTGGTGGAGTTGCTGCCGGAAACTTGGATAAGTCCGTTAATAATAGAAGGGTTGCCACTCGTGACGCGACCCAAAATATTGTGGATAGATGGGTTAGAAAGAAAGTTGGCAATTTGATTTTGTTCTAAGCCAAATTCGTTGAAGCTGTGGAAAAGATTTCCTCCATCGGCTGAAAGTTTTCCACCAGTAATATTGAATTGATTGCCAGAGGTGGTGACATTGGTGTTGGTGCCGTCATTTACCGTAGTAATTGATTGTGCTTGGGCAAAAGTTGGAGAAAGGCTACAGGTGAGGGCAAGAAGGCAAGAGGCGATGTTTTTGGCAATCGGTAATTGGTAATTGGTAATTGGTAATTGGTAATTGAGAATTGATTGCTTTTTGGGAACTAATAAAACTTTAGAGTTGAAGGGAAAATGGCTGAGGATGTGCAGTTTTACCGAAAAGCGATCGCTTAATCCTCTCCTTTGCACTGCCCGCGCGATCGCTTTGCAAGCGTTTTTCGCCTGTTGCTTGGTATAGGTGTGCGAGTCACTCGCCTGATGGCAACGATAGTAATAAAGTGGCTTGTTGATATGCCGCACTTCGGCAACTTCTGACAGCTTCAGGCACAGATCGTAGTCTTCAACGTAGTCGAAGGACTCTTCGATTCCCCCCACTTGGTCGAAGAAACTGCGACGCATCAACCGGAAGTGAAAGGTCATAAAATCGAGCAAAAGCCGCTCTTTGGAGTAGGGGATGCGACAGCGCTTCCCGTAGTCGATGACTTTGCCGCTTTGGTCGATGTCGATGTAGTCGGTGTAGACAAAACCTACCTCCGGGTTCGCCTCCAGCACGGTTGCTGTCTCTTGCACTGCTGTGGGCGCAAGCAAATCGTCACTATCTACCAAACCGATGTAGGTGCCGGTGGTTTGCGCGATCGCTGCTTGCAAGGCGCTGACTCGTCCTTGATGTTCTGCTGCAACTACCCGAACTCTGCGATCGCGGGCTTCGTAGTCACGGGCAATTTCTACAGTTCTATCTGTAGAACCGTCATCCCACACCAGTAGCTCAAAGTCTTGCCTAGTCTGCGCCAGAATACTTTCAATCGTGGCAGCAAGATAAAGTTCCCGGTTGTATGCCGTGATGACTAGGGAAATGGGTACGAACATGGGAAGACTCCGGAGGTGTTAACTCTCGTTGCCGAAAGTCATGCGAGTGCTAACTAAATTATTTTCTTTTCTAGAATACTCCTATGGATAGTTGCATTGGTGAACTTCTTTATACAATTCCTCCTAGAGATTTGCCTCACATCATGCTCCGGACGGGCGGTTGAAACCGTACAGCGACAGCAAGCACACAAACGAAACCTGCCGGGAGCAGGTTACATTTGTATCGATCGATCGCTGAAACTCTAAAAATCTACGCCACGCTTCAAGTCCACCCCTCTGTCAGCGTAATGCTTATGGCAAATCATCTCTGAATGGACGCTGGCAAGGTCAAAATACGCCGGACGATTTAGACAGCGCCCCGTGATAATCACTTCCGTGTCGCGGGGTTTGCGTAGCAGTGCGTCTACGATTGGTTGTTGATCCAGCAGTTCTAAGTCAACTGTGGGATTGAGTTCGTCTAAGATAATTGTCTTATAAAGCCCAGACGCGATCGCTGCCCTAGCAATCTCCCAACCGCGTTCAGCTTCCACATAATCTAGTTCTTGCTGTTGTCCGCGCCAGACAATCGCATCTTGTCCGCAGCGCTGATGATCGACTAAGTTTGGGTAACTTTGTTGCAAAGCTGCGATCGCGGCATCCTCAGTATATCCAGTCCCACCTTTGAGCCACTGCATAATCAGCACTCGGTGCGACTGATCCTGACTAATCCCGCGCCCAATCGCCTGCAATGCTTTACCCAATGCGCTAGTAGACTTGCCTTTACCAGCACCCGTATAGATTTCTATCCCCTGTAAAGGCAGGGAAACCCCGTCCCTACCTTCGGTAATCGGGTGGTGCGGCTTCATCTCAGAGTGCAAATCCGCAATTTCTAGCAGTTGTTGGGGGGCAGCCCGACCTGTAACAATTACTTCCAACTCCTGCGGTTTATGCTTGAGCGTCCGAACCACTTCCTCCACTGGCAACAAACCCAAGTCCAGTAACGGGTTCAGTTCGTCCAGAACTAGGACAGAATAGAGGTCAGATGCGATCGCGCCTTTTGCCACATCCCAACCGCGCTGCGCCTCCTGTCGGTCAAAGCGCGTTATTTCCTCCGCACCAAAAAATTCTGACCGCCCTGTGCGAACTTGGTCAATCAAGTGAGGGAAGCCTTGTTGCAAGGCAGCGATCGCCCCATCTTCATCGTAGGAGCGTCCCGGTCCTTTGAGAAACCGCAACAGCAGCACTCTCGTTGCTAAATCAGTATTAATTCCCAGCCCAATTGAGCGTAACACCACGCCCAGCGCTGCCTGGGACTTTCCCTTCCCCGCCCCATCGTAAACATGAATCTGACCGACGAGACGCTCAGAACGCACTTGAGCCGTGCGAATGCCGATCCCCATTCTACTCATAATTCTCATGAATCTTAGCTGTCACAAACTGTTAACAATAGCAGCTTAGAAGGGTAAAGTGAAAAGAATCAAGAGTAGCCGTTCCACAAAAGCTAAAGTTGAGACTAGAAATAGGTATTAGGGGGTAGGGAGTCAATTGTCCATCATTCAGTTATCAGTTCTTTTTTCTCTTCTACTGAGTTATTTCTCGCGCTAAACTACCCACCCCTCTACTTAATTTAGGAGTATTCCAAATATGCTTTCTTTACATAAAAATTTTCTTGATATTCCCAAATTCGCAGGATAATAGAAGTAAAGAGCAAGCTGCCATCAACAACATCAAAGTTTACGTCTAAACTTAATTAAATAGGTTTCACAGAGACAACCTTATGCTTGCAAATGTTTTTCCGCTTCAAACGATTTTATTTCAATTTTTATTGCTGTTGGTTGGAATTGCGATTGAATCATTCATTTTATACCGACAATTAAATCTTAGCCAAAGAAGAAGCATTGACTATGCCATTTCGATTAATTTATTTTCAACAATTTTGGGTTGGGTAGTTTTCTTTTACGTACATCCTTGGCTTCCCCGATCGCTGAAATCTCAGTTAATCAGTTATATCTTTTTTGATCGATTCTTTCCATTTGCTCAGTCGTCCAATATTGTAACAGAACTAATCTTAAGTGGCTTTGTTGTCTTCTTTGCCACCTTTATCGTTAAACTAAAAGGATTAGAAATTTTACAAATGTTACTTGAAACACCGTCTTATGGGGAAAGACAAAACCAAGAAAAGTTTAATCTAAAAGATTTTCGACTTCTTACTTTTAATTCCAACCCTCTTTTAACTAATACTATTTTTCAGGCTAATATCTACAGTTTTGGGGGATTCGTATTGCTTCTATTTATTCGGACTCAATTTAGTTAAACTACAAACATTTTTGAGTTAATCATCTTTTGATAGATGAATTTAAATTTTAGTTGCGACCAATTTATCAAATTAGGCTTAGCTTAATAAAGACTTACAAAGAATATGGCATCGATTCTTGATTTTTTTATTTTCAAATACTTAATTAATACTTTTAAAGTATTATGGAAATCCCTAGCTCCTTCCCGTGCTTATTCCTGGAAAACGTTTATTTATCTCAGTTTCTTTTCTTGGGTGATGTCATTTTTTGCAACTGACTTAGTACATGATATTATCACTCATTGCGGTTGGTTATTTTTAATTATTGGAGTAAGCTGGGCTACAACAGAGAATCCAATAAAAATTTGGGGTATTCCGATTGGTCCTTGGATTACGGGTGCCTTAATCTGTATGTTTTTATTTGGCGATTGGACTGGGAGTATCCCCCCGATTGCTTTAATAGTTTGGCCTACGCTTTCATCAGTAATTGCTGTGTTTCCAACCTTTTTTGATGAAAGATTTAGATTAAAAGTACCGGCGCTGCAATTTCGTCAAAAAAGTGTTATTTTGATTGGCAGCAATATGGTAATTAGCTGCTGGATTCAATTTTATTTTATTAGTCAAGATTGGTTAGAACAATATCCTACCTTGCTGTCGGATCATTTTGGGAAAACCACAATGGTATCCCAGTCAGCATCTCAATCAACAAGGACTCTTAGAGGTACGGTTATTTTAGAATTTATGGAACCCTTGATTGTACAAGAATTAGAAAATAAACCTTGGTCGGAAGTGGAGCGATGGCTGCTAGAACCACAACCGCGTATAGAAGCAATTCGGGCAGAAGCCGCAAAAAAAATTCCGCTTGTGGAAGAAGATTTTTGGTGGCGTTATACCTATAATATTGGTTCGATTAACTCAGGATACAACTTACAATTACGCGCAATTTGGCAAGGTCCTCGTTCGCAAACCGAAGCATATTATGTGGAAAAAAACTGTCAAATTACTCAAAGCTATCAACCAATAGTAACTGGAGCAAGGACAACGCCTAGCCAGACAGCAGCACAAAATATTGCGGTTGCACAAGTCAATTGTCAGCCTATCAGCGAACTAAAAAGCTATGAATGATGAAGACTCTCTCTAAAAGTTATCAATAGAGCTAGGAAGTGGCTGCTCGTGAAAGATAGTTAATCGCATAAAGAATTAACTATTAGTAACAAAAAAGTTATTTTGTATTCGTGCAAAGGATAAAATATAAATCGTTGAGAGAAATCATCAATGATGATTTAGAAGGACGATGAGTTTAAGCACAGTAAAATCGAGGAAAATAAATGTGTTTCGGGCAGCGCTCGAGAGTTTAAAGAGAATTTGGGCGATCGCAGTGAATGGGTTTCGGGAAGTCATCCGCGATCGCGTTCTCTATATCATCGGTTTGTTTGCGCTGTTAATGGTGGTGGCGTGGCGACTGTTGCCAGAAGTGGCAGCAACAACAGAAGATAAAATTCTTAAAGATGTTGGATTAGCAGCAATGGATGTACTGGGAACCATTGTTGCTGTATTTGTCGGGACTGGATTGATTAACAAAGAAATCGAAAAGCGCACTGTCTTAGTGTTAATTCCCAAACCGCTCAGTCGCGCCGAATTTATTATTGGCAAACATCTGGGGCTATCAGCCGTTTTAGGCGTCTCGATCGCTGCTATGACGGCAATTTATCTTGGCATCCTCAGTTTAAGTAAGATTTCTTACCCGCTAGGTAGCATTCTGATTTCGGCGCTGTACTTGTTTTTTAAGCTATCTTTACTGACTGCTGTCGCGTTGATGTTTGGCGTCTTTACAAGTTCGCTGTTAGCGACCTTGTTTACATTTGCAGTGTATTTGATGGGACATTCCAGCCGAGATTTAGTAGAGCTGGGAAAATTAAGTCGGAATGTAGACATCGAACGGATCGTAAATGCTTTATATGTGGTACTGCCAGATTTATCTCGGCTAGACCTCAAAAATCAGGCGGTTTATGGTCTTTTGCCTTCTTCCTCGGCGCTCCTAACCGATGCTTTGTATGGTTTGGTGTATACCGTCCTCCTCTTAGCGATCGCTATCATAATTTTTTCGCGACGTGAGTTTTGAGCTGCCTCACGATACAAACTAGCTAGAAGAAGCGCGAAAGTAAAAGAAGCAAACCCGTCCCTAATCCTTCGTCCGTTACTCCTTGTTTCCAGCTCGTACTTCGCCTCGTGATGCCACAACTGCAACAAGCTCCGTCCCCAGATGCCCTCCGCCTCTTGATCGTGATAGCTTCAAGCGCGGATGTCGGGCTGATTACAAATCCACTGCGGGAAGCGGACATTGATTTTACTTACGAAATTGCCGCTACATCTGCCGCTTGTCGAGAACAATTGCAGCAAAACACCTACGATGCAGTGTTGTCAGTCCAGGGGAGCGGGGATGCTAGCTCAATGACAGATAGGAAGGCTGGGAGGCAGGGAAAACTAGAAAATTCCCCTTCTCACCCCCTCACAGATGTCCCAAGCTCCTTAGAAGCATTAGAGTTAGTCCAACAATCCGGGCAGTTTATTCCTTTGATTGCGATCGCGCCGGAAGCTGAAATCGCCGATGTTGGCTCAGAACAGATGAAACATCTGCCAAAGATTTTGATGCGATCGCTCCACGAATTTGAGCAACACCGAATCGAGCGCGATCGCATTGTCAAAATTCAGCAGCAAGCTCAGCGAGAGGCAATTATCAACCGCATTGTGCAAGCAATGCGAGAAACGCTGGTTCTGGAGGAAGTGCTGCAAACCACCGTCAATTTGCTGCACGAAGCGCTCAACCTCAGTCGGTGTCTAATTTTTCTGCCCGATCCCAATCAACAAATGCAGGCTTGCCTTGCTAGCGAATCTACCCCTCAAAGGCAGAGCCTGATTGGCGTCTATTGCGGCTTCTACTCCTATTACCATTCCTCCCTTGCTCAAGGTGAGCCGCTGATATTCAACCAAATTGACGACCGCATCCCACTCAAACTGCAAGAATTAGCCAGAGAGTATGAAGTTTGCTCCATGCTGACGATGCCGATGTTGTATCAGCAATCCTTAGTGGGGGGGATTAGCCTGCATCAATGTGTTAGCGAACGGCAATGGACAGAAGATGAAATCGCTTTGGTAAGTGCGATCGCGAATCAATGCGCGATCGCCATCCATCAAGCGCAGCTGTTCGATCGAGTTCAACAACAAGCAACGCGGGAGCAACTGTTAAATAATATCTGTCGGAGCTTAAATTCCAGCCTCGATCCACAATATATTTTGCAGGAAATTGTGAATCTAACTGGAGAGTTCTTCGGCGTTGATCGAGTCGCTATCTTTGCCTTAGAACCAGAGGAAATTAAGATTCTCAAAGAATGGCGAGTCAGCGAACAAGTGGTTTCCGTCTTGAACCTCAAATTTCCTAGATCGGAAAACCCCGATGTATTAGCTCCTTCCTCTAACTATTCGGTTCATCAAGTTTTTCATGCCCCCAAAATTGCAGACATCGCCTCTTCTCCCAACCGCGAAGAGCAAATTCGGCAGCTACAAATCCTGTCTATGGTAAGAGTGCCAATTTTTATTCGCGGTCAGATTTTTGGTGGCATTTCGTTACAATCCACAACCCGTTACCGAACTTTCACCGAAGACGAAATTCACCTTCTCAAAAGAATTGCTGACCAAGTGGCGATCGCGCTTTACAATGCCCAAAGCTACGAAGCAAGCGAGCAACTTGTCAAAGAACGTACCCAACAATTAGAGCAAGAAAAACAACTTTCAGAAGCCGCGAATCGTGCCAAAAGCGAATTTATCGCTACGATGAGCCACGAACTGCGAACCCCTCTAACTAGCATTTTGGGGCTTTCTCGCCTGCTAGTCGATCAAATTGTCGGATCGCTCAATGACAAACAGCAAGAATATCTTACTTTGATTACATCCGGCGGCGAACATTTATTGGAACTGATTAACGACCTTTTAGATTTATCCCTGATTGATGCCGGTCGAGAAGAATTCAGCCTAGAAATCCTGTTAGTGGAGGAAGTTTGTCAGGCGTCCATTTCCGCCGTGCGCGAACCGGCGCAAAATAAAGGATTGCAATTAATTGTAGAGATTTCCCCAGGCATCACCACCTGCGTAGGCGACCATCGGCGCTTGAAGAAGATTTTAATCAATCTGCTCTCTAATGCGGTGAAATTTACACCCGTTGGCTCAGTTACGCTAAAAGTGGAAAAAACCACAGACGCTATCTTATTTTCAGTGATTGACACCGGAATTGGTATCGCCAAAGCCAATCATGCCACCCTTTTTGAACCGTTCCGACAGATAGATAGTGGTTTAAATCGTCAATATGAAGGAACGGGTCTCGGCTTAGCTTTATCCCGCAAACTGGCATTCCTTCATGGCGGCAATATCACCGTAGATTCAGAACTGGGACAAGGCAGCTGCTTTACTTTACACTTACCGATCCAGCCACCAGACGAATTGAATAAAGCTTGAAATTCGTTACGATCTGGAGAGTGCTGAGGACTTAGGACTGAGGACTGAGGGAAGGATGAAAAACTTCTCCCCATCTCCTCTGCACCATTTGGAGAGTGCTGAGGACTTAGGACTGAGGACTGAGGGAAGGATGAAAAACTTCTCCCCATCTCTTCTGCACCATTTGGAGAGTGCTGAGGACTTAGGACTGAGGACTGGGGGAAGGATGAAAAACTTCTCCCCATCTCCTCTGCACCGGAAGCGCCTGAAACACCTGAAGCACCTTTGCGTCCTCTGTGATTCGATTTAAAAAAAACCATGATAAAGCAGAAACTTGAGCAACTAAAAACCCTCTTTGCTGAAATGGATCGGGCATTAATTGCCTATTCTGGGGGCGTCGATAGTACCTTGGTTGCCAAGATAGCTTACGACGTTTTGGGCGATCGCGCTTTAGCCGTTACCGCCGTTTCTCCCTCCCTCCTCCCGGAAGAACTCGAAGACGCCCAAATCCAAGCAGCCGCGATTGGAATTGCCCATCAAGTGATACAAACGCACGAAATGGACAATCCTAATTACACCTCGAATCCTGTCAACCGTTGCTATTTTTGTAAAAGCGAACTTCACGACAACCTTAAACCCCTGGCACTTCAACTGGGTTATCCCTATGTTGTAGATGGCGTGAACGCCGACGATTTGGGGGATTATCGTCCGGGAATTCAAGCGGCAAAAGAGAGGGGTGCGCGATCGCCTTTAGCAGAATTAGGCATTACCAAAGCTGAAGTCCGCCAACTTTCTCAACACCTCGGACTTTCCTGGTGGGATAAACCCGCCCAACCTTGCCTAAGTTCCCGCTTCCCCTACGGCGAAGAAATCACCGTCAGCAAACTGCAACGAGTCGGACGCGCAGAAATCTATCTGCGTAAATTAGGATTAAAAAATCTCCGCGTTCGTTCCGAAGGTGATACCGCCAGAATCGAGTTACCGTCAGAACAAATTAAAGAATTTGTTCTTACCACCGATTTATCCACCCTGGTTTCCACCTTTCAAGAATTCGGCTTTATTTACGTCACCCTCGATTTAGAAGGCTACCGCAGTGGCAAACTCAATCAGGTGTTACCACTGGCAGTAAAAGCCTAAAATTCTGGCGTTGTACAAAGTTAAGTTGTACAAAGTTAAATAGATTCTAGGGGATGGGGACGTGTCTACCCCCTCAACGCCGATCGAGATTACGATCCCCCATCCTCTCAAAAGTTGCGATCGCTTCTAGCAACTAAATTAGGTTTTAATACAAATCCATCAACAATAATCACTCATGCCATAAGATAGTAGTTTTCTCGCAGCATGGGCACGACGCCCAAGAGTGCGAACAAATGGCATGAAAGCTTCGGCTTTGTCTACATCATCTTCGATCGAGAACGAGCGATCGCTCTGACAAGCAGAATCAGCTTGGAATCGGGAAGTATTGTACGTCAAAGTCTGACTTCTCAATTTACAACTCAACCAAAAAGTAGGGGTACCTGATTGCCGTACCCTTAAAATTGAAATATACGAGGCGAAGTGCGGCGACGATACTACCCGATTATAAGCTTAGGCAAAAAGGCAATTCCTGCCAAACAACGATTCCTCATGAGTTAGCTGTGTGGCAACCAATGGAGGGCAAGGCTAGGGCAATGCATAAACTTTCAGAAATGGTATATTCGACTGTATTTTGGTTAATTTCCGGCTTACTTGTGTGGCTGGTAGTTCTGCCCGCAGCACTCATTACTTTACCCATTATCTTACTGGGAAAAGTAGTCAAACAGCTACTTTTCAAGATACCTCAACAAAATCTGACAGAGGTCGAAATCTTATTAGAAAATCACTCCGAACAGAAACCTAAAAATGCAGGAGAATCGCTTTTGACTTCGTTGCTCATGACAACGCTTGTGGGAGTGCCCGCTCTACTCGCATCAGCCATTTCTTTGCAGCCAATGAGAGTTATTAAAAGAGAAACAGAACTTACCCCAAAGCCTCCGCTACAGCCAACAACAGCACAGACAACCTCATGGATAGAGACTGAGGAAAGTGAAACTTAAACTAGAAAGGCATCAGTGACATTGCCAGACACAGAAAAAATGCTAGGCATCTTATAAATTGGAAAGTCCGGTTTGAGGTAAGGAACCCGGCATTTCCTGTAGGAGCATGGCACAAAAATGCTCTACTCAAAATCTCTTATATTTATTAAAATTTTGTGCAGCAAATTTAAATAACTTACTCAACTATCTAACCATCACCAAGTCACTTTTCCATCTTAGTTGGTTGATTACAGAGCCTTCAGTCATTTTATAATCAGCCAAGGAAAGTATGCGATCGCTCGAAAAAATGGGATTAAAACTTGAAAGCGTCATTCCTTGGGGACGTTCCCTGGCAGAATACATCAGGATGTTCAACTTAACGCCTGACGACCTCCAGTTAAAAATTCTAGATTGTGGCGGTGGCCCTGCCAGCTTCAATATTGAGATGACACGCCTAGGCTACAACGTCATCTCTTGCGATCCGGTGTATCAGTTTTCCAACCACGAAATTCGAGAACGTATCCAGAAAACCTATCAAAAAGTGATTGATGGACTCCAAGCCAACCTCGATAGCTACGTTTGGCACGAGATCCAGTCACCAGAAGATTTAGGGCAAATTCGGATGTCAGCCATGCAGCAATTTTTAGAAGATTTTCCACAAGGAATTCAACAAGGACGCTATTTAACCGCTGAATTACCTGTTTTACCCTTCAAGACTCAGCAGTTCGATTTAGCCTTATGCAGTCACTTGTTGTTCACCTATTCGGATTTCTTCTCAGAAGACTTTCACCTCGCCTCCATTGTGGAATTGTGCCGTGTTGCTGCTGCGGTACGGGTTTTTCCTCTCTTAAATGTTTCTGGAGAGGCGTCGCCAGTCCTTGAGCCAGTAATGGAGAAATTAAAAGCGCAAGGCTACAGTGTAGAAATTCAGCCAGTACCCTACGAATTCCAAAAAGACGGCAATCAAATGTTGCAGATAAAGTCAGTCGTGTAAATATGTACTGCAATCTGTCGCTCCTTTGAACCTAGATGATTCAAGAAGGCGAAATCCCCGACTTCTTAAAGAAGTCGGGGATCTGAAGGGCTAGTATTTCACAATTTAAATAGGATTGCTGTATATGCCTGCTACACATCATGCAGGTTAGCGGTAATGGATAAAAGGTCATACGATAACGTGAAATGGTATAAGAAACACTTTTTTCTCTAATTACCTATTCCCAAAAACCTATAAGTCGCGCATTTAAAGGGAAATACTCAAAAGGAGATACTATTTTTTCAAAAAAAAAGTTTCAGGGTGTTCTTATTGAAAAGAACACCCTGAATTAGGTTAATTATTTATTTAGCAGCCTTTGATATATCAAATAAAGCTGCTACACCACTATGCAAGCGAGATAATACAAAAAACTAACTCTAGCCGGTTAACTTTAGCTCAAACCTAGCTCAGCGAGGCACCGCTGCGGTCGTAGCTAGAGCGGAAGCTTGGGTGTGGTTGTCCTTGAATGTGATTCCAGTATTCAGATGATTCAACATCTAGACCCACTTCAGCAGCGGCGCGACCCAGCATAGACTGCTGACGGTTCTTGATGAGGTGATGATGACGCATCATGAGGGCGCGAGCTTGTTCTTGAGTAGACATACCAGGTTTCTCCGTACTGCTTCAGTGATGTTTGACTAACTTATTTTCTCTTACCTATTTAATATAACAGAAAATTCTGTATCTAAATTTACAAAATGCTTTTAAAAACAAAACTTTACAAAAAAATTAAGGTTAGGTGCGGCACTCATCCGATAGAGCGATTCTAAATGAGGAAAAAATCGGAATTGCTGATTCCAATTTTGCATAGGGGATAATAGCCAGACGCAGAAACTGTAAAATTTGACAAACATCCTGAAAGTTTAAACGGCTACATCCTCCAAAAGTGTGATTTAGTAGTCGCCTTTGGCAGCCTAAAAGCATCATGGACGATGTGGAGTTTGTGCCCAGATCCAAAAGAGACAGCTGACCAGGAGATAAAACAATGGCTACCCCCTGTCACATTCTTGTAGAAGGCAACCCGGTCATCATCTATGCTTCCCGGAATGGCAGCCCTAAAAAAGTTTTGCCTATCCTCAATCGCTTTCTAGAGAAGTTTTGGCAAGAGAGAGAAACCTGCGGAGAATACTGCGATACACCTGGGTGCTTAGTGGCTCAGATTCTCGTCCGTTTTGGCTACGAGATATGCGAAGATGATTTTTCTAACCTGCGAGTGGGAGTGAGTTTCGACCCAGCGGTGGAATATCTCTACTGGGTTTCTTTGGATTACAAAGTGAGTATCTGGGTTCCAGAGGAGTCCTATCGCAATAATCCCGCTTTGGGACTGCAAGGCTGTCACCAGGACTTAGTTTTGAGTACTATCTGAATGCTGTGTGCGCGATCGCACATTTTGTTTGCATTTTATTATTTGCACTCCTCACCCCCATTCCTGACCTGGCTGCACGCCAGATAACAGCGAAAACGACTAATCTGTATACAGATGGATAAGACCCACAAACTCACAAATGTGGGCTTTCTTCAGCCGATTTTGATAAGCAGATAACTATCTAGCCGCCTAAAAGATACACATATTATGTTCGACGCACTTGCTGAACGCTTAGAATCTGCCTGGAAAAGCCTGCGGGGTCAGGACAAAATTTCCCAATCCAACATTCAAGATGCCCTGAAGGAGGTGCGTCGCGCTTTATTGGAGGCGGATGTCAATCTCCAGGTCGTCAAAGATTTTATTGCCGATGTTGAAACCAAGGCACAGGGAGCCGAGGTCCTTTCCGGCGTGCGCCCCGACCAGCAGTTCATCAAAATTGTTTACGATGAGCTAGTCCAGGTGATGGGGGAAACCAACGTCCCCCTGGCTTCAGTAGATAAGCCTCCCACGATTGTACTGATGGCTGGGTTGCAGGGAACGGGTAAAACCACAGCCACCGCAAAGCTAGCTTTGTACCTACGCAAGCAAAATCGCAGTACTTTGCTAGTCGCAACCGACATCTATCGCCCAGCCGCCATCGATCAGCTGGTGACGTTGGGACAGCAAATTGAGGTGCCAGTGTTTGAACTCGGCACCAATGCTGACCCAGTAGAGATTGCGCGACAGGGGGTTGAACGAGCTAAAGCAGACGGCGTAGATACAGTCATTATTGATACTGCCGGACGCCTCCAGATTGACCAGGACATGATGGCGGAATTAGCCCGCATCAAACAAACCGTCCAGCCGCACGAGACACTGCTGGTGGTGGATGCCATGACCGGGCAAGAAGCGGCGAATCTCACCCGAACTTTCCACGAACAAATTGGGATCACGGGTGCCATTTTGACGAAGCTGGATGGCGATAGTCGCGGCGGTGCAGCGCTATCAGTGCGACGGATTTCCGGTCAGCCGATTAAATTTGTCGGCGTTGGAGAAAAAGTCGAGGCGCTGCAACCGTTTTATCCAGAGCGCATGGCTTCCCGAATTCTGGGCATGGGAGACGTGATCTCCTTTGTGGAGAAAGCCCAGGAGGAAATAGACCTAGCAGATGCCGAGAAGATGCAGGAAAAAATGCTCTCGGCTAAGTTTGACTTCAGCGATTTTCTCAAGCAGATGCGGCTGCTGAAGAATATGGGTTCTCTGGGGGGAATCCTGAAGATGATTCCAGGGATGAATAAGATTTCCGACGAACAGTTGCGCCAAGGAGAAACCCAGCTAAAGCGGGCTGAGGCGATGATTAATTCTATGACGAAGGAAGAACGCCAAAACCCAGACTTATTAGCGAAGTCTCCCAGTCGTCGTCGCCGGATTGCTCGCGGTGCTGGCTATCAGGAAACGGATGTCAGCAAGCTGGTAACTGATTTCACAAAAATGAGAACCGTCATGCAGCAAATGGGTCAAGGCGGTTTCCCCGGTATGCCCGGAATGGGCGGTATGCCCGGAATGGGTGGCGGCAATCGTCCTTCCCAAGCCGGTTGGCGGGGCTACGCACAAGGAAGTCCCGGCAAGAAAAAGAAAAAGGAGAAAAAGAAGAAAGGCTTCGGCACTCTCTAGCTGGAACCGTTAATGCAATTAGCTTTTAGCTTGGAGGGGTAGAACTTGATGCCAAAAAATGGTACAATCAATGACTCTGCGTCTAAAGTCTAAAAGCTAATCGCTAAAGAGCTGATGGCTTAAAATCCAAACAGGAACATTCTTCATCAACATGATCAAACTGCGATTAAAGAGATACGGCAAAAAGCGGGAAGCTAGCTACCGGATTGTGGCAATGCAAAGCACTTCCCGCCGCGATGGGCGTCCTTTGGAAGAACTGGGCTTTTACAACCCTAGAACTGATGAAGTCAGACTAAACGAGCCAGCACTCACCAAGCGCCTCCAACAGGGAGCGCAGCCTACGCCAACGGTGCGCCGGATTCTTCAAAAAGCTAATGTCTTGGAACAAGTCAGTGCCCCAACTACCGCATGAGTCCGAGTTGGATTCCCCAGATTCAACCAGCCAGCCTGTAAGGTCATCCCACGGGAGTTCCCTACCGGATTATGCTGCTCTGGTGAAATTTTTGGTGCAGCCGTTTTTAGAATCACCAAAATTGCTGAGCGTGGACTGCGAAATGTCGCAGGGAAATACTAAAGCGTGGGTGCGGCTGGCTTTTGAAGGCGAAGATAAGGGAAGAGTTTTTGGTCGGGGAGGACGTAATATTCAGGCAATTCGGACGGTGATTGAAGCGGCTGCGAAAGCTGCCAATCAATCTGTCTACCTGGACATCTATGGGAGTTCAGCGCGATCGCTTGAAAGTACGTCAGGAAGTCCAGAAGTTGCGAAAAAAGATCCACCCCGCCGGTCTTCCCCAGTATCTGCTCCCAAATTCCGCTCCCGTTAAAACTTTAGACGGTTAGCATTGAGGAGGTGATGGATCGCCTCCGATTATGAATATCTCCTAAGTAAATCGCCTGTTATCTTTGGCAAAGGGGGCTATCAGCTTAGTATTGGCACTAACCAAAAGCTAGGGTTGATGGTTAACTTAAGCAAAAAACAGCGAGTGGCTGCAAGTCCGTTTGGTTGAACACAAGTTGATTAACTCGGCGTGAAGATGCAATCAACCAGAAAATCTAGCGATGCGGAATTTTCTGGGGTTAAATCTTGCCAACGGTACGAAAAGCCGAGTATTCGTCGAAAGCGGAAGCCTCCCGTCAGCGCCTACGCTCTCATTGAGGATCTGTAGCCAATTAAATTGGGACGCCTGAGCTGTTATGGAAAGTCATATATCGGGCGTCTTTTCGCATCAAAGGGACGGATTTTACTAATTAATTCCGTCCTCTCACCGACGAATGCTGTAAACTCGCCCATAATATTACGATGACCGAGGCATTTAAAACAATACATCTACCAAATGCTAATAGCGCGATCGCTTTAGCAGGCGATCGCGAAGAAAACCTCAAAACCCTGGCAAAAACGACTGGCGCAGTTCTAGTGTTGCGGGGTCAAGAACTGATGGTTTCTGGGACACCTAAACAAGTAGACCGCACCAACGATCTGGTGAACGTCCTCAAACCTTTCTGGAAAGACGGGAAGCGGATCTCCAAAGTAGATATCCGCACGGCTTGCCAAGCCCTGGATACGGGACGCCAGGTGGAATGGCAAGCAATGCAAGAGGAAGTTCTCGCACGAAACCGTCGCGGCGAAGAAATTCGAGCTAAAACATTTCCTCAGTTGCAGTATATCCAAGCAGTACGCACCCACGACCTCACCTTCTGCATTGGCCCAGCAGGTACCGGCAAAACCTACCTAGCAGCCGTTATGGCAGTTCAGGCGCTGCTTTCCGATCAGTACGAACGACTGATTCTAACCCGTCCCGCTGTGGAAGCTGGGGAAAAATTGGGCTTTTTGCCTGGGGACTTACAGCAGAAAATCGACCCATTTTTGCGCCCCCTTTATGACGCCCTCTATGAATTTATCGATACAGATAAAATTCCCAGTTTGATGGAACGCGGGGTGATTGAAGTCGCTCCCCTGGCTTATATGCGGGGTCGAACCCTCAATAACTCCTTTGTTATTGTTGATGAAGCCCAGAACACCACCCCAGCACAGATGAAAATGGTGCTGACTCGCCTGGGATTTCGTTCTCGCATGGTTGTTACGGGCGATATCACTCAGACCGATTTACCACTTAACCAACAATCTGGGTTAGCCGTTGCCCAAAAAATTCTCCAACGGGTTGAAGGCATTGCCTTCTGCAATCTCTCCAAAACTGATGTTGTCCGCAATCCGTTAGTTGAGCGAATTGTAGCGGCATACGAAAATGATGCGTTGTGAGGGATGAGTGAGGAGAACTCTTCGGATTTTCTAACCAGGAGAATGTCGGTTCTCAGACTATTTGAAAATTTGCTTGCAGTTCTCTACCCAAACAATCAGGGAAGAAGTTCTCGAATGCGTGCGTCGAGAGTAAAGATAAAACTAGAAAATTTTGCCTTTTTCAGCAGCTGATAGAGGTAAAAAAAGTAAAAGAATGAACGATACCACAGTGCTATTTCGTCCAGTGGGTCAAAAAGAGCTAGATTTGATCCGACAAAGCGGTTATAGTGCCTTTCCAGCTCGGCTTCCCTACCAACCGATATTTTATCCAGTGCTAACTGAGGCGTATGCCGTGCAGATTGCTAGAGATTGGAATACGAAAGATGAAGCTTCTGGCTATGTAGGTTATGTCACCCGCTTTTATGTGAAAACGGAATTTCTAGTGCAGTATGACGTGCAGACAGTGGGGAGTTCTCAACACCAAGAGTATTGGATACCAGCGGAGGATTTAGCAGAGTTCAACCAAAATATCGTCGGGAAGATAGAAGCGATCGCTAAATTTCAACCCAAACCAGAAACCGCATCATAAAATGTTTTTTTCTTAGCAGATACGACCTCGCTTCCCTGCGGCTGAGTGACCCACAGGGTTGCTTCCCACCCATCTTTCATCCACAGGTTCCGAAGCTAGCTGATAACGGCTATCTGAAGAAAGCCGAATTTGCTGGGAGTGGTTATCTAAGCTGGCATGAATTGTAAACATACCGAAAATCAAAACATCTCCAGCTTTGAAATCGGCGGTTAGCCAACGTCCTCCGTATTTTTTTCGCAGAGAAACTGGATTTTTTGATAACGCCCCATTCCACCACTTTTCACCAGATGCATACAATTGGGCAGTCTTTCGGTTGTAACAATAACTATCTACATCCTTGCGCCCATAATCGTTTTTAATCCTTTCCAGCCGATGCGAGTTTTCTAAAATTATCAACCCTCCCATCTCCAGAGATACGTCGCCCAACGGTGTCCAAGTTGTGTAAAGGTCATGAGTTCCCCGTCCCATGTACACGATATCGCAATGAGCATAAGTACCATGACCGGGGGCAACTGCCCTTAACCAGGTGTAATCGAAAGGTCGGACATCTCCGCCTAAAAAAACTTGATAAAATTCCATCATTCGACCCGAATAAAGCAGTTTTTTAATTGCCTGACTTTGGGCTGCTAAATCGGGTCTAAAATGCATTTTCAATCCCGGCTTTGCCACGCATTCTAGAATCGGGTGTCCGGGTTTGAGACAATCTTCTGCGGCTAAGAGTTCGGCAATTTCCTGACGGCTTTGCCAAACTTCTTGGGAATTTAGAAGTGCCCGAAGGTATAAATACCCGTCCTGTTGCATCCGCTGGCGCAGTTTCTGGGGCTGATTGAGTAAATTTGAAGAATCGCTTAAATAACCAAAAGCTTCGCTGCTGCAATCGAGTTCGTAACCTAAAGAAGTGAGGACGGTTTTCTCAGGTAAGACGATCATCACTCAGTATTTAAAGTTGCTATTCTCACATCTTATTCTCGATATCAGGCAGCAGCCCAGAAACGAGAGATGCGAGGCTACTGCCGCCCCAGCGCCAGCGATTAGACGAACGTTATCAAATCACATAATTGGACAACCCACTTGCTTGAAGGATTGTATTGCTATCCTGTAAGTTAGTTGCCCTGCGCTTGAATCGCCCACTCACTAGAACCATGACCCAGCAACCTAAACGCATATGTATCCTCGGTGGCGGCTTTGGCGGTCTCTACACTGCCCTGCGCTTGAGCCAGTTGCCTTGGGAAAAATCGGAACGTCCGGAAATTGTCCTGGTGGATCGAGATGACCGCTTTTTGTTCACGCCGCTGCTGTATGAACTACTCACCGGGGAACTGCAAACTTGGGAAATTGCTCCACCGTTTCAAGAGATTTTAGCGAACACGGGTGTGCGCTTCTGTCAGGGTGTTGTGGCTGGAATAGATATCCAAGAAAAACTGGTACATTTGCATGATGGCCCTGCCTTCTCCTACGATCGCTTGGTGTTAGCCCTGGGTGGAGAGACGCCGCTAGATATGGTGCCGGGGGCTGCCGAATATGCGTTTCCTTTCCGGACGATTGCTCACGCCTACCGCTTGGAAGAACGGCTGAGAATTTTGGAAGAGTCGGAAACAGATAAAATTCGCATCGCCATTGTGGGGGCGGGTTATTGTGGGGTTGAATTGGCTTGCAAGTTGGCGGATCGCCTTGGCGAACGAGGTCGCATCCGGTTAATTGAACAAGCTGATATGATTCTCCGAACATCGCCAGATTTTAACCGGGAAGCGGCGCGAAAAGCTTTGGAAGAAAGGGGCGTGTGGATCGATTTGGACACGGCAGTGGAGTCGATGTCACCGACTACGATCTCGCTAGTGTACAAAGCACAGGTAGACCCAATCCCAGTGGATTTGGTGCTGTGGACGGTGGGAACGCAAGTGGCAGAGGCAGTGCGATCGCTCGAACTCAAACACAATCAACGCGGTCAAATTACCACTACGCCGACTCTACAAGTGGTTGACCATCCAGAAATCTTTGCCCTTGGCGACCTTTCGGACGCTCGCGACGCTGACGGTCAGCAAATACCGGCAACTGCCCAATCTGCCTTCCAGCAATCAGATTATACTGCCTGGAATATCTGGGCATCGCTGACCGGGCGTCCTTTGCTTCCCTTCCGCTATCAGAGTTTCGGCGAAATCATGACCTTGGGGACGGATAACGCTACTTTCACCGGCATGGGAGTAAAGCTGGATGGTTCCCTCGCCTATCTCTTCCGGCGTCTGGCATATCTGTATCGGATGCCAACGCTCAACCATCAGTTGAAAGTCGGATTCAATTGGATTTCCCAACCTCTGTTGGAAATGTTCTCGAAGTAATCCGGAATGCAGGGTTATCAGCTTGGAGTCAAAGGTGGGCAATGCCCACTTATACAGTTTCACTATATTTATCTCTTAGATTCTCATGTAGGGGCGCGAGGCTTTGTCTCGTGCCCTTACGTTTAGGAAGGAATTGACGCTCCCACGGCTTTAAGGAAGTAGAGCTGTGGGAGCATCAATACTGAGATAGGATTTATGACATGATGATGAATCTAATCGCTGGTTTTGTTGGGTTTGCGATCTTGAGATGGAACGCTAAGGTAGCATGAAGCGCCCCAAAGTTATTTTTCTCGATGCCGTGGGCACCATGTTTGGTGTAAGAGGTAGTGTAGGAGAGGCGTATAGCGCGATCGCCAGTCGGTTTGGCGTCCAAGTCTCTGCTGAGGTGGTGAATCCAGCCTTTTACCAAAGCTTTAAAGCCGCACCGCCGCCAGTTTTTCCAAGCGCAGAACCCCAAGAAATCCCGGATCAGGAATTTGAGTGGTGGAAAGCGATCGCGCTTTCCACATTTGAACAAGTTGGCGTCTTGCCCAAATTTTCCAACTTTCCCAGTTTTTTTAACGAACTCTACGCCTACTTCTCCACCTCTGAACCTTGGTTTGTTTATCCCGATGTTCTTACAGCTTTGGAACAATGGAGAGAAATGGAAATTGAGCTGGGTGTATTGTCAAATTTCGATTCGCGTATCTATTCGGTTTTGCAATCGCTGAATTTAATCGAATTTTTTACTTCTGTGACCATTTCCTCGGAAATTGGTGCTGCCAAACCCGATCCAAAAATTTTTGCCGCTGCGTTGGAGAAACATAACTGCTCGCCTGAGGAAGCATGGCACATTGGCGACAGTCATAAAGAGGACTATCGAGGAGCAAAAGCAGCCGGACTCAAGGGCATTTTTTTAAAGCGCACTGAGTAGAGGGTTGGGACATGATGTAACAGTGTAGTTGTGGCAGCGAAAGGCCACGTATAGCGCGATACGGCCAGCGATGGTTTTTCTCAAGTGCTACTGCCTGTAGTTTCACCATCGTGACTCAAGAGCAACTGTGCTAATCGAGCCATGCTACTGCATCATTTCTACTTGCTTGGAGCGATCGCGTAACTCGTCAACAAGGAGTCATAGATGTCTTTTCTACCTTATGAAAATTTCACTATTACAACTAATCTAGATTCAGAAGAAGTCAAGAGAATATTGGCTGATGTCATTGAACCGCCTAAGACGTTTAGAAATTCTTGGTCTTCGGCATCAAGATCGCATAAACCCTATGAAGGTAAAATTTATGATGATAGTTTCCAAATATCTAGAATTATCCATACCCGAAATTCATTTTTACCAATTATTAAAGGCAAAATTTCCCCTCAAGTTATTGGTTGCTCAATCAATATAACGATGAAATTGCATATTTTTGTATTAATATTTATGGGCTACTGGTTGAGTATGACTGGCAGCATCGGAGTAGGATTTCTATTGGCATTGCTATCAGATAGTCGAATGGGCATAGCTGGTTTGATGCCCCTTGGGATGTTTGTATTTGGTTGTCTTTTATGCATAATTCCTTTTAAAATTGAAGCCAAAAAATCTAAGGAGTTTTTATACAAGCTGTTCAGCGCTTAGTTTACATAAAAATCACACGACAAAAGTATCTAAGAAAAATCCTTCGTTCCATTTGACTAGGAAGAAAGAGCATCGACCAACATTCAAGCAGTTTGATGGGAGCGATCGCGCTAATTTTGTAGCCAGATTAAAACTTGAGTCACTTAATTTTTTGCAGGTGTTACTTGGATGATGCAAGGCTGACTGTTGCACTGCTGGATGTAAAGCCGATCCACATAAGGTTTCTGCCACCTTAAAGGAATCTCTAGTAAATCTCGCGTACCAGTCATGCTTTGTCCTACAAACATTAAGAGTGCAATGCAGCTCAAAATGATGTGAATGGTGCGCCAGCGATTTAACCGATCTTTGTAGATATCTTCAATAATTGCTAACGAAAAAATCATCAGCATTGCCGCTGCGATGCCGATGTAGTAGTGAGACACCAACCACTCGTTGTCCCGACGATAGACGCCTTCTTGGAAGCCGAGAATAATTAAACCTGCGCCGGTTAAGGTTGCAAAAACGCCGCGCCAAAGCCGCTGTTTGGCTTTGTAGAGCAACATTAAAGAGGCAATGGTAGCCGCAAACATTAGGACGATAAAGACAACTTGAAAAGGTGTCTGGCTCCAGATTTGCTTGCTCAAAATATGCTCAAAAATCGGGTAAGCAAGCCCGATGAGGCTAACTCCGACAATAGCACCTGAGAGCCATTTGCCTAATTGGACGTGTTCTTGCCCAACCACTGGCGGAATTTTACTTTTGCCTTCTAAATTTTGCAAGCGGCGTTGGCGAGTCTGCCAAGCGCGGTTGACGACAATGCCAATCAGAGGGAAGACGACTGCAATTGCGATCGCAGGATGAATTAAAGCCGCCAAATCTGCAATTTCCATAACAACCTCAGTATGCGTTGATTTTTAACTACTGAAAGGGGCAAAGCCAAAGGTAGGGTTGAATAAGCGACACCAAATCACCACCGATCCAAACTCTGCTGGATTGACACTAGCAGGAATAGCATAGCGTTGAGCACCACTTATTTTTTGCAAGCGACCGATACTTGCATAATCTTTCTCTTTAATGCCATTTGTTGGAGGTTTTTCAGAACGATACAGAATGACGAATAAATCCAGGCCATTGTCAGTTTTGAAAGCTCGATCTAACTCCAGATAGCGTTTTCAATTTTCTATCACCAAGCGCACAGTTCCTTGGGTATGATGTTCTGATCCCTGAAAAGTCCCAGATTTTGTAGGCGTCTGTGCTACCGATGTAGCAGATGAGCCAGTTAATGGTGCAGGCTAAACATTTGGCTGATTAAAATTGGTTTCTATTGTATTACCTTTTAGCTTCAATGATTACTAAGCTTATCTGGTGCTTAAACAGTCTTATTAACCTCCAGTAATTAGGTAAAACTTTAGAGCATATATAAAAGTTGTAATTACTATAAAGATAAACAACATTACGTATTGTCTAATATTTTTTTCAGTTAGTGCATAATTGAAAATTAGTATATTACTTTTAATTTAAAAAAAACCTATAATTAACTGATTATCAAACAACTTTGAATTAGGAAAGTACAGCGATGACGACTTCATACATTAAAAATAAAATCTCAAAGCGTCAAGTCCTAAAACGAATTTTCCGCCTTCGGATGGCAACGCTGCTCATGGTAGGAATTGTTGTCTTCGCAGCTGCGATCGCTACTGCGTGGTTTGCGGGTGAAGGGAAAATTAGTCAGCTGTTTGCCGAACTCAATACTTTACAAGAGAATCCACCCCTGTGGCTGCAAGCGCCCATGAAGAGTGAATACTTGCTAGTTCCTACGGTTGCTCTGCTAGTAATTGTTTTGATAGTAATGAAAATCTCTCCAAAAACCGACGCTTGGTCTCGGTTTCTTGTAGTAGGGATTTTGCTGGGGTTAACGGGTCGATATATTGTATGGCGATCGCTCTCTACTCTGAATGTTGCTGACCCTCTAAATGGTGTTTTCAGCTTAGGATTATTTTTCATGGAAATGTTGATGTTAAGTAGTAGTACGATCCAGCTTTTTTTGATGCTAAACGTAAAGGATCGACATCGTGAAGCTGACCAGATGGCGAAAAGTGTGATTGATGGCAGCTTTATGCCAACCGTTGATATTTTTATTCCCACTTACAATGAATCTGTATTTATTGTTAAACGCACAATTATTGGTTGCCAAGCTTTAGATTATCCCAATAAAACAGTTTATTTGCTAGATGATACAAAACGCCCAGAAATGCATAAATTGGCTGAGGAGTTGGGCTGCGAATATAAAACCAGACTTGATGATAGACATGCAAAAGCCGGTAATTTAAATCATGCATTCCCTCAAACAAATGGAGAAGTAATTGTTGTATTTGATGCAGACTTTATTCCGACTAAAAAATTTCTTACTCGCACTGTAGGTTTTTTTCAAGATGAAACCGTTGCTCTGGTACAGACACCCCAAAGCTTTTATAACTCCGATCCAATTGCCTACAATTTAGGATTAGAAAACGTCCTAACGCCAGAAGAAGAAGTGTTTTACCGGCAAATTCAACCGATTCGGGATGCAGCGGGTAGTGTTATTTGTTCTGGAACTTCTTTCATTGTTAGGCGTAGTGCTTTAGAAGCAGCGGGTGGCTTTGCCACCGATTCCTTGAGCGAAGATTACTTCACTGGTATTTGTTTATCAGCCCAAGGCTACCGATTAATTTACCTAGATGAAAAGTTAAGTGCTGGATTAGCCGCAGAAAATATTGCCGCTTATGCTACTCAGCGGCTACGGTGGGCACAAGGCACTTTACAAGCGTTCTTTATTAAGGAAAATCCGTTAACAATTCCGGGACTTAGCCCTCTGCAAAGACTGGCTCATTTAGAAGGATTATTACATTGGTTTACCAGTTTGTCGCGGGTTTATTTCCTGTTTATACCCTTGGCTTATTCGTTTTTTGGTGTTATTCCTATTCGGGCAATGACTACTGAATTATTATATTATTTTTTACCTTATTATGTTGTGCAGATTTCAGCTTTTTCCTGGTTAAATTATCGTTCTCGATCAGCTTTGCTCACGGATATTTACACTTTGGTGCTTTGCATTCCTTTAGCGCTAACTGTACTTCAAGCAATGCTGAATCCTTTTTCTAAAGGGTTTAATGTGACGCCTAAGGGAATATCGCGCGATCGCTTTGCTTTCAACTGGAATTTAGCATGGCCTTTGATTATTTTATTTATAGCAAGCGCTGTCAGTTTGTGGCGAAATTTAGGAATGTGCATAATGGCGGTTGGTTTGCAAGGAGCGGAAGTTTACGAGTCAACGGAAGTGTATAAAGGTATCGGCTTGGGTTGGATTTGGAGCGGCTACAATCTGTTAATGATTGGCATTGCGTTATTAATTTTATTGGATTTCCCTAAACCTGATATTTATGAATGGTTTGATTTGCGGAGGGTTATACGTCTGAATGTTAATGGGCAGAATTTTTGGGGCATTACTACCATGATTTCGGAAGCAGGCGCTCAAATTGCCTTAACGCAGGGAGGAATACAAAATAATACCAGTGAAATATTGCCGGTGACATTAGAAATTATGGAAGAACAATTAGAATTGCAGGGCAAAATTATCTACACCGGATTTAGATGTGAGTATCCAACTGTGCGGGTGATTTTTGAAAAACTGACCCTCAAACAATATCGGTGTTTGGTGGAAATGCTATTTTGTCGCCCAGGTCAGTGGAAGCGCCGGGAGACTCCTGGAGAATTTGGCTCTTTATTACTGATTTTCAAAATTTTACTTCGTCCACGAATTTTATTTGATAGAGCGCAAGAAGTGAGAGCGATCGCTGTCTCCAAAATTTAATGACTGTCCGCAAAAGCGATATATACATTTCCCCAAAAGACTGTTTAGAAGGCGATCTGAGGGGCGATGGGTTCTCGATCCCTACGGCGGAGGGGAAGAAGTTCACTTGGCTAGTGTTGATTTTAGGTGCGCGATCGCAACCTTGTATGAAGATGTATTAGCGCTTGGTTGATCGCTGAGTTACCCGCCCGGTTAGCGATAAATTGATTAATTGGCTAACTCATCCAGCGCAGCCTCTTGCCAGCGCTAAGATCGTTAAGCACTGTTTCGCTCTGCCCTCATGTCTGACCGTGTCAATCTTTCGGATGCTTTACCAACTGAGTCCTCAAATGGGCACCATTCCACGGGTGTAAATCAAAACAGCCAGAACGCGATTCGCATTCGCGGCGCTAGGCAGCACAACCTGAAGAATATCGATCTGGAACTACCGCGCGATCGCTTAATTGTCTTTACTGGCGTCTCTGGTTCCGGCAAGTCTTCCCTCGCCTTTGATACCATCTTTGCAGAAGGACAGCGGCGCTACGTGGAGTCCCTGAGTGCCTATGCGCGGCAATTCTTGGGGCAGTTGGATAAGCCAGATGTGGATGCGATTGAGGGACTGAGTCCGGCAATTTCGATTGACCAAAAATCGACCTCTCACAACCCCCGCTCAACGGTTGGCACGGTAACGGAAATTTACGACTATCTGCGGTTGCTGTTTGGACGCGCGGGTGAACCCCACTGTCCCCTCTGCGATCGCTCGATTGCACCTCAGACGATTGATGAAATGTGCGATCGCATTCTGGAACTGCCCGATGGCACCCGTTTCCAAATCTTAGCCCCTGTGGTGCGCGGCAAAAAGGGCACCCATCAAAAATTGCTCTCCAGCCTGGTTTCTGAAGGATTTGCTCGCGTCAGAGTTGATGGAGAGGTGTTTCAACTGTCCGATTCTATTGAATTAGATAAAAATTATACACACACGATTGAAATTGTCGTTGACCGACTGATTAAGAAACCCGGTATTCAGGAGCGTCTAACCGATTCTCTCAGCACTTGTCTGCGTCATGCCAGTGGAATTGCGGTCATTGAGGTATTAAAAGATACATCAAACTCCAAACAATCCGACCAATTAAATAATTCGTATACGGAAAATACCACAAAAAATGAAAGTGGGCAAGAAAACTCTACAAACGCTGAGAATTCCCATCAGGAAAGCTCCAACGAATTAGTCTTTTCAGAAAACTTTGCTTGCCCGGAACATGGGGCGGTGATGGATGAACTTTCTCCGCGATTGTTCTCCTTTAACTCCCCTTATGGTGCTTGTCCTCAGTGTCACGGATTGGGTAGCTTGCGGACATTTTCACCAGAGTTATTGGTACCTTTTCCGGAGTCGCCGGTGTATGCTGCGATCGCGCCTTGGTCAGAAAAGGATAATTCTTACTATCTCTCCCTTCTATACAATGTCGGACAAGCGTATGGCTTTGAAATCCAGACACCCTGGAATCAGCTAACAGCAGAACAGCAGCACATCATTATGTATGGTGCTGACAAATCAATCTGGAACGAAAGTCGAAATGATTTTAGACGGTATGCAGGCGTTATTGCTATCCTCCAGAAGCAATACGATGAAACGAGTTCCGAACTCATTAAACAAAAAATGGAGCAATATCTCGTCGAGCAGCCGTGTGAAGTGTGCGCCGGGAAGCGATTGAAACCGGAAGCCTTGGCTGTGCGATTGGGACAGTATCGGATGCTCGATTTGACAAGCGTTGATATTGGGGAAAGTCGAGAACGAATTAATAATTTAAAATTGAGCGATCGCCAGTTTCAAATAGGCGATTTGGTACTTAGAGAAATTAAAGCTAGGCTGCAATTTCTCCTCGATGTTGGCTTAGATTATCTGACGCTTGACCGTCCGGCAATGACACTTTCGGGCGGAGAAGCGCAACGAATTCGCCTTGCAACCCAAATTGGTTCGGGTTTAACCGGCGTCCTCTACGTGTTAGATGAACCGAGTATCGGACTGCATCAGCGAGATAATGGACGCTTGCTGCAAACTTTAATTAAACTCCGCGATTTGGGCAATACATTAATTGTGGTCGAGCATGATGAAGAAACGATTCGTGCGGCTGACCACATTGTTGATATTGGCCCTAGTGCGGGCGTTCATGGTGGAAGAATTGTTTCTCAAGGTGACTTAGAGACATTGTTAGCAGCAGAAGATTCCCTAACAGGTGCTTATTTGTCGGGACGGCAAGTGATTGAAACACCTGCACAGAGGAGAGAGGGAAATGGGCGATCGCTAATTCTCAAAAATGCCTACCGCAACAACTTACAAAATATAGATGTCGAAATTCCACTGGGTAAACTTGTCTGCATCACCGGCGTTTCTGGTTCCGGCAAATCTACTCTAATTAACGAATTACTTTACCCAGCCTTACAACACCACCTCACCCGCAAAGTTCCCTTCCCGAAACATTTGGAAGCCATCAAGGGATTGAACGCAATTGATAAAGCAATTGTCATCGACCAATCTCCAATTGGACGTACCCCTCGTTCTAATCCAGCTACCTATACAGGTATATTTGATGCGATTCGAGATGTATTTTCACAAACGATAGAAGCAAAAGCGAGAGGTTACAAACCGGGGCAATTTTCTTTCAATGTTAAAGGTGGACGCTGCGAAGCTTGTGGCGGACAAGGCGTGAATGTGATTGAGATGAATTTTCTGCCAGATGTCTACGTACAGTGCGAAGTTTGTAAAGGCGATCGCTACAACCGAGAAACTTTACAGGTAAAGTACAAAAACAAGTCGATTTCTGATGTTCTCAACATGACCGTAGAAGAAGCTTTGGAATTTTTTATAAATATCCCTAAAGCATCAACACGGTTGCAAACTTTGGTAGATGTGGGACTCGGTTATATCCGTTTAGGACAAACTGCACCTACTCTTTCCGGTGGTGAAGCGCAACGAGTGAAGTTAGCCTCAGAACTCTCTCGTCGTGCTACCGGGAAGACGCTTTATTTAATCGATGAACCGACAACGGGTTTATCTTTTTACGATGTCCACAAGTTGCTAGATGTGTTACAGAGATTGGTAGATAAAGGCAATTCAATTTTAGTCATCGAACACAATTTAGATGTAATTCGTTGCGCCGATTGGCTTATCGATTTGGGACCGGAAGGCGGAAATAAAGGTGGAGAGTTAATTGCGGTGGGAACGCCAGAAAAAGTGGCAGAGAATCCGAGGTCTTATACCGGGCAATATTTGAAACAAGTGTTGCAGCAGCATCCCCCAAAATGACAACTTTTAATTTGTCAATCTACTAACCGCAATCGCGCAATACCAGTCTAAAAATCGACAGATTTTTAATACTGGCTTTTCGCCAGATGCCTGCTGGGAAAAAAGCGCATTTCCTCAATTCAGCAACTGCCCGCACCCTAGAAGTCTGGGGCTACATAAACGAAGCCTGCCGGGATCAGGCTTTAACTTAAAATTCTCTTTATTTTCTGCCAATCAAAAGATAAGTTGTCATCTCGCCTTTACCCTTGACGTGGATAAGACCCCGTTCCTCAAAAACATATTCGTCTCGTAATAACTCATAGGTAGTGGCAGTGACTTGAATTCGACCCGCAAGACCGTGAGATTCCATCCGAGAAGCTGTATTTACCGTATCGCCCCACAAATCATAGATAAACTTTTTGATACCAATGACGCCAGCAACGACGGGTCCCGTACTAATGCCGACTCGAATCTGAAAATTTTTCGCATTTTTGAGGTTAAATAGCGCGATCGCATCTTGCATATCCAGCGCCATGTCAGCTATCGCCTGGGCATGATCGTTGCGGGGCATTGGCAAACCGCCGACAACCATATAGGCATCCCCAATTGTCTTTATTTTCTCCAAACCATGCAGTTCGGATAGGCGATCGAACGCAGAAAATATCTTGTTGAGTAATTCGACAAGTTCGGTGGGTGATGTATCGGCAGAAAGTTGGGTAAAGCCAACAATATCAGCAAACAAAACGGTAACTTCGGCAAAGCTATCGGCAATTGTGCTTTCCTGAAGTTTTAATCGCTCAGCAATCGGGGCAGGTAAGATGTTGAGCAGCAGCAGTTCCGATTGTTCCTGTTGATAGCGCAGTGCTTCTTCTGCGACCTTGCGATTGGTAATATCTTGGACAGTGCCTTCGTAGTAAAGAATTCTCCCTTGAGAATTCTTTACCGTGCGGGCGGTTTCCAAAATCCAGATAGTGCTGCCGTCCTGGCGGTAAATTTGAGACTCAAACCGAGATACAGAATCATACTTTTGCATGGCAGCAATAAATTCCGTCCGTCGGTTTGGGTCAACATAAAGTTGCCGCTCAACGCTCGTCACATTGGCGATTAATTCCTCCGGGGACGAGTAGCCATAAAGGCGTGCGAGGGCAGGATTCGCACTGATGAAGCGTCCATCCGGTGTCGTTTGAAAAATGCCTTCAACTGCGTTTTCAAAGATGCTGCGATATCGTTCTTCGGCTTGCCGAAGTGCGCCTTCCACTTGCTTGCGCTCGGTAATGTCGCGGGAATTAACCACGATGCCTGCCACGAAGGGATCGGCTAGCAAATTGCTCCCAGTTGATTCTAGAAAACACCAGGAGCCGTCTTTTCGGGGAAAACGATATTCGATGGAAAAAACACTCTGAGGGTTGTTAAGCGCCTCATGGAAAGCTTCTAAAACGCGGCGACGATCCTCTGGGTGAATCATGCCCAAGGTGTGTACCCCGGTCAATTCCTCTGGTTGGTAGCCCAAAATACTCACAATCGAAGGACTTTGATAGCGGGTAATGCCATCTGCGTCATAAATGGCGATTAGATCCGAACTGTTGAGAATCAGCGAGCGAAATTTCGCTTCACTATTCGCGAGGGCGGTTTCTGCTTGTTTGCGATCGCTCGCTTCCATTGCCAAAGCAGCCATATACGCTAAATAAGTCGCAAAGTTCTGATCCTCCAACGCCCACTGCCTTTGCGTACTCATGTGTTCCAGACAAAGCACCCCCATCGTCCGTCCACCTACCCGAATCGGGACATCCAACATCGAAGCAATGCCTAAAGGAGCTAAATAAGCCGCGGAAAACTCCTTCGTCCGAGGATCTGTATGGGCATCAGAAGCCGCGATCGCGCGTTCCTCTTCTAGTGCTTGGAAATAGCCCGGATAGTCTACTCGGTACAGCTCCATGCCCCAGCTATGCCGCTCCTGAGTGACTTCGTACAAGTCAACACAGAGCAATTTTGGATTGGGTTGGGATGTGGTAGAAGCCGGTTCCTGAGTCTCAACGATTTCTTGTTGATAAAGCCAGATACTTGCTCGTGCGACGCCCAGTGTGTTTGTGGCTGTCTCGGTAATCTCCTGCCAAGCCGCGCTCAAATCGCCCGTGTATAAAGCCTGACACGTAGCCAGTTCCATCAGCGCCCGCTGCTGTCTGCAAAGCCGAGTCTCGCTTTCTTGGAGTGCGGCTTCCGTCTGCTTGCGCTGAATGACGGAAGCCAGCTGAGCCGCAACGCCCGATACTAGCTCCACCATCTGCCGGTCTTCTTCCTGGCTGTCGAAGCTGAAGAAAACCAGAACAGCTAGCACTTGTGGCTGCTGTAGGGGCACCCCAGCGCTTTGCCCGTCCTGAATCGGCAGGGGGGACGATTCCCAAAACGTTGCCGCAATAATCGGAATGGCGAAACTTGCTTTCAATCCGCTTTCTCGTGCAATTGCGACACGATCAAAAACGGCTGGTGGCTGAATTGAAACATCATCAATCCACTCTGGCTGCTGCGATGACCAAACTCGTCCCGGCAATCCGTTCCAGGATGCAAAAGTGAGCTTCTGGCTGAAGTGTCTGAATTTCTTCAAGGCGGGGGATATTTTCTCCTTACCGCCATACCAACCCCGACTGCATTCGAGAAAGTCACCCGTTGGGTGGGGAATCCAAGCTTCCCCAAAACTCCAGCCGATTGTCTCGCAAACCTTGCCCAGCGTGACTTGCAAAGCTGAGTGAAAATCTGAGGCATCCGCGATCGCTTGCGTCGTCGTCTGCAACAAACGGATTTCTTCTTGGGCTTGTTTGCGATCGCTAATATCTCGAACCACGCCACACACGACCTCTCTGCCACCATAGGAAATCGAGTTGGCACTCACTTCCACATCCACCAGCGTTCCATCTTTACGCCGGTAGCGTCGTTCACCTAGGTAGTGCTGTTTATCAGCTAGGATTTGGTTGATATTTAAGTCAGCGCTGTCTTGGGTGTGGGGAATGAGATCGTAAAGGGTCAGATGTAGAATTTCTTCATGGCTGTAACCGAGCAAGCGATTAAAGGCAGTATTGGCTTCCAGAATTTGAGAAGAGCGAGCATCAATCAGAACAATCCCTTCTGAAGCTTGCTCAACCACGGCGCGGTGACGTTCTTCGCTTTCAATGCGATCGCGTCCAGATTTTTCCAACGCTTCTAGCATCCCATTAATCGTCAGTGCCAAGCTGGATAATTCATCCTTTCCGGGAGTCGATACCCGCAGCGAAAGATCGCTACTCGCGCCAATTTTCCGAACTTCCCCACTCAAAGCTGCCAACCGAGATAGCACCAATCGCTCTATCAGCAGCAGCGTCACTCCACCAAATACCAGTCCTACTACCAACAGACACAAGATGAGATAGACTAGGCGAATCTTTCCTTGCCTGTAGATTTCTCTGGGGACATCCACCCGCAACAGCAAAGCCGGTTTGCCATAAATGTCTTTAATCCGGGCGTATCCAGAAATCGTGTCTTCATCGCGCGATCGCACCAGAATTGGGCGTTGTTCTGACAAAGCAGAACGCACGGCTTGAAAGTCCGCAGGCATTTGAGGATCGTTCATCCCGTACATCATCACGGGCAAACGGTTGATTCTTGCCAACTTCTCGATCGTCCGATTGTCTATATAGCGCCCGAAGATCAAAGTTCCTCGGATAGAACCTTTGCCATTTGAAGGCAAAATCGGCTGCGAACTAATCAGCATTGGCCCTTCCGGAAGCAGAATGATTCCTGACAGGATGCGATTAGAATGGGGACGCTCTAAAAGCCGGTCGTTGAGAGCCAGGTGTTGTTTGAGGGCCGGTGGAATCGGTGTTTTTTTCTGATTTTTTAGATCGAACCCAGTCCCAAAGACAATTTCACCCCTGTTATTGATAAACAGCACCAAGTTGATCTGCAAGTTGTAGAGCGATTCTGGATTTAGATTCGACTCCCGATAAGCTTGGTTTGGGTTGTTAATAAAGTTATAGGTGTCATCCCACGATGACCAATCGCGAAATCTAGAACTAAAGTCATCGCCAGTTTGGCTAAAAACATTCAGAACTGCCTTAACCATCTGACGGGTATTTTGATCCTCAGCGTGTTTGAGGCTCCGCAACAAAACGATGGAAGAGGTAGCATATAGCACCCCTACCAGACCGACGAGTGTCGCGCCAATGACCATTAGTGTCTTCGTTCGCAGTCTCATGCTTTAGTGCTGAGTCCGTCCTGTAAAGGCGGGTTGACCCGTCCTAGCTAAGTGTTGAGAGGGGAAGTCAAATTATCTCCTTTATTGTTCCTCGTAAACTCGGCATTCGATACGATTTCTGCCAAAATCTACCTCCAGACGTTTGACGAAAAGCGGGATCGCTAAATACTGCGTCAACAAGCTGTGTTCGAGAAGCACCCTGGATGGCGAAAACCCCGAAACCCAACAGGAGGAAGGTTAGGGTTGGATGCCAACATCCTAGCTGCGTTCAGAACGACAGCTACAGTCTCTAATCAATAACAACGAGAAACTACTTGACGATCCGGACGCGATCGCTCACTCTAAGTTGTTAACTGTAGGACTTCTCCTAGAGTTTTCTCTGAACGGAATCGATGAACGCTAAAGCTAGATATACCAATAGTGTAGTAATGGCTTGAAGGCGTAAGTCCTAAACTAACAGGTGTGAGTGAGTGAGGAGTGAGTCTAATGCTAAGTTGGGAGCCGACTCCTGTCGGGATGCCTTCTTCTGGGTACCCCAATCTTTCCCAAATACAGCGAGAAAATTTTACAGCGCTCAAGGAACGGGCTTGGGTAGAAATTGATTTAGCCGCTTTAGCTCATAATGTGCGGCAGCTGAGGCGTTTTCTGTCCCCAAAAACGGCTCTGATGGCGGTGGTGAAGGCGGATGCTTATGGTCATGGTGCCATTACGGTTGCCGAGATTGCTTGCCAAGCCGGTGCAAGTTGGCTGGGTGTGGCGACGATTCCAGAGGGAATTCAACTGCGAGAAGCCGGGATTCAGGCACCGATTTTGATTTTAGGTGCCAGTAATACGTCTGAGCAAGTGCAAGCGATCGCTCACTGGGATTTGCAGCCGACTCTCTGCACGCCTCAGCAAGCTTTAGTCTTTTCCGAGACACTGGGCACTTTAAATCGTTCTTTAGCGGTTCATGTAAAATTAGATACCGGGATGTCTCGCCTAGGCACTCCCTGGCAGCAAGCAGCGGAGTTTGTCTCCTTGGTGCAGCGATTGCCCCATCTCAAAATTGCCAGTATCTACTCTCATTTAGCAACGGCTGACAGTCCAGATCCCACGGGAATGAGACAGCAACAAGACAGATTTGAGGAAGCGATCGCTCTTATCAAAACTACAGGAATGACGCCTCCCCGTCTGCACCTCGCCAACTCAGCTGCCGCTTTAAGCGACCCAAGCTTACACTACGACATGGTGCGAGTGGGTTTAGCAACCTACGGTCTTTACCCCGCGCCCCATCTAAAGTCTGTCATCGACCTCAAACCCGTCATGAAAGTAAAAGCACGGGTAACGCAAGTAAAAAATATTTCAGCTGGTACGGGAGTAAGCTACGGACATCAGTTCGTCGCTAGCCGGGATATGCGCCTCGCCGCGATCGCCATTGGCTACGCCGACGGGGTTCCCCGCAACCTCTCCAACAAAATGCAAGTTTTGCTCCGAGGTCAGCAGGTGCCGCAAATCGGCGCGATTACAATGGATCAGCTGATGCTGGATGTCAGCGCAATCCCCGATTTACAAACTGGCGAAGTCGTCACTCTGCTGGGGCAAGAAGGAAACGCCGGAATTTCTGCGGATGACTGGGCGGCGACTTTAGGCACGATTTCCTGGGAAATTCTCTGCGGCTTCAAGCATCGCCTCCCTCGCGTGGCAGTCGGTCAACCCCTGGAATCAGAACAGGCTACACCGTCTTGACGCAACTTGAAATACTCGCAAGTCTTTGCTTCTAGATGCCGGGGTACGACACTGCCGTACCCCCACCGAGAATAAGAATAGCCGAGAATAAGAATAGTGGCAGACAAAAATTCATTTCCTCTGCCAATTTTTATTCGTTAAGCTGGTCAAGATATGGTCTTGCCATTCACCTTGAATCAATAAATATTTTCTAGCATATCCTTCAACAACAAATTCTAATTTTTTCAGTAAATTAGCACTCCGGTGATTGTGGGGTAGATAATTTGCCATCACCCGGTGCATATCTAATTGTGCAAAGACATCATTTATGGCAAAGTGCAATGCTTCCGTCATATACCCTTTACCTTGTTCAAATTCTGCTAAATTATAGCCCAAATAACAAAATTGGGCAGCACCCCGCATAAACCCGTGAAAACTAACATTGCCAATAATTTCTGAGAAATTCCCATTCTTGAAAATAAATAATTTTAAAGAGCGATCGCATTCAAATTCTTTAATGTTTTTCTCAACTTGCTCTTGCCAAAACTCATGGGTTAAAAAATTATCAGGCCAAAAAGGTTGCCAGAGAGATAGATGCCCTTGATTATTCCGGTAAAATTTGACAATCTCAGGCACATCTTCTTGAGTTCCCATCCGTAATAACAATCTAGGCGTATAAATCAGCTTAAATTCCGAATTCATTCCAGTATTCTTATAAAAAAAGATATATTAATTGGAAGTGAAAAACGATTGAAAATGGATATTATTTCTGTTGAAGCTGCATCGCAGTTATGGAACTACCTGATTGGCCAAGCGTATTTTAAGATTCTACAGAACCTTCTCTGGGCAGCGACAATTCTGCTGCTCACCCGATTAGCTGTAGGTTGGGTAGGAGGTCTTACCCGCAAAGCGCTAAGTCGCACAGAGCCAACCTTACGCAAGTTCTTGATTCAGGTAGCCGAGATTTTCACGCTGGTCGTCGGGATGGTCGCCGTTCTCAACAGGTTGGGAATCGAGACGACCAGCGTTGTCGCGGTAGTGGGGGCGGCTGGTTTAGCAATCGGCTTAGCATTGCAGAATACCTTATCTCACTTTGCCGCTGGTGTGATGCTGATTAGTTTGCGCCCGTTTGAGGTAGGCGATTTTATTGAAGGGGCGGGGGCTGCCGGAGTGGTGGATGCCATCGGCATTTTCTCGACTACGCTAGTAACGCGAGACAACGTAGTAATTACAGTACCGAACGGGCAATTATTTAGCGGGACGCTGAAAAATACCACCGTACTCGGCAAGCGACGAGTCGATTTAGACATTGATATTGGCGATCGCCCGATCGAACCGACTATCACCCTACTTTTGTCTTTAATTCAACCCCATCCCTTAGTTTTGGAAGAACCAAAAACGACCTGTCACGTTGCTTCCATCTCAGCAACCGGAACAATTTTATATCTCCGTCCTTGGTGTGCATCTGAAGCCTACGATCACGTCCGCTCCGAAGTACAACAGCTGGTGAAAGAAGCTCTGCGAGAGCCAGAATTGTCACTGTAGTCTTCTGCCTACTCCTGAAGGGCGCGGGATCCTTCTTGCTCCTTCATCTTCATTATTTTCCCGTGAATCGGCAGTTCAATCCGAAACTCTGTTCCTTGTCCTGGTTCAGACAGACACTTCAGTACCCCGCCATGCTTCTCAACGATAATCTGGTAGCTAATCGACAATCCGATTCCCGTGCCTTTCCCTAAAGGCTTCGTCGTGAAAAATGGATCGAATATCTTTGCCCTAATCTCTTCCGGTATGCCAGGGCCATTATCCGCAATGCGAATTACTACATGAGATCGGTCAGAAGAAAGGCTGGTGCTAATGCGAATCCAAGCACTGCTAGTGGGTAGAGACACGATTAATCGTGTCTCTAGGTCAGTTGTTGTTTCACGAATGATTGACGGCTGACTATTGACCATTGACAACTCTAGAGCATCCACCGCATTACTCAAGATATTCATAAATACCTGGTTCAAGGGACCTGCGTAGCACTCAACGGGTGGAAGGACTCCGTACTCTTTAATCACTTCAATGCCGAGATTTTGGGCTGTGGGTTTAAGCCGATGCTGAAGGATTAAAAGCGTGCTATTAATCCCTTCGTGGATATCAACTCGTCTCATCTCGGCTTCATCCAATCGGGAGAAGTTTCGCAACGAAAAAACAATTTGATGGATACGGTCAGTACCCACTTTCATAGAAGCCAAAGTTTTTGGTAAATCTTCTACTAGAAAGTTCACATCAATTGTTTCTGCTTTTTTTTGAATCTCGCCATCGGGATGGGGATATTGCTTTTTGTAGAGGTTTAGCAAATCGAGGAGATCCCGAACATAGGCACTAACATAGGGCAGGTTGCCGTGAATAAAGTTGACAGGGTTGTTAATTTCATGGGCGACACCAGCAACCAATTGACCCAAACTCGACATTTTTTCGCTCTGAATCAGTTGGGCTTGAGTATTTCGTAATGTCTTGAGGGTTTGCAGCAGTCGTTGATTACTGCGGCGGAGTGCTTGCTCTACTCGCCGACTCTTGCTGACAGTCCGTTCTAATTTATCCAGGTTAATCCGTAACTCCATCTGGCTGACCACTTGACGCCCCAACGCCCGCAGTGCCTCCATCTGTTCGGGGGTGAGATGACGTGGAATCCGGTCAATCGCGCAGAGGGTGCCGACAGCATAGCCATCAGATGTTACCAAAGGGGTACCCGCATAAAACCGGATATTGGTGTCTGAGGTCACGAGCGGGTTGTTGGAAAACCGCCGATCTTCTAAGGCATTGGGCACAATCAACAACTCATCTGGTTGCACCAAGGCATGGGCGCAGAATGCCACGTCTCTTGGCGTTTCCGTTGCTTCTAGACCGATTTTTGATTTGAACCACTGCCGATTAGAATCGACGAGGCTGACTAAAGCAATGGGAGTGCCACAAATATAGGCTGCCAGAGCCGTCAAATCGTCAAATGCTTCTTCAGGAGCAGTATCAAGAATCTTGTAGCGATTCAGCGCTTTGAGCCTATCTGCCTCATTGATGGGGATGGGTGGGCTGCTGCTGATTTCCTCTGTCGGTTTCGATGGGGTGAGGTTGATTTGATTCAATTCAGAATCGATTGAGGCGTCTTGTCGGAGGGGCTGACGACGTAACTGGCGACGTTTTTTTCTAAAAAGACGACTGTAAATGGTTTGAATAGCGTTCACAAGAAGGTTCCATGCTGTTGTAAATAGCCGTTTCACGCTGGTATTCTGCACGCTTAATTAGAGATTATCATAGGTCATTCATACCCTTTCTTTAATTGATTGTAAGTATATGAACGTAAGCACACGACTATGCGCTCTTACTAAAGTCACAAGTACAAAGTGAATTGGTATCAACGTTAATTGGTATCAACGTGAGTTACTATCAACGCCACGAGCGGTACTGTGTTACTTGAGGTTAACACCATTTTAGGTTGAGGATTTTGGATGGGAAAAGGCAACTTAGAATCGGATTGTAAAATTTAAATAAAGTATATATATAACAACATCATCCAATTCCAACCCATTATTTTATTTATTCCATCACTAATAAATTGCAACCAATCTCCTCAAAATCCGGATAATTTGAGAGCGAGCAACACTCAAATGGTTGCTTTAAAAAGGGAATTTTTCTAAATAATCATTCTGTAGAGGTAGGATAATTTTTATTTGGGAAAAAGTATACACTAAAACAAAGACTTCTAGTTGTACTAATCTTACTGGTACAACTAGAAGTCTTTGTAGGGTATTTCCAGGACAAGCTGCTGCGTAATTAGGCGCTGACTTGAGTGACCAATTCTAATTCTGGTGCAGGTTGTTCTTTCAATAACTGGGTGTAAAGGTCGCTTAGTTGAGTCGCTACGCCATCCCAACTAAACATCTTCTCTACCCGAACTCTTGCCTTCTCACCTAGCTGCTTGCGCCATTCTGGATTGGCGAGAATGCGGTCAATCGCGGCTGCAAACGCTACGGCATCTTTCGGGGGTGCCAGTAAACCCGTTTCTTCGGGGACGACGGTGAACTGGAGTCCGCCGACATCACTAGCAACGACGGGCGTTCCAGAAGCCATTGCTTCAATTGCCACTAAACCGAAGGGTTCGTAATGACTGGGTACGACACAAACATCAGCGGCGGCGTAGTAAGCGGGCAGGGTGTCGTCACCCAACCGTCCGGGGAAGGAGGTGATGTCTTGCAGCCCCAGTTCGCCGACAATTTTTTCAATGCGATCGCGTTCGATACCGTCACTTTGACCAGGACGAGAACCCCCGCCGATAAATAGTTTTAGGTTGCCCTGCTGGCGCATCTGGGACTTGCCAACGGCGCGAACGAGTGTTTCAATTCCCTTGCGGCGATCAAATCGACCCACATAGAAGACCACCTTGGTATCGGCGTCGATTCCCAGTTTCTCTCTTGCTGCTTCGCGGGTGACGGAACCAAACTTGCGAATATCGGTGCCGCAGGGGATGATATCGATGTTGCCTTTTGTGGAAACGAGCGATCGCATATGTTCTTTCTCTTGCGGACTGGTGGCAACAATCCGTTCCGCTGTCTCTAAAACCTTTCTTTCTACCTCTAGCCGCGTGGTAGCAATCAAGGGAATCGTCGAAACTGACTTATATTTGACGGCTCCCAAAGAGTGGTAAGTATGAATTTGTTTGATGGGTTGAACTTTCTTCAGCTCCATTCCCACCCAAGATGAGAGCCAGTAATTTGTGTGTACTATAGAATATTCAATGCCTTCTTGCTGCTGAAACTTGAGCATCTGTTCGACAAACACTGGCAGATACTCAAACAAATTGTCTCTTGGGACAAACTCTTCAGGACCAGCTGTCAAGCGAATTGTTCGACAATTCGCGCTATGTTGAACAATCGTGGGTTGATCGCCACTAACTTTGCGGGTAAACATATCTACTTGCCACCCCTGTTGAGCAAGTGCCTCACCCACCTGACGTACATAAACGTTTTGACCGCCAGCCTCTTCTTTACCGATTTCAATTGCTGGATCTCCGTGGACGGAAATTAGAGCAATGTGCTGGTTGTTTGTGGAAAGCATATATTTATATCGATTTTTTCACTCAACGACGTTCAGGGCGAAGCAGGGGTTGACTATTCTACTTAGTTGCCTGTTTAGCCCACCGGAACTTAAGGAATCTTTACTTGTGCTAATAGGATAAGCTTCGCCGTTGATGATGAACATCAACTACGGGAGAGAATCTACTACCTGACTATATTCAACCTTCCGGGGGACGGGTGGGTATCATTGGGTATCATGGCCTCCTCCCAAAGAAATAAAATTTTAAGCCAAAGGGCATATAAATCGCTAGAGTAGCGAATGGATTCCCATTTTTCCGTCCTCCAACGGTCAGGGAAGTGAAGATTTATAGATTTAATCGTGAAACGCGAGAATATTTAAATCGCCCAAGCCTTAAGGAAAGCGGGTTGTAAGCATTTATTAGATTTCTTTGCCAGCCATAAGAAATTTAACAATAGGTAATTATACTAAGGGATCGGGAAAGAAGCAAACAGCCACAACGACGAGGATGAATCATGGCTTTCCCTGCAACTGCGAAGACTCACTCGGAACGATCGGGCATCAAAAAAAGAAAATTTTTTTGACAGCAGCACCAATTGATTAATATCTGCTATTATCTATATTTGTCACCTAGGAGAGGTGGCTGAGTGGTCGAAAGCGACAGATTGCTAATCTGTTGTACGGTTGGTAACTCCGTACCGAGGGTTCGAATCCCTCCCTCTCCGTTTTAAAAGCGAAAACAGACAAGTAGCGAAGCCCAATAGGGAAAAGCAAACGCCTCACTCTTGACGTCTCACAGCGATCGCTTCTGCTAGCTAAAATGTTGGCAGAAGTTATGGCTGTATTCTTAAACAACTGAGATCAATTAAAATATTTGATTTCAATCGTGGACTGTTGAAGAGTTAAACACCCAAATGAGCAGACCCGCTTCAGCCAAAAATATCAAACCGAGTTGGGCGATCGCCCTAGCAATTACCACTATTACGACAAGTTTTCTAACCGCTGCTTGCGAAAACCCCTCTCAAACAACGCCAGGTAATAACACGCCAACCAGTACAACCAGTAGCCCCGCCCAGACTACAGGTTCTACCCCAGCCACCAGCGGTTCCGGACTCAAGATTGGCTCACTGCTGCCGACCACTGGCGACCTATCTTCCGTAGGGCAACCCCTGCCAGATGCTATCCGCCTGTTAATAGACACCGTCAACAAGTGTGGCGGCGTCAATAGTCAGCCAGTCACATTTATTCCTGAAGATGACCAAACCGATCCCAACGCTGGCACCGCAGGAATGACCAAATTAACGGAAGTAGATAGAGTTGCTGGCGTCGTCGGTTCCTTTGCCAGCAGCGTTTCTAGTGCCGCCGTGCCTGTTGCTGTCCGCAACAAGGTGATGTTTATCTCACCGGGTAGCACCAGCCCAGTCTTTACCGAACGAGCCAAAAAAGGAGAATTTCAAGGTTATTGGGCGCGGACGGCTCCCCCCGATACCTATCAAGCTCAGGCTTTAGCAAAACTAGCTAGTGACAGAGGATTTAAGCGCGTTTCCACTGTCGTCATCAACAACGACTATGGGGTTGGCTTTGAAAGAGAATTTGTACAAGCCTTCAAAAAATTAGGAGGGACTGTCGTCAACGAAGGAAAGCCAACTCGTTATGACCCTAAAGCTGCCACTTTTGAAAGCGAGGCAGCAGCTGCATTTAATGGCAAACCGGATGCGGTAGCAGCGGTTGTCTACGCCGAAACCGGCAGCTTGTTCTTAAAATCTGCCTACGAGCAAGGTCTCAGTAAAGGCGTCCAGGTGATGCTAACCGATGGTGCTTATTCGGAAGACTTTCCCGAACAGGTCGGCAAAACCAGCGATGATAAATTTATATTAGCTGGGGCAATCGGTACGGTTCCCGGTGCTAATGGCCCAGCACTGGCTGAGTTCACCAAGATTTGGAAAGAGAAAACCGGAAGGGGATTGAGCGCCTATGTCCCTCATGCCTGGGATGCTGCCGCTTTGATGGTACTAGCAGCCGAAGACGCTAAATCAAATACCGGCGAAGGCATTAAAAGTAAGATTCGCGATGTCGCCAATGCCCCTGGCACAGAAGTAAGCGATGTTTGTCAAGCGCTAGAACTGGTACGGAAGGGTGAGGAGATTAACTACCAGGGAGCTAGCGGTAACGTAGATATTGATGCTAATGGCGATGTGGTGGGTAGCTACGATGTCTGGGCAGTGGAACCTACGGGTAGTCTAGCTGTGACCGGCAAAGTCAGCCCCCAAGTAGCAGTAACCAAATAAAAAGTAAGAAAGTACAAAGGCAAAAGAAACAGGAGAAACCAAATTTTTCTGCTGTCTTTTGCCTTTGTTTTTTACCTTCTCTAGAAACCAGGGAAGGTGTAACCCACTCCCAGAATTAGTCCCACTGGCACTTCATCGCTTTGAAATCCGATATTTAGAGCTGCATTTGCTGTAAATTGCCGTGTCAAAGGTACATCGACGCCACCCGTAACCAGGAAACCAATGTCGCTGTCATCACCCGTGGAAATCGTGACACCGCCACCCACGTAAGGGGCGAATCTGACGGGTTCAAACGGATCTGACTGTCGAATGTTAAAGTCGTAAGTCACTGGAAGCAGAAAGGTCGTATCGTCACCGAGTAGCACGGAAGGGCGTACAGACAACGTATTGGTTAGACCAATTTTGCTGATCACGGCGAAACTACCATCGCCCAAAGCACTATCGCCCCCGAAACCAATATTGAAGCCAACCCCGACGTAGCTGCGACCGGCACGGGTGGTTCGACCGAGTTCGATATCGGTTTGAGCAACCTCAGAGTCATTGGGTAAGTTTGGAGTTTCAGCAGTTGGTTGCTGTGGTGCGGCGAGAGCGGCAGCAGAAGTGGTTACGCCGGGAAATGGTTGCGTAGTAGCAGTATCATCAGCCGCTGCCAAGGAGGAAGGCTCTGAAGCCACAGGCTTTGCGCTTTCTTCAACCAGCGTTGCATCTTGGTACTCAGAGAGAATGACCGGCTGTTGGCTCAGATTATATTGTGTTGAGACCGGGGCTTGCGGTGCAGCCGGGACTTGTGGTGCAGCCGGAACAGTTGATTGCCTCATCGGTGTGACATTTGCCGACTTGACAACTGGCTTGACAACTGGCATACCCATTACTGTTGGCTCAGCGATCGCTTCAGATGCGGCAGGTTCTGAAGTCTCAACGACCGCAGGAGTCTTTTGGTCAATGACTGTGGCAGTGGGCTGGGCTGTAGCTGACAAGCCACCGCTGAAAACTGTCAGTGCGGTCAGACCTAGTAAGAAAGAAACACGCTTAGAAAAGATTGTATTCACGGTCACTCCTCAAAAACTTCCTCAAAAATCTACGAAAGCAAACCTTAATTGCCTATTCTCTCGGAAATTATATTTCCCTGTCGTCAATTTAGGAAATTTTAAAAGATTTTGCTACCCACCAAGGAAGGATTATGCGCTGAAAGTGGCTAATATTCGACGATAATTGATGTTGACAGGTGAAATGGAATAAAGAGGGTCAGAGGGTGATAAGAGAAATTTTTATTCCCGATTCCTAGGCTTTATCTCCAAAGCAGCGATCGCAATTTCTCTGATAAAGGCTTGGGATGCGACCAATCGCTCATTTTGATTTTGATGACGAAGAAACCCTTTTTTACAATAAAAAGGGTTTCTTCGTGATTGATGAAGCTCGCCTCTGTAACCGCAGATTGTACTAGGTAAGGCTGTCCATTGCCGCGACAACTTGCTGGGAAACAAAGGGGAGAATCGCTTTGTTTTTACTATTTGCTTTGCCTTCAGTGAACACAATCAACAAATAAGGGTGCCGTAATGGTAGCTCGATATAAGCGGCGTCGTGGCGAACTTGGCTTGTCCAACCGGCTTTAGACCACAATTGGGCATTTGGAGGCAGTCCGCCACCTAAGAAACCCCGCACCTGATTTTCCTCATCGGGGGCTTCATCGTCTTCTGCATGGAGGCTGCGTTTCATCAGTCCCATCATTGCTTGCGATCGCCCGGAGGAAACTGCAACGCCTCCGACAATGCTATGTATGAGCCTCGCCGTGGCATTGGTCGTCACCATATTGCGGTTTTCCCGCATCTCCCCTAAAAATGCCCGCTCTCGCCCATAGGGACCGTCACCCCAAGGTTTTTGATTGACATTGATGGTTTCCATCTCTGTCCAACCGAGGGATTGAAAGTAGCGATTCACGATATTGCGCTGCAACTGCCAGGTTTCAAACGGCCCTGGCGGCAACTCTGGACCGCTAGTAGTGCCAGTCAATACATCCAGCACTAAGCTGGTGGCGTCGTTGCTGGAATCAATAATCATGTCGCGGATGGCTCGCTCTAACTCCGAGGAAGTTTGGATCATTCCTTGTTCTAACCACTCCTGTACAGCAACCAGATAAAACAGTTTAACGATGCTGGCAGGAAAGATTCTCTCGACGCCGCGATAGCTAAAGCCCCGGACTGGATATTTCCAGAATTCCTCTGAACTAAGGGCACCGCCAGTATTGACGGGCACTGGGGGATCGTAGACTACCCAGGTTAAGGCAATTTGGTTGCGGGCTAATCCCGGAAATTCTGCCCAAGTTGCTTCTAAAATGCGATCGCCTAATTTTTCTAGTTGTGCGTCTTTGTGAAAAAATGTCATTTTTATCAGTTGTTATCAGTTGTCAGTTATCAGTTGTCAATTGTTCAATAGTTTGTACCACTGACCAACAACCACTGACCCATGACCCATGACTCATTCCGCGAGTACCAATGTCGAGTCAATCTAAACCTCTATGATTCCCCCAGTTGTACTCGTTTGGCAACTCAGGCAGCAATCGGGCGTCACTTGCGGATTTTGTCGCCAAATACAGATGTATCGTCTATCCAAGTTTGTCTGCGTGAAGATGACTATTCCGGCTGGGTGGCAATTCAAGGCCTCAAAGAGATTGAGGAGGCACAAACGCCCTACGAAGCTCATACCATCTCCCCGACAGAAATTCAAAATCGCATACCCCAAGTCATTGCCTTTATGCAAGCGGCGATGCAACAGCCGAATTATTATCTCTGGGGCGGAACATTAGAACCAAATTATGACTGTTCCGGACTGATGCAAGCCGCTTTTTCTGCCTCTGGGATTTGGTTGCCGAGGGATTCCTATCAGCAGGAAGCATTTACACAATCAATTGCGATTCAAGAGCTACAATCAGGTGATTTAATCTTTTTTGGCATCGGAGATAGAACAACCCATGTGGGTTTATACCTGGGAGAAGGACGTTATATCCATAGTTCCGGTCAAGAACAGGGTCGCAACGGAATTGGAATTGATGTCCTTTCGGAACAGGGAGATTCGATTAGTCAGTCGTATTTTCGGCAACTGCGCTCTTGCGGGCGAGTGGTTGCCAGTTATCAACCACAACGACAATAAGACACCAAAAGGTGGGAGGCAATCGTGTTAATTCCTGAAAGACTGGTAACGCAAAGCGAAATGTCTGCTGACGAGATCCCCGATATTTCTGTAGTAGTGCCGGTTTATAACGAGGTGGAAAGTTTACCCCACCTAATTGAAGCGATCGCAACCACTTTAATTGAGACGAATCTGAACTACGAAATTATTTGCGTGGATGATGGTTCCAAGGATGGTTCAGCGGAATTGCTGAAATCTCTAGTGCAAACCCACAAAAACTTAAAAGCAGTGCTTCTGCGTCGAAACTACGGTCAAACTCCAGCAATGTCTGCGGGGTTTAACTATGCGCGAGGCAAGGTGATTATCACAATGGATGGCGATTTGCAGAATGACCCGGCGGATATTCCCCGGCTCCTGACAAAGTTAGAAGAAGGCTATGACTTGGTAAGTGGCTGGCGTGAGAAACGACAGGACGCCGCCCTGACTCGTCTACTTCCGTCTAAAATCGCTAACTGGTTAATTGGGAGAGTCACGGGTGTAGAGTTGCATGACTACGGTTGTTCCCTAAAAGCCTACCGCTCAGAATTGGTGGCGGATATGAATCTTTATGGGGAATTGCACCGATTTTTGCCAGCTTTGGCGTTCATTGAGGGGGCAAGAATTACTGAGCTGCCAGTGGGGCACCATGCCCGCCGCTATGGAAGCAGTAAGTATGGGCTGGGGCGGACATTCCGAGTCGTGATGGACTTGTTAACCGTCTACTTTATGAAAAAGTTCCTCACCCGCCCCATGCACGTCTTTGGGCTGTTTGGCATTATTGCAATGGCATTGGGGACGCTGCTCGGTCTGTATTTAACGATTTTAAAAGTGGGTTTCGGTCAGAGCATTGGCGATCGCCCGTTATTGATTTTGGCGGTCGTACTGCTAGTGACGGGTGTGCAATTGTTTTCTTTTGGACTGCTCGCAGAATTGTTAATGAGAACTTATCACGAGTCTCAGGGCAGACCAATCTATCGGGTGAGGGAAGTTGTTGGGGGGAATGTTAACAATAGTAAACAAAGGGAAGGCTAAAAGTGTAAGAAGGAATTAAGCTTTGAAAGTTTTTTGGACGCTAGAGCCGCCCAGTCGCCGCAATCTGTTGGTTTTATTTACGGCTGGGCTATTATTTTGGTCTAGTATGGCTTCTTTGCTCCCGACGCTGCCGCTCTATATCGAGGATGTGGGCGGTACGACGCAGCAGATTGGGATTGTCATGGGGTCATTTGCCCTCGGATTGGTTCTGTGTCGTTCGTGGCTGGGGCGTTTGGCAGATCGACGCGGTCGCAAGGTGGTCTTGCTGATTGGCATGACCGTGGCAGCGATCGCGCCTTTGGGCTATCTAGTTGTTAAATCAATTCCCCTATTAATGCTGCTGCGAGCGTTCCACGGGATTAGCATTGCGGCTTTTACGACGGGTTACAGCGCCTTGGTGGTTGATTTGTCCCCAGTGTCCAAGCGGGGTGAGTTAATTGGCTACATGAGCTTGGTAACGCCAGTTGGGATGGCGATAGGGCCAGCAGTTGGGGGTTATATCCAAGCTGGGATTGGTTACACGCCGTTGTTTCTGCTCTCTTGCGGACTAGGAGCGATCGGTTTAGTTTGTGCCAATCAAGTCAAAGAACCCCGAATCGTCCACGAGACAGCCGATTCCTCTGCCGATTCATCCGAAACTCAACAATTTTGGCGACTTCTGGCAAGTCCTCGTCTAAGGATTCCAGCTTTAGTGTTGTTGCTGGTTGGTGTAGCGTTTGGAGCGTTAAGTACCTTCGTCCCTTTATTTATTAAAGATGCCGAAGTTGACTTAAATCCGGGGTTATTTTACACAGCAGCAGCGATCGCGTCTTTTATTTCCCGCATCATCATTGGTCGCGCTTCTGACCGTTACGGACGCGGAATTTTTATCACTGGCAGTATATTCAGCTATGCATTGGCAATGCTGATGCTGTCTCATGCTTACACTGCCCGTAGCTTTTTAGTAGGCGGTTTTTTGGAAGGCGCAGGAGCAGGAACATTACTGCCGATGATGATTGCCTTGATTTCCGACCGTTCCTCTCCCCAAGAACGAGGCAGAGTTTTTGCTTTGTGCATCACGGGGTTTGATGTCGGGATAGCGATCGCGGGTCCTGTTTTGGGTTCCATTGCCGAACCCATTGGCTACCGAGCAATGTTTACTATTACAACAGTTATTTCATTCCTGGCGCTGATTATCTTCGCTACCCTATCGAGCAAAAATTTATCCCATTCCCTCCGCTTCGCCTTTGGCAGAGAAAAGGATGTTTATGCCTTGAATAAGGTTGGGCTACAAAGTGAGGCATAATTCAAAGAAAAAAGGCAAAAGAAAGAATCTTTTGCCTTTTTCTTTTTTACTTAGTAACGGGCTAGGAGGGATTCGAACCCCCGACACCGTGGTCCGTAGCCACGTGCTCTAGTCCACTGAGCTACAAGCCCTTGCCAGAAATTTATAATAGCACACCCCAACCGTATGACGCAAAATTTTTCTCAATCGCAACAATTAACTCATCTGGATGCCCACGGTGAGGCTCAGATGGTAGACGTTTCCGGCAAAGAACAAACTCGACGCCATGCTGTTGCTGCGGCACAGGTGCGGATGTTGCTAGAGACATTTGAGGCGATTCAGGCAGGGAACGCACCGAAAGGAGATGTACTGGGAACTGCAAGATTGGCTGGGATTATGGCAGCTAAGCAGACTTCTCAGCTTATTCCCCTGTGTCATCCCTTGCCAATTCATAAAGTAGAAGTTCAGATTGTGCCTGATGCCCAGCTACCGGGATATCAGATTCAAGCCGAAGTCGTCACCAAGGCAGAAACTGGCGTAGAAATGGAAGCGCTAACAGCAGTTTCTGTCGCGGCACTCACCCTCTACGACATGGCGAAAGCGCTGGAAAAGGGGATGGTGATTGAATCGATTCGCTTGGTGAGTAAGACGGGAGGCAAGTCGGGAGATTACCTGCGCCAGGGACAGGGCAGTTAGCGGCTTAGAATGAATTTAGTTGTTAGCGCTAACAACTCATAACTCATAACTTATAATTCATCACTTCCATGCCTCCTCGTTGGCCTCGAAAACCAGACCGTAATGACCCCGCCTATCGTCGCCTCGACGATAGAATGAATTTTGCCATCCATGTGGCGATTTTTGGTGCTTGTAATTCTGGCTTGTGGTTTTTCCACAACTTACAGAATGCTACATGGCCTTGGGCAACCTGGGTGACAGGCGGATGGGCGTTAGTCTTGGCGACCCACGCTCTGTATATCTTTGCACTCGCAGATTATTCCAATCCAGTAGCAGAATCTGCAAATACTAGTGCTGGTTTAGGATTCCAGCCCAAAACCAAAGAAAAATCCAAAAAAACTACCTAAAGATAGATCGCTGTTTCTTGCTTTTCGTGGATTCAAATTCGGACGGGGATCAATTGCAATGAAAGCATTAGATTCCCTATCCACATAACCAAAGTAAATCCTATGGCTAGAACCAACACTTCTGAAGCAATTGAATCCCTCGCCGCCGAAATTGGCGAAAACGTTTACATCGATGTTGCTAAATGGCACCTCTATTTGCAGGATGCCAAGCTGCATACTCTTGTGGCAGAAAAGCTGTATCCCCTACTGGCTGATAATTCTCTAGATGAAAATCAGGTGTTGAAAGTCCTGCAAGGGATTCCCGTCAAGTTAGGCGGCGGGAAGCGGGAAGTTCCCCTAGTAGATTTGTTGCCTACCCAGTGCCAGGTAAACCTGATGGATCTTCTGGAAGAATTCCAGCGCAATCTATAAATAAGTTGTCACTTTTCCCTTCCCCTTCTCTGGCAGAGAAGGGGTTTGGGGGTTACAACTGCTCGATCCGAAAGGGATTAGCAAGAGCTAGTTTCATGACTAAAAATGTTTACTTTGATACGGAGAAGTTTTAATTAACTTGCGACGATAAGCGTATTGCCCGTAAACACTAACTAGATAAGGCATTAGGTAGGTCAGCAATCCAGAAATCCAGCGATCGCGCGTCATTTCGCCTCGGAAAAAGGCAAACCCGTGATTGATCAAAAACAAGAGAGTCCCGACAAATACAGCCGTTTTTAATCCAGTCGGGATAAACTCTTTGTCAAATAAGCTGACAAGATATGCTTTAAGTGTCTTCATTCGGGGTTGCGATCGCTAAGCTAGATGAGCCAAGCCTCAATACTCATCTCGACTTACTGTTAGATATCACACCTTCCTGTTCAAGTTTGGTATTGTTTCATACACCTAATTGAGCTGGTTCAAGTGCGATCGCTACCTTGCAAAGCGTTGGCGAATCCGCGACACAAAAATATCAACTTCTGGCAAATTCAGCTGCTTTGCCAAGAAAGCATAAACGATCAAGCCAACAAAAGCAGCTAAACTTAGCTGCAATAACTGCACCAGCAACCCATTCGTATTCCAGACTTGTTGAAAACCTTTACTAACACCCCAACTCGCTAAACCAGCTACAAAGCTAGCACCTGTCAAACCCAAAATTGGCAAACTCCACTCTTGCCAAGGCAAGCCGTTAAGCTTGCGATTCAACATCCAAATGAGTGCCACGACTGAAATGGTATTCACCATCACCGTGGATAAAATCAAACCGGGTGCCCCAAAACGTTGAACAAGAATAAAATCTAGCAGAGCATTGAAGAAGATATTCACGATACTGATGCGAAAGGGCGTCTCTCCATCGCCCAAGGCATAAAATACCCGCACTAGTACATCGCGCCCCAAGTAGACAAACATCCCAATCCCATAAGCCATCAGCAATGAAGCAACCAACTCAGATGCTCTAGACTTAAAGGCTCCGCGTTGATAGATTACTTGGACGATGGGGACGGCTAGCGTCATCATCAGGGCACTCAAAGGCAACATAGTAATCGCAGTCAGCAGTAATCCTTGGCGAATCCGCTGCTTGAGTTCGGGCCAATCTTCAGGGGCAGCGAGTCGCGAAAAAACCGGCAGCAGGGGGACTAAAATGACATTCGAGATAATTCCTAGAGGCGTTTGAACGAGAAGCCCCGCATAGGTCATGGCAGCCGCTGCTGTGGGGATATACGAGGCGAAAAATAAATCCGTGTAGAGGTTAATTTGCAGCGTTCCGGAGGAAAGTGTCGCCGGTCCCATCACCTTCAAGACCTCCTTGACCCCCGGCTGATTCCATTCAAATCGCAGGCGTAACTTGCCCAAGCCAGCCCGCCACTGGGCAGTAAGTTGGACTAACCACTGCAACACGGCACCGGCAAGGGTTCCCCCCGCCAACACCAGTCCTCCTACTTCAGCGTATTGGGGTAGGGTAATTTGGTTGCCGACTTGTAGAGCCAAAACTGCCAGTCCACCAATTACGGTAATGCTGGAAAATAAGGGGCTAACCGAGGGTAGCCAGTACATATCTGCCGCATTTAAGGTGCCAAAACCAATCCCAATCAGCCCAGCCATCAGCGCCATCGGAGCCATGATCTGTAACTGCTGAATTGCGATCGCCCTCACTTGCATTCCTTGCGGCGTCTCGCTTAAACCGGGTGCCACTAGGTTAATAAACACGCCCGCAAACACGATTAAGACAATCGTGACGAGTAGGAGTATCCCGCCTACGAGTGTTGTAATCGTCTCCACGAGGGGCGCGGCTTCCGATTTGTCGCGCTGCTTGGCTAAAACGCTGACAATCGCACTGTGAAAAGGGCCATTGATGCCGCCCAGTAAGATCAGCAAAAAGCCAGGAATCACATAAGCGTAGTTGTAGGCATCGGCAACGACACCCACGCCAAAAGCGGCGGCGATCGCTTGTTGACGCACTAACCCAAAAATTTTACTAATCAGCGTAGCAATTGCCACAATTCCGGCAATGCTAGCGAGTGTCCGAGCGGTTTTCTGCTTTTCAGTCACGAACGGTTAACAATCCCTCAATTGGCTCATCTTATTTAAACGCAAAGGTTAACCCCAAGGTGCGCCAAGTTAAAATCTCCTGTGCGCTCCTTTACGATTTCCCTGGCTTACCTCTGCGTTAAAAATACTATGGATTGGCTCTACCGCTACCCGACTCTCTCATCCGGAATTTTGCTCAAACGCTACAAGCGTTTCTTTGCCGATATTGAACTAGCGTCCGGGGAGGTTATTACTGCCCATTGTCCAAATACCGGCCCGATGACTGGGGTTTCAACGCCCGGTAGTCCCGTGCAGGTGTCGTATAGCGACAATCCCAAGCGGAAATTGCCTTATACCTGGGAAATGATTCAAGTTGACGATACCGAACCCACTTGGGTGGGAGTGAATACCGCTTTGCCTAATCGGGTCGTTAAGTTAGCACTAGAAAAGTTCCTGTTCCCAACATTGGGCAATTACAGCCAAGTTCGTTTTGAGGTGCCCTATGGAGTCGAAAAAAATAGCCGGGTAGATTTTTTACTAACGGGTAATGACTCCGATTTACCTATTTATTTGGAAGTCAAAAGCACGACTTGGGCGCAAGGGAAACTGGTGCTATTTCCCGATACAGTCACGACAAGAGGACAAAAGCATCTGCGGGAACTGACCGCGTTAATTCCTCAGATGCGGGCAGTAATGCTTTATTTTGTGAATCGCGGTGACTGTACTCATTTTGCGCCTGGAGATACTACCGATCCGCTGTATGGAAAATTATTGCGCGATGCGATCGCCCAAGGAGTGGAAGTATTACCTTGCCGCTTTGAAGTTACCCCAGAAGGAATTCGCTACTTGGGCTTAGCAGATTTTCTGCCTTCAATGCCCGCAGAGACATTTTGCCTATCCTAGCCAGAATAGCGATGCCTAAACAGTGGAACCTCACCCCTAACCCCTCTCCGTGAACGGAGAGGGGAATTATGGTTGCCCGTGAACGGGCAACGGCAGGGATAGGGTTAAAAAACGGAAAGGTAGCCCAAATGCAGGGTGATAGGTATCTTGAAAAATAGCTAACTTCGATTGAGTAAAGGCAAATTGGAGCTAAAAAACGTCATCATTGCACACAAGGCGGGAGATCCCCTCAGCCGTAGCTGGGCAGAAAAGTGCGCCAAACAACTGGAAAAACGCAATTGCCACGTACTCATGGGGCCGAGTGGGGCGAAGGATAACCCCTACCCAGTGTTTTTGGCTTCTGCAATGCATCCAATCGATTTGGCGATAGTATTGGGCGGCGATGGCACGGCTTTGGCGGCAGTACGGCATCTCGCACCCGAAGGAATACCGATTTTGGCGGTGAATGTAGGAGGACATTTAGGATTTCTAACCCAGCCGTTTGAGGAATTTGAAGATACTGACCGGGTTTGGGACAGGTTAAGCGAGGATCGCTATGCCCTTGAACGGCGGATGATGTTACAGGCGGCGTTATTTGAGGGGAACCGCACGAATTTAGAACCCGTGAGCGATCGCTACCTGGCACTAAATGAAATGTGCATCAAACCTGCCTCCGCCGACCGCATGATTACTTCCATCCTAGAAATGGAAATTGATGGAGAGGTGGTCGATCAATATCAGGGAGATGGACTGATTGTTTCTACTCCCACTGGCTCTACTTGCTACACAATCTCTGCCAATGGCCCGATTGTCCACTCTGGAATGGAAGCGATTACCGTTACGCCCATCTGCCCGCTAAGTCTGGCGAGTCGCCCAATTGTCATCCCTTCTGGTTCTGTCGTCAGCGTTTGGCCTTTGGCTGACTACGAGTTAAACACGAAACTATGGATGGATGGCGTCTTGGCAACTGCCATTTGGCCCGGACAGCGCGTAGACATTCGCATGGCAAATTGTCTCGCTAAGTTCATTATTTTGCGGGAAAACTATTCTTATTACCAGACACTCCGCGAAAAGTTGCAATGGGCAGGAGCCAGAATTCGGTACAGTAATAATCACCGGAATTAAGGATGCTATAAAGTTGAAACATAAAATTGCAGCGATCGCAATCAGTAGGGTAGGCAGAAAAGCATTCCCAATCCATTACCAAACCGGCGCGATCGCTATCTATTTTAAACGCACAGCAGCTTATTTCTTTTTCTCTCGCTTCGGCTTTTCTGGTTTCACTGACTCTGCACCTAATTTTTGAGTCAGCTTTTCTTTTTCCTGCTTCAATTGATCCTGCGATCGCTGTTTGCCTTCTATGGCTTGCTGGTAATCTGGCTTGTATCGGATCGCCTTGTCATAAGAGGCTATTGCTTCTTCATAGCGCTTTACGTTAAACAACGCATTCCCCCGACTGAACCAGCTTTCGTAGTGATCTGATTTAATGGCAACGGCTCGATTATAAGACGCGATCGCTTCTTGATATTGTTTCAAGTTATAAAGTAAATTGCCTCGATTGTACCAAATGAGGTAATCGCCTCGATTAAATTTTAAGGCTTGGTTATAGGAAGCGATCGCTTCTTCGTATCGTTGTAATTGATGCAGCGACCAACCAATCCCGTACCAGCCTTTAGAGTAATTTGGCTGAATTTTAGTAACTTGGGTATACGAGTCAATTGCATCTTTATATTGCTGCAAATTCACTAACGCATTCCCCCGGCTATACCAAGCTTTGAAGTGATTCGGTTGAAATCTTACCGCCTTGTCATAAGATTCAATCGCGTCTTGATAACGTTGTAAGCTCATTAGCGAGTTACCCCGATTGTACCAAGCTTGGGAGTAGTCGGATTTAGATTCTACAGCTTTGTCGTAAGACGCGATCGCTTCCTCATATTTTTGCAAATTATGCAACGTCCAGCCCCTACTGTACCAAGCTTGATAGTAGTCTGGCTTAAATTGCACCGCCTTATCAAAAGATTCAATCGCTTCTTGATATTGCTGTAAATTCGTCATTGCTTCGCCGCGACCATTCCAAACTTCTGGCGAATTGGGATTAATAGTTAAAGCTTTCTCGAAAGAATCAATTGCCTCTTTGTATTGCTCCAATTTATCCAGTACATAGCCGCGACCCGCCCAAGCTTCAAAGGATTCTGGGCTAATCTGAATGGCTTTGTCGTAAGCTTCAATCGCCTCTTTATATTTATTCAGATTGAATAGAATTTGACCGCGCCCATTCCACGCTTCTAGGTATTCCGGTCTAATTTTAAGAGCTTTGTCATAAGCATTCAGCGCTTCCTCATTGCGATTTAATTCTGAAAAGGTTTTGCCTCGGTTATACAAGTCAGTTGCATTAGAAGAGTTAATAATATTAACCGTAAAAATAGTTGCACCCGTTCCCAATACTAGGACTATCGTTGAGATTAAAATTTTCCAAGGAAGGGAACGCGATTTTTTGCTTTTTTTCTGACTTGTCGGGCGAACGGGTGATTTTACAGAGGGTGCAACCATCATTGTGACACCCGTCGGTATCTTCAAATCTTTGAGAGCTTGCAACGCTTCAGCAGCAGATTGGTAACGCTGTCGAAAATCATAACGCACCATTTTATCTAAAACATTTGCCAGAGTGGTGCTGACTGATGAATGGTTACGCCAAATGATTTCACCCGTATTAGAATCTTCTGGTAATTCGTTAGGAAATAAGCCGGTGAGAGCCTGAATTCCTATCATGCCTACCGCATAGATATCACTGCTTAATTTGGGGTTTCCGTTCGCTTGTTCGCTTGGTAAGTAGCCTGGAGTACCAATGGCAACCGTAAAGCTAGTTTTCGCTCCCTTAATTATTTGAGTGCTAATTCGTTTAACTGCACCAAAATCAATTAAAACTAACTTGTTATCTGGCTTACGTCTGATTAAATTTCGAGGGTTGATATCGCGGTGGATAACATTTTGTTGATGGACAAATTCTAATATTTCCAGAATCTCTTGTAACAGAGAAATTACTTCATCTTCAGATAGCGGCGGGGTGACTCCACTGCTACCGCCTGTGGGGAGTTCCTGGCTAAGATCGCTACCTTCAATGAATTCTTGAACTAGATAAAACTCTTGATTTTCCTCGAAGTAAGCAAAAAGTCGCGGAATCCGATCGTGATTCCCTAACTGGTGCAGAACTTTTGCTTCCGTCTCGAAGAGGCGTCTTGCGGTTTGCAAAGTTTGGGGATCGGTTGCTTGAGGCTTGAGTAGCTTAACAACGCATCGAGGGGTGCCAGGAAGATACATATCTTGGGCAAGATAAGTTTGACCAAATCCTCCTCCTCCCAAAGAGTTAATGATTTGGTAGTGTCCTCCCAGTGTTTGTCCGATAACTAAGTTCATGGAGTTTCGTGGCAGATAGCGTTAGGAAAGCGTCTTTGCAGAAAAATCGCGCAATCGTTGAAATCGATTTTGGCACAGAAAAACTTGCCTAACTCCACCTACATAGGTGAAAACAATCCATCAGGTGATTTGATGCGATCGCTTCGCTGGAAACACCGCAGCTTCCAGTCAACCCCCCCAAAGTGCGATCGCTCTCAGCTCAAACGTCTTTCTTAGGGTAGGCGATTGACTCTACCCATAGCAAGGGGATTGCTGGTGAGCTGAAACATACTTTTGTCAATATGCAACCAGGCTCTTTTGATAAAACTTAACCATAGGCATCTACCCAAATGATAAGAAAGTTTGTCTTTGCTACTCTTCTAGCCTTTTCAGCGCCCGTCGCTATCTCCACCTCAGGTCTTGCCCAATCTAACGCCCCAGGCACATCGACCACACCAGGCGTCACCACACCGACCACACCAGGCGTCACCACACCGACCACACCAGGCGTCACCACACCGACTACACCAGGCGTCACTACGCCAACTACACCAGGTGTAACCACACCAGCCACACCAGGTGTAACCACACCAGCCACACCAAGCGTCACCACACCGACACCGCCGACCGCACCAGGCGTAACCACGCCGACTATACCAGGTGTAGCCACACCAACCACACCAGGCGTCACCACCCCAACCACACCAGGCGTAGCAACACCAACCACACCAGGCATAACACCGCCTGCTCTACCAGGGGTTCCGCCCGTGATACCCGTAATACCGCCGGTCACACCAGGCGTAACACCGGCAATCCCGTCGATTACACCAGTCACACCACCCACGCCACCATTACAGTGAGCGAACGGTAAATCGGTGTCTGGAGATTAGTCTGTCAATGTTTATCTGAAAAGTAGGGGCTTTCCGACCCGAAAGCCTCTACAGACTGTCAAAACATTTTTGACACAGCAATAGACTTGATTTTTTTGACCCACAACAGGGGCGCAAGTTGAGAAATGCGCTCCTTTACTGTAGGCTTCTAAACGGTGTAGCGACGCTCAGCATGAGCGTATAGGCACAACAAAACTGTAAATAGCTCTGTGGTCGAGAAACTGAGTTTCTGGTATCCGGGCGCGATTTTACATTGATTTGCGCTTAGCTGTACAGTACGTGTCACTGGCTTCCGGAAATAGATGTGAGTTGCTGAAAAAATTATCTAGATGTGTTTTTAAAATTCACTAGATAAAAAGCTGGCAATTTACTCCATGATCGGGAAACTACTAAAAGGGCGTTACCAAATTGTCCAACTCCTGGTATCTGGAGTTTTTGGACAGACCTATATTGCCGAAGACATTCACCAAGTAGGCAAGCCAAAATACGTTGTCAAGCACTTTAGTCTTGCAAGTTCAGACCCCAACAGTTTGGAAAGTGCAAGGCGTCGGTTCGTCAACGAAACAGAAATATTGACAAAACTTGGCACCCATAATCGAATTCCTCAGTTGTTAGACTCCTTTGAAGAAAACCAGGAATTCTATTTGGTACAAGAATTTATTCAGGGACATCAGCTGAGTGCGGAACTGCCCATAAGCCAAGGCTGCGTCAAACGCTGGACGGAAACCCAAGTCATTGAAATGCTGGAAGAAGTCCTGCGTATTCTGGCATTTGTTCACAGTCACGGCATCATTCATGGCGACTTGAAACCGAACAATTTAGTCAGACGCGGCGAGGATGGCAAGTTATTTCTAGTAGATTTTTGTGTAGCGCAGCCGCAGCATTCAGCTCCCGATCTAGCACAGAGTAAGACGACTTTGGCTGTTGGTAGCTTAGGTTACATTCCCTCAGAGCAACTCATCGGACATCCCCGCCGTAATAGCGATATCTATGCTTTGGGAGTAATTGCCATCCAAGCCTTAACTGGTGTGGAACCTGCACAATTAAAAGAAGATCCTGAGACGGGTGAGCTGATCTGGCAGCACCTTTTTATCAGCAGTCGGTCAATGAGTGTCTTGAGCGATCGCTTAGTTTCTGTCCTGAACAAGATGGTACGCTACCACTTCAAAAGCCGCTACCAGTCAGCTTCGGAGGTACTGCAAGCTCTCCAGTCGTTAGACGGAAGCCAGAAGCCAGCAGTAGAGACAACCAACCAGCCACCCGTACAGAAGGCAGTTTTTAATCGTCAAAAAAAAGAAACTCACAAAGCCACAATTAAAGAATTTCCAACTCAAAAATCAAGGAAAGGCGAGAGAAATACTCGCTCTTACAAACCTCAACATTCTCCAATACTGACTGGGCTTGGAATCGGGATTGCAGCGAATAGTTTAGTAATAACAGGCGGACTTTATTCTCTGCTGAATGCTTTTCCGTCAGAGTCTTCATCAAACATTTTAGTTACAGCGAAGGACAAATATCAGACAGGAGATGTTCAAGGCGCGATCGCGCTAGCACAATCTATTCCCTCAGAAAGTTCTATCTATCCAGAAGCTCAAGCCACCGCACGCGAGTGGAGCCAAGAATGGCATACCGCTGCTGCTCAATTTCAATCCGCCGAACAAGCATTTAAAGAAAGCCGGTGGTTAGATGTGCTAGAAGCAGCTCGTAAGATTCCTAGAATTTCCTACTGGCAAGAAAAAATAGCGCCACTTGTTCAGAAAACTCAACCCAAAATTGAAGCAGAATCTCAACAATTATTAAAAAAAGCCTACGAGCGAGCGGCAGAAAAAGACTTTACCAGCGCCCTAAACTATCTCAAACTCATTCCCCAACAAACGCCTGCTGGGGCAAAAGTTCAGACAAAGATTGCTGAATATACCCAAAAGCAACATATCAAAGCTGATTATCTGTTACAACAAGCCTACGAACGAGCATTCAGAACAGACTTTGCGGGTGCGTTAAATTATCTGCAACAGATTCCCCAAGACACCCCTACCTACGCCAGAGCTTTAGCCAAGAGTGCAGAATATACCGAAAAGCAGCACCTCCAAGCTGAAGCCGAAAAAAAGGCGGAAGCTCAAAAAGCAGCAGCTCAATCTGCTTCCCAGATTTCAGCAGAACGCCAAGATGCTAGAAGTCGGAAAGTCGGTGCAACGTATCGAGATATGAACCCTGGTAGCCGCCTCCAAGAAGTTACGCTAAGACTCATTCCCTAATTCAGGCAGTAGGCCATTGATCTTCCCCCCTGCTCCCTCTGGAGTCTATTGCAACAGGTTCTGTTTTAAGGCTACGTTAAGGGAAGGTTTTCCACTGATGGGCTGCAATGAGTCAAAAGAACGAAGGGATAAAAATTCTTAGCGATAACCGGCAAGCCCGTTTCCTCTATGAAATTTTGGAAACCTATGAGGCGGGAATAGAGTTAACTGGCACCGAGGTTAAATCGATTCGTCTGGGTCAGGCCAATCTACGAGATGGCTATGCCCTGATTCGCAATGGTGAGATATGGCTGCTGAACGTCCACATTTCGCCCTACAAGGGCATCGGCGCATTTTTCAACCACGACCCTCGTCGCACTCGCAAATTGCTGCTGCACCGCCAGGAAATCCGCAAGCTGATTGGCAAGGTGGAACAGCAAGGTTTAACGTTAATCCCTCTGAAAATGTATTTGAAGGGGGGTTGGATTAAAATTAGTTTGGGTCTTGGCAAGGGTAAAAAGCTGCACGACAAGCGCGAAGACGTCAAGCGGCGCGATGATAAGCGCGATATGGAACGGGCGATGAAAAATTACTAATGAAATCGGGAAATTGGGAATTAACGTGAGTTCGGTATCAGAAACACATAAAGACAGCTAGGTTGAAAGTGCTGGATTCGCATCTGCTTATCTGATACTTAGGAAAGATACTCAGGCAAGAAAAGTTCTGCGGCGTTAATAGCCCCCCGCTCAATTGGGGGACAAAAGACAAATTGAAAGTGAAGCGTCAACAAGCCGGAATTGGGATGAAGTTCTACTCCGCTCGCCAGAAGCGTCGCTCAAAGTTAATTTTGGCTGTGTGTCTCATCTCGTCGATAACGAATTCCGTTCACTTCTAAAGTTGGATTAGCGGAACTGTAGTTTTCCAGCTCTCGAACATCGTCATCAATATAGAAAATGGCTTGAATGGGACCATAGCGCTCTCGAATCGCCAACTCAATGCGCTCGGCAATCAGAGAAGCAATTCCCATAAACTCTGGATGCAGAATTAGATGCATCTGCACTAACACCAAACGCCCGACAATTCCTCGCGACTCAATCTGGTAACAGTGGGTGACACCGCCAACCTGACGGGCAATTTGCGCCAAAACTTCGGGAGCGATCGCAGTCTGCTGCACCATCAGCGGTAACTGCCAATTCACCACGTACCAACAACTTCTCACGGCTAGAAGAACCAAAAAAACTGCCAGCATTACGTCGAGCCAGAAAATTCCCCACATCACGCCTACCAAGCCTGCTACTACCAAGAGGGTTAGCCCCACATCCTTAAACAACTGAATGGAATTAAACCGCACAGCAGGGCTATTTAAAACTCTGGCTTGGTACACGCCGATGAGGGCGAGGACTAGGGTTGTGGAGACAACCACTCCCAGCAATTGAATTAGGGGTAGACTCACTGAGGTGGGATACGGGAGATCGACAACCCTGGTCGCAGCGACTAGCTGCTGGGCGGACATTCCCAGTAAATTTAAGCAAGCAAAGCCCAAAAAAGCCACGAGCAGAAGCGTTGCCACGCTTTCCAGTTTGCTATGACCATGCACTTCGCGCCCTGCTAGACGGTCGGGTGCGGCAGTGACGAGCAAACTCAACAGGATACTGAAGCTGGTAATCAGGGTGTGCAGCGACTCCGCTAGCAGGCTGAGCGAGCGCGTTGTCCAACCTGCTGAAACTTTAACGGATAAAACGAACAAGGTGAGCCAAAGCGTCGCAAATAAAACCCGACGACTGGCGCGATAGCGATTCTTTGCCTCGGTCATAGCCTTTTAAGGAGTTATTAGTTTTTGGTTGTTAGTGTTTAGAAGTTTGGTTACTCTAGCAACGAACAACGAACAACGAACAACTCATGTCAAACCCTTCTTTTTCTAACCAGGTAGCTGAGGTCAACTCTCCCGGTTTAGATGCCAAGGCGATTCGATTATTAGTTTTAGACATTGATGGCACGATTGCCGGTGTATCCAACACTATCAGAGAACCTGTACTTCGGGCAATTCGTGCCGTTCAAGCAAAGGGTATTCACGTTGCGATCGCGACAGGTCGGATGTATCGTTCTGCTTTGCGCTTCCATCAACACGTTGGCTCCACATTGCCGGTGATGGCTTATCAAGGTGCTTGGATTCAAGACCCCATCAGCCAGAAAGTTCTGCGTCACTCGCCTGTTTCTCAGCCAATGGTATTGCAACTGTTGGAACACTTTGAGGAACCGGAATTGCGATCGCTGCTTTCCGTCCACTTCTACATCAACGACCAGTTGTATGTCAGAGAACTGACATCGGCAACCAAAGCTTACTCAGAACGCTCCGGCATCCAGCCTATCGTTGTTGGCGACCTGCGGAATACCCTCTCGATTGCTGAACCGACGAAAGTTTTGGCGCTCTGTGACGATACAACCGTGATTGAAAATTTGCTCGGAACGTTACGAAAGCGTTACACCCCAGCCGAACTTTACCTGACTACCTCTGTTGCGACTTTCTTTGAAGCAACCCACCCTAGTGTGAATAAAGGAACGGCAGTGCGTTACTTAGCCGAAGAGATATTAGGGCTAGACGCCGCTAATGTCATGGCGATTGGCGATAACTTTAATGATTTGGAGATGCTTGAATACGCTGGGATTGGTGTTGCGATGGGGGATGCACCCGCAGAGGTTCAAGCGATCGCGCAGTGGGTGGCTCCTAGTGTAGAGAAAGATGGTGCCGCCGCTGCCATTGAAATGTTTCTACTTTAAAACCCTTTAGATCAGAAAGAGGACCGACGACTGGCCGTGTTTCGTCTCGGTCCCCTCACTGGTTCGCTCCTCACACAAGAGCAATAGTATTGCATATCATTCCATTTGTCTAGTGCTTTTTACAAAATTTTCTAACTAGGGGTAGGTGGTGGTACGACTAAAGTTCGATGGGTGCCAAGATGCCCAGCCTGTCTTGCAAGAGGAATTTCAAAATTGCGCGAGTTACTCCCACTAACCCCAATCTTGCCTGCGCCAGATGAGGCATCTGAGTCTTGACTTCGCCAAAAATGCGACATTCACTGTAAAAGGTTTCAAAAGCCTGAGTCGCATCAAACGCCCGTTTTCCCCACTTCAGTTGATTCATGCCCCCCAGTTCATCTAGCAACCCCAACAATTGGGCGATCAAGTGGCGTTCTGCTGGATGAACCAACTGGAGTTGCCCGTCCGCAGTCAGCCAAGGAATTGGCTCTGGGTAGACTAGCATCAGCGCAGGCGAGTCATTGAGCTGGATTATCTTCTCCCGATGCCCTAAGCGCAGCAAAGAGCAGCAACGGGCATGGATGTACTGTACTTTTGAAAGACTTGATAGGGGTTGGGGGTAAGTCATCGGTACCCGGTAATCGGGAATTGGTAATAGGTAATTGGGAACTCCCTGGCTTTGACTCACCCCTACTACCAAAAGCTGCAACCAACGAGCTATTTCCGTATCGGTGAGTTGGAAATCAATGAAACCGGGAGGAATCACTTGAATTGTCAAATTTTGTAAACCCACCTTTCCCTGAGCGTCATCGACGCTAGTACAGAGATAGGCAGCTAGCTCAGTTGCAATTTCCAATGCTGGCAGGTGCCAGAGAGCTGCAAATTTGAGGGCGACACTCGACCTGTATCGGATGCCTTTACCCTCCTGAAATCGCTGGAGAGGGATTTCAGCGCCGCTCATCAACTCAGCCAACGGCGTATTTTCCTCTGGCGGATGTGAAGCGATCGCGTCCTTGTCGAGAAGGTATCTTTCTCTGTACAAACCGATAGCTGCTTGTAGCTGAATAAGCATCTGTTGCTTCAGCGATGGGTAATGAACAGCCGGTAAATTCACCTTCACACTCACTCCCTTTGAAAGGCGTATTTCGCTTATCTAGTCTAGTTTTATGACCTCTACCTAAGGTTAGAACTTTCCCAGAATAATATCTAACTCAAGCAGGCGCGTGAGGAAGTATTTTTTGCTACCTTGTAAGCTTGGTAAAATTTATAAAAGATCATCGCTTGCCACTTATGCAATCACCATCCTCCACATCAGAGGTATCACGACCGTTTTTAACCTGGCAACGGATTCTAGACTGGGCGCAGGAACACTACCGTTATCGGACTTTCAGTAAAGATGAGCGAATTCCAGCTAGACCAGGACTTTTGTATTTAGTCCAACGGGGTGCCGTCCGCTTAGTCGGTACGGCTCAAGTTAGCGCTAACACCAGTTCTTCCGCGGCTAAAGTTCTGCGTTTGAGTCCAGAAGAAGCTTTTTTAGGCTTTGTGGGTGCAGGACAACCGTTTGAAATTGTTGCCCAGTCACCGTTTACTCTTCAGGCTTATGCCCACGTCGATCAAACTTCTGTAGTTTGGATGTACTGGCATGACCTGGACAACTGGCCTCACTTCCGTCGCGAAGTATTTGATGCGTTCCGGTATCAGCACCAGCGCAAGCTACTGTGGCTGAGTACCTTAGGACAGCGACGGACAATCGATCGGCTGTTGGGATTCCTGACGCTGTTGATCGAAGAATTTGGCGAACCCCAAGATAGCGGTTACTGTCTGCCATTTCCCCTGACTCATGCCCAAATTGGCAGTGCCATCGGTTCTACCCGTGTCACTGTGACTCGCTTAATGGGTAAGTTACGTCAAAAAGGATTAATCAGAACTCAAGGGGATAATTTGCTCTGTTTACCTGCGTCTGCTTTGAGTGTTAACAATAATTAGCTTTTTGAGCCGATTGCCATCAGTTTGTTGTCCTGACGATTGCCCTTTCATGGCTACCAACCTATTAAGGACGAAGGGGTACAAAATCGTAGCCGGTACCGGAGGTGGTACCCGGTTGAATGCGGACGAGAATGACGGCAGCATTGCGATCGCCTGACGGTAAAAACCGGATGATGCCCGATGCCCCAGTAGACGAAAAATCCGATGCAATTAGGGATTTTTGGACTCCGGTTCGGGTGGGATTGCGCTGCAAGGCTGCAATCAAAGCCTGGGTAGCGTCATAAGACAAAGCGGTACGCCAACTGACATCGCCACCCCATAGTTGTCGGGATTGGCGGGGAAAGTTAGAAGTCGGATCGCCATTGATATGCCAAGGCACTGCCAGCACCATCTCAACTGCTGCCTCACCGCCCACTTCCAAAGTCTTAGGTGTGTAAACATCATCTCCCCCCAAGAGCTTTAATCGTTTGCGATTTAGCTGCACGACTTGCAGGGCTTTGTCTAAAGTATCTGTATTCGCTGCTAACATTAGCACCTGGGCACCTTGAGCGATCGCTAGATCGATACTTCTAGCAGCACTAAAACCCGGTTCGGATAAGTCAAACTCATTCGATACTTGCCCGCCTCCTAAAGATACGGCAGCGACAAATTCCGATTTCAGCGATTGGCTATAAGCACTCCGGGAATTAAAGAAAACGGCTGCATTTTTCCGTTGCAATTTGTTGAGCATATAGTCAGATAATGCCCTGGCTGCTACGTAGTCACTGGGAACTGTCCGAAAAACGTAGCGGCTAAAACCGGAAAGTTTAATTGAGGTGCTGGTCGGGGAAATGATGACTAATTTGCCATCGTTATAAGTAGTTCCTGCCGCCAAAGTGACATCGCTCGAATAAGGGCCGATAACACCTAACACTTCTGGATTATTGACCAAGGCGGTAGCAATTTGTTTGGCAATTTCTGGATTATTATCGTCATTCGCGATCGCTACTTTTACCGGAATTCCTTTAATTCCCCCAGCTTGATTAATTTCAGTTTGAGCTTGAGCGACGCCCCGCAACATTTCTAAAGCTCCATTTACATCCGTGCCAATTGGCACAGAGACAGCAATGGTGTAGCTGATTTGCTTGCCGACCCGGGCATTATTGAGATAAATTAAAGTTTCTGGATCGTTGCGATTCCCTTGGAGGGATGATTGGAAGTTAGCGATCGCGCTAGCAAAATCCCCGCTTGCAAATGCTTGCACTCCTGCTTGTTTCTCGGAGTTAGCATTCGCCGTTGCTAAAGATTTTTCCCCTATACTAATTCGAGTGCTGATAGAACCTGGTGCGATAGGAACTGGACTTGATTGCACCGAATCAGGGTTTCCCGGAGCAATTGGGGGACTGGAATTGCTCTTAAACCACCAATAACCAGCCCCCAACAGACCTGCTGTAATCAATAGGGACAGAACAAGAACCGTTGTTTCATTTTTATGGGACATGGATGGTTAAGCAGGAAGAAATAGGTCTTATTGATAAGTCTAATTAAATTCTTTTTCTCGTTGAAATATTTAGTTTAAATCACGTTTTAAACGAGAGTAATTAGCGGAGCCTAACAAATCCAGCCTCAGAAATCAGTTGCTGTCCTTGTTCTATCTGCAACAAATTTGCATAAGCTTCACCCGCTTGCTGTTCTCTCTGACCATTCTGTTTAACAATCACAAATAGCTTCCGAGTCAGGGGATATTGACCCGTTTGAAAAGCCTGAATATTCAGCTGATTGCGTTGACTAGGGCACGTTTGCAGCGGCACAAAAGGCTCTTGGTAAGGCGTTACAAATTCACCCGCTCTCCGCCCAACTGGCAAAGGCTTGATACTACATTGTGGAACCACTTCAGGCGCAGAAGCAAAGTAAATTCCTCCAGGGCTACCACCAAGTTTTTGCAGTGCTTGAGTCGTGGTAGAGACAAATTCAACATTGGCACTAAAAGGTTGACCGTTCAAAACTTCTTCCACAAATAGTTCCACCGTTCCTCCAGCATTTGGGGAACGAGAATAGGGTTTAATTGGGATATCTGGGCCGCCTAATTCTTGCCAATTAGTAATCTTGCCCGTATAGATAGATTTCAACTGCTCTAAGGTCAAACCTTGAATATTCAGGTTTGGGTTAACCGCGACTGCCAATCCGTCAATTGCGATCGCAATCTCTTTAAGCCCGAACCCTCGCTGCTGTGCCTGGTTATACTCGCTCGTCAGAATCGGTCGCGAAGATTGGGCGAAGTCTATTTTCCCGTCTAGTAACATTCTGATGCCAGCGCCAGAGCTAGCAGGGCCGGTATTTGGCTCAACATAGCGCAGCCGAAACTCAGGTCGCGCCGCTTGCATCCGCGAGTCTACTGCGAGTCGAATCGGTGCCCAAGAGGTGCTGCCACCGTAGCTAAACAGCCCAGTAGGAACGTTCTGCACTTGGGGAAAGCTTTCACCCGTGGAGGGTGTTGAGCGATTGGGCTGATTTTCCCGATCGTTGGCAGCAGAATCGCTAGGATTGGTGGTTTGGTTTAAACGACCGAGGTCAACACCAGACCGCTTGGTAAACCACCAAAAGCCAGCGCCTAATAAAGCAGCAGTGAGCAGGAGGGCTAAGACGAGAACCGTGGTTTCGTTTTTTTGGGACATGATGGTTACTCAGGAAGCTCACGATTAGCTTAGAGAAAATTAGCCAGTAATTTATAAATTAGGCGAAATAGAGCCGTCACTGCGATCGCGCCTGCTCCAGCCAACATAGCCACAAAGACGACTATCTCAAGGGGAAACCCGTCTCGCAAAACGGGAAAAAACAGCATAATCGCCAGAGTTATTCCTGCAATAATGAATAAATCCAATTTTTCAATGAAGCGGCGGTATTGAGCAAACAATAGACCCCCAATCATCATCCCCAACAATCCAACGCTCAGCCCTGGGGATGGCAGCAAACTACCCAAAGCAATAAATAACAATCCGCCTTCAAACCCCGTAAAAGCTGCCCCACCTAAAACCTCCAGTAGAGAAAATCTCGGTCGAGAGGCGGGTTGAGAAATGGGGGCGGGTGGCTGAGGAGTCGGGGCTGGAGTAGGAGGCGCGGCAGGGGCGGCTGGAGCGGCGACGCGGGTAGGCATCTGAGTCGGTGGTGCCGGAGGCGCAGGGGGCGGTGATGAAGTCAGGGCGTGCAGCACTTCATCCGCAGACTGAAACCGTTGATTCGGCGCACTCAAGAGCATCTGGTCTAAAATATCGGCGAAGCGATTCCACTCACTGGCTACCGCTGCGGTAGCGATCGCACCCGCATGAGGTCTCCAATTCCACTGGTTTGTATAGACATCAAATAACTCAGTTGCCTGCTTGCCCGTGAGTAGGATAATGCAAGTCACCGCCAAGGCATACAAATCGGTTGAAGGATACACTTGACCCCCAGCCATTTGCTCTGGCGGTGCAAATCCCATTGAATAAATTCCGGTTGACGATCCACCAGGCGTTGCCTTCGTCACCTGCTTAACAGCACCAAAATCTAAGAGATAAAGCCGACCGTTGCGATGGCGCATAATGTTGGAAAGCTTGATATCTCGGTGGATGGAGCCGCTATCATGAACAAACTTTAGCACCGGCAGGATTTCTCGCAGCAGTAATAACACCTCGTCTGGGGAGAACTTCCCCTTCTGCGCCAGTTCCTCTTCCAAATTATGCCCATCGATGAATTCCTGCACCAGATAGAAAAACTTGTCCTGTTTTCCCGGTTGAATGCTGGGAACTGTGATATCAAAGAAAGCAAACAAGTCGGGAATTTGAGGATGGCTGCCGAGTTCTTCTAAAACTTCTCCTTCCCGTGCAAATAGATTTTGGGCAATTTGTAGCTGATCCGGCGTTAAATCTCCCACTGGCTGAAACTGTTTGACGACGCATCGGCGCATTCCAGGCGTGCGGCGATCGCGTGCCAAAAACGCTGCACCAAATCCCCCTCGTCCTAACAGCTTTGCCGATAGATACCGACCATCTAAAATCAGCTGCATTCCACAGGCGGTGCAATACTTCTGCTGCACCGTTTTGACAAGGTTGTTGTCATCAAGATCGGCAAAAAAATTCAGGGGACGAGGGCAGCCGGGACGGGTACAGTAAATTTCCATGAGGAGTTACTGGTCAAATCCTAATCGATTGTTGCTAATTGCTAATTGTTTAAGAGCTAGTAGCCATACTTCCATTCGCGATTAGCAACTAACAGATGGCTAATACTGGAATTAACTGCCTGCGGAGTTAGGAGCAGCTGCCTTGAACCCATCGGCTTCGATTGGAGTGGATGCTTCCATTTCTCTTCCCCATCCGGGGGAGGCAAAGGCGGGTAAAATTTCTTGGCTAAACGCTTCTGCTGCTTTGGAGCGGTAGCGATTTGGGTTCACAATCACCCATAGCATCCGCTTGACCACTACCTCTTCAATTTTTGCGTAGTGGAGGATGCCCATTTGCAACTCTTTTTCGATCGCCGATAGGGAGACAAACGACGCCCCAAGTCCTGCCTGCACGGCATTTTTAATTGCCTCAATCGAGTTAAGTTCCATCTCTATTTTGAGGCGTCGGGTATCGATGCCGCAGCGAGTTAGCACTTGGTCAATCACCTTGCGGATGGTGGATTGGGAGTCTAAGGCAATGAACTGCAATTTGTAAAGATCGTCTTTTTGGATAGTCCCAATTTTGGCGAGGGGATGTAAGGCTGGCAAGATCAGCGCTAGTTCATCTTCAGCATAAGGAATAATTTTTAGTGCTTCTTGTAGTTCGGAAGGAACCTCTCCCCCAATGATTGCCAGGTCAACTTGCCCGTTGGCGACACTCCACGCCGTGCGGCGCGTCGAGTGAACGTGTAATTGTACTGCTACATCTGGATATTGCTGGCGGAACATCCCAATCATTCGGGGCAGTAAGTAAGTTCCTGTCGTCTGCGAAGCTCCTATAATCAGGGTGCCACCCTGGAGATTTTGCAAGTCTTCAATGGCGCGGCAGGTTTCTTGACAAAGCGTCAAGATTTTTTCGCCGTAGCTGAGAAGTAGGTGCCCTGCTTCCGTCAGTTGTGCCCTGCGTCCTCCCCGGTCAAACAACGGCACATCCAACTGCCGCTCTAAGTTTTGGACTTGGAGGCTGACAGCGGGTTGCGAGACGTACAGGCTATCGGCGGCACGCTTGAAGCTTCCCTCGGCGGCGATCGCTTTAAGAATGCGGAGTTGGTCTAAAGTGAAAGGAAGGTCAGACATACAGGCTTTACCTGAAAAGGGAAAGGAGCGACTGAGGCATAAAGCTCGGCGATCTGTTAGCTTTTTGTCGGTTGTCAGTTGTCAGTTGTTGGTTACTGCTGACATTTGACCGATGACCCATCACCAATGACCGAAGGATCGCTAAGCGCTCTCTTGCGAGAGATGGGGCTGGACTCAAGCGATTGATAGCCCACTTCGTTGTAAAGCCTCTCAGTCATCGACAGTAACACAACACGAGATCAAGTCTCTCAGGGAATACTTGGGGGGTCTATTTTCTACTGGAAATTACGTAAAAGTTTATGAATTTCTTTCGCGTTCTGACTCCTAGCCACTACATAATGCTGGGACTGCTTTTTGGGTTTGCGATCGCTCACAGTGGTCTCGCTGCACTGCGTCCTTGGGGCGAAAAAAAAATCGGCCCCCGCCTCTACCGCATCTTATTTGCCCTCGTCAGTCTTCCTCTAGCAGTGGTGTTGATCGTTTACTTCATTAATCATCGTTATGATGGGCTGCAACTGTGGCAAGTTCAGGGCGTCCCCGGCGTTCAGTCGGTGGTGTGGGTGCTTTCGGCTATCTCATTTCTGTTTCTTTATCCAGCAACTTTCAACTTGCTGGAAATTGCCGCCATCGAAAAGCCTCAAGTGCATCTTTACGAAACCGGCATTATCCGCATCACCAGGCATCCTCAAATGGTTGGACAGGTGATTTGGTGTATTGCCCATACGCTTTGGGTTGGCACGACGTTTACCCTCTTAACTTCAGTAGGGCTAGTGCTGCATCATTTATTCGCAGTTTGGCATGGCGATCGCCGTCTCTTGGCTCGCTATGGGGAAGCTTTCGAGGCTGTGAAAGCTCGCACCTCTGTTGTCCCCTTCCAGGCGCTCCTGGAAGGGCATCAAACCCTGAAATGGCAAGAGTTTCTCCGCCCTGCGTATCTAGGGGTCACTGCTTTCATTCTGCTGTTGTGGTGGGCGCATCCCTGGTTGATCCAGGCGACAGGTGTTGTCAGATGGTAGTGTGAGTTCCGCAATTATGCTGAGCCACGCGATCCCAAATGGATGTAGCATGATTCCAAATAACTTTCAGCTTAATTACGCTCTGGTTCTACCGCCTTAGCTTCCCCATAGATGCCTAGACGTAGTAGATACGCACTGGCATATCAGTTGCGCTAGAGTAAGCTGAAGGATTTTACTTCATTGTTTATTGTTCCACTTCCTCCTTTTGGCTGACTTTCAATAGTAAAAGCGAATAAAACTAGAGGGATCATGGTGCTTTCTGTTAACGAACGGACGTTTACACAAGAAGTTTTAGAATCTTCCACCCCAGTCCTAGTTCATTTTTGGGCACCCTGGTGTGGATTATGTCGGCTAATTAACCCCCTCCTGACTAGAGTTCAATCTGAATGGGGCGAACAAGTCAAATTAGTTGGAATTAATGCCGATCAAAATTTAAAACTGGCGAATACTTATCGCCTCCAGACTCTACCCACGATCGTTCTGATTGAAAACGGCAAGGTAGTTCACCGCATTGATAGCTTTCAAGGGCGGGATGATTTACGCATGGCATTAGAAAAAATTATGGTAAGTTATTTGCCAAATTCTGCCTGAAGTTGGAGATAGCTGCTCCTATCCAAGATAAATAGGACTGACGCAGAGATCCCCTTTACATCCGCCGATAAAGTGGGGAATTGTCCGGTTCCCCGTTTTCAAGGGGGGTTCGGGGGATCTCGGTTTCAAGCTTTCAGTGCGTAAATCCCGATCAATTTTTTCGCTGCTTGTAACTGTTCAACCTGAATGCAACGTTTTACCCGTTCTTAAACTCACCGATTCTCTCTATCGGTGGGTTTAATTTTTGGCTGACAAGTTTCTGGCTGTCTAAACTGTTAGTTATAAATACTTTAGAGACCGTCTGTGTCACAATGTAAACGGTCTTACCAAGTTAGTTAAGAAATATAAAGTAGGCGTCAGTGATGGAACTGCTCTATCAGTATGCCTGGATCATCCCAGTCCTGCCGCTAGCTGGGGCGATGCTGGTCGGTCTGGGACTAATCTCGATTAATCGATTTACCAACAGTCTGCGGCAGTTAAATGCCGTGGTTATAGTCTCCCTGCTAGGGATGGCGATGGGTTTCTCCTTGGCGCTGCTCTGGAGTCAAATTCAAGGTCATGCTACCTACACCCGTACCCTGGAGTGGGCAGCCGCGGGGAATTTTCACCTGAATATGGGCTACACGATTGACCACTTGACGGCCCTGATGCTGGTCATCGTGACGACAGTTGCCTTCCTGGTGATGATTTACACCGATGGCTACATGGCTCACGATCCGGGGTATGTGCGCTTCTATGCCTATCTGAGCCTGTTTAGTTCCTCCATGTTGGGTTTGGTGGTCAGCCCCAACTTGGTACAGGTTTATATTTTCTGGGAACTGGTCGGTATGTGTTCTTACCTACTGATCGGATTCTGGTATGACCGGAAGGCAGCAGCCGATGCTTGCCAAAAGGCTTTTGTCGTCAACCGCGTCGGCGACTTCGGGCTGTTGTTAGGGATGCTGGGGCTGTACTGGGCGACGGGCAGCTTTGAATTCGACGTGATAGGCGATCGCCTGCAAGCATTTGTCGCATCAGGCTACCTAAGTACCGGCCTTGCGGCTCTGTTCGCCATCTTAGTGTTTATGGGACCAGTGGCGAAATCTGCTCAGTTCCCGTTGCACGTCTGGCTACCAGACGCGATGGAAGGCCCTACCCCCATCAGCGCCCTGATTCACGCGGCAACGATGGTGGCTGCGGGCGTCTTCCTAATTGCGCGGATGTATCCCGTGTTTGAAGGCATCCCAGTCGCAATGAACGTGATTGCCTGGACGGGTGCCTTTACTGCATTTTTGGGGGCAACCATTGCCATTACCCAAAACGACATCAAGAAAGGTCTCGCTTATTCCACCATGTCCCAACTGGGCTACATGGTAATGGCAATGGGCGTCGGTGCCTATACTGCCGGTCTATTTCACCTAATGACACACGCCTACTTCAAGGCGATGCTGTTTTTAGGTTCTGGTTCTGTGATTCACGGCATGGAATCAGTCGTGGGTCACGATCCCGCCTTGGCTCAGGATATGCGGATGATGGGCGGACTGCGGAAGTATATGCCGATTACCTCCCTCACCTTTTTGGTTGGAACGCTCGCGATCAGCGGGATTCCACCTTTCGCTGGGTTCTGGTCGAAAGACGAAATTCTAGGCAGCGCTTTTGGGGCAAATCCGGCGCTGTGGTTCGTCGGCTGGCTGACGGCTGGAATGACTGCTTTCTATATGTTCCGGATGTATTTCCGGACGTTTGAGGGCAAATTCCGAGGGCATGAATCAGGCATCAAGCAGGAACTACTAGGGGCGACTAAATCTCCCCAGGTTGAATTTGCTTTTGGCCCTGGGGCGATGGATACCAGAGAGTTATCCTCCAAAGCCCATGACAGCCATGATGACCACGGTCATAGCGAGTATCCGCACGAGTCGCCGCTGACGATGACGCTGCCCCTGATTGTTCTGGCGGTGCCGTCGATGCTGATTGGTTTGGTTGGGACGCCTTTCCACAATTATTTTGAGGAATTCATTCACGCCCCCGGCGAACCGTTGACTGAGGTGCTGGAAAAAGCCACTGAGTTTGATTTGACAGAATTTCTGATCATGGGGGGTAATTCGGTCGGAATTGCCTTGATTGGAATTACGCTGGCTTCTCTGATGTACTTGAGAGGCAAGATCGATCCCGCTGCGATCGCTGCTAAAATCCCCTTCTTTTACAAGCTGTCGCTCAACAAGTGGTATTTCGACGAAATCTATGACACCCTCTTCGTTCAAGGGTGCCGTCGCTTAGCGCGACAAGTCATGGAAGTGGATTTCCGCGTGGTTGATGGCGCAGTCAACTTCACCGGCTTAGCGACGCTGTTGAGTGGTGAAAGTCTGAAATACTTTGAAACTGGTCGCGTCCAATTCTATGCCCTGATTGTGTTTGGGGCGGTGCTAGTGGGCGTGATTGTCTTTGGTGTGACTTAAATTTAGAAACCGCTCGCTGTGTGTTTCTATCCGCTGTCAACAAAAGATAAAAGGAAAAAGCTGAAAACTTTTTCCTTTTTCCTTTTTAAGTACACTTACTCATAGCTGACAGCTAAACCTTGTTGCTCACGATTTGATATCTCATGAATACAGCTAATTTTCCTTGGCTGACTTTTATCATCCTGTTCCCCATCGCGGCATCCCTGTTGCTTCCGTTGATACCAGATAAAGATGGTAAGACGGTACGCTGGTACGCCCTCATTATTGGGCTGATTGATTTCGTGGTGATGGTTTATGCCTTCTATACTCAGTACGACTTTTCTAATCCCGGTCTGCAACTGGTGGAAAGTTACTCCTGGGTACCCCAAATCGACCTAAGGTGGTCGGTGGGCGTAGATGGCTTATCAATGCCGCTAGTCTTGCTCACCGGCTTTATCACCACCCTGGCGACTTTGGCAGCGTGGCCCGTGACGTTTAAGCCGAAGCTGTTTTACTTTTTGCTCCTGGCGATGTACGGCGGTCAGATTGCAGTGTTTGCGGTCCAGGATATGCTGTTGTTTTTCCTGGTGTGGGAACTGGAACTAATTCCGGTGTACCTGCTGCTGGCAATTTGGGGCGGTAAGAAGCGTTTGTACGCGGCTACCAAGTTCATTCTTTATACGGCTGGCGGGTCGCTGTTCATTTTAGTAGCCGCCTTGGCGATGGCGTTCTACGGCGATACCGTGACGTTTGATATGAGGGCGATCGCTGCCAAGGATTACCCCCTAACTTTCCAACTCTGGATCTATGCAGGGTTTCTGATTGCCTACGGCGTCAAGTTGCCGATTATTCCCCTGCATACTTGGCTACCAGATGCTCACGGCGAAGCGACTGCACCAGTGCATATGTTGCTAGCAGGAATTCTCCTGAAAATGGGCGGTTATGCGCTGATTCGGATGAATGCCCAGATGCTACCCGATGCTCATGCCGTGTTCGCGCCCGTTTTGGTGATTTTGGGCGTTACCAACATCATCTACGCAGCCCTCACCTCTTTTGCTCAACGGAACCTGAAACGGAAAATCGCTTATTCCTCGATTTCCCACATGGGATTTGTGCTGATTGGGATTGCCACATTTACTGACTTGGGTTTAAGCGGCGCGGTGCTGCAAATGGTTTCCCACGGTTTGATTGGGGCAAGCTTGTTCTTCCTAGTGGGAGCCACTTACGACCGCACCCACACCCTGATGCTGGATGAAATGGGCGGCGTCGGGTTGAGGATGAAAAAGATGTTTGCCATGTGGACGACTTGTGCGCTCGCGTCATTAGCATTGCCAGGGATGAGCGGATTTGTGGCAGAAATCATGGTGTTTGTTGGCTTTGCGACCAGCGATGCTTATAACCCCACTTTCAAGGTCGTGGTGGTCTTTCTAGCCGCCGTTGGCGTGATTCTGACCCCCATCTACCTACTCTCGATGCTGCGGGAAATTTGCTACGGGCCGGAGAATAAGGAATTAGTGGAACACGAAGCCTTGATCGATGCGGAACCACGAGAGGTGTTCATCATCGCCTGTCTGTTGGTGCCGATTATTGGCATTGGCTTGTACCCCAAAATCCTGACTCAAATTTACGACGCAACCACTTTGCAGCTGACGGAGCGACTGCGAGGTTCAGTTCCGACGCTGGCGAGTGGGCGACAGGTTCCGACCCAAGCACAGGCGGATATTCCCCTGTTGTCGTTGCGGGCACCAGAAATCGGCAATCGCCAGACAATTCAAAGGTGAAAAATTGCAAAAATTTTCTTGATGTTTGAATTTTCAGCTTGCTAAATTTTCATAATCAATAATCCCTTTCAGGGCGGAATTAAATATCCGCCCTTTTTGTTAAAAATTACGAATTCATCGGCAATAGTATCAAATGTGTGATGGCGGATGCAGGGGAATTTCTATCAGAAATTGCGCCCCCTGACCGGGCGCTGAAATACATTTGAGTTGACCGCCGTGTTTTTCGACCACAATTTGATAGCTAATCGACAACCCAAGCCCTGTGCCAATACCGACTGGTTTGGTTGTGAAGAAAGGATCGAAAAGTCGCTTTCTGACTTCCTCTGCCATTCCTGGCCCATTGTCGGAAATCTTGATTACGACTCGGTTATTTGTCAACACGTCGGTACGAATCCGAATGATACTGGCGTCGGCTTTGATTTGTTCAAGCGATCGCTTTTTGTTAGACTCATCCAAAGCATCAATTGCATTGGTGAGAAGATTCATAAATACTTGGTTAAGCTGCCCTGGATAGCACTCTACTTTAGGTAGGTTGCCATATTCTTTGATTAGCTGGATAGGGGGATGATCTGGTTTGGATTTGAAGCGGTTTTGCAGAATTAGGAGCGTACTTTCGATGCCTTCATGAATATCTACCAGTTTCATCTCGGCTTCGTCAAGGCGGGAGAAATTGCGTAAGCTACGCACAATCTCACAAATGCGCTCTGCCCCCACATTCATTGAAGAAAGTAATTTAGGCAAGTCCTTGATGAGAAAATCTAGGTCAATCGCGGCAATTTCGTCTTGAATTTCTGGCGTTGGATGGGGATATTGCTGTTGATATAGTTGCAGCAACCCAAGAATGTCTCGCGTGTATTCGCTCGCCGGAGCTAAATTCCCGTAGATGAAGTTAACGGAATTATTGATTTCATGCGCGACTCCAGCCACTAACTGACCCAAACTGGACATTTTTTCACTTTGAACCAGTTGAGACTGAGTACGTTGGAGTTCCTGAAGCGTGGTTTCGAGCCGGGTGGCGTGCGCTTGCGCGATCGCTGCGGCTTCACGAGTTTGAGTATAAAGTTCCGCTTGGTTAATCGCGATCGCAACTTGGTCGCAAACCGCCGAAAGCAGTTCCACTTCATCCTCATGCCAAGTTCGAGGACTGCTAAATTGACCGCAGGCAACTACACCAAGTTCGCCCGTGCGAGTCATTATCGGAAAATTTAGTATAGAAACGTACCCCAGCGATTGGAAGAACTGCCGTGAATTGGGGTCGGTTAACGCTTCAATATTATCCAAATGGATGATTTCTCGGTTTAAGAGTTGTCTTACTTGAAAACTGGTCGGTTCCTCTGGATAGCAACCCAGAAAGCTAGGCAAATTGTCTACCTTCGCTTCATGCAATATCTCCCAACTTGCCGATTCACCATTGGGACGATACCACATGAAAAGGCACTGCTCAATTTGCAGCAGCCTGCGGATTTCCTGCACGGCTGTTTCCAAGATGGTATTGAGATCCAGCGAACTGCGAATTTGACTAGCAAGACGATTGAGTAGTTCTTCTCGCTGCGCGAGTTCTCGGAACCGAGCTTCTGATTGCCGCAACGCTTCCTCCACCTGCTTGAGAGCGCTGATATTACTTCCGGTGCCGATAATTCGATAGATGCGACCCGCAGCATCCCGCAGTGGAGTTAAAGTCGTTAGCCAATAAGTGTCTACACCCTGCAAGGGAATGCAATCCTCGTAAAAAGTACATTCCCCTGCGACGAGACATTTTGTATATCTCTCATGCAAAGAATTACCTAACTCTAAACCAAATAGTTCATGGGGAGTTTTGCCCATCGCTTGGGCACTACTGATGCCAGTAACCATCGCTATCGGTCGATTCCAGCTAAGGTAGCGAAAAACCCCTTGTGCGTCCACATCTAAAACAAAGATGGCGTTTTCCACGCCCTCGTAGATGGAATGGAAAAAGTCCTCACTTTGGATCATCTCTGCCGACAGGATCAATCCACCCCTTTCCCCGCTTGGGTGCTTCCAAGGATGCAGGCTCCACTTTATCGGCACCGAGGAACCGTCAGGGCAAACAAAGCTACTTTCCTGGTACTCTTCTACACTCGCCCCAGTTAAAACTAGCTCAGCCTTGTGCCGCCATTGGTCGGGAAGGTGAGGAAAAACTTCGTAATGCGATCGCCCAATCAGATTTTGCTCATCTAGCCCGTAATCGATTAGCCACCGACGAGAAGCGAGCAAGTAACGCATCTGGCGATCGCACATCGCTACGGCAGCGGGTGTATGTTGCAAAAATAGCCCAAACAGCTCTAAATTGTCTGAGGCGTTCATAGGTCGGCAAAGGCTCTTTTTGTAATGGCATTCAATTTAGAGGTTTTCAGGGTGAAATGCCCTAAACATTGCAATATTCAATTATCTAAACATTTAATTTAAGGCATCCACTCTAGTACGACGCCAACCCGACTATCTTTGCGTTGTCTTGCATTTTGCTTCTCAATGTCTGTCGATAAGCGCAGGTTGCGGGTAAAGGCATAGCCGACGGAAAGCTTTGTAATTCCGACTTCTTCATTCGTTGCTGGAGCAACCCAACTCTGAGTTAAGGAGATATCGGCTGCACCAGTGCGAGATAAAACGAATATCAGCTTCGCACCCACATGTAAGCCATCTGTTGAGTATCGGTCAGTTTCCAAATGTCGATAGCCCACCAGGGGCGCGATATTAACGTAGCCACCCAAAGGAAGTACGTAGTACCGTAAATCTGCTCCATAAGCCTCGCGCTGACCCTTGAACGCAGTTTGATAATCCCCACTGATGGTTAAGCCGGTGCGACCAATAAACACGTCCTCCACGCCAATATTGACTCCCCCGGCTTGCCCAGATGAAGGAAACTGGGAGTAGCCGAGGCGCACCCTAGTCCGAAAGCTGGGGTCATTGCGAATTTCTTCTAGCACATTCGGCACGTCTCGCCGCCAACGCTGCAAAACCGGGCTATTTTCAATAATTTCTGGGCTTAAATCCAACTCGCTAGCCTCTGGCTTGGGCGTTTCTTGTGGCTGGGTTTGAGCCTGGGTTTGAGTTTGGGCAGACGATATCCCCAAAATCAAGGAAGTGCTGATTGCGAACAGTATAGAGTTTCGCGCAAAGGCGCAAAGGCGCAAAGAAAGGCAAGTTAGCGTCTGTGCGTCTAGCGGGCTGAGGCGCGAGATGCTAAAGGTCTTCGTCATGGGGGTTGCGTCAGTTCTATATTTATGAGGAATTTTGATAAGGATAAAAAAAGTGGCTCTGCTTAGTGCAGAACCACTTTAGTTGAGGGAAGATGCTCAAAATTAGCGGGCTTTACCTTGCACGGCAGTCATATCAATCGGCTTGATTAGGTACAGGCGCAGCAGCTGCCAAGCATTAGAAGCATAAAGGGGTAGCTTCTGGAACAATTGCAGGAATTTGGGGGTGTTGGAGGTTGCGATCGCACCCAGCTTCTCATTATTTTTGATGCACACTTCTAGGCGCTCGTAAAATTCTGGCTTCTCTACATCCAGAATCACTGGGAACACCCGTCCTGCGGTTTCGTTGGTCTTCTGAATCACGTGAATGTCATATTCCCGTGCGTCCAGACCAAGCGTGGCATAGAATTTGGAACGCTGGATGTCGTTGAGATACATCGTCGCAAACACTGACAGCAGGAAGAAGCGACACCACAGCTTTGCTTTCCAATCATTCAAGAATTGGGGTTGCGCTCTCATTACGGCATCGAAGAAGTCACCGTGCCGGTTTTCATCCTGGCACCAGTTTTCAAAGAACCGGAAGATGGGATAAACGCGGTTTTCGGGATGGGCTTCTAGGTGCCGGTAAATGGTGATATACCGCCAGTAACCAATCTTCTCGGACAGATAGGTCGCGTAGAAGATGAATTTCGGCTTAAAGAAGGTGTATTTGTGATTCTTGGTCAAAAACCCTAAATCTAGTGACATATTGAAGTCTGACATTGCCTTATTCAGGAAGCCAGCATGACGAGCTTCATCCCGCGACATCAAGTTAAAGCCTTCTGCCAGAAGCGGGTTTTTGTCCTTCAATCGGCGTCCGAGTTCTTTGTAGAGTAGGAATCCGGAGAATTCTGCCGTGCAGGAACGCTCTAGAAATTCAATAAATAACTGGCGCGTCTCCCCATCAATATGATCCCAGGATTGGTCAAACTCGGCATCCCGCACGAAGTGGTGACGGTTGTAGTCAGCGCGGAATTCTTCCATCAGCGCCTTGAGTTCATCTTCATTTGGCGACAGATCCATCTTCGCCATTTCATCAAAGTCGGTGGTGTAGAACCGGGGCGTCAGTAGGGTTTCTTTCGCAGGTACTTTCACCCCAGGTCTTAATTCTTCAAAGCTGGGTTTTTTGAGGGAATCCACCATATTCTTTGTCTCTCTTGTTTCTCTTATTATTATGATTCCGTCGCTTTCACTCAAAGGCTTGCGTTCCAGTCTACCAATCTACACGAGAGCGATCGCACTTGTTACGTTAAGACTTACTACACGCTGTCAAGTTTTGTGACATCTTCAGAGTTCTTGCTGCTCAATTCCTAGGTGCAAGAGTGAAGAACAAAATCCTATGATTGAAGTTAGGACATCTGAAGCGCTAGGAATCTTATGAAGAACGTCTCGACTGCCTATGTTCTTTGGCTAGCCTGTTTTTTGTCCCCACCGATAGCGGGGATGCATCGCCTGTACAATGGCAAGATTGGCACGGGGCTGCTGTGGCTGTTTACGTGGGGTTTGTTTGGGGTCGGACAGTTCGTGGATTTATTTCTGATTCCCGGCATGGTGGAGGAACATAATGCCAAGCTTCAAGACCGCTTGGGGGTATCCTCCACGGGCGTGCCTCTATCGCCACCTGCGATCGCGCTTACCAAACAAGAGCTTACCCGCGATCAACTAATGGTTAAACTTGTGAAAGCCGCTGCTGCTAGAGGTGGCAAACTTTCCGTTACCCAAGCGGTGATGGATACAGGTGTAAGTTTTGCCAAGGCAGAAGCCACGTTGAAAGAAATGCTCAAAAGTGGCTACGTCATGGTTGACAATCACCCAGAAACTGGCGTTGTCATTTATGAATTTATCGAGTTGTAATGGCTCATTAGTCATTAGTAATTATCTAATGACTAATGAAATTCACCTTTCCCGACTAATTTCTTTCCAGCCACTTTTGAGCATTCAACCGCTGCGTCACGCCAAACACCATTAAATCCAGCGTGATCTTGCGCTCATCGCACAAAAAAGGCTCAATGATACTGGGTTTAGAGCCTTCAAAACAGGAAAAAGCTCTTTGTTTTTGAATGTCTTCTTCGGGAAAATAAAGGTTAAAGTTCCGCTTTCCTCCTTGCCAGCTCCCGTTGACTTGCCAGCATTCTGAGATTTCTTGAAGCGGCTTCTTGTCAAATTTCAGCTCTAAATTTTTGACGCCCTTTTTTTCAAGTGCTGTTTTCAAAGCTGGTAAATAGTCTTGTTGAATAAACTCAACAAAAGGCTTGTCTTCTACCGCAGGTGCCTTCTCTTTTTTAGCCGCTTTAGCAGCTGGCTTATCCCCTTCTGGCGACTCGTCCTTTTTAGCAGCTTTGGCACCTGCTGGCTTATCTGCTTTAGCAGCTTTGGCACCCGTTGGCTTATCCTCTTTAGATGCTTGAGCGGTTTTTTTAACATCTGGTTGAACCTGAGCCGAGTCATCTGGGGTTGATGCCTCTGTCGAAGATTTTTCTCCAGTCGCATTCGGATTCACCTCCGGATTCACAGCTTCTGGAGCGGGTGCGTTTGCTGTAGGAATGTCGGTTGCTACGTCAGAATCCGTACTGGGAGCATTTTCTTCAGAAACACTAGGAGCCTGCTTGTCAACAGTGCTAGGAGCCACCTCTCCGGCGTCATTGTGATTCGTTTCTTCTGCCATTGGACTTATCCGCAAGTTGGTGATTTTTTTGAATGTATGCAGCATGGATGAAGGTAGGATTAACAATCCCGATTCGAGATTGAAATCCTTTACTGCTCATCCTATCTTGGAATCAGCCTCCCGCCTGCGCTGCCACAATGCTTACCTCATCACCTTCGCTCAGCGGTGTCTGAGTTCCATCCAAAAAGCGGATGTCTTCGCTGTTGACGTAGAAATTCACAAATCTGCGGGGTTCGCCCTTTTCATCGCACAAACGCACTTTGATGCCAGGATAGCTTTGCTCCAAGGATTCGAGCAGTTCACCAATCGTACTGCCGCTGCCTTCAATGGTGGCTTGATTGTTGGTAAGTTTCTGGAGAGGAGTCGGAACGAGAACTTTGACTGTCATAGTTAAAGATTATTCAGTAGTCATTCATGCGTAGTCACGAGCGATGAGTCATTAGCAACCCCGGAGGAACTAATGACTCATCACAAAAAGCTGATAGCGGTTATTAAACCAGAACTTGCTGCCAGTCGAGGCGTTCGAGTGTCCGAGAGCGCTCTAATGCCCGCTCGAAACTATCCAGCTTCGCCTCAATTGTCAGGGGTTCCCCGATGTATCCTTGCACCGCTTCTTGGGTTTTCAGTCCGTTGCCGGTAATGTAAACAACGGTCGTTTCTTCGGGATCAATTTTACCCGCTTCTACCAATTTTTTCAGCACGGCGATGGTGGTGCCACCAGCGGTTTCGGTAAAGATGCCTTCGGTTTCAGCTAATAGCTTGATGCCTTCAACAATTTCAGTATCGTTGACTGATTCAATGTTACCGCCGGTTTTCTTGGCGACTTCCAGCGCATAAACTCCGTCTGCTGGGTTGCCAATCGCAATTGATTTAGCAATTGTATTCGGCTTCACGGGGGTTACGAAGTCGCGCCCTTCCCGATGAGCTTGGGCAATGGGGGAACAACCTTCAGCTTGGGCACCGCTGAAACGGACGCTCTTATCAGCTACTAGTCCAACGTTGATAAATTCTTGGAATCCTTTGTAGATTTTGGTGAACAGAGAGCCAGATGCCAGAGGAGCGACGATATGATCTGGCAGTTTCCAGCCTAGCTGTTCTGCTACTTCGTAGCCGAGGGTTTTTGAACCTTCCGAGTAGTAGGGACGGAGGTTAATGTTGACAAATCCCCAGCCTTGTGTGTTGGCAACTTCGCAGCAGAGGCGGTTCACTTGGTCGTAGTTGCCCTGAACTGCCATGACGGTGGGACCGTAGATGAGTGTACCTAGAACTTTACCGGCTTCCAGGTCGGCGGGGATGAAGACGCAGCAGTCTAAACCGGCGTAGGCCGCGATCGCTGCTGTAGAATTCGCTAAATTACCCGTACTGGCGCAGGATACTGTCGTAAATCCTAATTCCTGCGCTCTTGTTAAAGCGACCGACACCACCCGATCTTTAAAGCTCAGGGTGGGCATATTGACGGCATCGTTTTTAATATAAAGATTTTTAATACCCAGACGGCGAGCTAAGCGATTGGCTTTTACCAAGGGGGTCATGCCAGTTCCCACGTCAATCGGCTTTTCTGTGGCGACGGGTAAGAAGGAACGATAGCGCCAAATTGAGTTAGGCCCTGCCTGAATGCTTTCACGAGTGACGGTGCGGCGCAAAACATCGTAATCGTAGGTTACTTCCAGAGGGCCAAAACAAAACTCACAGACATGAGTTGCCTTAAGTTCGTATTCGGTGCCGCATTCTTTACACTTCAGTGCCGTAAAGGTTGCCGTTGTTGACTGGGTTGCCTGGGTCATGGGTATTTACACTCTAATCGTCCGTCATCGCTCGGTTGATACTAACACAGGCAAAAATACCCGTCAAATATATCCGACTCTTTTAGTCGGGATTAAATGTTGTCTATGATACAAAATTTAGCCCTCAGTCTGAAGACTGGGGCGATTATATTCCAAGCTTGCGGTCGCTAATTTAGGAAAAAGAGGGAATTGAAGCGGATTTGGGATGAAAAAACCGAATTTCTGGCGTTTAACTTTTGTCTTTCCTAGCCACCGCTAACAGGGGGAATCAGCACGACTTCATCCCCATCATGCAGAATCGTGTCTGGCTCGACGAATTGAAAATTAACGCCAAAGCGAGTAACTTGACGCCATTTGTCAAGTTCTGGATGTTCGGAAGCAAATTTATCTAATATCGCTGAAACATCTGTATTTGGAGGGATTTTCAGCACCAGTTCCGAAACGCCATAGGCTTCTTGATAGGCAGCGAATAATTTGACGGTAATCGCGATCGCTTCAGTGGACATAGGAACTGATGCTAGAGGTGGCTGGCATTAGATTAGCGCGATCGCCGACCATCTGCTTTATGAATGCCCCCTAATCCAAAAAGCGATCGCACCCAAGAAAGGGAGACGGGGCTTTTGGCATCTTCAACATCTGCATCAGATGCACTCTCTTCGAGGTTCTCGGCGTTTTCTGCATAAGGGAGGGAATTTACCACGTTCAAGGAATCTTGTTGCACCGCCGCCAATGCTTGACCCACCGCCACGATAATCTGAGGTGCTAACTTAGCTTTAGCCCGTTGCTGCTGTAGATACCATCCTCTGGGACTGGTCGCATATAGGGCTGGCAGACGATTCAGGGCGTAAGCGATCGCATGGGCTGGATTGATATAGTTGACCAACTTTGGCGGTAACTGCTGGAGTTGCCGGTGTACTTCCTGAGCAACTAACAGTTCCATGACATTGCAGTAGGTTAGAACTTGATTTGGTTGCATAATCTTCTTAAAGACTGAGCTGGCGATCTCTATAAAGAAGGACAGACGTTAAAGAAGGCGATCTCGCGAAGAAGGCGAGATCGCGCGTTATCCTCTTAGATTGCCAAAGACGCTTTAGCTTGACGGCTCACTTTTTTGCTGACTCTTTGGCTCAGTTTTCAGCGTACGGCTGCGATCGCTACACCGAAAGGTGAGCCAGAATAAGCGAGAATTGTGGTAAAGAGCTTAACTATGGCGGGGTCTCTCAGAGCATCTGCACGGGGACTAGAAAGCGTTGATAAAGCCCGAAAAAGGAAAGGTTGGACAAAAACAATGACCGTTTCTTGGTGGCAGGCTGCCCTAACGACCCAGGCAACCTTGAAACGGTTTTGGCAGAAAAAACCTATTCACCAAGAGACCTTTATTAATATTTGCCAAGCTGTCGGGATCGGCAACTGGAGGGAAATTGTTGATTCAGGTGCCGTTGAAGAAGCAGAAGCGCGTGAAATACCTATACTCGATTGGGGTGAAGCGCCTGATGTCTCTGGTTTCTATGGGCGCACAGAAGAACTCGCTGTGCTTGAGAAATGGATTGTCGCTGATAGTTGCCACCTAGTAACGCTGTTCGGCATGGGGGGAATTGGTAAAACAGCGCTATCCGTGATGCTAGCCGAGCAAATTCAGAATGAGTTTGATTATTTCATCTGGCGATCGCTTCGTTCTGCCCCATCAGTCGAAGACCTGATCGCAGACTTGCTCCGATGCCTCTCCAACGAGCAATCAACCGATTTACCAAAAGATATTGGTCGCCGAATCTCTCAGCTAATTGAGTCTTTGCGATCTCCCAAAGGAACAAACCCTTCCACAGGTTCCCATCGATGTCTGCTGATTTTGGATGAAGTCGAAACGATTCTAGGTGCTGGTCAAGCAACTGGGTATTATCGAGAAGGGTATGAAGGCTATGGCGAACTATTCAGACGAGTGGGAAGAGAGCGCCACAACAGCTGCTTAATGCTAATCGGTCGAGAGCAACCGAATGAAATTGCATTAATCCAGGGAGAAACTCCAAGCGTTCGTTCATTACTGCTGTCCGATCTCAATGATACAGACGCTTGGCAAATATTTAGAGCCAAAGGTTTGTCAGACGAGAACCACTGGAAAAGTCTTTTTCAAATCTATCGAGGGAATCCCTTAATCTTAAATATTATTGCCAGTTATATAAAAGACTCATTTGCTGGTAAAGTTTCTGATTTCTTAAAGCTAGAAACAATATTTTTAGGCGATATTCATCTAATTTTAGATACTTCCTGGCAACGGCTATCAAATTTTCAAAAAGAAATTATGTTTAAGTTAGCCGCTAATCTCAACCCCAGCTCTATCTTTAAATTAAAAGAAGAAATCAATCTAACGGTTTCGACTTCTGAAATCATGGAAGCGATTCAAGCATTAGAACGTCGTTCGTTGATAGAAAAGCAAATCGAAGGGAATGAAGTTATTTATACCCTTCAGCCAGTTGTGAGAAGGTATGCTAAAAGAAAAATTACTAAGCGAACGGTTGAACAATAAAGTTATTTTCCGAGAGGAAGTTATAATTCTATAACATTCCCACTCAAATCGGGATAGTGTGTTTGCCGTGAGTTATTGCATCAATCCTAACTGCCGCAATTTCAACGAACCTGGTAATCAAAGCACTTGTCCTGACTGTGGCTCTGAAAGTTTAGTAGAAGGGCGCTATCGGGTCATCCAACGTTTGGGCAAAGGAGGCTTTGGTCAAACCTTTGAGGTGGAGGACGTGCGTCGGGAAGGTATAAAAAAAGTCCTAAAAATTTTGCTTACTGATTATGAGAAGGCAATCTGCCTATTCCAGCGGGAAGCCGAAGTTCTAAAGAAGTTGAATCATCAAGGGATTCCCAAAGTAGAGGCAGATGGATACTTCCAGTTATGTCATCTAAAGAGCGAAAAGCCCTTGCACTGCTTGGTGATGGAGAAAATTGAGGGGATCAACTTAAAAGAATGGTTGAGCAGCCGGAACCATCAACCCATCAGCCAAAAGCAAGCGATCGCTTGGTTGAAACAACTGGCAGAAATCTTACAGCAAGTTCATCAAAGCAACTATTTTCACCGGGATATTAAGCCGTCTAACATTATGCTGCGACCTGATAATCAACTGGTGTTGATTGATTTTGGTGCAGTCCGGGAAGCTACGGAAACCTACTTGCACAAATTAGCCGGAAGAGATGGCACAGCAATAATTTCCCACGGCTATACACCCCCAGAACAAGCCGATGGTAGAGCTGTTTCCAAATCTGATTTCTATGCTTTGGGACGCACCTTCGTTCATTTGCTGACAGGCATACATCCCCATGACCTTCCTGAAAACCCTCAAACAGGTCAGTTGAATTGGCGAAACAGTGCCCCACAGATTTCACTAGAGTTGGCAACTTTAATTAATGACCTGATGGCCCCTTTCGCAGGGAATCGACCTGAAAATGCCCAAGAAATTGTGCAACGTTTAGAGGAAATTGAGACGCAAATCAACAATCATCGGCGGACACGATCTCCCGACGACACGCTTACTTTGCTTCCTGAAGGCAATTGTTCAGACGAAGAAGTTACCAGGAGTATCAACTCAGGCAATTTAAGGCTTGTACTCATTTGGGTCGTGAGTGCAATTCTCTTGACAGGACTCGGAATAATTATTTATGCGCTCGTGAAACCGCCGAAGGCTTGTGATTCCAATCTTGCAGACAATGTCAGTTGTGGAGAAGAAGTTTTAGTTCCCAGTTTGAAAGGCGCTCTCAAGCAAAAAGGCGTGCAAAAATTTGCCAGCGGTCAATATGCTGAGGCTGTTGGTTTATTAGAGAAGGCACGGAGCGAACAGCCAAGCGACCCGGAAATTTTGATTTACCTGAATAATGCTCGATTGATGGATAAAAAGGAAAAGGCATACACGATTGCTGTTGCCGCTCCGATAACCAACAATCCAAACAGAGCGTTGGAAATTCTGCGAGGAGCTGCCCAAGTCCAAAATGAAATCAATCAGGGTCAAAGGATTAGTGGTAAAGGGCTGAAAGTAGTCATCGCAGATGATGCCAATAATCCTGCCAAAGCTAAACAAATTGCCGAGTCATTGGTGTTGAAAAAGGACATTTTAGCGGTCATTGGTCACTATGCCAGCGAAGTGACACTGGGAGCGATCGCAATTTATCAACAGCACGGGTTGGTATTAATTTCTCCAGGTAGCACCTCGGAAGACCTCTCAGAGTGGAGCCAAAAGAGCGAACACGTTTTCTTTCGCACTGTACCCAGTAATCGCGTGAATGCCCAGGCTTTGGCTAGCTACATGATCCAAGCCAATCAGCGAACAGCCGCAGTCTTTTACTCTGGCACAAGTAATTACAGCAAATCTATCCGAGATCAATTTCACGTTAGCTTCCCCGCAAGTAGAGGACGGGTAAGAGCAGATTTTGAACTGTGCAAAAAGGACTTCAATGCTGTTGAGGCGATTAACCAAGCACAAGCAAAAGGAGCGACTACGCTGGTCTTCCTTCCGGATGGTCAGACCTGTCCTTTTTCCTTTCAGAATGTCTTAGCGGTGATTAAGGCAAATCAGGGTCGTTATCCGATGGTGGGAGCATGGGCTGTTTACAGTTCTGAGATTCTACAAATCGACCCTAAATATGTAGTCGGTCGCCTAGTAGTAACAGTCCCTTGGCATTCCTTGAGCAGCCCCAATCCAACGTTTCCCAAAGAATCTAAGCAGTTATGGAAAGCGGAAGTGAGTGGGCTGACCGCTACGACTTATGATGCAGCTCGTGCGTTAATAACGGCTTTAGCAAAAAAACCTCAACCGAATCGTTCTGACGTGCGGCAGGCTTTATCGGCTCCCGACTTTCGAGCCAATGGTGCAATGGGGATAATTAGTTTTCGCGGTGGAGATCCCAATGAGCCGATTTTTACATTGGTCAAAGTCGTGCCGTCTAACTGCTCGCTTTATGGTTTTAAGTTTGTACCTGTAGACTATCCCCCAGATAAACTTAAGGAAATAGAGCGCGGTTGCAAAAACTAAACATACTTATCCGAATGCTCTAGCGGATTGTAACAAATCCAGCCTTTTCAACCAGTTATTGACCCCGATCTGTTAGCAGTAACTTGGCGTAAGCTTCCCCAGATCGTTATTCAATTTGTTCGTTTTTTTTAACAATTACTGATAATCGGCGAGTTAGAGGATATTGACCATTCGAGAGTACTACCACTTGTGTAGAGCGTTTAATGTCATTAAGTCTCTATTTGAGTTCGCCATTCATCGTCAAACCTTTAACCTTCGAAAATTTTTACCTAGAGCCGTTTCTCTCAACTGAATTAAGGCTCGCTATATAAATCAACTCTAACAGTTTCTCCCCTCTAATTCTTATGAGTTCTCTGCGCCTCAGGGGTTCGTTTTTTATCGATACTTCTTTTTAACAGCAACACGAGAATGGCACCAATTGCTAATCCTACACCATGTGCCCAATACCCAACGCCCACGGGATTGACGCCACCGGAAATATTTAAGCTACCGATTCCATAAAACATCTGCTGAATAAACCACCAGAATAGATAAAACAAAGCTGGCAGTTCAATGGGGATAAACACAATTACCAGGGGCAAAATGGTATCAATTTTTGACTGAGGAAAACTCAGAAAATAGGCTCCGAGGACAGATGCGATCGCGCCATTTGCTCCAATTAAGGGCATCGTCAAAGTAGAGTCCAACCAAACTTGTACGATGCCCGTCAAAATGCCGCCCAGCAAGTAAAGTAGCAGAAACCGCCGATGTCCGAGAAGATTCTCTACACTCTTTCCAAAAACAAATAAGAATAGGAGATTTCCTAAAATTTGACCAAAGCTGCTGTGGAGAAACATCGCCCAGAACAGGGAACTGGACAACATCAGCAAGGCAACCCACGCCGCTGGATTTTCCCCACTGAGGGTATCTGAAATCACAGCACTGATTCGGGCAGGAACGATACCCCAGTGTTGGATAAAAGCGCTCAGCTTACCTGCAAGCTCTAGTTTTAGCTCCCACAGAAATAAAGCAACATTGATTCCGATCAGGGCGTAATTAACAATCGGTTTGCTGCGACTGGGGATGTTATCAGCAATAGGAATCATGAAGGTTTTAGATTTTAGATTTTGGACGAATCATCAATCCACACGCTATGCCCTCAAACTTATCCTAGTTCGCTAAACAAATCCGCCAAAATTACATTAGAAAATAAAAAACCTTCCGGATCGGTTAATCTCAATCGTCCCTTTGGTGGGAGTTTCTGGGCGTCAAGTGCGATCGCTTTCCCGCTTTCGCCGACAATTTCTACCCAACCTTGCTGGTAGTAGGGTTGCAAACACGTCCAAATTTGTTGCAGCGTCTGTTTGCCAAACTGTTCAGCTAAGGTTGATAAACTGAGACCCTCTGCTAGACGCAGCCCCAGCATCAAGGTTTCCAACAATACTTCAGATGTCAATGTTTGAGGACAATCCCACACGCCACCTGCTGTGACTATCTGTTGCACCCATTCGTAATATTCCCGTGTTTTGCGGGGACGGGTGAACCGGCACCCTTGCAAATAACTGGCGGCACCCATGCCAAAGGCATAGTAGGGGCGATTTTCCCAGTAAACTCGATTGTGGCGGCATTGATGACCGGGTTTGGCATAATTAGAAATCTCATAATGCTCATAACCGGCACTGGTGAGAACTTGCTGCGCTAGTCGGTACATCTCGGCAGCCATTTCATCGGTGGGAAGCGGTTTGGCACCGGGTTGATATTGACGCCCAAAGGCAGTAACGGGTTCGACTTGGAGATCGTAGATTGAAATATGAGTGGGCGCGATCGCTACTGCGGTTTCTAGAGATTCCTGCCACTGTTCCAACGTCTGATGGGGCAAACCAGAAATCAAATCTAAGCTAAATTCGGGAACCCCCACTTTGCGGACTAGCTCCACAGCTGCAAAAATATCAGAGACAGAGTGCGATCGCCCGCACACTTCCAATAGTTCTGGCTGAAACGCCTGTACCCCCAGACTGATTCGATTCACTCCAACTGAGCAGTAGCCTTGAAGTTGTTGCGAGTCAAAGGTGCCAGGGTCCATCTCCATCGAAATTTCAGCATCGGTGGCAATACCAAAACCAGCATCAAGTTGAGTCAAAATTTGCTTGAGTTGTTGCACCGATAACAACGAAGGAGTACCACCTCCAAAAAAAACTGTTTTTATGGAATTTCCTTGTACTGGTGTAACTTCAATTTCTTGGCACAATACCTCAACATACTGCTCAATTGTGCCAGAGTTCTTACCAGTCTTGCGATCCCCTACCACAGACACTGGAAAATCACAGTAAAAGCACCGGCGTCTACAAAATGGAATGTGGAGATAAGCAGAGCTGGGGATACCCAAATTAATATTTTTTGCGTCCGGGATTAAATAATTTAAGACCATATTTGTATCAATACTCAATATAGCGATGAAATCTTTAAATGTTTGATTAACAGTTGTTACTTTACTGAATTGTTGTCAGGTCTTTTCTTCTCTTAGCAAGAATACGTCAAGCCTATACCCCCTCTTGTTTCCTGCCTTTTAGAAGCGACATGATTGGCTAATTTTTCAGAAATGTTCTTTTAATAAATAAAGAGGTGGCTTCATAAAAATAGCTCAAATTGGATTAAATGCTGGTGCTAAATCAATGGTCATCCGCAAGAGTGAAGTCAATAACACAAAAGATATAATAAAACAAATGTAAATTTGTATCAGTTCTTGAGAGCCGCTTTCAGGAATTGAAGCAATCATCCCAAATAACTGGAAACCATGCTTGACGCAATCATTATTATTTTATTCATCCTAGCAGCGGCGGGAATCGGGTTCGACGCGATTGAATTACTGCCTAGCGGTGCCCTACATCAAGTCAGCAATCAGGACGCTTTACGCTGGGTCTTCGCCGGGTTTGCGGCCCTGGTTGGGGGCGCTGCCGGTTTGCTCGTGCAGACGACCTATCGACGCTTGGAAAAGAGAGTCCGGGAAATGCCGATCGAGGTCATTTTGACCAGAGCTGTCGGTTTGGTGATTGGCTTATTAGTTGCCAACTTGATGCTGGCACCCGTTTTCTTACTACCAATGCCCTTCGATTTTGCTTTTATTAAGCCTCTTGTTGCCATTTTAGGCAGTGTCATGTTTTCCTATTTGGGGGTCACTTTAGCGGATACCCACGGTCGTTCCTTCTTGAGGCTGATTAGTCCCCACAGCGTGGAAACGATGTTGGTGGCAGAAGGAACCCTCAAACCTGCCTCGACCAAGGTTTTAGACACCAGCTGCATCATCGATGGTCGCATTGAAGAACTGCTGAACACTGGCTTTATCGAAGGTCAAATCCTCGTACCCCAGTTTGTCTTGCAGGAACTGCAACAACTGGCAGATGGTTCCAACGATCTGAAGCGAGTTCGGGGACGGCGAGGGCTAGATATCCTGAACCAGATGAAGGATGCTTACTCAGAACGGATTGTAATCCACTCCGCCGATTACGATGAAATTCCCAAGGTGGATGCGAAGTTAGTCCGGTTGACGCAAGAAATCAACGGCACTTTGCTCACCAACGACTACAACTTGAGTAAGGTTGCTACTTTGCAGAAAGTGCCGGTGCTGAATATTAACGATTTGGCTCAGGCAATTCGGGCAATTTATCTGCCTGGTGATAGCTTGGATATCAAAATTATCAAGGGTGGCAAGGAACCAGCTCAGGGCGTCGGCTACCTGGATGATGGAACAATGGTGGTTGTGGAAGACGGGCGCGACTACATGGGTGGTGAAATCCGAGTGGTTGTAACCAGTGCCTTGCAGACTTCGGCGGGGCGAATGATTTTTGCTCGCCCTCAAGCGTCTGTTGTGGCTTGAGTAGCTTGAAGTGGCGATCGCCACTGGTGGCACCTAGAAAGCCCACAAGCACCACTCTTAAAATCTCACCGCCAAGAAAGTACGCAGAGGTAAATTGCTTCCTCTGCTTACCTTTGCGTTAACCTTGGCGTACCTTTGCGTTAAAAAAACCTACTCCTGCAAAATAGTTTTAGAGACGATCCGTGTCTTCTTCCTATCTGCTTCCGAAAGTTCTTCACCTGATTGCAAGCGAGTAGCACTGGTTTGGAGAACCGTCGCGCCTCCCTTGTCTCCCATTTGCAGGGCGGTTTTGGCGGCAGTTTGTAACATCGTCGCTGCACCCACGCGATCGCCTTGCTGCAATTTCGCCTCTGCTAACTGAGTTTGTCGGTATTTCGCTAACGCCAAAATAGACTGTTGCACCTGAGGATTGGGTGCGGGTTGGTAACTCCGGACAACATTCGCCTCAACTAAGACTTGTTGAGAAATTAGCCCCATTTTATCCTGGGCGGGATCGTCGTAACGGACTTGCACCTGGGCGATCGCTTGACGCCCTTCCGCTAGCTGGCTGACGTAAAGATTCGCCAAAATGATTCGCGGCACATCTTTCATCAAGTCTCCCAGACGTACCGTATAGCGATCGCCTTCTTGTTGCACCGGCAGTTCAATGGTATCTGGAGCAACTTGGGCGATGGGTTTGAGTTCCGCTAACCGTACCTTCGGCATTAACGAAATTGATAAGTAGGCATTTGTCAACCCCACCGCAGAGATTCGATTAAACAAGCGTCCAAACTCATTGACTGCCTGTTCGGGACGCTCAATATAGGACAGCGTACCGCCACCCGCATCAGCAATTTTTTCCAAAACATCCTGGTTCCAATGAGCGCCAAATCCCAATGTATTCAACGTCAGGTTGTAGCCAGTCGCCACTTGGGCAAATTTCAGACAGCGGTTGTTGTCGCCATGCTCATTTTCGCCATCTGTTAACAGAAAAGCTTGAGAAACCGTTTCCTTTTTGCCCTTCGCCAGTTCTTCAATTCCCAGTTTTAAACCCTCATCAATCGCCGTACCCCCATCTGCACTGAGCCGATTAATCTGTTTCTTAATATTTTCTGGGTTGTCAATGACTTGGTTGGGGACAAGCACTTTGGCTTTGTGATCGAAGGCGACAACCGAGATGCGATCGCCCGGTGTAAGACGATCCACCAGACCGATCGCTGCCTGTTTCACCGTTTCCAGGGGGCGTCCATTCATCGAGCCACTGTGGTCGAGAATTATGCATAAATTGAGCGGGGCACGATCTTCAAGATCCCCAGCGATCGCAGAAATAGAAATTTCTAGTTGACGCTGGCTACTCGTTTGAGTCGCGTCAATATTCATATCATTCAAAGCAGGCTGTAAACCAACTCTCATAGCACGCTCATTCCTGGCAGAACAAGAAGGGATCGGAGTAACCACAAGACTAAACGCTGACGCTCCGGAAAGGGAACCATAAAATTACCCCAACCGCGACCGGGCTTATTTTCTACAATAGCTTGCAGCCCAACACGGCGGAAGCAGCCAGCCAAAAGATCGCAATTCTTTGCAGAGGAAAACGCGATCGCTGGGGTGGATTTCACCCATCACCTTTCGCAAAAACCGATACTTAAACTCAGGTTTCTCTGTTTAAAAACCCAAAAATTAGAAGAGTTTAAGACCCATTTTCCGGCGTCCCCTCCCAAAAAGCCCGCTGACAGGCGCTAAAGCGACATCAAGCCACCCTCAACCTGACTAAAAGCGGTAAGGGGAGTAAAACTGCTAGAATCCAGTCAGTACGGTGGGGCACACCGGAATTAATGTCAAATTAAAGATAGCACCACTATTGCAGCTTTCCGATACGCCATGAACTCACCCATCCAGGCTGTTCAAGCTCCCTACGGCGGCGATAGCTTCTACCGAACACCGCCACCAGACTTACCGTCCCTGATTTTAAAGGAGCGGATTGTCTATCTGGGAACGCCCTTGGTGCCAGAGGTAACGAAACTAATCATCGCCCAACTGCTGTTTTTGCAGTACGAAGATCCAGAAAAACCGATCAAAATCTACATCAATTCCACCGGCACCTCGCGTTACGACGGCGAACCTGTTGGCTTTGAAACCGAAGCCTTCGCCATCTGCGACACGATGAACTACATCAAGCCGCCCATTCATACCATCTGTATCGGTTCGGCAATGGGAATGGCGGCAATGCTACTCTCTGCTGGGACTAAAGGCTATCGCGCTAGCCTGCGCCATGCCACGATTATCCTGAACCAGACTAAGAGCTACGCTCGCGGTCAGGCGACGGATATTCAAATCCGAGCCAAAGAAGTGCTGGCTAATAAGACAACGATGCTGGATATCCTATCGCGCAATACAGGTCAGACCCCTGAAAAAATTGCCAAGGATATGGATCGACTCTTCTATATGACTCCGGAGCAAGCTGTGGAATATGGCTTGATCGATCGGGTTCTAGAGTCCAAATCAGATTTACCAACACCACTTCCCGCTGGTGTCATCTGAAGAATTAAAAATTAAAAATTAAAAATGAAGACTATTCAAATTTTTAATTTTTAATTTTGCATTTTTAATTCTTTGGATACGAATTTTCACTTTTTACGAACGGAGTTCTACATTATGCCTATTGGCTACCCTAGAGTTCCCTACCGGATGCCAGGGGGACAATATACCGAGTGGATTAACATCTACGATCGCCTTTACCGGGAACGGATTATTTTCATGGGCGAAGATGTTGATGATGAAATGGCTAACCAGATAATTGCCGTGATGCTTTATCTGGATTCGGAAGATCCGGGCAAGGACATCTATCTCTATATCAACTCTCCGGGTGGCGTAGTCACTTCTGGCATGGCGATTTATGACACCATGCAGCACATCAAATCAGATGTGGTGACAATTTGTGTAGGCTTAGCGGCATCAATGGGTTCGTTCCTGCTGACCGCTGGGACAAAAGGTAAGCGTCTCGCTTTGCCTCACTCGCGGATTATGATTCACCAACCTTCTGGTGGTACGCGGGGACAAGCCACAGACATTGAGATTGAAGCGAGAGAGATTCTACGGATTCGTCGCCAGCTGAATGAGATTTATTCTCACCGGACGGGTCAGCCTATTGAGAAAATTGAGAAGGACATGGATCGTGACTTTTTCATGTCTGCTCAAGAAGCGAAGGAATACGGTCTAATTGACCGCGTTATCGAAGAACGTCCGAAGTAAGGAGTGATTAGCTGTTAGCTGTTAGCTGCTTGACGGGTGGGTAGTCGCAATTGTAAACTTGGGCTTCCAACAAGATTCTCAGAAGCTAATAGCTAACCGCTAAAAGCGAAGGGCTAGAAATAAACTCCCGACTATCAACAAAGATTAAAGCCTAATCGATAGATGATTCCTCTGATGAACCTCGCAGATTGTTACCGGGTGTTGGGGTTAAGATCAGGGGCATCTTTTGCAGAAATTAAAGCGTCTTACCGACGTTTGGCACGGCAGTATCATCCCGACGCAAATCCTGGCGATCGCCAAACGCAAGATAAATTTATAGAGTTGACGGAGGCTTACAAGTTCCTCCTCAGTGTAGTAGATAAGTCTGAGACGGTTGAGAAAGTATCCAATCCAGAACAGACAGCTGCACCGCCTCCTCAACCTTCCGTCACGAAGGTGACTCGCAAAGAGACGCCCAAAGAAACGCCCGTTCAAAAACTCCCAGACTTGTCGATAACTGAGCAACAGCTGAAGTGGAGTTCTTATCAGCAGTTGCAGCAGTTGCTGAAAAATCGCCGATTTCCCCGCGCGATCGCCCTCATCGAAGGACTCGCCCAACGGCTGCCAGAAGATCCAGAAGTGCGTCAGTGGCAAGCGATCGCTTATCAACGTTGGGGGCGTCAGCTGATCGCTGAAAAGCAACTCGAAAAGGCAAGAATTTATCTAAAAAAAGCCCTGAAAACCGACCCCCACAATCGCTCTCTCTGGGCAGAAGTGGAACGAGATTTTCGCCGTTTAGAGCAGATTTTTTAGCTTTACTTCGCTGCAACCAAATATCTTCAATTGGGTTCTGCTTGGGATTCTTTGGGAGCAAAGCGAATGCAAGTGATTTTCCAGTTGGACTCCTCGAAGCCTTGATTAACCGACTCCAAGGACTCTCTCACCGCTTGTGAGCCATGATAGATAGGTGGCTCCATCTCAAATCAGGGCAATGGGACTGTTGGGACATTTGTCTAGGAGATACTTGAGAAAAGCAATCATGCCCTCAGAATTGCCTGCCTCAGCTGCTTGAATCAGTTACAAGGATATTGCACGCGAGAGTAAGCACCGCTATATAAAGCGACTCCTATAGCAGTCGTATTTGAGTTGTGATGATGCTAACGGTTCAGATCGCCGACTTCTTAGCGGGGATCTCGCCTTCAGGAACAATTTAGGATTGCTATAACAGATAATTTATTAAATAAATATTAATTGTGAAAATCGTTACTCTAGACGCATTTTCGCCCTAGCCTCTCTTAAAAACGGAACCTGAAATCTGGCCGTCTCTACCAAAAATGTAGGTTAACGAGATTCAGATTTTCTTTATAAATGTCCTCTCACCCATCAATAACCGTTTGTTTGGGAAGGGAAGGATTTTATCCAGTGCCTATAATGCTTGACAGCAGATTGTTTTGAGCAATGTTGCAATTGCTTAATCTATGGATAGTTGACGCTTGTATTTATGTTAAGCAGCTTCATAACTTTTTATGATGAAATGCAATGTTTTAAGTGGATATCGTACAAGTTATAGCTCATTGTAAAAATCAGATCGCATACTTTATAAAGACAGAGAAATTTTGCTTTTGAAATGGTTCCTCAAAGGAAATACTTTATGCAACCCTTAAATTCACCAGTTTCAGCCTGTCGCTATTGTCAATTTTATAATCCGATGGGACGACGTGGCGGCTGTTGTCAAACTCTTGGCGTAACCGTTCAAAGTGGATGGCAAGGTTGTCAACTGGGAATTCCTCGGTTTAAAATTCCCTACGAATGTTCCCAAGAAGATTCGCAGAAACGAGTTGAAGCAATTGTAATTTAAAATACAACAGAAAAGAGGAATCTGAAACAGTCTGAAAGTTAGAAAGCCAATTTTTTTTATTTCTCCTTTAATAGCACGCTTCTGTTTGACGGGTTGCCGGAAACTGAAAAAGCAATTTTCTCAATAAGAATCTATGCATTGCAACCCGTCTATAATGGCAAGCCCATGAAAGGAGTTCTTCAATCGTTTAGTTTTTCCCTTTTAAATAGTGCGATCGCTGATTAACCCGTTAATACGGGTTTTTTTGGGTATTATTCCGTACATCGGATAAATGAGCGATCGCTTTCCGATACAAGTCCAAAACCCGCCTGGCCTCTTTGTCTGAAAATCGTTACACTTTCCCCTCTGCCAAGTTTTGTAATTCCTGCTGTAGAAAATTTCCCCATTCCGCTGCAAGGGGAATCTCAGTAAAGGGGATTTTCACCGAAGCGGCTGGTGCAAAGACAAATTCCAGCGAAGCGACACGACCTTTACTGGGCAGTGCTTCTAAATCAACTGGCTTGTCATCTACTAGCAGCCGAATCGCTTTAACATCCTTTAAGGAAAACGTTTGCACCTCCACTGGACCTTTGCGCGTCGGTTTTCCCCAGGTTAAAGTGCTGTCATTTTGAGCCAACACTGCATAGATATCGTACTTAGATCGCTCAAACTGCTGTGCCCAGACGCGATAAGCTTCAACTTTTTGATACTCATTCCAGCCTTGCCAAGCCAGCCAGATAAACGCTGCCAGTAGGGGCAGCCACAACAGACCTCTTTCCATTGTCGGATTTTCGCTCTTTAACTATTCTGATATCTTGCAGCCTAACAGACGATTGCATCTATCCTTGGTTAGCTCCCCTTCGGCTATCTGCTAAGTATAAATACTGGATCTAGATTTGCCTAAAACCGTCGAAAGGTTTCTCCAGAAGCTTCCCGATGAGAGTAAATTGCCCAAAGGCTTGAATAAGGCTTTACCAATACTTACCAATACCAACAAAGTCCGCCCAGCTCTTTGAGAGGCGCTTCGCGCTTCGGAAACTCAATTTAGCCTGCCTCACTGGCTTTGTTTCGATAAAAGCTCTCACAACTTCCGCCCCTTTGTCCTGAACGAGGCATTACGCATAAGTCCCAGCTTGTTGTCTTCCTGATGCTTCTCCCGTACAGATGCGCCCTTGGGTTCTCAGTTTGAGGGTGAAGTATTCGTGCCTTGTACAAGTCACTTCAACCCAAATCTTTCTGCGCCAATGCTTTACCCCTACATGATTTCAACAGAGGCGGGTAATGCATCGTTCTTCTGAAGAGGGGTAAAAGGGTTGGTGTAGCCGCAACTACAAGTATCGGTAGGTATTTTGGCGCTCATTACGCTGCACCCAGTTTCTAGCTGCGATCGAGATCACAAAGCTGGAAACAGCCAGTCACATTTGGTGAGCCAATCCCATCACTCAAACTTGGGGATTTCAAGCAAATATTTGCAGCAATAATGTCACATTTTACTATAGGTTTTTATCACTAGAGAATCTTAATAAAACCTTCATAATTAAAAACATCGAATTCAACAAACTAAGATGCAATCTCACATTTATCTACGTCAAGTCATTATCGAACAAGTGATTTATCAAATATTTACTATTAGTCGAATTTTTCGTATGGCTCAACCAAAGTTGATGTTAACGTTATCCTCTAAATATTTAATTAATATAAGATTTTAATTGAAAATTATTTGATATTATTCAGTTTACAGCACTGAATAATAGATCTGATTAAAAAAATAATTTCATCATAATTATTTCAAAACGACAAAAATTTTATGAGTCATCTACTACTAAAAGCTACAGGAATATTCATCTTTATATTTGGGTTACAACTGCTCAATATTCAATTGAACTTTATCATCAGAACTCCCGATAATACTACACAAAATCAAACCTACGAACCCCCAAATCTAGGATTCTCGGACGATAATAATCAAGGCGCAGGAACCCGCTAACGACAAGAGAATGCCTCCCTCACCTCAAACTGAGTATTAAATAGACGCTCATCGGCTGAAAACCCACAAGTCCTTCAGTAAGAGTAAAAATAGGGTTCTTTCGCTTCAAGAGAACTTTTGCCACAAGCAGCCTGATTCGTATCGCTGATTACTGCAAACGAGCGGTATTACTCCAACAAACAAAAATTAATAACTAAAAACTAAATACACCACGGGGCAGATGCATGAGTTATCGTGGGGAGAAACTGGCGCTCACAAGACGGGTGAATATGAGAAAGCTTTTGATAGCGTGCTTGTTTTTATTGGGGGTAGGTTTTGCCCTGTTTAACTTCAAAGGACTGGCAGCACAAGGTGAGTTTGACTCGATTGTGCTAGATTTCCGCGAAGACGTACCAGCAGAAGTGGTGCAAGAACAGGTGCGATCGCTAGGCGCTCAGTATAACAGCGAATTTTCCGAGTCAGATCAGTTGTATATCATTAAAGGCGATCGCAACCTGCTGAAAACTCTAAAAAAATCGCCTTTAGCCAAAAAAACCGAATATATTGAACCGAATTATGTCTACAAAGCTCTGGAAGTCCCCAACGACCCAGAGTACAGCAAACAGTGGAACCTACGGAGTATCAACGTAGAATCTGCTTGGGACGAAACCAAAGGCGCAGGGATGACAGTTGCCGTCATTGACACCGGCATCAGTCGCGTTCCTGACCTGAAAGATACCAAGTTTGTCCAAGGCTACGACTTTGTTAACAACCGAGACCAAGCAGACGACGACAACGGGCACGGCACCCACGTTGGCGGTACTGTTGCCCAAGCCACCAATAATGGCTATGGCGTCGCGGGTATTGCTTACGAAGCCAGCCTTATGCCTTTGAAAGTGTTGAGTGCAGAAGGCGGCGGCACCGTTGCCGATATTGCTGAAGCCATCAAATTTGCTGCCGATAACGGTGCTGATGTCATTAACATGAGCTTGGGCGGTGGTGGCGAAAGTCAGGTAATGCAAGAAGCGATTGATTATGCCTACAACAAAGGCGTCGTCATCGTAGCCGCAGCAGGAAACTCTAATGAGAATTCTGCCTCCTACCCAGCTCGATATCCCCACGTTATCGGTGTTTCAGCAATTGATTCTGCCGGTGAAAAAGCCTTTTACTCCAGCTATGGTGCTGGTGTGGATATCTCAGCCCCTGGTGGTGCAATCACCGAAGAAAATCCATCGGGTGGGATTCTGCAAGAGACCATTAGTTATGACGAAAACGGGAAGCTCATCCCCACTTTTGCTGCCTTCCAAGGCACTAGTATGGCGTCTCCCCACGTTGCCGGTGTCGCCGCTTTAGTGAAAGCCTCTGGCGTAACCGAACCGGAGGAAGTATTGGGTGTCCTCAAAAAGTCGGCACGGGTAATTTCAGATGACCCTCTCAACTACTTTGGGGCTGGTCATCTCGATGCTTCTGCGGCTGTAAAACTGGCGGTACGCGGGCAAATTACCTTCCGCGACTTCTTCCGCTGGTTGCGCGATAATGGCTATCTCAATCCTCGCTTCTGGATTGATGGCGGTGCGGTGGCACTGTTACCTAAGATTGCGATGGTATTAGGTTCTTATGTCCTTGCCTGGTTCTTGCGGAATTATTTCCCCTTTGGCTGGAGTTGGTCGCTAACCAGCGGTTTAGTCGCCGGGAGTTCTGGATTATTCTTCCTGCGCGGCTTCTATATTTTCGATCTTCCTCAGTGGCCTTTCCGGATGATGGGCAGTTCGATTCCCGAACTGGGCAATACGATTCAAGGCAGTGGTTTATTGAATCCCATCTTCGCCAGCGTGTTGATTCCTTTTGCATTAATCGCCTTGCTACTGGGACACCGCAGTTGGAAGTGGTTTGCGATCGGCTCGACCTTGGGCGTGGCATCCTGTTTATTAGTGAGTGCCGTAGCAGATCCGGCGATGTTGTGGTTAGGTCATGGCGCGATCGCTAAGATATTCCTAATTACTAATGCCCTCCTGTGTATCGGACTCGCCTATTTATCCAGCAAAGGAGAAGGGCAAACAGCATGAGCATCAGCGTAGAAGGCACTATCGAACGCAAGGGACTTGGTCCAGGCACCTGGGCGCTAGTCACACAAGAGGGTGAAACCTACGAACTCCACAAAGCTCCAGAAGATTTACGCAAATCGGGACTCAAAGTGAAAGTCAAAGGTGAGGTGCGAAAGGACGTGATGACCTTCGCGATGATTGGCCCGGTTCTAGAAGTTAAATCTTTTGAGGAAGTCAGTTCGGATTAGCCATGAGCGATTAGCGGTTGGTCATTCGTTAACAGCGAATGAGCGATCGCTAATCTGCCTTCTGCTTCTCGTTATTTCTAGCACAGTGGCTCTCCCATCGCGGGGTTGAGGGATGGAAATGCCAAGCAACTTGTGTCAGTTCCCCCCTAACCCGCCTTTGAAGCCGGGAGAAATCCAGAAAGTCCTACAGCGCCTAACGAACCGAAAAAAAAATCCCCGGCTCAAACCGGTGAGCCAGGGGATGTCAATCAGGGTGCATCTACCAATCTACTCTTCTAAAGGATTCCTCAACTATCCGGATTAAGTTGGGGTAAATTTAACGATTAAATTAGAATAAATAGAAATTTTCTCCCCCTTTCCCGGAATCCATCAACGGCATCAGCGTTCAAGAAAACGAAACTGCCCTTCATGGAAACTTTAAGTAACTTGAATCTATCTAGGAAGAAAGGGAAACAGTTCCTCCTCCAGGTAAGAAAAGCAGCTAGAAGGTTCTAACTGAAGCAGGAGTGCATAGTAGCAGTGGCTCAGGAATTTCATATCTCTGTAAATCCCTTAGGGGAAAGTAAATATTGGGTGCGGACAGAATGGGTTGCCGCACCGGGTGCCGTCCCATTTGCCGAAGAGCAGGTAACGTGGCAAGTAGAGGATTGGTTAGCTCAGGCGAGGCACCTGATGAATGACCCTTTGCTGATGGCTTTGTCTCCCAGCGATATTTCTCGCTCGGGTTCCCCGAACCGAGAAGCCACCCAATCTTCCCTTAACTTGGTGGCGCTGGGGCAGCAGATGTACGATGCTTTGTTCCAAGGGACGCTGCGAGATAGTTGGATGATCGCGCAAGCGATCGCTCAAGATCGGCAAGAAGTATTGCGGCTGCGCTTGGGATTAAAAGATAGTCGCTTACTGAGCTTACCTTGGGAAGTATTGCACGATGGCGATCGCCCCTTGGCAACTGGAACCGATGTTGCCTTCTCCCGCTACCAGATGAGTACAAGGTTGAGAAGTCCCACCGTTTCGTTAGGTTCTGGGTCAAATCAACCGGCGGTGCGAATCTTGATGGCGATCGCTGCCCCCAACGACCAGGAAAGTTTGGCGCTCAAACAAGAAGTCAGCCACCTGCAAGCAGAACTGAGTCACCGTTCCCGGAATGGCTTACCCGAAATTCAACTCACTGTTCTGGAGCAACCCGGTACGGAGCAGCTGACGCACGAGCTGGAACAAGGTCAATATCAAGTTTTCCACTACGCAGGTCATAGCGACCAAGGAGCCTACGGCGGCAATCTCTACCTCGTAAGCCGCCAAACCGGGCTGACGGAGATGTTAAGCGGAGATGACTTAGCGGGGTTGCTCGTCAATAACGGCATCCAGCTCGCAGTGTTTAACTCCTGTCGGGGCGCTCATACCGCCGCTTCAGCTCCCAGCGACGGTGCCGCAGAGGGAAATTTGGCAGAAGCGCTGGTCAAACGCGGCATCAAGAGCGTGCTGGCAATGGCAGAACGCATTCCGGATCAAGTCGCTTTGACCTTGGCACGGCGGTTTTACGGCAATCTGAATCAAGGTTATCCGATTGACCTCAGCCTGAGCCGAGCGCGGCAAAGTTTAATTTCTACTTACGGTTCTCGCCAGCTTTACTGGGCTTTACCGATCCTCTATCTTCACCCGGAATTTGACGGTTACTTGACACCAGGTCATCATGCCATCAATGCCAAAGCAGAGCGACTTCAGTTGCCTGACGCTTCTGGGGCAGACATTGCTTGGGGAGGAATGCTGAATCCTCTCTCTAGGGAGGAAGAAGCGGTCTTCACGGCAGCGCCGACTGGATCTCGATCCGGTTTCTTAACCACCGACGAGGCTTTAGACTCCTTAGAGGATGACTTCTACGGGGATGACGATCCCGACTGGACCGATCCGGTTGATGATTTGGAGTATGACGATATTGGCTACGAAGACGACTCGGCTTTGGTTGCGGATCTGTTTCGCCAGCTAAAGCCTGAAGTAGCAGCAGAGACACCGAGGGAAACTGAGGTAGACCAGACAAGGGACAGACCTGTAGAAAGAGAAAATCAGACAACGATCGCCCCTCACCCGCCCAGCGAGTCGAAAACCCCCCCCCAACCCGTCGCCGCAGCGATCGCTGCTGAGTCAGCAACGAAAAACGCGGGATCGGGAGAATCGCTACTGGGATATGCCGCCGGGAACCCCCGGCTGCGATTTTGGCAGCGTGGTGAAGGGAAGAAGGGACAGCGACAAGGCAAGCGTGCCCCACTGATTTTGCTGGCGTTAGGCTCGACGATGGCGATCGCGCTTTTGGGTTTCTGGTTATTGCAACGTCGTCCGCAACCTTCAGACTTGTTGTTCTCTCAGGAGAATACCTCAACCTCACTTCCGGCGCTCCCTAGCCCCAATCTCAAAAATGTCAATCTCCAGAAAGCCAATACCCCGACTGTCACGGCGATCGCCATTGAACAATTCAGTCAAAATAACTTATCCGCCGCCGGGGTAGCTGTAGAAGAACTGCTGAACCGAGGAGCGTTACAGCAAGCCCAAGGGGCGCTTGACAATGTTAACAAACAGAAAATCGACGACCCAGCCATCAGCTTCCTAAGAGGGCGTCTGGCGTGGCAGTCTGTTCAAACTGGCAGTAAGGATTACAGTTTGGATGATGCCCGTCGATTTTGGGAGCAAGCGGTCAAAAAGCAACCTAAGTCCGCTAAATATTTGAATGCCCTAGGGTTTGCCTACTATTTAGAAGGGAATCTCGATCGTGCTAACCAAATTTGGTTTGATGCTTTTTACTTGATAGAAGAAAAGCAAGCTACTGTTGCTGGCTCGGTTGCCCAACAAGAAGCTTTGACAACTTATGCCGGATTAGCAATTGGGCTGACCAAATTAGCTGCATCTCAACCTGCTGATAAGCAAGCAAAACTTTTGGATGAAGCCCGGAAGCTCCGACAAAAGGCGATCTCAGAAGACCCGGTTAACTTCCAACCGGAGGCCCTAAGTAAAAACTGGCTCTGGACAGAAAAAGCAATTAAAGATTGGAGATCGCTACTTTCGACAAGTCAAAAGTAATTCCCGAAAAAACATCTACTTGCACGTTGAATTTTAGTAATTAGTAAAAAAATTTGAGTTTTGAATTAAGAATTTTTTTCTAACTCAAAACTCAAAAGTTTTATAGTAATTACTTTTTGAGCAACGCAGAGAGAGACTGTCGCTTTCGCAGATCCATGATTTCTGCCAGACTATCCTCGCCCCAATCCAGAGGATGATTTTCTTCTGGAGGCACCACCGTTACCTCAGTCATCCCATAATTTGTCATCATTAGGGGCACTTCTTGAGGTTTAGAGAAGCCTTCTGCCGGTTGTGGCGGCATGGGACGACGCTTTTGCTTTTGAGTCGGGCGGCGTTGTTTTTTGCGGACGCTTGCAGTCGGCTTTGACCGTTTGAGAGATTTACGCTGCGGTGAACGACTCAGGTTTAGCGCTATCAAAAGCGTTCCAGTGACAAAGCCCAAGGCGATCGCACCATACAACCACCGTGGCACTTCCTGTTGCTTTCGAGCTTCCGGAACTTCCGGCACCGCTGTAAAACCGGGCAACGGGGTTCCAGATGGCTGACTGGTTGTGAAGCTTGGCAGTAGTGATGTCTCTGGTTCTGGAACCGTCGTTTCGGCAGGCATCGGTTCAACAGATTTAGATTCCTCCTGCTCGATGGGGCCTGTACTAAATAGACCTAGCGCTGCTACTGCTGCGATGGTAATCATGGACGCCCACAAACCGCCCCAAAAGGCGAGTGGGTACTTCTGAACCATCTGGTACAGGAAAACAAGGCTAAAGCGCTGTATAGGAGGCTTATCGGGCTGATTGAGCATTGAACGCCCTCAACTAGCACGGCTGATTGATATTGGGTAATTTATATCAAAGTTTTATCAAATTTTGAAAAACTCGGTATAACTCACTAGAGGCAGATTTTAGCAAAAATTGCCTGCGATCTTCCAAAAAAGAAAATATAGTAACCCGGACAAAGAGATGATTGTGGCAGCCAAGAACCAGAGATTTTGGAGATTTCAGAGTTCTCAAAGCAGAGAATTACTTATCCCCAATCCCCAAATACAAATTTTGGTAACAATGGGATTAAGCAGACATCCAACCGCAGGTACTGATTCAAGACAAGACACCTGCCTATGATAAATGAATGCGATAGACTAGCTACTCGACAGGGCACAGGGAGGATAGATAAAAAAATGGGCGAGCAGTTTACGCCTGCAATTGAAGAAGAGCCATCAGAAGAAGAAATTGTGGCACAAAGTTCATCGAATCGCCGTGGCACCTCCGGTGCCCTTGCCCGGAGAAATGCAGGACGGGAAAAACATGATATGGCTTTAACTCGGCTAAGCCGTGAAAGCTTGCCCCAATCCTGGTCAATAGAAAACAGTGAGAACCTGTATCGGATTGAAGGTTGGGGTCAACCGTACTTTTCGATTAATGCAGCCGGTCACGTTACAGTTTCTCCCAAGGGAGAGCGCGGTGGGTCTTTAGATTTATTTGAACTGGTCAACGCCCTGAAGCAGCGCAATCTGGGGCTACCACTGCTGATTCGCTTTTCAGATATTTTAGAAGACCGGATTGAGCGATTAAATGCTTGTTTTGCGAAAGCGATCGCGCGTTACAACTATTCCGGTACTTACAAAGGTGTCTTTCCGGTCAAGTGCAACCAGCAGCGGCACTTGGTTGAGGATTTGGTGCGATTTGGTAAACCCCATCAGTTTGGCTTGGAAGCTGGCTCAAAGCCAGAGATGATGATTGCTTTGGCAATGTTGGATACGCCTGGGGCATTACTCATCTGCAATGGCTATAAAGACCGAGAATACATCGAAACGGCGATGTTAGCGTCTCGACTGGGGCAAACGCCGCTGATCGTTTTAGAGCAGGTTGAAGAAGTACAGCTGTGTATTGAAGCCAGCCGTCAGTTGGGCATTAAGCCAATTTTGGGCATCCGGGCGAAGCTGAGTACCCAAGGCGTGGGACGCTGGGGAGGATCTACGGGCGATCGCGCTAAATTTGGTTTGACCATTCCCGAAATCATTCACGCGGTCAACGAATTACGAGACGCTGACTTGCTGGATTCGCTGCAATTGCTGCACTTCCACATTGGCTCTCAGATTTCCGCAATTAATGTCATTAAAGATGCCATCCAAGAAGCTAGCCGGATTTACGTCGAGTTAGCCAAGCTGGGGGCTGACATGAAATATCTCGATGTCGGCGGCGGTTTGGGCGTGGATTACGACGGTTCTCAAACCAATTTCTACGCTTCCAAAAATTACAATATGCAGAACTATGCCAACGATATCGTGGCAGAGTTGAAAGAAGCTTGTGCCGAACACCAGTTACCCGTTCCCACGCTGATTAGCGAGAGTGGGAGAGCGATCGCTTCCCATCAGTCGGTGCTGATTTTTGATGTTCTCGGCACCAGCGATGTCCCATCCGGGGCACCCGAACCCCCAAAAGAGGGTGAATCGCCGATTATTAATTACCTCTGGGAAACCTACCAATCTATAAACGAAGAGAATTTCCAAGAGCTATACCACGACGCCGCTCAATTCAAAGAAGAAGCCATCAGCCGATTTAATTTGGGGATTTTGCGCCTCACCGAACGAGCCAGAGCCGAGCGTCTTTACTGGGCTTGTTGTGAAAAAATTCTAGCGATTACCAGGAAGCAGGAATACGTTCCCGACGAACTGGAAGACCTAGAAAAAATTATGGCTTCCATCTACTATATCAACCTGTCTGTCTTCCAATCAGCGCCGGATTGTTGGGCAATTGACCAGCTGTTTCCCATCATGCCGATTCATCGGCTGGATGAGGAACCAACACGGCGGGGAATTTTGGCAGACCTCACCTGCGACAGCGATGGCAAAATCGATCGGTTTATCGACCTCAGAGATGTCAAGTCGGTTTTAGAATTGCATACGCTGAAGCCTGACGAACCCTACTACCTGGGGATGTTCTTGAATGGAGCTTACCAGGAAATTATGGGTAATCTGCACAACTTGTTTGGCGATACCAACACGATTCACATTCATTTGACACCCAAGGCTTACAGGATTGAACATGTCGTCAAAGGTGACACCATGAAGGAAGTCTTGGGTTACGTACAGTACGATTCTGAGGATCTGATTGAGCAGATTCGTCGGCTATGCGAACAAGCGCTTATGGATAAGCGCATTACCATTCAGGAATCCCAGCGATTGCTGCAAAACTACGAGCAGAGTCTCAGTCGGTACACTTATCTGTCGTCCTGATGAGTAATGAGAAATGGGTAGAGAATCCACTTGTGACCCACTACCCATTTCCCAATGATCGCTGACCGATGATTTAAATCGCTTCCATCCCCAGCAGATCGGCGATCGCTTGCCGTTCTGCTGGCGGATTAGAGGGCAGAACTTGACGAGCATCGTTAATCAGCCAATCGAGGGCGGCGGCTTGGACATCAATCGTGGCACCTGTCTTATCCACGCAGTAACGTCCGAACACCAGCTTATCGACTAAGCGCACTCCTGGGCCTAGGCGGGAGTATTCAAAAATCACGCTATTTTCCACCTTGGCACCGCTGCACACCCAGCAATTGGGTCCGATGTAGGTGGGACCGACAATCTTGGCTCCATCTTCAATGCGTGTCATGGCACCAATGTAGACTGGGCCTGTGATGTCAACCTTGTCCCAGTTCACCGCTACATTTAATCCGGTATAAATACCGGGAGCCACTTTCTGTCCGGGAATTGCCACATTTTTGACTTCTCCCAGTAACACGCTGCGAATTGCCTGCCAGTAGTCTGGCACTTTGCCAATATCCACCCACTGGAAGTCCATCGGGATTCCGTAGAAAGGCGCACCCATTTCTACCAGTTTGGGGAATAACTGACCCCCGATATCGTACTCCTCGCCAGAAGGGATGTAATTTAAGATTTCTGGCTCGAAAATATAAATCCCGGTATTGATATTGGTGCTGAGCGCTTCCTCCACTGATGGTTTTTCTTGGAAGGCTTTGATTCGTCCCTCTTCATCGGTGACGACGACTCCATAACTGGAAACCTCATTCTGTGGCACTGATTTCATCACAATCGTCGCGATCGAGCCTTTTTCTTTGTGCCACTTCACCGCTGCGGTCAGATCCAAATCGATCAACGCATCTCCGCACAGCACCACAAAGGTGTCATCAAAAAACGGAGAAAAATCTTGGATGCGACGCATCCCGCCAGCAGAACCGACCGCTTCGCCGATCAAGTCGCCATTTTCTTCAATCCGGCCTTCAAAGGAATAGCCAATTTGCACCCCAAAACGCTGACCATCCCGGAAATAGCTTTCAATCTCGTTAGCAAGGTGGCTGACATTGACCATGATCTGGTCAAACCCATGCTGCCTGAGTAGTTCCACCAAGAACTCCATCACTGGTTTTTGCAGAATGGGAATTAAAGGTTTGGGAATGGTGTAGGTAATCGGACGAACGCGGGTACCTTTACCAGCCGCCAGAATCATGGCTTTCATGAATATTTTTTCCTCAACCTAGGCCACTTTGTTTTCGTGCAATTTAGCTGTACCCCATCCCTTCACTGGAGGCAAGGGATGGCTGGTCAAATATTTTAGTCGATTGACCTTGTCGATATTCTAGATGTTTCTCACCCTAGCGTTTAATCAACATACCGGCAGGAACTGAATGCGCCCCTGTTACAGTACAGAATCATCGCTACAGCGTTCGGATTTTTAGGTCTTGGTAGAACTCCTCTTGGGCTAACTCTACCTTAGACTGAGCAGACAGGAGTAACAGCGCCCAAAAAACTCCCACTCGGTCATTGTGTTTCGGCGCAGTTTCCACCTCTTCAGGCAATTGATGCGCGTTTAACGGTGCTGACCGTTGTTTTACCCCTGCCCATAACTCTAACAGCTGGTCTAATTCCAGCCAATCCTGACCGGGGGACATTTGGGGCCAATGACTGCTCAAAAACCGATCTAGGTGAGCTGCGGTTTCGGTCAGATTTTCTTGGTGAGCGAGGGCAGCGATCGCGCGGGCGGTTTGGGAACGAGACTGGGAACGATAACTTGGGTCTTTAATCGCGTTTGGGCCAGCAGGTTTTTCTTCCAGTACCGTGGCTATTTGCTGTAGCTGTTCGATTAATTCGTGTAGGGTTACACGACGAGTTTGGGGAGGCATTGCTGTCCCTCGGCGTCGCAAATGGCGCTCCAACCGCGTTGGCAATTGTCTGGGATCGGCGGCGGTGTCGTCCAGCTCGTCCTCAGTGGGTTCGAGATTGTCTGGGAGCGATTGCGAAAACAGGGTATCCGCCTTGAGCAATACCAGCATGGACGCATACAGAAACGCCTGCCCGGATTGGGACAGCTCTACTTCAAATGTGCCAGAGAGCTTCTCCCCAGCTTTCTCCAATTCCAATAAGCATCGATCGATCGCCTCAATCACCTGGACATCCCAAGGGTCGATTTCTCCCCGCTGAGCCAAATCGATTAAAAGGGCGATCGCTTCCTGGGCTGGGCCAATGGTCATCGGCATAAACTCAAGCTCAAATGAAGCTAAATTGATTAGGCAAGGGATTCCTGTTCTTTTGCTGCCGCGAGACTTGCTAGCTTCCCTCCAACTACCTCTGTGTTTTCAGTCTGGAGGGTCGCGTTTAAGGGCAGACTTTGTCTCTCTTCAATTTCTGCCTTGTAGTGTTCAATATTTTCCTCTAATTCTTGGATGCGCTCGTCTTTGGCTCGCATCTGACGCAATTGTTTTCCAGATTCTAGACTTCGCAGCAACCGCGCCCAGATACTAAAAATCCACGCTAAGACAGCTCCAAGACCCATCGCCAGAATCAGTTCAATACACAAGGGCGCTTGCACTTCGACACCTTGAACAATCTGAATAGCGGCAGGTTCGGTGTTTTCTAAGCTGAATAAAACTAGCGCTAGTAACACCGCGAAGATCAGCAAAAAATTAATCTGTCGCATCAATGAACTCCTAAACAATGCAGATCCCTTGCCAATTTCACAAAGAAGAACGAGATGAGTTTGATATTGAACAATGAGAAGGATTTGAGCCTCACCTATCCTACTCTACGTCCATGCCAAGTGCATACACTCTTCAGTTTTGATTGAAATCTGGAATCGAAAACCTGCAATTGTTAATATTGTCTGAGTGCAGGAGCGATCGCGCTTATTCTGTATAAAAACTAGAAGCGGATTTCTCCTCATTGAACAAAAATAAAAGTTTTTGAATGACCCAGGCTAAATAATCGTGGGTATCGTGCAGAATCTTTGTTAAGTTTGCCAGCGCATCCTCGCTTAGTTTGTCGTACTGATAGCTTTTCGGGCGGTATCTATTTTAATAATCTTTCAACTGTCATTAGGGTTTCGGGAAACCGTCTCTGTCGTCACAACGGAGGGCTGACGCAAAAGACGGAGAGTATCGATAGTGTCCTTGATTGTACCTGCAAGGGGCACAGACACGAGAACTCCCAGCAGTCCCGCTATCTGACCGCCGATCAATAAAGCGATAAAGATCCAGATCGGATTGAGTCCGGTGAAATCGCCCATTAACTTAGGAGCAAGGACGTTATCTTTGATCTGCTGCATGAAAATCGATGCGATCGCGACCCAAACGGCTAACCAAAAATCTTGAAGCATCACCAAAAGCGTCACCATCCCAATCCCCAAGGTTGCACCGATAAAGGGAATGAGTTCGGCAACCCCAATTAACAAACCAAACAACAGGGCAAACGGCAGGTTCAGAGTCAAAAAGATTGGCGTCAGCGTTGCCATCATAAACAGTCCTAGGAGGACTTGCGTAATGAAAAAGTTCTGAAAGTTCAGACGCAGGGATTCGCTCAACGGCAGACCGATCTGAGACGGAAGGAGATTAAACAAACCCTTCCACAAGCGATCGCCATACAGCAACATATAAAACGCCAGCACCACCACAAACACGACATCGATTAATCCGGTCAACGTCCCTAGCGCCACGCCAAACGCCTGACTCGCTAGAGCTTGCGCTTGGTTTTCGATCCGAAAACTGACGCGACGGCTAAATCCTTTAAGATCCAAAGGCAAACGACGAGTTTTTGTCCAGGCGTCCAACTGATCTAAATTTTGATTGCTTGCCTCTAACCAATCTGGAATATTTTTGAACAGTTGAGTCGTTTGATCTACCAATATCGGGACAAGAGTCACGCCCAAAATGACAAGCACCGCTAAAGTCACCACCAAAACGATAATTACCGCCTGTGTCCGCTTGAAGCGAATCCGCTCTAACACCCGCACCGGGTAATTGAGTAAAAAAGCCAGAATTGCCGAAATGGTGAGGATGGTAATTAAATGCTCAAAATAGCGAAATATCTGGGACAGAACCCAGATATTTAAAGCCACAATCGGGCCGGTCAAACCGAGAATCAGCAGGCGTTGAAGATTGGCTGAACGGCGCATCGCACTCACAACCTGTAGCAGTGGCTCCCTGGGTACTCGTAGAACGACTGGCTAGACTTTCCACTCTAACCCATAGCCAGTCTAAAGTCTAAAGTCTATGAATATAGCCGCAAGCGATAAATTTTTTTGTAGGATGTATGAAAACTGGGGTCAAGCAAGACTTTAAAATACTTAAATTAGGGATTGAAAAAATATAAAGATGGATACAAGCGTAGCCGATCTGCGTAAAAATTACACCCGATTTGGACTGAGCAAAGCGGATAGCGACCCCAATCCCTTTCAACAATTTAAAACTTGGTTTGACCAAGCACGGGCAGCTGAGCTTCTCGAACCCAATGCCATGACTGTTGCGACTGTTGGGGCTGATGGCAAACCTAGCGCCAGAATGGTTCTACTCAAAGACTTCGACGAACAAGGCTTCGTATTCTACACGAACTACGAAAGTCAAAAAGCACAACAACTCCTCGTCAATCCGTGGGCGTCCTTAGTCTTCTGGTGGGCGGAACTGGAACGCCAAGTGCGGATTGAGGGGCAAGTGGAGAAGGTTTCAGATGCTGAATCAGAAGCTTATTTTCACAGCCGTCCGCTCTTAAGCCAATTGGGGGCTTGGGCTTCGCGGCAAAGCCAAGTCATTGAAAACCGCGAGGTACTTGAGCAACGCTTACAGGAACTCAAAGAGCAATATGAAAATCGGGAAATTCCTCGACCGCCCCATTGGGGAGGCTTTCGAGTCATTCCTACAACAATTGAGTTTTGGCAGGGGCGTCCGAGTCGGCTGCACGATCGCTTGCACTATCGACGTGGTGACGATGGCAACTGGGTAATTGAGCGATTATCACCTTAAGAAAGAATAATTTTAGAAAGCCCATAAAAACAGGCAAACCCTATCTTTATAAGCAATGCTTATAAGCAATACGTAGGGTTAATTTTTGTGTATTTCTCCTTTCTTCCGAAGCTGACCGAGTTGGTAAATGGCTGTCGGGTCTATTCCTCTTGGATGAAGCCTTTTCTCAAAATTCTATCTAGAGCTGTAGGGAATTATTCTTAACTTGCCTCATGATTGGGTGGAAACAAAAACACTGACTTGTGCTGTTGTCGGTCAGCGGTAAATACTCAATTTCTAAACTTGTTGTTGGAAATTTATTGAAGAAAAAAGTGTTTTTGGAATAGTGCAAGTTTTCCTCATGAGTGCGTCATAACAAGACATCCTGTAACGGAGGGAGAACAGGAAATTGATGAATACAATAGCCCCACAGCGTCAAAGATTTTTACGCCCAATGGCGCTGCTGCTTTCAGCGTTACTAATGGTTCCGTTTTTAAATGCTTGCGGTGAGTCGCAGACTAACACTCCACCGCCACCTGTTGACGATACGCGGGGTGGAACAGTGACAAATCCTCCCCCCACCAACCAACCCCAAGCCAAGAAAGGATTATCAACGGGTCAGAAAGTGGCAATCACTTTGGCGGGAGCGGCGGCACTTTACTATCTTTACAACAAGAATAAGAACAAGCAACAGCAGGGGGCGCAGGGGAAATACTACCTTTCTAAGAACGGTCGTGTCTACTACCGGGATGCCCAAAATCGGCCTCACTGGGTAACGCCGCCACCCGGAGGAATTCAAGTTTCGGAAGAGGAGGCACGGCAGTATCGTGACTTCCAGGGCTATAACAACAGACCCACAGGGCGCGACCTGAGAGGATTGGCTGAAGCGAATGCCCCGATTCCTGCACAGTAAGCGCACAGTAAGCGCTGCTATCTCTGGGTTGCAGATATGCGATCGCACGACCAGCCATAAAAAGCGCCAAGATACACAACGGCAATGAGGAATCAATCTGTACCCTCTACACAGCCGTTTCACACAGTAATTGAAAAAGGAGACAAATCATGGTAGATGGGTTTATCAGAAAGATGCAGGATGCCTTGCTTGGTAACGACCAAGACGCGACCAACTACGACGATCGGGAAGTCCGCCCCGCGAGTGAAGACCCCTTTGGCGATCCAGGAAATTATGGGCAGTATGGCGATGTCCGCCCTGCAAGCGAAGATCCCTACGGCGATCCTGGCTACCAAGGGCAGTTTGGTGATGTCCGTCCCGCTAGCGAAGACCCCTTTGGCGATCCAGGAAATTATGGGCAGTTTGGCGATGTTCGTCCCGCCAGCGAAGATCCCTACGGCGATCCAGCAGATTACCAAGGGCAGTTCGGAGATGTTCGTCCCGCAAGCGAAGATCCTTACGGCGATCCGGCAGACCAGGAAAGTAGCGGCTGGTAAGCTAAAGCTGTTAGCAACTAGAAGTTGCACACAATCGTAAAAAAGCAAGTAAAAAGGCAGTAACGGAATTCGTTACTGCCTTTTTACTAAATGTAGGGAGTTGAAAAAAAACAGACCTTACCGTGTTTAGATCAAGGGAGAATTGTCGTAATTGGCTAATAGATCGGCGGGGTGATCGTAGATAGCGATCGCACCCTTGAGTTGATTATCGTCAAAGCCACCAGAACGCACCGCAATTACACCCACACCAGCTTTATTTGCAGATTCAATATCGTAGGGAGTATCGGCAATCATCACTACTTGATTGGGTTCCATTTGCATCTTCTTCAATGCTGCTTCCACGATGTCTGGTGCTGGTTTAGAGGCATCGGCATCGCTAGAAGTTGTCGCTTCATCCAGTAGATCGTCAACTTGTGCGGCTTTCAGCAACGGGGAGAGTTCTTGACTTGATGCAGAGGTAGCGATAATCAGCTTTAATCCAGCCTCCTGCATTTTCAAGATCAGGTCTCTTGCGCCGTCTGTAGGAGACAGTGTTGGTGCAAAGCGGTTGACCATTAGTTCTCGACGCTTCTGAGAAACGGCTTTCCCATCTCCGTCTTCGTCATTTAATTCCGGCACCATTGCTGGGATGACGTGATCGCCACCCATCCCAATCAGCGGTCGAACTTTATCGAAGGGTACCTCATAACCATACGTTGCAAATCCCTCAACCCAAGCTTGGGCATGAGCATCATTGCTCAGAACCAGGGTACCATCGATATCTAAAATTACGCCTTGCACTGTCATGGTTGTATTACCTTTGGATTTTGGTTGTATTTGTCCCCCTTTTTAAAGCGGGATTTTCTCTGCTTTGATTCCTTTCAGCCCCTGAATCGGGGCGAAGAAAAAACGCGATCGCTAATCTCTTGAGGCTACCGCTGGCAGCACTTCTGGGTCATCATCCAACGAGAGGAGGAATTGAATGATATCGGTCTGATCTTGGGGAGTGAAACCCGCCTCCGTGTCTACCCAATAAGCGTGTCCGCTGCCGTCTACATTCGACTGTTGTAAGTCAGAATTCGCCCGGTTAGCGGCTACCGTTGTTTCGCGCAGGTTGCGATCCAGCAGCACTCGCAAACTTGCGCTGGGATCGGGCTGGATATTGTTAAGCAACGTACCTGCCATGCCTAGTTGATTGGGATCGGCGACTTTAAAGCCGTCTTTATCTCGCTTCAGTGCTTCGGAACTAGCTGCCACACCGCCATCATGGAGATAAGGTGCAGTTACGGCAAGTCCAATTAAGCTAGGTACCTTGTAACCACCGGCTGGGTTGCTGATGGCAAAGGCTAATTCTAGCGATCGCTGTGGCGTGATATCAGTCGGCACTGACAGCACCGGCGGATCGGGCGGCAAGGGGACTGGGACGTTACTAGGATAAGTTTGGGGTTCTATCAAGATGCGGGCAAAGGGTGCTTGCGCCGGACCCCGTGAGGGCTGAGTTCCAATCTCATTTGCTGCAATTACTTCATGGTTGGTGAAGTAGCGTCCGCTATGACACTCAGCGCAACCAGCTTTTGAGAAGATGGCTGCACCCCGCTTCAGGGTGTCTGTGCTTGCAGTTTGAACGGGTGGCGGTGCCAAGCTATTCTGAAATGCGGATATTCCATTAAGTTGTTCGCCGACCGGGAATCCTGGTGAGTTTGCCATCAACCCATCCAAAATAAAAGGCGAACCTTTCGGGTATCCAGGCATCTTAATTACCTGGTTCATTCCCGGTTCCCCTGGTGTGGGATCGATTTTTTCAAAGAATTCTGATGGTTTTGCCCCTTCTGGCAACCGAAAAGCTTGATTGGCTGAATTTTGAAAAATAATTCCCAAATAAGTTTCTTTGTCAATATTTAGTAACGCTTGGCTGGAATCAGCCCCGGTTGTGGCGTCGGAATTGGTGCCGTGAACGTTGCTGTTGAGGGTAGTCAGTCCGTGAAACCAGCCAATGGCAGCGTTTCCACTCCAGCCGTAGGGCCAAGCTTTGTGGGTATAGGAGGAAGGATTTTGGGAGGGATTGTTGACCATGTTGCCGGTAGAATCAAAGTTCCCCGGAGGCCAACTGAGCAAATCGGCATCGACGGCATCTTCTACGGCTTGGACATCTGGGAGACGGGCGATTTCCCCATCAGCGTTGATGTAAGTGCGATCGCCTAAGGGAAGTTTAGTGGGATTCACACCCGTCTGGCGAAACATGGCGGCGGAGTTCGTAGCCATTGCCAAGACTAAGCCGGGATCGACATCGTTGTTCGGCGCACCTTCGATAACGCGCCCACTTCTGCTATCAATTGCTGCATGACACAAGGCGCAGGTGATGCCGACTCGAACCTTCCCCTTCTCGATGCTGGTACGCATTCCCAGAGGCAGAATTGAACCCGCAGGCACGTCCATTCCGGTATTCAGTAAGGTTCCGGCGGTAAAAGTTCTGCCGCCGATGGTGACATCTTTATCAATGGGAATCTGGAGGTTGGTGGTATGTTTCCCTCCCAGTCGCGCGATCGCTTTCGTCATCGTTACCAGGTTGATTGGCCCATTCAGCGCCCCGACAACATCGGTCTGAAATACCTGATCTTTAAAAGTTTCTGAGTAAAAAGCTTTGCGTCCCAGGTTAACTAAGTCCTCAGTAACCGCAACTGCCCCATTCTCCGGTGAAAGTTGCTTGCGCCCTTCCTCCGTTTGCAGCAGACTTTGGGCTTCGTCTTTGGCGATCGCGTATCCCAACACATCATAGGAACCGATCTCCTGCGGTGCAGGGTTCGTAAGGGGTGTAAAGGTGTTGTAGAGGCTGGGTGTTGCGGGAATCGCTAGCTCAATTTGAAAAGCCAAAAAGCTGATGACAACGAGAACTAAAGCTAGTAGGAAAAATGGGCGCGGTACCTTCGGCAACACCTTCATCGAACGCACGATGCCTCGCAAATCTATCAATTACCTCCGCTACTTTAAAGGGACAAACGCCGTCTCTCGTCTGTCTGGAGGCTGAACCGACTGAGTGTATATTTTTACACTCAAGAAAGCAGAGGTTTTTCAACACAATTAGCACAATCGCGATCGCGTGTTGTTGATACAGTACATTCTTAGGATGATTTTGTCAGCAGTGGAAAGCCCACGAACTGCCGCAAGGCGGGGCTTTCCACTGCTGCTGTCACAATTTTTGACAGCGGCAGGAAGGTTACAAATAGACCTGATTCCTCAAATTCTACTGCTCCCGCAATCTACGATTAAATTGAATTTCTAAAAAGTCTCAATAACCCAATAATCACCACTTTATCGGCTTATTCGCTATCTAAAACTGTAGTCCTAGCATTGCTTCTGCCATCAGGTAGATACACTCTTTTAAGCAAATTGCCTAGATTGAGCAGTGATCGGGCAGTAGGAGAAGTAGCGTGACCCAAGATAAAGCTGGATTGGGAGAACAAACGCTTAACAAGCTAGCAGAAATGGCGCTGGCAAGCCAACTGGGAATAGTAGAAGAATTAAAAGTTCAGATCAAGACGGATCTAAGCAAACTTGCCCGTGGGGAAGTTGATTTTATCGCTATTAATATCAATGGTCTAGTTATACAAAAGTTTTTGCCATCGGAAGAATTACAAATAGAAATTAATCGGATTAGTGTCAAGCCTCGTCTTGCCCTAATCGGCAAGATCAAATTAACCAAGCCTTCTGAAGGAACACTTCGCGTTGTTATCAGTGAAGAGAATCTTACCCATGCCTTCAATTCTGAATCTTTTCAGGAACATTTGCACCAGAGTCAAATTTTTATTGAGAATAAAAACCTAGCGATCCATATCCAAAAAGTAAACTTTTCTCTACTATCAGACGGCAATATAGCTTTGAAGTCCGAGCTAATTCTGGATAAAACTGGACAAGTTCAGCAACTTTCCTTCACAGCCACACCTCTTATTGGAGCTGAGGGGCAAGAAATTGTCCTCCAAGATGTGAATTATTTAGAGGGGAAGGAACTCCCACCACAACTAACAGATGTTTTGGTCGCACAAGTGAGCGAAGTTTTAAGCCTGCGTGACTTTGACAAAAAAGGGATGTCACGGCAATTTCAGCAGATTGATGTAGTGGCAGGTAAGTTAACTTTGCAAGCCGCCATTCATATTGAGAAGATTCCTTCCTCTTAAGCCGACATTACACAAGTTTGAGTAAATTTTTGTTTACAAATAATTTTAGTGTTTAAAGTTACAATTTAACTTAACAGGACTACCATTCTTTAGCTAGAAGTAGAAGTGAATTAGTAGCAGGTACTTTAGTTACTAACAGGCTAACAAGGGATTATTTCTCTGAATTTTTTAATACCCGAAGCCAATAGGTCTATTTTATCCGGTTCTGCGCTCCTGTTATTGATTTTGGTTTAGAAGCTCCCAGTCTTATGATTTTAATCTCCTAAGTAGCATCATCAGTTAACCGACTGGTTGCTCTTGAGGCTTACTTATGTTGATTACTTTTTGTATTTTTCCCTGACTGGATAACGCTGACCTAAAACCAAAACCCTCAGTAGAGATACCAGGAAGTTGTCTTTGCTTACAAGGCTTAAAAGAAGTGCGTTCATACCGTGGGTTTCCTAAAAAAAAGCAGGATTGCTTGCTAATAAGTAAGATTACCTCCGCTTTATGAGGATAGGGTCTGAGCCTTATGCGTGGCGTCCTTGCAGGAGCTTTAAATAGACCGCTTCATTATTAAAACTCTATCTAAGCCGACCCATGACTCACTTTGGTGTAATTTGCCCGCCTTTTTCAGGTCACTTGAACCCCTTGGCAGCGTTGGGACGAGAATTGCAACAACGCGGTCATCGCGTCACTTTCCTGCAAATACCGGATCTAGAGGCATCTGTACGCTCAGAAGGGCTAAACTTTTATCCGATTGGGCAGGGGATTTATCGACCTGGATTTCTTGCCGAGTCCTTCGCGCAACTCGCTCAATTGAGCCGCTTAGAGTCGCTCCGTTATTCAGTCACCTTGTGCCAACAGGTGAGTGAAATGTTCTGCCGAGATGCCCCCGATGCCATTCAAGCGGCGGGGATTGAAGCACTGCTGGTGGATCAGCTGGAACCAGCGGGTGAAGTTGTAGCTGAATCCCTCAATATCCCTTTTATTACTGTGTGCTGCGCCCAAGCTATCCGCCGACAGGCAGATGTTCCCCCCTTTTTTATGGGCTGGAGCTACCAGAATACCTGGTGGGCGCGTCTTCGCAATCTAGCTGCTTATTACCTATTAGATCGCAATAGCGAGCCGATTCAGAAAGCTCTAAATGAGTATCGCGCAGCGTGGAAGTTGCCCCTGAAACAAGGCTTCAGTCTCTCCTGTTCTCGACTTGCCCACATCAGTCAACAGCCTGCTGCTTTTGATTTTCCCTGCGCCAACCTGCCAGACAACTTCTATTACACTGGGCCATTCCGTAATGCGTCACCGCGAACAATTCCCTTTCCCTATGAACGGTTGACCGGACAGCCCCTAATTTACGCTTCGCTGGGGACTGTGCAGAGTACCAAGCAGGAAATTTTCTCCTGCATTGCAGAAGCCTGCGTTGGACTGGATGTTCAACTGGTTCTCTCTTATGGCGGTGGGATGAATGTAGAAGCGGTTGAAAGGATGCCCGGTTCGCCGCTGGTTGTAGAGTATGCCCCTCAGATGGAATTGATTTCTAAAGCAAGGTTAACCATCACGCACGGGGGACTGAACACAGTACTCGATTCGCTCAGCCACGGGGTTCCTCTGGTTGCCATCCCCATCACCTATGAACAACCGGGGACTGGAGCGCGAATCCAATGGACAGGTACGGGTGAGGTGGTTCCTTCAGACGGTCTGAGCATTTCTAAGTTGCGAGGCGCGATTCAACGAGTGCTTAGGGAGGATTCTTACTCAAATAATGCATTTCGGCTCCAACAGGCTATCCGTCAATCAGGCGGCGTGAAGCGAGCTGCTGATGTTGTTGAGCAGGCTGTCGGGTTCAAGCATCCAGCTCTGTCGAAATTAACGTCCAGTGTATCTAGGAGTGTTGCGTGAACTCTATCAAGTGAATTATCAAGTGAATTGTCCGCCGCGACTCTGCTTCGGTGATGGTTGGCTAATCCTCTAATGAAAAAACAGGATAGAACGCCAGCGTTCTATCCTGTTAGCAAAATAAAACTCTTACATCAACTGAAGTGATGATGAGAGTTTTTTTGAGGTAATTTTATTTAGGTCGTAACTTCGGCAGCTTTTGCTGCCACGTCGAAAACGATGTTGTAGCTTTCGCTTGGACCCAGGCGTTGGAGAACTCGCTGATGGGCTTCTGCGTCACAGCGGCGGCGAAAACGAGCAACAACCAAGGATTGCAACTTGGGTACGCGACGCATTAGGCACCAAGGGTGAAGCTGGTTAAAGTAGGTCATAAAACTTTCCCGATGATACCTAGGGTTTTTTTGATGAATATGCTTTGAATGATGGCGATGAGGGTGTGGCGATCGCTATCGTTCTTTTGCGAGTGCAGTCCCCATCTATTGATAGGGTTGCGCTAAAATGCCAGCTAGTATTGGTGTTTTATCTGTAACCCAGACAGTCCAGATGGGCTGTTTATGGAGGAAAGCAGATGCGATCGCCGCGCTGGTTCAGTGCTGCTTTGATGGCAGCAATTCCCGGCGCTACCCGCAGTGCTTCTGTCGCTTTGGATTTGTTCATAGATATTTAATTGGGTAGATGGGTACAGGCGTGCGAGCCTTGTAGCTAGCACAAACAGCACTCATCTGGGTTAATTTCCGGCAGCAATCAGCTGGAAATAGGACTTTGTTGGGGGATTACTGGAAGGTTAAAAGGTTAACCTTTCTTATACATTGTAACATAAAGCGATTCAAGTTACTAACTTGAAACAAATAGTCGCAAAGTAGGGCATGATAGCTTAGCTTTAGGCAGTAAAGGCGATTACTAGCGGTTTTACCTGTAATAAGGAAGAGAGAGTCGTTGAGACGAAGGTTTACGGATGAAGGACTGCGGCAGATGGGCAACTTCTTACGAGCCTGTCGGGAAGCAAAAGGCTTAAGTGTCCACAAGTTGAGCGAACAGACGAAGGAGTATGAAGCCAACTTCTATGGAGAATTGGGAGCGTTGCCTAAAGTTCTTGGGGTGAGCATTGCGGCCATTTCGAGAATTGAGAATGGAAACCTGAATAAACCAGCACCTGATATTTTGTGGATACTTTTAGATGTTCTCAAACCCGAACACCCAACTGAGAATCGGATTCTGACGCTGGAAGATTTGCTGCTGATTGGTACGGAAGCTTGGAACCCAAACATCGGAGACTGAAGGTGTCAGTTGCTTCTTCGCTCTCGGCTAGTTTTAACCAGAAAGCGAAAGTTAACAAGAGTTTGGACGATTTGCCTAACTCGTTGATAACGCAGCGCTCGCACTCAGAAGAGGATTAGGCGATCGCATTGCAGTGGTGAAGGGGAGAATGCGCGATCGCTTCCTGACCGATGCAATAAAAAAGGGCGCGATCGCAACTGGTGGTATAGATAAAGTTTCATGGCATAATCACTACACGTTGTTGAGAAACAAGGAATTTGGAAGTTGAAAGGCCGAATTGTATAGCTACTAAAAACAGAGCTGGAGACACAAATATATGACCTCTGTTTCAGAGCAAGCGCAAGACGAAGAGTACATCAAAATTGTTATAGATCCAATTTCTGCTTGTAAAAATTACCTACCAAAATTTGGAGGTAGTGCAGGACTAACATTATCTGAATTTCAAAGCTTATACCAAGCTGATCCCTTCTACTCATGGTTAGGCTTAGATTCTCCTCTAATGTTCACTGCTCATAAAGCCGCTGGTGGCATGACATCAGTGTACCGACAAGTTGGGATAGGTTGTCAAAGACTGATTCAACGCATTATTATGGATAGCCTTAATCTGACAGCAGAGCAATCAATCTGGTCTTATGAAATTAAAAAAATAGAGGGGAAGACACAAACTTTATCTCTCGACTGCTGCATCCCAATAGCTGAAACGAAACTTGACCGCCGTCCAATAGTTACTAACTGGGTTCAAAATGCCTGTAGAGCAGTCAACATATCAGAAGATATGATACCAGTTTTCAAAGGAGCTGTTTTTGAAATCCGGCAAGGGTATAAAAGTAAAGACTCAAAGCGCCAGAATGCTGATATTGCAAATGCAGCAGCAGCTTACTCTGAAGGATATTTGCCAGTAATACTACTTTTTTCAAACCAGATAGATAGTAGCGTTGCCGATCGTTATATTAAATCGCGCTGGTTAATACTTCGAGGTACAACTAATGGTTCAACAACTAGCTCTACATACGAGTTTTGTCGCCAAGTGCTAGGTTACGACTTAGCAAATTTCTTCCAACGCCATTCCGCTAGGTTGAAGCAAGAGGTAGAATCAGTTCTAACCGCTTTATTGCAATAAACTGAATGATTTCTCAAAGGGCTGATTTGACTTTCAAAGACAATCTTAAGCAAGGGCGACACGGTTGGATACGTTTGACTCCAGCCTATTCAGTCAAGGTAGTTCAAAATGTCCTCGAATATGTTGGAAAACCACAACTTGTCCTCGATCCTTTTTCTGGTAGTGGAACAACAGGGTTAGTCTGTGCTGAGAGGGGAGTTAATTGCAATCTGATAGAAATTAACCCATTTTTAGCTTGGCTATCACAATCAAAAGTACATTATTACAGTCCACGTGAATTAAACGCAGCTATTGAAATAGCTGGTGCTGTAGCGGAACAAGCATCCCAAAATGAGCAATTTGATAATCTCTGGATTCCACCGCTTAATTACATTGAACGTTGGTGGTCGCCAGAAAGGTTAAAGATACTAGCAAGTCTTTTTCAGGCGATACAAAGCCAAAGGAAGAATAGAAAAGATAGTCTGGCTTTAAATCTAGCGCTTATTGCTTTTTGTAGAACAACAATAGAGTGGTCGAACGCTGCTTTTAATCATCAATCTATGTCTTTTAAAAAAGAAAAAATAAGCTTTAATAAATTAAATGAAAAACACTTAATTATTAATGATTTTGTAAGCTACTGTGAGCAGACTATTAATTCTGCAAAACAATATCTTTTAGGAAGTGTTTCTGTACAAAATAGTGACTCTCGTTACATTCACATAAACGATTGTAGGAAGTATGATTGCGTAATTACCTCACCTCCCTATCCAAACCGGATGAGTTATATACGTGAAGTAAGACCTTATATGTATTGGCTAGGTTTCCTTAATAATGCGCGTGAGGCAGGCGATTTAGATTGGCAAGCAATTGGCGGAACTTGGGGAATAGCAACTAGCCGTTTAGCCCAATGGGAACCTGGAAATACACAAATTAAAAATGAAAACTTCAAAGGTATAATTCAAGAGATTAATAAGCAAAGCCCTATCCTGGCAAACTACGTTCATAAATATTTTGTCGATATAGTAACCCACATAGATAGCCTAAGCTATGTTCTTGTTAAAGGGGCAAAAATTTTCTATATTGTTGGCAATTCTAAGTTTTACGATACACTTGTTCCAGTAGAAGAGATTTATATGAGCATAATGAGGCAATGCGGTTTTAAAAACGTGCAAAGTGAAGTAATAAGAAAAAGAAATTCAAAAAAAGAATTATATGAATTTTTAGTGACAGCAGAATGGTAAGTTTTAAGAGTGCAAGTCGTTAATACTGGGAGCGATCGCATCCTTCCCAAAAATCCAAATCTGGCAAAATTACCTGTACGGCGATCGCATCCTTTTAGATGCAATAAAAAAGGGCGCGATCGCACCCAGGGAAACAATTATTAGAAAACTTTAGAATCTTGAGCCGCAGATAGATTCCACAACCGCTACAGGCTCATTTCGATGTTGCTCTCGGCAAATTAAATTCTTAGCCAAACGTTGCTCAGCATAGGCGCGATGAGTAAACCAGCCGATCGGTGTGCCAGCGATCGCGCCGATCAGCAGACCCGTTAGCAGACTATAAACCAGATGCTTTCGAGTAATCCTATTCTCTTTCATTTAAAAGTTTCTCCTAATTGCTGAACCATTTTAAAGAAAGCAAAATTTAGGATAAATTTACGTCCCTCTCCTTGCTTATATCCGAAGTCGCACTCGTGATGATATACCGTCTTTGCGTCTATCTCATACCACTGGAGAGGAAACTAAAAGCTAAGAGGATTCGCTACACTTACGCTCGTTTTTGGTATTTTGGGTATTTAAAACTTTTGCTGCTAGCGATGAAATTAGACATTTCCAGTCCGTCCGACAAGGGACGCGACGACCGCAATTAACTCAGTGGGATCAATGGGTTTAGCGACATGAGATTGAAAACCTGCCGAAAGGGCTGCTTTTTGGTCGTCTACTCTGACATAAGCCGTCAACGCCACAGATGGAATTTGTCCTTTTTCCGCCTCTAGCGCCCTCACCAGGCGAATTAGACTGTAGCCGTCCTCGTTTGGCATCCCAATGTCACTGATGAGTAAATCTGGCTTTGACTGTTGGATAGTTCCGATCGCTTCCTCTGCTGAGGCGACAGCGATCGCTTCTGCTCCATACTGTTCTAGGATGCTCTTGAGCAACTCACGGGCATCAGCTTCATCATCAACAACAAGGATCTGCAAGCCATCAAGAGGACTTTCCCAAAGGGTGGGAGGACTTTCTTGAGGATTGAGTGCTGAAGATTGAGAACTGCATAAAGATTCCTCTTCCTCAGTCCTCTTTTTCACCCCAGCACTGTTGAGAAGCGGCAACTTCACGATAAATGTTGACCCTTGCCCCTCTCCGGGACTCTCAGCACGCACGGTTCCTCCGTGTAGTTCCACCAAGTGGCGGACAATTGCCAATCCCAGCCCTAATCCTGTATAAGACCTGGTGATAGAGTTATCAGCTTGGCGAAAGCGGTCAAACACGTAAGGCAGAAAGTCAGGACTGATGCCCTCACCCGTATCCCTAACTGAAATCTCGGCGTGGGAGCGATCGCCTCGAAGGTAAACTTGAACTCGTCCGCCTTCGGGCGTGAACTTAATCGCGTTGGTGAGCAGATTCCAGATTATTTGCTGCAAGCGGTCTGGATCTCCTGAAATTGAACCCACAAAAGTATCCAGCAGCAGATGAACTTGAATATTCTTGGCATCTGCTGCTGGACGTACCGTATTAATGGCTGACTCAATGACTGGAATCAGTTCCAGTGGGCGAACTGTGAGACGGAGTTGACCTCGAATAATCCGCGAAACATCCAGCAGATCCTCAATCAAACGTGCTTGCGCCTTGGCATTTCGCTCAATCGTTTCGATAGCACGAGCGGTCGTCGCCGCGTCAAATTTTCGGGTGCGGAGAAGACTCGTCCACCCCAGCATCGCATTGAGGGGCGATCGCAGTTCGTGAGAAAGAGTCGCCAGGAACTCGTCTTTCATCCGGTTGGCTGATTCAGCCTGAGTGCGTGCCTCCTGTGCGCGGGCAAGTAACCGAGTACGTTCCTCTTCAGCTTGCTTGCGATCCGTGAAGTCGCGCATGATTTTAGCCAACCCTTGCACCTGTCCGCTCTCATCGCGTAAAGACGTGACAATGCCACTGCCCCAGAAACGGCTGCCATCCTTCCGGACGTGCCAGCGTTCGTTCTCAGCCCGACCTTCCGTTAATGCCTTTACCCGTTCTTTCCTGTCTTCGCCGCGATCGCGATCTTCAGGTGTAAAAATTATGGAGCCAGATTTGCCCAAAATCTCTGCTTCCTGATAGCCTAAAATGCTTTCTGCCCCTGCTCCCCACTTGATAACACGCCCGTCGGGATCGAGGAAAAAAATTGCATAGTCTTTCATGTTTTCCAGCAACATCAGGAAGCGCTCTTCGTTTAACCGCAAAGCCTTCTCTGAGTGCTGATATTGATTTTCTCGTTTCTCTAACTCCGCAACTCGTTGGCGGAGTGCTACTAATTCAGCGATGAGTTCACTTTTAGTTTTATCTTCCTCTTTCATGGGGGGAGCATTACCATCGAGTCTCACTCTAGAGAAGGAGCTGGGATCGAGTTGTGGTCGATTTTTCAGAACTCTTTTCACAGTTGCAGCTCATAAGGTTTTTCTTCACCTATCTTTAGACTGAAATTTAAATTATTTAAGTAGTTGAATTAATTTTTAGGGATAGAGAGTCCCCTTCGAGGCAAAAAACGCTGATATTTGGTAATTTTAAATTTTACAGAAAATGCCAAAACATCCAATCTAGAGATTCAGCTACATTTTTTTAATTAAACTAACGCGATGTGCAACTTTTCCGAATAAGAATTCCACGGAATTCTTTTAGAAAATCCCGCTTTCATCCACGCTTGTACTCGTATCAAGCGCTTATGGGACAACCTAGCAGCCGTAGGTTGGCTCTGTGTGAGAGAAAAAACAAAGCGAGCGTTTGCTGCATTTGGGTTACACGCACCTCAACCCAACCCATAGGGAATTTGTTAGTCAGCCGTTTCGTTTCACCTCTCTCCTCCAAAAGAGGGATTCTTTTTTGGGCTTGCATACCTGCAAGTCTAGACATAGCAGCTTGTCCTTAGTAACTTACAGGCTGCTCCTAATTATGAAGATTGTGTCAAGAATACTCCTGACTATTTTAAAGATTGTATAAACTTAATATTAAAAAATCTTCGTCAGTGAAAATTCCTTGTATATTTACTTAGAAAACAAGTAGGGTGCATTGAAGAGGTTCAGTAACAATACGTTTATCGCAACAGCGATACCGTAAAATTTTAACCTCTAATAAAAGAAAAGTTACATGGGATACCAGGGAAAATGCTGAAACTTGTTACTTTTGCGAATAATTTATCTGTGTAACTTAATCATGGCGGCTAAAACACCAAAGGTTTGGTCATTCACCGAGAGGGCAACATTAGAATTTTGGGTAGAAGATCCACGACGGGGTGAACGACTCGAAGACATTCATCTGGATTCTGAGCAATGGTTCCAATGGCTAAATTTACCAAGTTCTAAGTCATTTAAATTTGAGCCAGTCGATCAACGTACATCTGATTTCATCGCTAGCAAAGAAACTAAAACCGATGGAGATTTTTGGTACGCCTACAAGAAAGTAAATGGCGAACTATATCACTGTTACATCGGGCTTAGCAAAGATTTAACGTTGGTGCGACTCAGAGAAATTGGGTTGCAATTGCTACAAACTGCGAAAAATGATAGTCCTTCCAGCCAGCAAAGTTATATACAAGAAGTCCATTTAAATTTGCCTGGTGAATCTCAGGAAGTACACCATCTGAAACAGGAAATTCAGCGGTTACAGGACGAACTAACAAACTCTCGCCTAGAGCTTGAGAAGAATCAAAGTATTTGCACTCAACAAAGTGCTGCCAAAGAGGTTCATTTAACAGAATTGGAGCAGCTGAGACAGGAAAATCAGCGGTTACAAGATGAACTGGCAAATTCTCGGCTAGAGCTTGAGAAGAATCAAAGTATTTGCACTCAACAAAGCGCTCCCAAAGAAGTTCATTTGAAAATCTTGGTTGAATCCAAGGAATTAGAGCAGCTAAAACAGGAAAATCAACGGCTACAGGATGAACTGGCGAACTCTCGCCAAACTTACCTAATAGCTTGTCAAGAACATAAGGAAGCAATTCAACAGCTACGCCATCAAAATCAACGGCTACAAACCGAGTGCGACCAGATGAATGAAGAGATCGAACAGCTCTATGCTAAATATGGCGACCTGAAACTGGAAAAGATAATCCGGCACCAGGACAGCGAAAGAGTGAAAACCCGGACGACTTTGCCAGAGCAGAAGGTGAGCCTGTCAAACACTGCGTACAGCTTTTAAATATGGTGGGGTAGAGAGCGATCGCTTGAGCGAAAAAAAGTAGGAAGCGATCGCTCTCCATCAAGTAGGGTGGCGTAGAGAGCGATCGCGTTACACACCTGCAAAAATACAGGTGTGTTGATACCTTGCTGCAATAGCATCGATTAGGTTTTGGTTGAGAATTAGCCAACACGCAGGCGAACTAATTCTCAGCAGTTATTTATTAGGTGTGTCGTGCCTTTTCAAAACCTGGGGTACCGTGCAACTTTGGTTCAGCAGGCGGAGGTGTCGGTTCTGGTCCTAACGGTTGTGGATTCTCTACATACTCAAACTCCCCTTTGCCGTCCATTGATTTGCCTTTCGCCCAACGTCCTTCAGCACTTTCAGTACCGTCAGAGTGATTCCAGAACTGATACGCATACTCCCGCTTCTCCAATTCCAGTGGGAAGGAACTCGGAACCGGAGTGTCGTCCAGTCCGGAGTCTACGATATCCTCAATCGCTGCCAACCACTGGTTTTGGTGCATGGTGTCGCGGGCGATCATGAAACTCAAGGTATCTTTCACGCCTGGGTCGTCTGACATTTCATACATTCGCACTGCCTGCAAGCGACCTTGCGACTCGGCGTGGAGATTAGAGCGGAAATCTGCTAACAAATTACCGCTGGCGACGATAAAGCGACCGTTCCAAGGGTAGCCAACGCTGTCAGAGGGCGTCGCACCCAAGCCGGAGACAATGGCGTGCTGCGGGTTCATCGCTGCTGCCATAATCTCATTCCGCACGTTAGAACCGCCCATAACCGCCCCGACTAGCCGATCTGCGGCACCTTCCTCTTGGACTTTTAGAGGCGCTTTGTCCAGCAGATGGGCGATCATCGTGGCAAGCATCTCAACGTGACCGATTTCTTCGGTACCAATGTCCAGTAGCATATCGCGGTACTTAGCAGGCCCTCGACAGTTCCATCCCTGAAATAGGTACTGCATCATCACGGTCATCTCGCCAAAAGTGCCGCCGATGAGTTCCTGAATCTTCATGGCGTAGACCGGATCGGGGTTTTGTGGCGGAGTGAAATACTGAAGTTGCTTTTTATGGTAAAACATTCAAAAACTCCGAATTCTTTTTACTATCAGAACAACAGAAAAATGGTGCAAATTGATATTTAGCAAATTGCTAAATATCGAAATTTCAATTGCAAAACTTATGCTCTCTACTCCTATAGGAAACTATTTAAATCAAGGTCTTGCCTCTTCCTGGAGAAGGACAGTTTTAAGTTTATTTCGGTAAATTTATTCTTGATTTATGTGCCTATTTAATGACGAATTACCAATTATTTTGTATCAAGTTCATTCTTAAAAGTTTGTGTTAATAAAAAAACCGTCTTCATCAAAAAGACGGTTTTTTTATTAGCAGAATTTAAGTATTTTTGCTTAATTCATGTCGGATTAAGCTTCGTCGCGCCCGTGAACTTGGGCGGGTGGAGAAGTTGCCTCAACTGCCGTGAAAGGCTCCAGAATTTTATAGGTGTGGGATGCACCTTTTGGTACAGTCCAAGAATTACCGGGTTCTAACAAAATACTTTGACCTTCCAGGTGCAATTCAGCGCGACCGTTGATGACATAACCAACCGTCTCATATTCTCGCGCAGTTGGTTCCTTTGGTTCGTTGGGTTGCTCGTTTTCCCAAAGGCGCATCGAGATGGTTTTGCCTGATGCGAGATACTTTTGACCCATTTCCCCTTTGGGGGAATTGGTAGAATCTACTTTCATCACAGTTGTATCTGTCATATTTGCTGCTTCCTTGTTCAGATATGTTGTTTAAATGCTCTTAGCGGAGCAAGATCGGATTCCCATCAATGCGGACTCGGAATAGACTGTAGGGCTTTTCTCTTAAATCTCTACCGCCATGAAAATTTGGTTGGCGATGCAGTTGATTGGCAGTGAAATAGAGATAGCCGTCTGATGCCACAGAAAGCGTATCGGGCCACAAAACGCGAGGATCGTGAACGAGCGTTTCATACATTCCATCCGGTAGGCGGCGAAGAATGGAATTGTGTTCGTAGTTCGTCAGGTAAACGCGGTTTTCAGCATCTGATTCCAGTCCATCTGAAGCACCACTTTTATCGCCGAGATCCACCACGGTTGCTGCTACTTGCGACTCTGTTAATTGCTCGTTTGCTAAAGCATCAACGCTGACACTGTATAAACGGCGACCTGCCAGAGGGCAGTAAAATAAGCGATCGCCATCAGCACTAATCGCAATCCCGTCTGCACCTACTTTGATATAGCTGGGTGGTTGATTAGGCGATCGCATCATCAACGGTTGTCCTTCGACGCTGGGCAAAAAATTTGGTTCGGCTTTAGTGGAGGGGTGATTGTTCAGCCGTCGCCAGCTTTTGCCAGAAGCCAGGTCTACAACAATAATTGCATTTGGCCCAGAACTAGAAGAATCGGTGATGAATGCCATTCCAGCTTTGCCGCGCCGCAAGTCAAATCTGACATCGTTTAAGTAAGTCGTTGGCAGCGCTACATCCTGGGGAAATAGAATTGTTTTGATAATCCGATTTTGCTTTAGGTCAATCCCAATTAATTTTGGCCCCCCGTAGGAAGTGGGGGCAAATTGCGGACTCCCGGTATCTAAAATCCACAGGCGGTTTTGCGGATCGACGACGACACTTTGAACCGAAATCAACGATTCAGCTTGGTTGCTAGGATTTGGGCGGTTAATTTCGGCATTGGGATAAGCCACCGCCGTCCCGTTTTTTAACTCAGCAACGGTAAATTCTACATTGTCTCCCCAGCGAGGGAAATTCACGAAAATTCGACCGTCCTGAGACACGGTGACGCCAGTAAGCATCGGCCCATTAAAGGAGGCAACTGATTCAATGTTGCCAATCGTTTTCTCAGCAGGTTTCTCAGCAAGTTTCTGTGTGGGTTCTTGTGCGGATAGCGCCCGACCGGATGATGCAAAGGGAATTGTCACCACAAGGCTTAAAAGAATTGGAAGCGATCGCCAACCCAGTTTTCCCACGTTTCTCTCCAGATACTTCACGGTGTCAGCACTACTGACTGAATGCTTCGTCAACACTCCTGCAACGCCAACGTCCAGCCGTGACGTCCTAGCAGACTGCTGATACCCCCTCTTATATTAGATGGCATTCATGGTTTCCATTCACTGACGAGACGCAACCCATTGACATCTCGACCACAGAACTAACAAAACACCTATTTCTGTCCAAAAGATTGACTTTCAGCAGTAAGAATCTCGCCAGCTTCTAACTCTTGTTGGAAACGCTGGCGATTTTCTTCTGCCTCTTGTTCAAGTTTTTCAACCAAGTGATAAACTTCTGCAAGCAAATTATTAATCTTGACGGTGTTTTCACCCCGATCAGAGCGGTCAAGTTCCATAGTTTGACCTTATGGTTTTAGTACAACTTTGATGCAGTTGTCTTTTTTATTTTTGAAAATTTCGTAACCGTGTTTCGCCTCTTCTAAAGGCAAGCGGTGTGTGATGACGAAAGAGGGATCGATATCGCCATTTTGGATATGTTCCAACAACGGTTTCAAGTATCTATGGACGTGCGTTTGTCCCATCTTGAACGTCAAGCCTTTATTGAAAGCTGCGCCCATTGGAATCTTGTCGAGGAATCCGCCGTAAACACCCGCTAGCGATACATGACCGCCCTTGCTACAAGCGACAATGACTTGCCTCAGGGCGGTGGGGCGATCGGTTTCCATTCGCACGGCTTGTTTGACTTTATCGTAGAAAGCATCCGGCCCGGTACCGTGTGCTTCCATGCCGACGGCATCCAGACAAGAATCTGGTCCGCGTCCGCCAGTCATCTCTTTGAGTGCTTCACCGACATCGAGTTCTTCATAGTTGAGAATTTCTGCCCCGCATTGTTCTTTAGCCATTTGTAAGCGTTCGGGAATGCGGTCGATAGCGATAACGCGATGGGCACCTAGCATGAAGGCACTTTTGATTGCGAACTGTCCGACTGGCCCGCAGCCCCAGACAGCTACAATATCACCCGGTTTAATGTTGCAATTTTCCGCTGCCATGTAGCCGGTCGGGAAAATATCCGTTAGGAACAGTACCTGATCGTCTGTCAATCCATCGGGAATTTTGAACAAACCGACATCGGCAAAAGGCACCCGCGCATACTCCGCTTGACCTCCAGCATAGCCGCCGAACAAGTGGGAGTAGCCGAAAAGTCCTGATGGCGAATGACCGTACATCTGTTCAGCCATCCAGCCGTTCGGGTTGGAGTTATCGCACAGCGACCACAAATCGCGGTTGCAGAATAGGCAGTTACCGCAGGCGATAGTGAAAGGGACAACGACGCGATCGCCTATTTTCACATTCTTGACGGCGCTGCCAAGTTCAACCACTTCCCCCATAAATTCATGACCGAGGATATCGCCCGCTTGCATTGTCGGGATGAAACCATCGTAAATATGCAAATCGGAGCCGCAAATCGCTGTTGACGTAATTTTGACGATGGCATCGCGCGGGTTAAGAATTTTTGGATCGGGTACATTATCTACCCGCACATCGTTGTTTCCATGCCAACAAACAGCTTTCATTAAATTTTTCTCCTTAAGTCATTCGTCATTATTTATGGGTTATTTCCGATTCATTATTAGTCATTATCAATTACTAAAAACAATTTACTAATGACTAATAACTACACATACACACTAGGTAAATCTTTCTCTTTGCGAGTTCTCCTGGTTAAGGAGGTTAGGAGGAGCGAAATGTCAAGCAAATATTATCCGTTGTTCCACTATCCCCCCTCGTTAAGGGGGGACAATTTGCACGCTGGATTACAGATTATTTTGAGTAAGATGGGCTGCTCAGGTTATTCGCCGCGTCGTTGAAACCTTCCTGCGTCCCTTGAACTGTCTTACCAACTACATCGTCAGCTTTATCTTGAATCTGATTAAAAAACTTTTTGGTACTTGGAGGCGTCGGCTCGTCAAGATTCAGTTTTTCCTTGACATTTTCAGCAGCATCTCCAATTTTATCCAACAAACTACTGCCTGTATCTTCAGTCTGGTCTTTTAGCGTTTCAGTCCTAGCATTGATTGAACCATTAGACCCTGGCACTTGGTAAGCGTTGGTTTCTGGTGTCAATGTCGTGTTATTCGCAAGGGCTTGTAGAGGAGTCCCGTAACCGAAAGCTTGCATCACCAAAAATGCAGCACTTACCAGAAACGCAGTAGCAATCTGGCGCAAACGAATACTTTGTAGAAAAGAAATTACTTGATTCATGAAAACACTCCAGTTTATTATTTGATGATTCGTAATCGGTTAATTTTTATTCCCAATTACTGACTTCAAGGTTTCAGCACAACCTTGATACACTTATCTTCTTTGTGCTTAAACATTTCGTAGCCATTCTTGGCTTCTTCTAGGGGTAACTGATGGGTGACGACGAAGGATGGATCGAGTTCTCCCTTCAAAACTTTATCCAGCAACATCTGCATATACTTTTGCCCGTGCATTTGCCCCATCCTGAAGGTCAAGCCTTTGTTGAAAGCAGCACCAAAGGGCAGTTTATCCACAAAGCCACCGTAAACACCCATGATTGAGAGCGTGCCGCCTTTACGACAAGCGACCATCATTTGCCGCAGGACGTGGGGACGGTCTGTTTCCAGCCGGACTGCTTGCTTCGCTTTGTCGTAAACTCCTTCAACCCCCATGCCGTGCGCTTCTAATCCCACCGCGTCAATGCAGCAGTCGGGACCCCGTCCGCCAGTCATCTCTTTCAGCGCTTCGCCAGCATCAACTTCTTCGTAGTTAATCGTTTCCGCTTTTGCGTGTTCCCTCGCCATTTGGAGACGTTCGGGAAAACGGTCGATGCCGATTACTCTTTCGGCACCCAGCATATAGGCGCTAATCATGGCGAATTGTCCGACAGCGCCGCAACCCCAGACAGCGACAGTATCTCCTGGCTGAATATCGCATAACTCCGCGCCCATAAATCCGGTGGGAATGGCATCGGAGATAAACAATAATTTCTCGTCGGGAATTTCTGCGGGAACCTTGACGACACCCACATCCGCGAAGGGAACGCGGATATATTCGGCTTGCGCGCCTGCATAGCCGCCGAATAAGTGAGAGTAACCGTAAATTGCCGAAGTGACGTTACCGAAGAGCTTTTCTTCCATCCAAGCGTTCGGGTTGGAGTTGTCGCACAGCGACCACATATCATGGTTGCAATAGTGACAGTGACCGCATCCGATCGTGGAAGGAACGACAACGCGATCGCCTGGTTTTAAATTGGTTACTTTGCTACCAACTTCGACGATTTCTCCCATGAATTCGTGACCGATAATGTCACCCGGTTGCATCGTCGGAATGTAGCCGTCATAAATGTGCAAATCGGAGCCACAAATTGCCGTCGAAGTAATTTTGAGAATGGCGTCGCGCGGATTGAGAATTTTGGGATCGGGTACGGTTTCAACCCGCACATCGGTGGCACCGTACCAACATACTGCTTTCATTGATGTTGTTTATCCTTTTATTAATTACCCCGCCCTTGTGTATCCGCAGGACGGGGTTTCTCACATCCCTGTCTCAGGTAATGCAGTCAGTCGCTTAACTTCTCAACCCGAATTGAGCGAAAAGCCGAATTATCTAGGTGCCCGATTCTTAGTCTTGGCGACTCCCAGGTCATTTTTGTCTTGAACAATACTTGGGTCGCCCACGTCACCAGGTTGATCGTTATCAAATCTTTGGCGGACAATCACATCGGCAGTTTCGGGAATATTTTCTCCCAGCTTTTTGAGGTTCTTCAAGCCAGTATTGCCGATTCCATCTCTGTCCCCAACATGGTCTTCAGCCATGTCAATCGCTTTTTTGATCTGAGCGTTGCTGGTCTTATTAAAATCTAAGTTGTCAGCAACCAGGGTTTGAGCTTGTGCTTGGAACGATGTGCTGTAGCTAAAAGTCGGAATTACTAAAAATGCGATCGCTGCTAGAACGACACTAGCCAAACGCAAACAAATTTTTTGCAAACGATTAATTCCTTGATTCATTTCAATCTCCGTTGTTTATTTTTGTTGTGAGAAGAACCTATTCTTCAGTTTTCTCTCTTGTTAACTAAGAATCCCACGAAATAAAATTCTTAACTTCTTCCAGAAGGTTGACCTTCGGTTGTCGCAATTTCACCCGCTTCCATAATCATTTTGAAACGGCGCAAATCATCGCCAACTTGCTGTTCTGGTTCTTCACCGAAAAGTTTAGCGATCGCAGCACCTACGGCTCCACCCGGCGGGTTATATTCAATGACGACTTTTACTTCCGTACCCCGATTCGCAGGCGCAGGTGAAAAGCGCACAAACCCTGCATTCTCAACGTCTGCTCCTTCCGTCGAAGCCCAAGCGATTAACTCGTTTTCTTTCTCGTTGATAATATCTGCATCCCATTCCACACTTGCACCCATTGGCGCATTGGCAACCCAGTGCGATCGCCGCTCGTTGACGACCGTTACCGATTTCAGATGCTTCATGAAATTAGGCAAGTTTTCAAAATTATGCCAAAAGCGATAAAGTTCATCTGCTGGTTTATTGATCGTGACGGTCTTTTCAACTTTGATGCTTTGGTTCATCCCTGCTTTTTCCTGTATGGTGTCTTGGATACCTTTTTCTGCGGTCGCACTGTGATAAATTAGACCACCACCCGCGATCGCCATTAACGCTCCCCGAAGAGATCGTTGCTTTAAACCCATCAGTACAAGTGCGCCGCCGCCGAGTAACGATCCCCAACGCTCCTTATCACCGACATTGCTGGGTTCATTCTGACCGCTGGGGACGATATCTTTAGATGTCATGTTCTGTTTTCCTCAAACGGTAATTGATGATTTGCTGAGTAATATTAATTTCTTAGGCGCTTAACTAATCGTTTGGACTTGTTTGTGTTCTAGCCCTTCTCTGGCATGATCTAGACGCAGTTCTCCTTGCGGTTCAGCACGCAACGATTTTGGCGTCTGCTCGCCGATGGCTCCTTTCGCCACTGTGATGCCACCATCTGCCAGCCACAATGCCCCCGTGACGTAACTCGCTTCATCCGAAGCAATAAAGGCATAGACGTTTGCCATTTCCTCTGGCGTGCCGCGTCGAGCCATTGGAGTTGCATTAATCAGCATTTTCTCCATCTGAGCATCCATCGGCCCGGTTTCTTTGTGTGTCCAAGCGGTATCAATGGCACCAGGACAGACACAGTTAGCGCGAACACCGTATTGAGCTTGCTCAACCGCCACACCTTTCATAAAGGAATGCATCCAGCCTTTGGTACCACCGTAGAGGGTGTTTCGCGCCAGTCCGTTAAAGCCAGCCTCAGACCCGGCAGAGACAATGTTTCCGCGTGTTTTTTGGAGGTGCGGTAGAGCGTACTTGGTCATCAGGAAGGCGGAACGGATGTTCATCCGGATCGTCTGGTCAAAAACATCAATGGGGTAGTCTTGAGTCTCCGCCGTTACTAAAAAGACACCCGCATTATTCACCAAAATGTCCAGACGCCCGTAATAGTCAATAGCGGCTTGAACACAAGCTTTGGCGTGGGATTCTTCCGAGATATCCCCCGCGTAAGCGATCGCTTCAGCACCATAGTGCTGAATTGCTTGTGCGACTTCATCCAGCGGATCGCTAGGGAGTCCATTAACAACAACTTTGGCACCTTCTTTGGCGAATTTGTGCGCGATCGCTTCGCCGATTCCAGTCCCTGCACCCGTGATAATAGCAACTTTGCCTTCCAGTTTTCTACTCATGCTCATTCCGGACATCTCCTTGAGAAACGTTTTGAGTGTTGAACCGATTAGCAATTAAATAAGGTGAGCAATGCCCACCTTACTTGGCACTCAAAACTTACATCTTGACGGAAACACCAGTCGTCGGCTTCGCAGGCTTGACTTCCTGACCTGCCATCCGAGATTTATAAAGTGCCGCCAAACACTGTTCGTACTTCGACAAATCCACTTCAATCTCGGTGAGAATGGCGGTAGTAATCGGATCGGTAAATTTCATCCGCAAGTTGTTAATATCGACAACGCCGGTTTGCAAGTCGCCCATGCTGCGACGCAAAAGATCGGTGTCGTCACTGCCTTGCAGAGAAGCTTTGAACTTGGCATATTTATCAGCAGCTTGTGCCGGAATCGAGGGGCTTTCTCCCAGAGCATTCAGCCGTTCTTCCAGCATTTGAATGTGATGCTGCTTATTTTTGATCATGTCTTGCAGCATCGAGGTCAATTCTGCATCTGTGCTTTTCTCGGCATACTGCCCAAACGCTTCTTGCGAATAACGTTCGCCAGCCAGCGCCGTATTCAAACCTTTGGCAATATCGCCCTTGGTGGAACCGCCCCAAGAATCAGCCAGTTTCCACCATTCAGCGGTGATATCGCTTTCATGGGGTAATGCAGCTTCTTTGCCACCGTAACCGAGACGGCTGAGAATTGCAGTGGTAAAAATTGCCAAATCACCCGGTTGACGCGAGGTGATCAGGTTGCCGTCAACCACGACCGGCTCATCCACATAATGGGCACCGGCATTGATAATGTCTGTGCGGATAGAGAAGAAGCCCGTCGCTTGCTTACCTCTGAGCAAATCAGCTTCAATCAAAACTTGTGGTCCGTGGCAAACGGCAGCCACCAATTTCCCATGCTCGAATGCGTCTTTTACAAAGTTGACGGTGTTGGGGTTCGTCCGCATCATATCCGGAGCGATGCCGCCGGGGATAATGACTGCATCGAAATCGAGAGCCACGGCTTCTGTCGTGGTGCCATCCGGTTTCTGGGACAATTTGCCTTGTTTACCGACATAATTCTCGTTCATCCGAGAACCGAGGACAACGACCTCCATTCCCGCCATTTGCAAGGCTTTATAAGGGACTTGAAATTCAGAATCTTCAACCCCATTTTCGATCAGGATGGCAACTCGCTTCTTGCTGCCGTTATTATTTTGCTGTGTCATGGAATCTCCTTTTTTATGAAAATTTTGCAAGGAAAAAATTTTGAGCGATCGCGAGAAAAAGTAAAACTCCTTTGGAGTTTTACCTTTAAAATTCTTACGAACTGGGAACTTCACTCAATGAGGTTCCGGTAAGAAATAGCTCTGCGTCATCTTCTGAAAAATTAGCGCGGACATCTGCAAACTCACCAGGCGTTACGGCTTTTTGCAGCACTGCGAACACCGCTCGAACATGAGTTGCAGCATCGCTGGGATCGGTTCCCTCTTTTTCGCTGACGCGCTGGTAAAACTCTTGCAGCGAGAAAAATTGACCGTTTTCGCCCTCTCGCCCACGCAGACACTCTTGTAGTTCTGCTGGCAGTTGTGAAGCTAGGTCTTTTGCCTCGTCTCCAACGATGCGTTCTTTCAGTGTTTCCAGCGTGGCACGAGTGGCACGTTCTGCTTCCTGACGGTGGCTCAGTTGGGCAACGCTTTGAACCTGTTTAATGAACTGCTCGTATTTCACTATTGACCTCTTAAATCTTTCCAACTTTCACGCTTCGCTCTCTTAATGACTTGCCAAAGCGTTGAATCTTTCTAAAAAAAGTACGCTCCTTACTCCATGAAGTTCGCGCCGTAATTGCACGATATTTTAATTTGCACGTTTTTTACTCGTGCAAACTAGGGAATTCGTGGCTGCTTCAACCACGAATTCTCTCAAGAATTTAAAGGGGGAAATAAGTCTGAGCTAGCTTTTGCGATCGCTATCTAGCAACTGCCCCCTGCGGAGCAATCCGCTTGGCAAGCAATTCTTTCGCCCGTTCGGCGCGTTGAGATTCTTCTTCTTCTAGTTGCTGGAAGAACTCTACGAGTTCATCATCTCCAGCTTCCTCAGCATCCTGAATATAAATTTCGTAGGTACTGGCACCCTCTAGGGCATGGTATAGCACGCTGATCAGGTTGTAGTGTTCGTCTGCGGTTCCCGTGATGATCTCACCGTCATGATTGCCGTGATGCGTCATTTTCCCCTCCTTTTGCTTTCCCTAACAACTCAGCGCTAGAGTCTAAGTCTTGACTTTAAGCCTATGTATTCCCTCTAACGGTCTGCTTCGCTCCTAGGTGATATATCTATTTGTTTTTAATTCGCTCCAAAGTCATAGGTTTACTTACCAGTAAATCGCTATGCTGAAATTTAATCACCGTAATTTTTGCGGGGTGCGGACAATTTTAAATTGCGAATAGCGAGTCGTTATTTGCTTAAATGAGCGCACCCCTTTATTCTTATTTGAGATTCTTATTTGAGGTTGAGAATTTAGATAAATTTATCAGTTGGGTCTTTCGCCGAGAAGGCAATCTGAATCAGGCGCAGTCCTATGACCGAGCAACCCGATACAGAAGCTCAAGAGACTGCGAACAAAGATTTACCGTAGGAAATTACCGTATTTTCAGGCACTAGTGTCCACCTAGAACCTGCATTCAATGTCGGCGACAATCGCCGAATGCAAAATGAGATCGGGCAGAATAAATCACCCAACTAACCCAGTACTGACTTAACCCGGTACTGACTGGGGGCAATGTGGATGCCGCTTAAAGTGTAGATTCAGTCAGTGATAAAGCGGTGGCTGGAATCGCTGTCATCTGGATCGGGACTTGAGAGAAGTTTGTAAAACAGAAGATTTTAGAACAGCGCCACGGTCGTCGTTAGGAACTAGACCAATGTTTTTTAAAGATTATCTGGCGCATAGCGATTAATCTCTTCCGACCACCTCAGGTAGAAACTCAGACTAAATAGCACTGAAATTTGTATAATGCATCACACCGGAGAAATACGCCATTAGGTATATTAGAGAGAAGTTAAGATTCGTGTACGGTAAGAAACCGAGGCTTAATATTCGCTACTAATTACTTCTGAGAGCTGCAACTGCAATGGCAAGCCAGCAAGGCAAGGTAGGCAAGAAGTTTCACACTCTCGAGCGGCACGGGGAAGCGGGAGGGTTATGCGATCGCATCCTCGCAACCATGCCTGTGGGTCTTGTGATTGTGGATGCTCGTACCCCCAATCCTTCTATAGCCTATTGCAATCCGGCTTTTGAGAAGATAACGGGCTATGCTTCAGCAGAAGTCATCGGACGCAACTGCTTTTTTTTGCAAGGAATCGATACTGACCAGGATGCGATTGAGCAAATTCACCAAGCCTTGCAGTTAGGGCAAGAGTGCCAGGTAATGTTAAAGAATTATCGCAAAGATGGCACGCCTTTTTGGAATGAGCTAATTGTTGCTCCTGTCTGGGACGCCACTGGTGAACTGACTCAGTTTCTGGTTTTTCATACAGATATTACCGAGCGCCAGCTCGCTGAACAACAGTCACAAGCGGCGTTACAACAAAGCGAAACCAGGCTGGGGCTTGCTCTGAATGCTGCCAGTATGGGAGTTTGGGAGTGGGAGAGGCAGACGGGTCAGCTAACCTGGTCGGCAAATGCGGAATCTTTATTAGGTTTCCCACCTGGTTCCTTTGGTAGCACTTATGAAGCTTATTTAAAGTGTATTCATCTGGATGACTGCGATCGCGTGACGGAAGCGATCGCGCAGATTGTAGAAGCATCCAGGACAGAAAACTTGGCAGGTCGTCTCTTTAGCCTCGAACATCGTCTCCTTTGCCCGGATGGTGCAGTTCGGTGGGTTGCCGTTACGGGTACCCTGTTTTGCGACCCAACCAATACACCGGCACGGGTTACTGGGACGGTGATGGATATTACAGGTCGCAAACAGGTAGAAACAGCCTTATGGAAGCAAGCGACTGGAGAACGGCTGCTCAGAAACATGAATCAGCGCATCCGCCAGTCTCTGAACCTGGAAGAAGTCCTGAAAACGGCTGTATCGCAAGTCCGGCAATTTCTCAACACCGACCGGGTAACGATCTACCGCTTCGATTCAGATGGGCGTGGAGTTGGGGTTGTAGAATCGGTCGGCACGGGTTGGACTAAGAGTTTAGGAACTCAGATCCACAGCAGATGTTTTGGGGAAAATCACCTGCCTCTTTACCAACAAGGCGAGGTTCAAGCGATTGAGAATATCGACACGGCGAATCTCAGTCAGTGCCAGATTGATTGGCTAGTGAAGTTTCAGGTAAAAGCCAATCTGGTCGTCCCGATTGTCCAAAACAAGACGGAGGTGAAAGGACTCTTCCTCAACCCTCACACCTCAACCAGCCCTCCTCCCCCATCCACTCCTCAGTCCTCAGTCCTCAGTCCTCAGTCCTCTTCCAACCCTCAGTCCTCACTCCTCAGTCCTCACTCGTCTTCCAGTCCTCAATTATGGGGGCTGCTCGTTGCCCAAAACTGCACCGAAACCCGGCAATGGCAGGCATCGGAAGTAGAATTGCTCAAACAGCTTAGCGTGCAGCTAGCGATCGCCATTCAGCAATCGACGCTATTTGAGCAACTGGAAGCCGAACTCGTCGAACGCAAGCAAGCGGAGGAAGCATTACAGAAATCAGAAGCACAATTAAGGAAAAAAACGACCAAACTTAAACAAGCGCTGCATCGGCTGCGGAAAACCCAAACCCAGTTAATCCAAAGCGAAAAAATGTCCAGTTTGGGGCAGTTAGTAGCGGGTGTCGCCCATGAAATTAATAACCCCGTCTCTTTCATTTATGGGAATTTGACCCCAGCTTTGCAGTATGCCCAAGATTTGCTGCATTTGTTAAACCTCTACCAGCAGCACTATCCTCAGCCAGCAGCGGAAATTCAAACAGAAGCCGAGGCAATGGATTGGGAGTTTCTGGTTGAAGATTTCCCAAGGCTATTGGATTCTATGCAAATGGGGGCGGAACGCATCCGCCAGATTGTCCTGAGCTTGCGGAATTTCTCCCGCCATGATGAGAGCCAGAAAAAGCCGGTGGATTTGCATGAAGGCATCGACAGCACCCTGTTGATCTTGCAGCATCGATTGAAGCCACAGGGAGGAAAACCAGGTATTCTGATTATCAAAGAATACGGCAACCTACCCAAGGTAGAATGCTACGCAGGGCAGATAAATCAGGTTTTTATGAATCTGCTGAGCAACGCCATTGATGCTCTGGAACGGGAAAACGTTCAGGCTTCATGGATGATGAATCATGGAGAAGAAAGTAGCGATCGCCAATTCCCGATCGCCAATTCCCCTTTACCGACAATTCGGATTTGCACAACAGCGAACAACCAAAATCAAGTAATTATCCGGATCGCAGATAATGGTTGCGGCATTCCAGAAGCAGTCCAAAAACGAATCTTTGACCCCTTTTTTACGACTAAACCTGTAGGAGAAGGGACTGGGCTGGGGCTGTCCATTAGCTACCAAGTGGTGGTGGAGCGTCACGGAGGTCAACTAAAGTGTCTGTCAACGCCCGGACAAGGGACAGAGTTTGTTCTAGAAATTCCGCTTCAGCAGTCTACCGCCTCTGCAACCCCACTCCCGATGGCTCCCTCCCAGGTTGCGTAATCAGTGGTTAGGTATACGCTGATGAGTGGCAGACGATCCCAAGAGGGAAATCTTAAGAAATAATAAAGAATTATTAGGAAATCCTAGCCGGAAAAATATGGAGCCGATGGAGCTGAAACCAATATCCCAGTCCCACAGGATAAGGACGATGCGATGCGAAAGGATCGACACTGCTAGGAACGGTGACGGTTCTAGTCTGGGTATATTGCCACAGCATTGCCTCAGTTCCTTGGGATTAGGTAATGAACAGCTGCTACGCGCCAGTGTTGGAAATGCACCAATTATTTTGTATGCCCTAGATAGCAATGGCATTTTTACGCTTTCTGAGGGCAAGGGACTGGAGGCTCTCGGACTGAAAGCCGGTGAGGTAATCGGGCAGTCGATCTTTGACCTTTACAAAGACCGGCCTGAAATCTTAGCGAATATTCGCAACGTTTTAGCTGGAAAAGAAGTAACCTGGATTGTCCAGATAGGCGATGTGGTGTACGAAAACCGCACCACCCCGCTGCAAAATCAAACAGGTCAAGTGGTTGGTCTAGTGGGTGTGGCGATTGACATTACGGAACGCCAGCGCACAGAAGAAAGGTTACGGCAACTGGCGGCGGCGGTTGAATTTGCGGAAGATGCGATCGCGATTACTTCGACTCACTTAACTTTTCCCGGTCCAGAAATCATCTTTGTCAATCGCGCGTTTACGAGAATGACCGGCTACACCCCAGAGGAAGTCATCGGTGAATCACCGAGGATCTTGCAAGGACCCAAAACCGATCGGACTCTCCTCGACCGACTGCGACAAACTCTGTCCGAAGGGAAAGTATTTTATGGCGAAGCGATTAACTATCGCAAAGATGGCACGGAGTTTTACAACGAGTGGCACATCGAACCCATCAAAAATGAACAAGATGAGACGACTCATTACCTAGCAATTCAACGCGATATCACTCAGCGCAAGCAAGTAGAGGCGCAATTATTCCATGCAGCCTATCACGATGCTTTGACAGGCTTGCCCAACCGAGCACTTTTTATGGATCGGTTGCGGCAAACCCTGGAACGGGCGAATCAATGCCAGGACTATTTATTTGCTGTGCTGTTTTTGGATGTCGATCGATTTAAGGTGATTAACGATAGCCTGGGACATCTAGCAGGAGATCAATTGCTGGTAGCGATCGCAAAAATTCTACAGGCATCGGTGCGCCCAGAAGATACGGTGGCACGGTTGAGTGGAGACGAGTTTGCCATCGTCCTAGCAGATTTACCAGACCTGAGCCAAGTCACCCGCATTGCCAATCGATTGCAAAGGCAACTGCGAAAACCATTGCAGATTGAGGGGCAAGAAGTATTCAGCACTGTCAGTATTGGCATTGCTTTGAGTATGCTGGGCTATGACCAGGCAGAAGACATCCTGCGCGATGCCGACATTGCCATGTATCGAGCAAAGGCACTAGGGAGGGCGCGGTATGCGGTGTTTAACAAGACCATGCACCACCAAGCAGTTGCCCGATTGCAGATGGAAACGGATCTGCGACACGTTCTGGAACGCCAGGAGTTACGGCTGCACTATCAGCCGATAGTATCGCTGGCAACAGGTCAAATTTCTGGCTTCGAGGCACTGGTGCGCTGGCAGCATCCCACACGCGGCTTAGTTTCCCCAGCGGAGTTTATCCCCGTGGCGGAAGAAACGGGACTGATTCTGCCGATGGGTGAGTGGGTGCTGCGCGAGGCTTGCAGTCAGTTGCAACGCTGGCATTCGGCATTTCCAAACCACCGGGGACTGACAATGAGCGTCAATTTGTCGGGCAGGCAGTTTTTGCAACCCGATTTAATTGAAAAGATCGACCAGATTTTGCACAAAACCGAGTGCGATCCCTACAGTTTAAAGCTAGAGATTACCGAAAGCGCGATCGCAGACAATGAAGATGCGATCGCGATGCTGGAATATTTGAGAGTTTTGGGTGTTGAGCTATCGATTGATGACTTCGGTACTGGCTATTCTTCTTTAAGCCGGTTGTATCATTTTCCGATCAATACCTTGAAGATTGACCGTTCTTTTGTTAGCCGCATGGGCATCGGTGGCGAAAGTTTACCCATTGTCCGAGCGATTGTGACGCTAGCTAATAATTTGGGAATGGATGTCACCGCCGAAGGCATCGAAACGATTCAACAGATGAAACAACTCCAGACGATGGGATGCGAATCCGGACAAGGATATTTATTTTCTAAGCCAGTCGATAGCATGGCAGCCGAGACATTAATCGCCGCATCGTCGTGCTACAACCTTAGCCCAATTTGAGTAATTGTCCTCAAATTTTGCACGTAGAACGGATTAGTTTATGGTGAATATCTAATGTAAATCAGGATTGAATTCCATCGCAAAGATGGCGATCGCTTTCCTCCACATCTGCATTCGTCTGCAAATAATCCCGCACCCAATCGCATCCATACTGGAGGAAATCGAGCTGGAAAATTCGCTCTAAATTCCACAAAATTGCGGTTCTATCCTGACTGGCTGAGGCGATTAACTTCCCATCAGGGCTAAAGGTAACTCCGAACACCCCATCGCTATGTCCCTTTAAGGTTTCAAGCTCCTTACCGTCGTAGTTCCAAAGTTTGACTGTGCCATCGAAACTTGCTGAGGCGATCGTCTTGCCATCAGGGCTAAATGCTACCCCGAACACCCCATTTTTGTGTCCCTTCAAGGCTCTGATTTCTGTACCGTCGCGCCGCCAAAGTCTCACCATGCTATCCATACCTGCTGAAGCTAGGGTCTTGCCATCAGGGCTAAATGCCACTCCAGCCACCTGACGGCGATGGCTTTTTAACGTGTGTAGAAGCCTGTAGCTGGGTGTTCCAGATGTGGCATTATCCCACTGCCAAAGTCTGACGGTACCGTCCACGCTAGCTGAAGCAATGAGTTCTCCGTCAGGGCTAAATGCCACTCCGTTAATGTGATCGGTATGTCCTTGAAGAGTTGCCAATTCAGTGCCGTCAATCCTCCAGACTTTGACGGTTCTGTCCTCACCCGCCGAGGCGAGTGACTGTCCATCTGGATGGAAATCAACGGCGAAGACTCTGCCTTGATGTCCAGTAAAAGTGTGGAGTAAGGTTCCATCGGGTCGCCACAACCGAACAGTGCTGTCATAACCGCCTGTAGCAAGGGTGGCGACCTTTGGGCTGAAATCGACTCCAAAAACTTTATCGGCTTGTTTGGGGAAAGTGCGAATTAAGCTACCATCAAGCCGCCAAAGTTTAACGGTCTGATCGCGACTGGCGGTGGCAATTGTCTGACCATCCGGGCTAAATTTTATGGTGTAAATTGATGCTTGATGTCCGTTAAGAGTCTGGCTAAAACTGTCATCAAGCTTCCAGAGCGCGATCGGGCCATCCCAACTGGCTGAGGCGAGGATTTGTCCGTCAGGACTCCACGCCACTCCAGAAACGACATCCTTGGCGGCTGGCAGGGTTTTTACGAGAGTCCCGTCAAGGTTCCAAAGTTTAACTGTTCTATCAAGACTTGCCGAGGCGATTAAACGACCTTGAGGGTTAAAAGCGATTTTGCCTACTGCATCGCTGTGTCCAGTTAGGGTTTGGACTAAAGTTCCATCAAGGTGCCAAAGTTTGACTGTTTTATCCCAACTCGCCGAGGCAATCAGATTTCCGTGAGGGCTAAAGGTAACGTCCCTAACTCTATCCGTATGTCCGGTAAGGGTTCTCAGCAGTTTACCGTCTGCACTCCAGAGTTTGATGGTTTTATCGTGAGAAGCAGATGCAACGATCTGACTGTCAGGGCTAAAGGCAACGCTGGCAACTTCATCTGTATGTCCAGTGAGAGTTCTCAGCAGTTTGCCGTCTGCACTCCAGAGTTTAACTGTTTTATCTTTAGAAGCGGAAGCAATGGTCTGACCGTCAGGAGAAATGGCTACGTCTGCAACGTCTTTGGTATGTCCTTTTAAGGTCTGCCACAAGGTATAAATCGGCTTTCCGTCTGGTGAATTTGTCCTGTTTTTGCGCCAAAGTTTAACTGTGTTATCCCCAGAACCAGAAGCAATTAGCTCCCCTTTGGGGCTAAATACGACTCCCCAAACCGTATTGTTGTGACCTTGAAGCGTTCCCAGTTTTGTACCGTCTTTTTTCCAAAGATCGATGCTTTTGTCCGCAGAAGCTGAGGCAATGAGTTCGCCATCAGGGCTGAACGTTACATCATTAACCACATTGTCATGCCCGGATAAGTGGTTATAGTCAACCGCTCCATAAACAGCCTGATGGAGAGCCTCCTTCACTGAGTGCTGAATATCTCCATCTGCAACATTCAACTTGTCTAATCGTCGCTGTGCTGCGATCGCTTGTACGAGTGCATCTAACTTTTGATTTGAAGCGAATAGTGCTTCGGAAGATTTAGCGATCGCTTTTATCTCGCTGACAGCAGTTTGCCGATACTGAACATAAGCCGCTAGCCCCAATGCACAGGCGAGAATTAATGTCATACTTTCTACAACAAGCAAAAATCTTTGCCGCCTGGAACTTTTTTTCTCTAGTGCTAATCTTTTTTGTTCCTCTGTTAGTCGCGCTTCCACTTCTTTCAGCCGTTCTGCTTCTAGAGTTTGCTGCATTTCCAACCTATCCAATTCGCCAGAAGCGGCTAAAAATTGATAGTCCAAATCGCCCAAACTTTTACCTTGTGCCCATATTTGAGCGTCTTTCAGCGCTTGCCGACGCAACAACCGCGATGTATCCTTTTGTTTTGAAGCAATCCAAGCATCAAAAAGTTGAGAGTAAGGGCGCAGTTCCTTTAATTGCTTGTCTACCCATTTGAGATTAAATACTTCTTCATAGATTCGATTTTTTACCTTTAAATAACCCTGGTGTTTTACCACTAAACCCGATAGCAATAGTTCTATTTGATCTCGGCTGTCATCGGTTGGTACTTCCACACCTTGTAGGATTTGCTGGTAAATTCCCAAAAATCTGCCAGCGCGTTCCTCGTTGCGAAGGATGCGATCGCGTATTGTCTTTAAATGCTCTGGTTCATCTTGGCTTTCCCATTTGTGAATGATGCGTGTCTTCACCAGGTTCTCTACCCAAAACGCCTCATTTCCTGGTGGAATGGTCAGAACGCTGTTCATCGTCTCATCGCTCAATCGCGTGTCAACAAGATTCCCTACCAAGTTACACAGCTTTTGGGTGAGAAAGGGCTGCCCTCCACTCCAGGCTAATATTTCTTTTAAAACGGTTTGCGAGTTTCCTTCTTTTACCGCTAATCCTTTCACTAATGGCTGAGCTTCGTGCAGTTGAATGCCAGTTAGTTCTATCGCTTTCCCAATATTAAAAGGGGTTCGATTTTTATCGACAATGAGATCGCTTGGCGTTGCTACACCAAAAATTGCAAAAGTAATCCGTCTGTATTCTGGATTGATGGCTCGTTGGTTGTAGCAAAACCGAATCAAGGCAAAGAAGTCATCAACCGGAAAATCCAAACTTAAAATGCTATCAACTTCATCAATAAAAATAAATATTTTTTCATTCGGAAATTGAACTAATAACAACTCGGCAATAAATCGACTTAGTCGTTGGAGCAGTGAAATATCATCTTGCTCTCGCCACCAATCTTTTAAATTAATTTTTTCTAACAAGTTAAAACCCGACCACAGATCGGCAACAACTCCCTTGTACCACTGAGTCGGTGTAATATTTTCGCTGCCGATATTAGTCATATCCACAGCAGTGCATTTAAACCCTTCTTGTTGCAAGCGATGGCGAGTTCTCACCAGCAGAGAGGATTTGCCCATTTGTCGGGAGTTGAGAACGTAGCAAAACTCACCCTGTTTTAATGCTTCATAGAGTTGGGAGTCTGCAATTCGTTGTACATAGCTGGGAGCTTCGCTGGTTAGACTGCCACCGACTTGGTATTTCATCGCTCAGTATTCTTGGAGTGGCATTGGCATTCTTTTTTCTCTCCTAGCTGCGAGCGAAAATAGAGACGATATAGCTGGCAGCTGGGACTTGCCCGATTTCCATCCATTTGAATCAATCCCATACTTTCTAACTTATAGGCAGCGATCGCTTCTAATTGTACGCTCTCATCAGCAGTAACAACTTGTTGCAAAGCAGATGCTAACTGTGGTTCATCTTGGAGCATTACCAAATGACTCCGTAGATGGTCGCTATAAATCCCAGCGGGTGTAGGAGCCACTTGCAATAACTCCTTTAATGTCATCGCTCCTCGGCGCAGGTGATAAAGCGCTACGCTTACCAAATAGGGATGTCCGCCCACCATTGCCATTAGTAGAGATGCGTAATCGTTGCGGCAGGAAGTATCATTTTGGGCCTCTATACTATCGCTCCAATCAAGTCCATATCGCTGTGCAAAATCCTGCACTTGTTCGCTTGAAAACTGTGGCAACCTAATGGATATCCCAACATTGAAGGGGGATTGATTCAGCTTTAGCGGAATATAAATTTCTGTACTATGAACAACCAAAAGTCTGAGCTTTTGCCAAACTTCCACTGCTCGTGCTTGTTCGTGCCAAAATCGCAGCATTGGGAGAAAATCTAAGGCGATTTCGGGATGCTCAAAAACCCGATTAACTTCATTCAAAGCCAACACCAGAGGACTGTTAACTTGCTTGAACAGATAACCCTCAAAATAGATTTTGCAGCTAACTTTACTGCCCATATCCTCATCCCAAAACTCATCCATTAGGGGATTGAGATTCAACTGTCTGCTGACATTGGCACAGAACCAGCGTAGGAATTTATCGAGGGAGGCAAAAACTGCTTCGTCGGCTTCCTGAAAATCTAAAGAGACAGTTTTGTAACCAACATCTGTAGCGCGAGCCAGAATCCGAATAAGTAGGGAACTTTTCCCCATTTGCTTGGGTGCTTTAATGCGGAGCAGACATCCAGGTTGGGTAATCTCAGTGTAGGCGAGTTCTTCAATCGGGGGACGATTGATGTAGAGAGGAGAATCTAGCGGTACAGGACCCCCAGGAAATTTTTGCTCAGTCTCTGTTTCTGAAGCTGAAAAATTATCTTCTACTTCTGTGTCTGTTTGCACCTCTTGCGCTCTATTTTGCTGTTCACCTGTCCGGTTTTGCTGGTGCAGGTTAACGAGTAAATGCAAATTTTTTTTCGTCACTCTCTGGTTGAGTGCTGCGGAGAGAGCCTGCCACAAGTGGGAACCAACTTCTTTGAGGTAGGGGAGACTGTAAGCAGAATCCCGCGCCATTTCACGATAATCGTCTCCTAACCAAGAGCGACGCAGGATTAATCGCTCAACGGGACTGAGTTGCCGAGAAAGCAGAACTTTTTCTACGGCTTCTAGAACTTCATCTACATTCATACGATGACATAATTTGACCTGGCATCATATCTAGCAAGTTGTCTCCAGAATCGTCGGTTCCTAAAACCAAAAAATTCTATTTTAATATTCTTACTTTTTACCTATAAAAATAGATAATTTTTGTCTGAATTATTTGTCAAATAAAAGGAAAATATGCTAATTCCTGTAACTTCCTTCGCTGTATCTTCCTGTAGTCAAGATGTTGGGTGCAGGAATTAGGGCGTCTTTACTTAAGGATCGGGTGGCAACCCAAACAACCACGGCAAAAGCATTTTAGCCTCTTGTAAAAGTAATGATACCGCTCTCGCACGGGACTACCCCACGAATTGGCAAGGGTTTTAAGAGATTTGTCAGTCAAGCAGCTTAAGTCGCTTTGTCTACCTGATGTTCTAGTTCTGAAACGACCCGTTCTAATTCATCAATGAGCGGTGATGAACCGGCTTTGCGAAATGCGCCAACCAAAGAGCGATAATACCAAAGGGTTCCTTGTTTGCCTGCTTGGAAGCGTTCCCAAATTGCCTCGCCTACAATGTGATAATCAGTCAAAATCGAGCGGGCATTGTGGAGTTTATCGGCTGCTGAGACAAGACGCACCGAGGTTGAAGCAGCCGGGATATGGGCAATATAAGCTTCTTTGCGTTCCTGCCAAGGGGGTTTGGGTGTTGTGTCAGCATCGGTACAACCGTTGACAATTTCCGTCACCGTATCTCCAAACCGACGACGAATTTCTTCTCGTGTCGCGGCACCGCCTTGGTCTTCGATGGCATCATGGAGTAGAGCAGCGATCGCTTCATCTTCATTCGCTCCATGCTCTAAAGCAATACTGGTGACGCCGAGTAAATGAGAAATATAGGGAACACCCGAACCTTTGCGAATTTGGTTCGCGTGCAAGGCGGTGGCAAAGGTCAGGGCATCTGTAAAGCGTTGTGAGAGAATCATTTTAATTTTGGGTAATGGGTAACGATCGATCCTTATTAGTCGTTGATTTGTGGCTGCTGACGAATGACAAATGACCCATTACTAATTCCCAATTATTCATCTTTAGTGTAAGCCTGCTTCCCAAATGCCAATATAAACGCGATCGCGCTTATCTCGCTCAATCACTCCCTGAAGAGCCTCTATCGAAAAAAAGAACTTGGGAGACTGACGCTGCTGTACCTGTTGTAAACCCTGCTTGATGGTGTCGTTGAGCTTGCAACCCAACATACTATTCAACGTCACTAGGACGATCTCGGTATTCACCCGTTGGGCAAAAGATGCTTCGGTTTGGCGTATGAGTCCAGAATTTTTATCAAATAAAAAACCCAGGCTCACCTGATCTGGGATTAATTGATAGGACATGGCACGAGTATTCGGCCAGTAACCTCTAGTGGTTACGCCGGGACTGCCAAGTATTCGTTGGACAACGCTATTATGTACTCCTGGTTGAAATCCTGGAACGCCAACTCCCATCGGAATATCCTGACAAATATTGGCATTAAAATCGTCCAGAGTTGGCTCTGGACGCAATTCGGGTGGTATATTTTCTAAAACCCGTGAAGGTGAATAAGGCTGAGTGCTCAGAAAAATGCTTGCTGGTACTACCAGCGCTTTTGGCAAGTGCTGAGGAAAAACTAATCCCTGTGCTGGTTTAGTAAACAGTAAACCAGCAAAAATATAGGCACCCATCAACATCATTCGGTGAGACGGTTTCACCATGTCCTTAGAATTTTTTTTGCATTAGGTATTTACTCATAAAAAGCTGCCCTTTCATCCCAAAACATGGTAAAAGGACAAAAACTAGCAGTCTTCGCTTCTCAGTCTTACCTGGATCTGACGCCAAAGCGATCGCTCTAAGTTCCCCACCGTCTAGAGGATGCAGCGCATCCAAATTCTCGTTCTTCCAGGCGTCAGCGCCCAAAAACGAGGGGGAGGTTCTAGATTCGCTGCAATGAGTTTCAGGATGCGATCGCATCCTGAACTGACAACTTCAAGATTCGGCTATCGGAGCCATCTTCTATCTGTCACTTTTGACAAGCTTTTCGCAAGCGATCGCGCCAATTATGATTATCTTGTAATCTGTCTTCTTGAGCCTTTCGGAATCGCTCCCGCCACTCATTACGACCATCTAATTGATTTTCTTGCGCTTCCCGCAACCGCTCCTGCAATTGGACAAGAGGACTGGGGTTAGCATTTCTGGGTGGTAAGATTCCCAACAACGCCAGCCATTCCTGCACTGACTGAGGGCGATCTTCTGGTTTTAAGGCCATACCTTTGACGATAGCGTAATTTACGCGAGCGCCGAGGAGAGAATTAATGCATTTGGGTGGTGTGAGTTCCATCCCATACGCTCTCATCGGTGAAGGTGTAGGTACTTGAGCCGTTAATAAGGTATAAAGCGTTGCAGCTAAAGAATAAACATCCGTGTAAGCACCGCGTTTGGATCGCCAGTCATACTGCTCAATCGGTGCAAAGCCGCTAGAGCAAAATTCTGTCTGCGTTTGGGTAATATCTGGGGTAAACTCGCGGGCAATGCCAAAGTCAACGAGAACCGCTTCCAAGACGCCCTCCATCTCAGAACCTACAACATTGGCATTTTTACAACGCAGCATGATGTTGAGGGGCTTGACATCCCGATGCAGCAAACCATTGTTGTGAACCAGTATCAGGGCATCACCTATCTGCTGAATGTAGCGCATTGCTTCCGCTTCGCACATTGCCCCTTTCTGCCAAACTCGATGGGCTAGACTTTCTCCCGCAATATATTCCATCACAATGCACCACAGCCCATCCTCTTGAATGACTTCATCAATTTTGACGATATGAGGATGATTAAATTTGGCTAACCGCACCGCTTCATTCAGAAAATCCTGCTGAAATTTGCCGAAGTCGTGTTGGCGTTGCAGAAAGTGGTTGAGGGTTTTGATGACAAGCAATTTACCTTTTTTGTTTTTAACCAAATAGGCGATCCCAAAACCACCTTGTCCTAGCACTTTTTCAATCGTGTACTTGCCGTTTTGCAACTTCTGCCCAGGATTCCAAGCCATTATTTCTGACTCCCTTGCGCTTGTATCGATTTTGGCGCGGTCTGAAGAGGTATTCAATTTAACTTAGTACAAGCGTACTATATTTAAAGTACAAATACAAGCGATCGCGCTTTAGCCTAAGCAAAAAGCAATCTTCATGGCTGTGATACTCTACCGTGAAGCTCGGTAGTTGAGAACTGCTATAAATGACAGTTTAATTGGCAAAATACGCAGTCGCATCGTCTAACTCCTCGGTAGACATCTGACTGTTCAATGGCAACAGCACAGTAAAAGTAGTGCCTACCCCAACTTCACTACTGACGGAAATCTGACCGCCGTGCAACTCCACGAATTTTTTAACAATTGATAATCCCAGCCCTGTACCGGGAATCTTGCCAACATTTTTGGCTCGGTGAAACACTTCAAATAGTCGTTCTTGGTCGGTTGGAGGAATGCCAATTCCTTCATCTTTAATTTGAATTGTTGCCTGTCCATCATGACAAGAAAGTTCAAGCTGGACAGTGCCGCCTTGCGGTGAATACTTAATTGCATTCGAGACCAAATTTGTCAGAATATGCCATAGAAGTTTTTGATCCATATATACCTGGGCACATTTACATTTACTGGCAAAGATGAGCGTGTGTTCTTTCCCAGTTGTAAACTGAATTTCCTCCATCAAATCGTGGCAAAATTGTTTTAAATCAAAAGGCTCTACATTAATCTCTAATTCTCCAATTTCTGCTCGGCTAATTGTCAAAACATCTTCTAATAACTGTGTCATATGTTTGGCAGCCGAGCGAATGCGATTGAAATATAAAGCTTTTTGCTCTTCAGTAGCTTTATAGTTGTAATGTTCAAGGAGTTCGGCAGACATGAGGATCGTGTTGAGGGGATTGCGAAACTCATGGGCCATCATTGAAACAAAGTAAAATTTCCCTTCATTCAGTTCTTTTTCTTTTTCCAAAGCAATCCGAACTTCTTCTGTCCGCTTCCGTTCCGTAATGTCCCGGCAGTTGACAACAACTCTAGGAATTCCTGACTGGGGAATAAAATTTTTGCAAATTGCTTCTAATATTTGCCAAGAGCTATTTTGATGTAGAAATTTAAATTCTGTAAATAGAGTAATATCGGTTTTTTTAACTGCTTGATTGAGAGTATCAATCACCTCAGTTACGTCTTCAGGATGAATAAAATTATAGAGTTTTTTGCTAACTAGCTCTTCCGGTTTGTAACCTAAAACTTTCTCAACGGATGGACTTGTGTAATAAATAGTGCCATCAGTATCTAGAACAGCGATAATGTCTAAGGCATTTTCGATCAGTAAGCGGAAGCGTTCATCATTTTCCCGTAAAGCTTGTTCTGCTTCGCGCCGTTTGCGCCGCTCAACGGCTTCGCGCAACTCGCGTTCAACTGCGGGAATTAATCGCGCCAGGTTGCCTTTCATCAAGTAGTCAGAGGCTCCAGCTTTCATCGCAGCGACTGCGACATCCTCTCCAATGTTGCCGGAAACAATAATGAATGGTGAATCTAGCCCTTTGTCTTTCAACAAAGTTAAAGCAGCAGGAGCGCTAAAAGTGGGCATTGAGTAGTCTGATATGACAATATCCCAATGTTGTTTATCTAGTGCTGTATTCATGGCAGCAGCTGTATCTACCCGCTCGTAAATCGGCTCGTAACCACCGCGCTCTAGTTCGTTGAGCAGTAATTCAGCATCATCTTCTAAATCTTCAACGATGAGAACTCGCAGCGGTTGATTCATCATATTCCTAGTAACGGCGGGGCTTCATTGAAAAGCAGCCAATACATTCCCAACTGCTTTACTGCTGTCATAAATTGTACATAATCTACAGGTTTGCGAATGTAACTGTTACAACCGAAGCTATAGCCGTTGAGTCGGTCTTGCTCCTCTGTTGATGTCGTGAGAATGACGACTGGCAAGAGTTTTGTCAGGTCGTTGGCACGCAGTCGTTGCAACACTTCTAAACCATCAATTCTGGGCATTTTTATATCTAGTAGAACGACTGCGGGTAGTCTGTTAATGTCCCTGTCAGTGTACCTACCCGTACCAAACAGATAATCGAGTGCCTCTACTCCATCGCGGGCTACTACAACATTGTATGGAATACCGCTTTGATCCAAAGCAAGTAAGGTAAGCTCTTCATCGTCAGGATTATCTTCCACCAATAGGATGTGTCGGTTATTCAATTTATTTTCCGTTTAGAAGCTAAGTTTAAATTCTGCCCGCCTTAGAGCGTGAAATAAAAAGTTGCACCTTGTTCTACTGCGCTTTCGGCCCATACTCGACCACCGTGGCGGTGAACGATTCGCTGGACAGTTGCCAGTCCAATGCCAGTTCCGGGGAACTCAGTCATTGAGTGTAGGCGCTGAAAGGCTCCAAACAATTTGTTGGCATAAGCCATGTCAAAGCCAGCGCCATTGTCACGTACAAAATAAGCAGGTTGAGAATCTATCTTTAGTGTGATGCCAAATTCAATACAAGCATATGAGCGATTTGACGTAAATTTCCAGGCGTTATGAAGTAGATTTTCCAGAATTATTCGTAGAAGCCGCGCATCCCCTTGTGCAACAATGCCTGGAGCGATCGCAACTTCAACGGGTCGTTCCGGTTGCGACTGTCTTAGTTCAATGACAATCTCAGAAGCGATCGCGCTTAAATCAACTTCCGTGGTACGCATCTCGGTGCGTGTCACCCGCGAAAGCTCCAGCAGGTCATCAATGAGTTCTCCCATGCGCTGGCTGCCTGCACGAATCCGATGCAGGTAGTGTTTGCCTTTCTCATCCAGCGTGTCAGCGTAGCGCTCCAAAAGCGCCTGACTAAACCCATCAACACTCCGCAGTGGCGCACGTAAATCATGGGACACCGAATAAGAAAAAGCTTCCAGTTCCCGATTGGCGGCTTCGAGTTGTGCAGTCCGTTCGACCACCCGGCGTTCCAAGTCTTGATTGAGTTGTGTAATTTCCTGCTGGAATCGTTTGCGATCGCTAATGTCTTCAACAATGGCAATAAAGTACCTGAGTTCGCCTGCACAATTACGCACAACCGATCCAGTCAGATTAATCCAGACTGGGGAGGTGTCTTTGCGGATGTAGCGCTTTTCCATTGAGTATGTTGAAATCTCACCAGCTAACATTCGACCAACATTTTCGAGGTCAGTATTGAGGTCATCGGGGTGAGTAATATCTTGGAAAGTTCGTTCTAAAAGTTCCTCACGAGTGTAACCAGTAATATCGCAAAGCTTTTGGTTCACTAGTCGCCATTGTCCATTCCTTTCTACCTCTGCAATCCCGACAGCAGCTTGATTGAAAGTGGCACGGAATCGTTGCTCGCTGTTCCGCAACGCTTCTTCCACCTGCTTCAGTCCAGTAATGTCCCGGGAGATACCCAGTACAGAATTGATTAAACCGTCTTCGGTAAATTCTGCAACCAGGCGAGATTGATAATATTTCAGACCATTCGGTGTCGGAAACTGAAATTCAACAACATTCTCTTGACCCGTTTCAAAAACTTGGCGGAAAATGCTTTCCCATTGGGAGACGAGATCCTCAGACATTCCTAATTCGCGATTCGTTTTGCCGATAAATACCTCAGACGGTACTCCTGTTGCCAGTTCTATTGCTGAGTTGACATAGATATGACGTAAATCTCGATCGAACCGGGCAATGATATCTGGAGTATTTTCGATTAGTGCTTTGAGTTCTTGTTCTCGTTGGTGTAGTGCTGCTTGCGCCTGTTTACGCTCAGCAATTTCAGCTTCTAACGATGCGTTTATGGTTATTAATTCTGCCGTTCGTTCCCGAACCCGAATTTCTAGTTGCTCGTAAGCTCGCTGTAATGCTTCTTCTGCCCGTTTGCGCTCGGTAATTTCCCGACCTTCTGGAATTAATAGCACCACTTGTCCTGTCTCGTCTTTCACAGGTTTGAGCGAGGCATCAACAAACATTGTGCCTTGAGGAGTGGGCAGATTCCCTTCAAAACGAACAAAGTTACCGTTTGCTGCTTCGGTAATCGCTGCTTTCCACTGATTCAGGAATTCGGTGGGTAGGTTCCAAACTTCATCCCAAAATGGACGACCGACTATATCCGCCGCCTTAATTCCAACGAACTCTAGCGCTGTTTGATTAATCTCTAAGACAGTGCCATCCGGTTTTAGTAATCCAATGAATTGAAATGTTTGGTTAAAAATGGCGCGGAACCGTCTTTCACTTTCGCGTAGCGCTTCCTCCACTTGCTGACGCTCTAGTATTTCGTTTCTCAGTGCCAGGTTTACCGCTTCTAATTCTGCTGGACTAGGGAGAACCAGCGCTTTAGGGATCAATTCTGACAGCAGCACCGCCGTACCGAGGGAGACAATTGCAGTAAACGCTTTGATCCATCCGGCTAGCCAGTAAGTAGGATGCCACAGCGTCCAGATTTCCATTAGATGAGTGGTGCCGCAGGCGATGATAAAGCTGCCAAACAGCAGAAAAATCCAGTTAAAAGGCACATCTCGTCTTTTGTAGACGAAATAGACCAGCATGAATGAAATCGAATAATATGCCAGCGCAATCAAAGCATCTGACGAAACATGAAGCCAAACTAAATCTGGCTTCCATAGATAGCAGTGTCCGTGGGGAATAAACCCTGCTGAAGCCAAAAGGGTTCTCAGGAAATCTGGCATGAAGTCTCCCTCATGTTGTGCTTGGTGATAAGATTTTCCTCGCCAATTCTCGTCTTCAGTTAGGCTAAGGGCGATCGCATTTCTTGGCAGTGATTCGTTTCACACGGCTACTGCAATCATTGCGTCAAATAGTGTCTGTGATGCCTGTGCCTCACGCGCACTGGCACCGGAAAGGCAAAACAAAAATGAAGGATGGGGGATGCATAAAACTAGCGCCATGTTTCGGGCGATTAGGCTAGAATTGTTAAGGCTTCTTTACAGGATTTATGTTAAATCCCAAATTCTGTTAATAAGCCAAGAGACATCTATTTCAATCTCAACACCCTCTCTGGCACGCTTCTATGACGCTCCCTATTCGTAACGTCGCAATCATTGCCCACGTCGATCACGGCAAAACAACCCTCGTTGATGCCCTCCTCCGGCAATCTGGCATCTTCCGCGAAGGCGAAGACGTTCCTGATTGCGTCATGGATTCCAATGCCCTAGAGCGGGAGCGAGGCATCACAATTCTGGCGAAAAATACCGCCGTCAGATATAAAGAAACCCTGATCAATATTATTGATACTCCCGGACACGCCGATTTTGGTGGTGAAGTCGAGCGGGTGTTAGGTATGGTGGATGGCTGCATCTTGATTGTAGATGCCAATGAAGGCCCCATGCCCCAAACGCGATTTGTGCTGAAAAAAGCTTTAGAAAAGGGACTGCGCCCGATCGTTGTCGTTAATAAAATCGACCGTCCTCAAGCCGATCCCCACGGCTCAATTGATAAAGTCTTGGATCTGTTTTTGGAATTGGGTGCCGATGACGATCAGTGCGATTTCCCTTATCTGTTTGCCTCCGGTATCAATGGTTATGCCAAAAATGACCTGGAATCCGACAACATGGATATGCAGCCCATGTTTGAGGCAATTCTGCACCATGTCGCGCCACCTGTAGGCGATCCGAATAAGCCTCTACAACTGCAAGTGACAACCCTGGATTATTCTGAATATCTGGGTCGGATTGTGATTGGAAAAATCCATAACGGCACAATCCGGATGGGGCAACAAGTGGCTTTGGTGACGGAAACCAGCGCCATTGTGAAAGGTAAAATCTCCAAGTTGATGGGTTTTGAAGGCTTAAAGCGAATTGATTTGGAAGAAGCCTCCGCGGGAAATATTGTGGCGGTGGCTGGTTTTGCCGATGCAAATATTGGCGAGACAATTACTTGTCCGAACGAACCGCAAGCTTTGCCGCTGATTAAGGTAGATGAGCCTACCTTGCAAATGACCTTCTCGGTGAACGATTCGCCCTTTGCCGGACAGGAAGGGACGATGGTGACATCACGGCAAGTACGCGATCGCCTGTTCCGCGAACTTGAAACGAACGTCGCCCTGCGGATTGAAGATACCGACTCTCCCGATAAATTACTCGTTTCCGGTCGAGGCGAACTTCACCTCGGCATCTTGATTGAAACCATGCGTCGGGAAGGCTATGAATTTCAAGTTTCCCAGCCGCAAGTGATTTTCCGCGAAGTCAGCGGTCAACCCTGCGAACCTTACGAATGTTTGGTGCTGGATGTCCCGCAAGAAGCGAGTGGTGGCTGTATCGAACGTTTGGGGCAGCGCAAGGGCGAAATGCAAGATATGCAGATGAGTGCCACGGGTCGCACTCAACTAGAATTTGTAATTCCCGCCCGTGGTTTAATCGGCTTCCGGGGTGAATTCATGCGCCTCACCCGTGGCGAAGGGATTATGAACCACAGTTTCCTAGACTATCGCCCCATCACCAGCGATATGGAAACTCGCCGCAACGGTGTCTTAATTTCATTTGAAGAAGGCGTTGCTACCTTCTACGCGATGAAGAATGCTGAGGATCGGGGTGCATTCTTTATCACTCCGGGCACCAAAGTTTACAAAGGCATGATTGTCGGGGAACACAACCGCTCTCAAGATTTGGAACTGAATGTCTGCAAGGCGAAGCAGCTGACGAACCACCGTGCTTCTGGCGGTGATGAATTAGTGCAGTTACAAGCACCAATCGATATGAGCTTGGAGCGTGCCTTGGAATACATCGGTTCAGATGAATTGGTGGAAGTTACTCCCAAGTCAATTCGGCTGCGGAAGGTGACGAAGAAGTTGGCGAAGCGGTAAATGATTCGACAACAATAGCCCCAGGTTGAAGCCTGGGAGCTACACGAAAAAAGCCCGCGATGGCGGGCTTTTTTTTAGAGCGATCGCGCATTCCTTATCGCCTTTATCGTTCCGATGGCATACACTGCCATACATCAGTAGGGGAGTAGGAACAGGGCAATGCCCTGCCCCTAACAAACGTTAGAAATGCAATAGATTTCACCCAACTGCAAACCGCTCTAGATGACATCCGAAATGCGATCGCTCTAACTTTCCTGTAAAACCCAGCTTACATCCAGGTACGAGTCGAACTAGAAGCGTCAATTCCACCTGTGCGGATACGGCGATCCAGATCGTTGGGATCTGGGGAAGCACTCAATGCCGCCTCTAGAGTAATCCGACCCTCTAGCATTTGGTCGTAAAGCGCCTGATTCATCACCTGCATTCCATCGAACGTGTCATCTAGCATCAATCGATAAGCTTCCTCATCGTCACCCTTGAGCAAGTAATCTTGCATCGCCGGGGTATTGATCAAGATGTCATGGACTGCCGTGCGACGACTATCCGTGGTTGGCAGCAGCAGTTGTGCAATCACTGCCACCAAGGAATCGGTGATTTGAATTCGCATGGCTGGCTGTTCATCGGCGTTGTACAAGTTCAACAAGCGGTTAACCGCGTTGATGGCGTTGCGGGTGTGCAGAGTGCCTAAAACTAAGTGACCTGTTTGGGCAGCTTGCAGCGCGGTATTAACGGTAATGCGATCGCGCATTTCCCCAATCAGAATCACATCTGGATCTTCCCGCAGAACTGACCGCAGTGCCGCGTGAAACTCATTGGTATGCAAACCCACTTCCCGTTGGCTAACCAAGCACTTTTGGGAAGGGTGGACGAATTCAATCGGGTCTTCAATCGTGACAATGTGCTTATTCGTCGTCTCATTCAGATGACGAATCATCGCCGCTAAGGTCGTTGATTTTCCCGATCCCGTGGGACCTGTCACCAAAATCAATCCTTGCGGTTTGCTTACAATATCCTTGAGGACTTGCGGTAAGCCTAAACTATCAAGCGAAGGGATCTCTAGGCTGATCAAACGCAGAACCATTGCTCCGCCCATCAGGGATTCAAAACAATTCACCCGACAGCGCACGAAACCTGGGTAGAAAATTGCCGTATCCAGTTCCTTGTTTTCTGCAAACTGCTTTCGCTGAGCAGGAGTCAGGATCTCAGCAAGGTTTTGCTCAAAAATTTCAGGTGTTACCTTGAGCTGACCCTCAGCCTCTACCATCTGACCTCGAATCCGATATCTGGGAACTTGCCCCACTCGAATATGGATGTCCGAGGCTTTTTGAGCATACGCATCTTTCACCATCTGTTTGATGGAAGTCGCGCTGTTAACTTCTGGGGGTCGCCCTGGCTGCATCTGCGGAGGAACGGGTGGTGGCGGTAGTGGTGGTGGCATGCGTGAAGGAGCTTGTGCGCGAGTCGCTTCAGCATCATTGGCTTTGGTCATTTTTTTCCCCCTGGGTACTTACTGGGTCCGGCAGCATCGGTAAAACCACAGTTTAATGGATCTTGCCTTTAAAAATTTTCTTTAAGTCAACCGTGAATGTCCTTAATTCTAAAAAATTACCAGACAGGTGTAAAATCTCTTATTTATTTGTAATCAGAATTTTGTTAAGGTGCTGGGATAGATAGACTCTAGACTGGGCAGCGCTGTTTATGAATATCGGTAATCGGATAGCAGACTGGCTGGAAACTCGGTGGGTAACGCCAGCCTACGCTGGGTGGATATTGGGAATCATCGCCGTCTGTTTTTTTGGAGCTGCCACGAACACAATGGCGGGGTGGCTGTATGTTATTAGTGGCCTCAGCTTTGCGCTACTCGGAATTGCAAGCTTCCTATCCGTGCGATCGCTTCGTCATCTTCAAGTCACCCGACGCCCTATCCAGCCCGTCAGCGTCGGCGACGATTTAACCATTGAATTAGAAATTGAAAATCCGGTTAACCATCCCAAAACCTTACTTTTAGTCCGGGACGTTCTTCCCTTTGTATTGGGACAACCCGTACAAACGGCAATTGAAACGATTTCTCCTCATAGCGTTCACCACTGGGTTTACTACCTACCCACGCAAAAACGCGGGGTTTATCGGTGGAACACCGTACAACTGAGAACTGCCGCCCCTGTGGGATTATTCTGGTGTCGCCGCCAGCGTGAAGTTGCCGCTACGGCATTTGTTTATCCCACCGTTTTACCCCTCACCAACTGCCCGATGGTGGATGAAATTGGGCAAGAAAAAAGCCCCCTGTTTCTGAGTTTAGATCGCCGTTCTCAAGCTGCAACAGAAGGAGTCACGCGATCGCTTCGTCCCTATCGAGTCGGAGATCCCACTCGTTTAATCCACTGGCGAACCAGCGCCCGTTACGGTGAATTCCAGGTACGCGAACTAGAAGTCTTTACAGGTGGACAAGAAGTAATTATCTGCCTCGATAGCGCCACCAGTTGGAATCCAGAGCATTTTGAGCAAGCAGTCATTGCGGCAGCATCCCTGTACTTCTATGCCAGTGGGCGTCAGTTAAGTGTAAAACTTTGGACAGCCTTCACAGGTTTAGTGCAAGGTCATCGCGTGGTTTTAGAAACTCTAGCCGCAACCTACGCCGGAGAAGATGCCCGTGCTGGAGATCCACCGACGCTTCCCTTAATCTGGCTGACTCCCAATCATGTTACTCTAAGCTCTTTACCCCCCGGTAGCCGTTGGATGATCTGGATGCCGGAGTCTTTAACTGAGCCTGCAATGCCTGTGAATCGCAATTCCCCTGGAATTGTCATCAATACCGATCAGCCGCTACAACTTCAGCTACAATCCCCTCTGAAGTAGGCTTGTCCGATTGCATCGATCCCAGCCAATCCCCTTGAGGAAAAGGCTTAAGATACAATGCATAAACACCTGTCGATCTCGCGTCATCTCATATTATGAACCCATCAGAAACTGAAACAAAATCCAGCGAAAAAAGTCTAGAGGCGATGCGCCATTTCTCCGAAACTTACGCCAAGCGTACTGGCACCTACTTCTGCGTCGATCCTTCCGTAACAGCCGTAGTGATTGAAGGACTCGCCAAGCATAAAGATGATCTGGGTGCCCCTTTGTGTCCCTGTCGTCACTACGAAGATAAAGAAGCAGAGGTACATGCAACTTTCTGGAATTGTCCTTGCGTACCGATGCGAGAGCGAAAAGAGTGCCACTGCATGTTATTTCTGACAGAAGATAACGAGTTTCGGGGTGAGATGCAGGAAATCTCTCTTGAAGAAATTAAAGCCGTACGCGATAGTATGTAACGATTTGCTCTAGCTAATCGCTAATTGAAAAGTTGCTACTTATAAATGTTTTTTAGCCTAACTACCAATTATCGATTAGCGATTAGCTGAAGCATCAAACTTATCATGTCGGTAACAGCCACACGTCCTAGAAAGTCTTCAAAATAAAGCCTCCCGCGTGCTGAAAGAATTTTTTAAATTCCGCTTGGTTGGATAAATCAGGAAAAAACTATCCCCTAAAATCCACTTTTTATTGGTTTGCCTGGGCTGATAAACCATTATAACAATTAAGTAAGATTGGAATTTTAAAAATAAGTAGCGATCGCAAGCTAAGCCATTAAAAAAAGCCACCCAAAATGTGATTTTGATCAATAGAATTAAAAAAATTAAATGAATTTATATTAAACTTTATTTAAACTTGAATAAAGATATTTCAGAGCAGTTTTTCTATCCGTTAAAAATTTAAAGCGATCGCTTGTTTTGGAGGCTTTCCATCACCCACGCGCGAAGCAGCTAAACATAGGCATCTGCGTCTGGAGCTATTAAGTGTGGTGATGCCTGAACACAACCATAACCACGAGGGAAGGTGCTTGACGGTAGGGAACCGAAAACGGCAGAGTAATGAAATTATTAATATAGTTCCCGACTAATGACTGAAGAAATCCCATCTGAATTTTGGCAAGGGATCGAAGAGTTTAATCAGCATGAATTTTACGCCTGCCACGACACCTTAGAGGCTCTGTGGATGGAAGCCAGCGAGCCGGAAAAAAGGTTTTATCAGGGAGTGCTGCAAATTGCCGTTGGATGTTATCACCTAGGCAACCTTAACTGGCGCGGTGCAGTTATTTTACTGGGAGAGGGAATGCGCCGCTTGGAGGCATACGAACCTGCTTACAGTGGAATTGATGTCACCGAACTGCGGGAACAGAGTGCCGAACTGTTGACGGCACTGCAACAAGCTGGAGCAGAAAACGTGGTTGATTTTGTAGAACAGATGCAACAAAACGAGAATGCTTCACAGTTACCGAAAATAGTGCGAGTAGAGGCTTAGAAACTTCTCAATACTCAGAAACGTCGGGATTGTTGTGCCTAGTTATCGCTGGATTTGTTCTGGATCGAGCCTTTAGAAAGAGTAAACTAGGCACAAGAGCCGATCACCGTCTTTGATGTCTCCGCAAGACCCATGATGTCCTCATTTCAATTTAATCAAAGTCTAATGCGTCGCCTGGGATTAGTGCTGATGCTTCCAGCTGTCCTAGCAGGAGCGATCGCTATCCCCACCCAAATCCAAACCGCCCAAGCCCAAACCGCCGATGACGGACGCGCCCTCACCGTCCGTTCTGATGTGCAAGAAGCCAACTCGAAAACAGGTGTAGTAACAGCTCGTGGCAACGTGCAAATGTATTACCCCTCGCGGCAGATCCAGGCAACTGCTGCCCAAGCTCAGTATTTCAGCAAAGAACGCCGCATCGTTCTGAGTGGGAACGTCTACGTCCTGCAACAAGGCAATAGTCTCCGAGGCGAGACAATCACCTATCTGATCGATGAAGGACGCTTTGTTGCCCTGCCTCAGTCCAATCGGCAGGTAGAATCAGTTTATCTGGTCGCCGATCCAAATTCTCCAACTACACCCGTAGCGCCACCAGCTCCCGCCGTCAATCCTAAACCAGCCTTCAAAACGCCGAATAGCCGCTAGCCATTTGTCACATGGCTAATCGCGAATCGCGAATGGCTAATCGCTAATGGCTTTTAATAATTAGCAGTTAGCCATTAGCAATGAACAATTAGCTAGTTCTCAATGAAAATCGTACTGGAGAATATTCACAAGTCTTACGGCAAACGTGCGATCGTCAATCGCGTCAACCTTTCAGTGGCGCAAGGAGAAGTCGTGGGACTACTCGGCCCTAACGGTGCTGGGAAAACGACGACCTTTTACATTGCAACTGGCTTGGAAAAACCCGATCAAGGTACGGTTTGGCTGAATGACCAGGACATCACCACCTTACCCATCCACAAACGAGCGCATTTAGGCATTGGCTATCTTGCTCAGGAAGCCAGTATTTTCCGCAACCTCACTGTCCAAGACAATATCCTCTTGGTGCTGGAACAAACAGGCGTGCCTCGTCGCGAGTGGCAAAACCGTCTAAATGGTTTGCTGCAAGAGTTTCGGCTAGAAAAAGTTGCAAATACGCTGGGGATTCGGGTATCTGGAGGAGAACGTCGGCGCACCGAGTTGGCGAGATCCTTAGCGTCGGGGCGAGAAGGGCCAAAATTTTTGCTATTGGATGAGCCGTTTGCCGGTGTCGATCCGATTGCCGTATCGGAGATTCAAAAAATTATTGCCGGACTGCGCGATCGCTACATGGGCATCTTGATCACCGATCACAACGTCCGCGAAACCCTCGCCATCACCGATCGAGCCTACATTATGCGCGACGGACAAATCCTCGCCTCTGGCAATTCAGAAGAACTCTACAATAACCCCTTAGTGCGACAGTACTACTTAGGAGATGACTTCCAAAGATAGCCTTGGGTAATCGGTAATCGGGAATTGGTAATCACAAGAGTCATCAGTAAGAAGCATTGAATTTTGAAAGCACAAGAGAGTTTTGAATTCAAAATTTCAGACGCGATAACTGTAAGTCTACTCCTTAAAACTTTCCTCCAATTACCCATTACCCATTACCCATTACCCGTTACCTACCCATCGATCCTTGACCAATGACCAAATCTTTCAATCCGCTCTCCCCCCTGATTTCGACAGTCTCGGTGATGGATCGCTATATTGGCACCGAGCTGGTCGCGCCTTTCCTATTTGGCATGGGATTCTTTTCTTCCATCGGGGTAACGATTGGCAGTTTATTTGACCTGATGAGAAGGACTGTGGATGTAGGTCTACCCGCATCGCTCGTATTGAAAGTCCTGCTGTTAAGTCTGCCACAGTTTATGGCGTATGCCTTTCCCGCCTCAGTGCTACTGGCTGCCTTATTAACCTATAGTCGTCTCTCCGCTGACAGTGAGTTGGTTGCCCTGCGTAGCTGCGGGGTGAGTATTTATCGATTGGTGCTACCAGCGATCGTCCTGAGTTTTGTTGTGACCGGCATCGCCTTTACGTTTAATGAGTATGTAGTACCCGCGGCGAACTATCAAGCCAAAGTTAGTCTAGATAAAGCTCTAAATAAAGAAAAGCCATCTTTCCAAGAACGCAATATTTTTTATCCAGAATATACGAAAGTTAAGCTACCCAATGGCAACAGAGAACAAGTGTTAAAACGCCTGTTCTATGCAGAAAAATTTGACGGTCAGAAGATGGAGGGATTGACAATTTTAGATTGGTCTCAGGAGGGTCTCAATCAAATTGTTACTTCACAATCTGCCGCTTGGAATCCAGGACAAAACACCTGGGATTTTTTCAAAGGCACGATTTATTTAATCTCTCCCGATGCTTCCTACCGCAATATTTTGAAGTTTGAACACCAACAATTGCAGCTGCCTCGTACCGCCCTAGATTTGGCAAATTCTGGGCGCGACTACGGCGAAATGAATCTTGCACAAGCCAGAGAACGTCTGAAATTAGAACGCCTCAGTGGCAATCAACAAAAAATTCGCAAGCTTCTGATCCGCATTCACCAAAAAATAGCTTTACCGTTTGCTTGTGTCGTTTTTGGTATTGTGGGTGCCGCTTTAGCCAATAGACCGACTCGCACCAGTAAAGCGACGGGTTTTGGGATTAGCGTGATCGTCATTTTTGCTTACTATTTGTTAATGTCCGTTGGTGATGCTCTGGGACTAAGTAACTTCCTCTCTCCCGTAATTGCTGCTTGGTTACCGAATCTGTTTGGATTGGGAGCAGGGGCGTGGTTCCTGCTTCGAGCTGCCCGCTAAACTTTAAGGTAGTGTCATCGTCAGTCGTGTAGGGACGGTTCTCGCTCAAGATATTGAGCGATAGCGAAGCGTAACGCACTGTGCAAATTACTGTTTTCTCTCCCTAATTCGTTGGGGAGAGAAAAAGTTGCACATGGCCTAAGCATATCTATAAACCCACCCGTTCTTGGTAGAGGCATATCTGTTCCCTGCCCCTCAGTGAGTGTTTTTCGGTTTCTAGTAACTAATGCTCGTCGAGCGATCGCAACCTTTCTAACTTCCTAAATTTAAACTTTAGTAAACTAAAAGCTTGGCTAAAATTTTACAAAAATGAAAGAAATCTTTTAACAAACTGTATATTAAGACAGTTCCTGTTCAAGGCAATAGCGTATAAAATCGACTTACAATCCCTTGTGCAAGTCGAGCTGCACTACAGCTTATGTCATCCTCCAAACAAGTCCCTGCCTCCATCCGCTATCTCAAAGCACGGTTACGGACATTCGCGCGCCCTGCGTTTTGGGGATCGGCGATCGCACTGGTGATGATGGTGATAGGGGTATGGGAGTACTGGGTACACCCAGAATGGCTTAACAGCCTTTTAGATGGAGAAACGGAGAGTGGGCAAGTTGATTCCGCAGAGAATCCCTCAGATGACCCAAACCTTTCTCAAGAAAGCAGTGTGATTGGCGCTGATATCGATAACTTGCCCGCGCTCATGCAGGAATTTAATCGCGGCACTAATCAAGGCGCTGGCAAGAAGGGAAAGGAAAAAGCTCAAGATCCCACCCAGCAAGAAGGTTTATTTGAGCAACTGACTCGCAACCCGGCGACTGCTTCTAATACAGAATCGACCGCGCAGCCTCAAGCGATCGCAGGAATCCCCAAAGCTCCGCAAAACTCGAACAATCCTTTTCTGACATCAGCACAAGATTTATTAAATACTGGATTAAATGTTGGCCCCCAGCCCAATACAGGGGCATTTTTGGGATTGACACCCACGAACCAACAGGCGGTAAATCCTACTACAACAGCAACCTCCACTCCGAATCTGGGCTTTGGCGTGCCCAATTTAACTAACCAGAACCAAAACGTCCTGCCAGTCAACTCCCTGCAACAAGCGTTGAATCAAAATTCGGCAAACCAAGCAGTAAACGCATCGCCATCGGGAAATACGTCTCAACAAAAGCTTCCCAATTCCACATCCACTGGGCAAATGGCACCACCGCCAGCAAGTGCCCTAGCGAACACTACAGGCTATAGCACTCCCTTACCCACGACTAGCAACGCTACTCAGGGTTCCTCCACCCCGAATTCTTACACCTATTTAACCCAACCCCAGGCGGTTCCTCCCGTTGTAGCACCTGCTGTCCCCGTAACACCACAGATAGCACCGCCAGTGGCACCGATAACGACCAGTAATTATGGGCAGTACCCATCTGGAGCGAACACTCAAAGAAGCGGCTTCAACAGCAACTCTGGTTTTGGCTCCAATCTTGGTAATTCCGGAGCGCAACCGGGTCAGTTGAACCAGCCTAACTTTACAGCTCCTCGTCGCGTTCCAGGACGCTACATTGGTGGGGGTCAGATTAATACTTTCTCAAATCCATAGCTGTTAGCAATTAGCTGTGGGTTGCTCGCTAATTGCTAATCGCTATTGACTAATTACTTTGGAAGTATTGGATGATGGCGGAGGCAAATTCTGAGCATTTCAGAGGCTCCACCGGCGGTTCCATGAGTCGAGCCAAATCATAGGTCACTTCGCCGTTAGAGATCGCCTGACCGAGGCCATGCTTAATCAAGTCAGCTGCCTCCTGCCAGCCCATAAATTCCAACATCATCACGCCTGACAAAATGACCGACCCGGGGTTTACCCGATCGAGTCCAGCGTGCTTCGGTGCGGTGCCGTGAGTCGCTTCAAAGATGGCGCATCGATCGCCAATATTGGCTCCTGGCCCCATCCCCAGCCCACCGACAATCGCTGCCGCTGCATCTGACAAATAATCACCATTCAGGTTCATCGTAGCGAGGATGGAATATTCATCCGGTCGAGTCTGAATCTGTTGGAAAATGCTGTCAGCAATTCGATCGTTCACCATCACCTTGTCTTTCCACTGACCGTTGCCGTGGGTTTCCCAGATGGCATTGAGAACATCTTCCACTTCACGAGTGATTTGGGCTTTTTTCTCTGCCGTCAAGGCGTCGTACCCAGGCTCAATCTGACGGGCGTTTTCTTCCAAGGTAATCTCTGGATTACGGGCTTTGTTGTCCAGAATCCATGATTCTCGTTCTGTAACGCACTCAGCGCGAAACTCAGCGCTCGCTACTTCGTAACCCCAATCGCGGAAAGCGCCTTCGGTGTACTTCATGATGTTGCCCTTATGCACCAGCGTCACCATCTGTTTATGCTTGGGTAGGCGCAGGGCATTCTTGATCGCACGGCGCACTAGGCGCTGGGAACCCGTCTTACTAATTGGCTTGATGCCGATTCCAGAGTCTAGGGGAATTTGCTTTTTGCCGTGTTCTGGCGTAGCTGGAATTAGCTCATTATTGAGGATGTCAATCAATTTGTTGCCAATTTCGCTGCCTTGACGCCACTCAATTCCCAGGTAGATGTCTTCTGTATTTTCTCGATAGATGATGACATCGAGTTTCTCCGGGCTTTTGTGGGGAGAGGGGGTGCCTGGGTAATACTTGCAGGGGCGGACACAGGAGTAAAGGTCAAAAATCTGACGCAGTGCCACATTCAGCGACCGGATGCCGCCCCCAATCGGGGTTGTTAGCGGCCCTTTGATGGCAATACCGTATTCTTTAATTACGTCTAGGGTATCTTGGGGCAAATATTGGTAGGTGCCGTACTTCTCACAGGCTTCATCCCCGGCGTAGATTTTGAACCAGCTGATTGTTCGCTTGCCACCATAAGCAGCTTGGACAGCGGCATCAAAGACCTTCTGGGCGGCGGGCCAGAGGTCGATGCCCGTGCCGTCTCCGCGAATGAAAGGAACGATCGGGTTGTCTGGAACAACGGGTTCGCCATCTTTGAAGATGATACGTTCGCCCATGTCAGGAGGAGTGATTTTTTCGTACATATTGCACTTTTTTTGGATCTAGTCTAGCCAGACAATATTTTGACAGGAAGACTACCAAATCGGCTGATTCGCAAAAGTTTCGGTTAAGCTTTTTTGCAGTTTAGGCGGTTTGATTGCCATGATGTTCGCAAATCATCCAAGCTGAGGCAGGGCTGCTAGGAGGCTGTTACCTCATTTTGGATTTTGGATGGTGGAGACGAGATTAATCGCGTTTCTAAGAAGGGGACGTTGTCAGAAGTTTAAACCAGGCACCAAGGAGCGCAAAAAAGGATTACAGACCTAATAGTAGTCTCTAGAAGTGTGACTGGGATGAAGGAATCAGCGCTTCAAATCAAAACTTTGGCATCTATTTAGCCAAGAGGCTCTACGAGAATGGGTCGAACGGCTAATTTTTTGAATAATCTTAAGCGCATTCTGTCATCAGCCTTTATGCTGATCCTTTAGGCTGATAATAAAGTAGACTGAGGGCGATCGCTGGTTTTGAGTCCTTCAATCTCACCAATACTGGCTGAGAAACTCTTGACGCTGCCAGATAACGTCAAGCTGATATAAAAAAGAGATATGCTGCACAAGCCGCCTCTGCCCTTTTCACAAAAACCTCAACTTACATCAAAGCGGGATGAATTCAGTTTGCAGACCTAGGCTGATATGGCCCCTGAAAGGCGCTCTTCTAGAGTAACGATGAAAAAAATTTTGCTCGTTGATGATGATAGAACCCTGCGAACTGTCTTGACACGCTACCTGCAAAACCAGGGGTATCTGGTTCAGGATGTAAGTTCTGGTATGGAGGCACTAAGCGCTTTTGAACAAGCTCCACCGGATTTGGTGGTCAGCGATGTGATGATGCCGGAGATGGACGGTTTGGAATTCTGCCGACGCCTGCGAACAACTCCTATCGGGCAATTGGTACCGTTTATCTTTTTGTCAGGCAAAGGAGAGCTAGAAGACCGAATTCAAGGTCATACGATTGGGGCAGATGATTATCTGACTAAACCCTTCGATCCCAGGGAATTAGTCGCAAAAATTGAAGCTCAGCTAGAGCGATCGCGCCGCATCCATGCGGAAATGGTACGGTTGATGCAGCAGATGGCAACCAGTTCCACCGCAGCGACAGCAATCGGAGCGCTGGGTTCTGCCACCTGCGAGCCACTTCCGTTAACACCCGCAGAGCAAAGAGTTTTTTGGGAGGTGATTCAGGGATTTACCAATAAACAAATTAGCGATCGCTTGTTTATCAGTCCGCGCACCGTTCAGACCCATCTTAGTAACATCCTCAGTAAGCTGGAACTAGAGAATCGCTCTCAACTAGTTCGATTTGCCTTTGAACACGGATACCGACCTCCCACCCATGAAGATCCGTGAGAGATGAAGCAGTCATGGGTAATTGGTAATCAATTTTTAAGTTGTAGAGACAAGAGTCGATCGCCTCTGAATTTTAAATTAAAAATTTTCTGATAACTCAAAACTCAAAACATATCGCTCAAAACTCTCATTACCTATGATTTCAGGCGTTTATACACTAAATGAATTAAGTCAAGCGATCGCGGCAGATCCTAGCCGATGGCGACCGCTAGTGTTTACTAACGGGTGCTTTGATTTACTCCATACAGGTCATGTTCGATATTTACAAGTAGCAAAGTCCTTGGGGCGATCGCTCGTCGTGGGGTTAAATAGTGATCAGTCCGTCCGTGCAATCAAGCCCCATCAGCAGGGATTGCCTCCCCGACCTATCGTGCCTGAGCAGCAGCGGGCTGAAGTTCTCGCCGCCCTTAAGCCCGTGGATGGAGTGGTAATCTTCGACTCATTGACAGCCACTGGCTTAATTGAAACACTCAAGCCCGATATCTATGTCAAAGGAGGCGACTACAGCTTGGAAACCCTGCCTGAAACACCTGCCGTTCAGGCATACGGAGGTCAGATTGAATTGGTCAAAGTGGAAATTTCCACCTCGACCACAGCGATGATTGACCGCATCCTGCACTCAAATGATTAGCGCATTTGTCAAAAGTCATTAGTCATTGGTCATTAGTCATTGGCTACGGACTAAAGACTAGAGACTAATGACTAATGACTAATAACTAACAGCAACCTGAAATGACTTGCTTCATGACAGACCAAACGACTGCCGACCTACCATACACCAGCCAAGACCTTACCGACCTACGCTGCAAGTTTGAGTCGGGTTCTGAAAAAACGCAACTACAACTCCTCCCAGAACTTCTAAAAGCGGGTAATGCCGGTTTGGAGGTACTGATGGAATTTTTACGTAACAATCAGTCAACTCCTACCAATTTAGTTACAGCTAAAGCCTACCAGACCCTCTACAACGCCAATTTGCCAGCTGCAACTGAATTTCTTCAAACCCATTTCCCTTCCGGCATTATCCCCTTACACTCAGAACGCGGCATCGACTACAGTTCCCTGCAACACCTGCTCTTGCAACAAGACTTTCTTGCCGCTGACCGCCTAACCTTGCAAAAGCTGTGTGAATTGGCAGGTGCTCAGGCTGTACAGAGAAAATGGTTGTACTTTACAGAGGTAGAAAACTTCCCCATTCCTGATTTACAAACCATCAATAGCCTGTGGTTCCTACACTCGGAGGGCAAATTCGGTTTTTCCGTGCAACGGGAAATCTGGCTGAGTCTCGGCAAAGACTTCTTAAAGTTCTGGCCCAAAATTGGCTGGAAGAGCGGCAACAACTGGACTCGATATCCCAACGAGTTTACCTGGGATCTCAGTGCCCCTAGGGGTCATCTGCCTCTGTCAAATCAGCTGCGGGGTGTCCGGGTGATTGCCGCCTTGTTATCTCATCCCGCCTGGTCAAGTTGAAAACTTCAAGGCTCAGGACTCAGGACTCAGCAAACAAGAGTGATGAGTGAATGAAGCAAGAAAGCCTCTTGCCAGCAGAAATGACTCTACTTTTCACTCTTGTTTTTCATCCTGACTCCTCAATCGAATCACCGTCACTTAAGACTCGTCGGCTGGGTTGAGCCGAGTGCGAAACTCAACGCCTCCCTTGATTTTTGTTGCTTTCTCCTCCCTTGAAGGCTAAAGCCTTACGGCATGAACGCGCCTGCACGACCTCAAACACCACGTCGCTAGGGGGGAGAACCCCCGCTATTCTTGTCGTTCAACCTACGATAGAAGTCAATTTTGTTTAAACTCAGTGTCATTTACCCTTAGTCCTTTTTAACCGAAAAGCAAAACTCTCTGCTCAACGTGTTTGTTAGAGGCCTTCTTCGGGAACGCTAAGTGTAGCGGGATATTAAATTAAGTCATACAAGCAAAGCGTATGGGAGTAGGGATGGTAATGGCAGCCCCAGAAAGCAGACTTTTTTGTCGTTTGGATGGTTTGACACCGGCAGTACGAGAACAACAAAGGTTCGCTGCTTTGGGAGAATTGGGTCTACTTGAAGCAGAGATGGTTCCAGTGTTCGAGGAAGCTACTCAAACAGCAGCCCGATTTTTGGAAGCGCCGATTTGCATTTTAAGTTTAATGGCTCAAGACAAGCAGCGGATCAAAGCAGCTGTGGGTTTATCACGATTAGGGTTGATGAACGATCTCGCCACGTCCCGGCAGCTCCCACGCCATCAATCTTTGTGTACTTATGTGGTCGATAGTCATCAAGTTTTGATTGCTGGCGATACGCTAACAAATCGAGCGTTTGCTGAAACTGCTCTTGTGCAGCACTACGGCATCCGTGCCTATCTAGGGACACCGCTGCTATCATCTAGTGGAATCTGCCTGGGCACCCTGGCAGTGATGGACTTAGTGCCTCGTAACTTTACTAGCAAAGATATTGACTTTTTGGAACTTATGGCTCGCTGGAGTCTGAGTGAATTTGAGAGAAACCGTCTGTTTTTAGAAACGCGACAATTGGGGTCTTTAGAGCGTACCAACTCCAGCTATTGGTTTGCTAAGCCGTCGTCTAACGGGCAACCAGAAACGGGTAAAGACCTGGGATACAATGCCGCCTCGAACAACAGCAGTATGGGCAGCAATGCGGGTGAAGTGTTGTCCCTGACCCGTTCAACCCCTAGCCCCTCTGCAACTAGCTCCGTTAAAGTCAAACTGCTATCCCAGCTGTCACAGGAACTGCGGACTCCGTTGACTTCAATTATGGGGATGGCAAGTGTTTTGGGACGCGAAGTTTATGGGCCATTAACGACCAAGCAGAAGGAATACCTGGAGATTATCCACAACAGCGGTCAGCACTTAGTGTCGCTAGTTGATGAAATTTTGTCTCTGGGAGGGTTGGATGAGGTTAGCCAAAAACTCGATTTCACCTCTGTGGACATCGAAATGCTGTGTCAACAGGCGATTAATAACCTGCAACAGATTGCGTCTGGGCGGCAGCAACAGATTCGTCTATCTGTAGAGCCTGGAAAGCGCATCTGGTTGCTTGACAAGGATAAAGTGCGGCAAATTCTTTACTACCTGATTTTTAATCTAATTAACTCAGGGAGTGCAGGGGGCGTGGTTCGCATTCATGTCTCTCGCAAAATTGAAAAGCTGAACATTGCGGTGTGGGTTTCTCATCCCTGGCTAGGAGATGGTCTACCGCAGATTGAGTTTTATGCCCAGTCCGATATGTCGCCAAATCATCACTTAGAACCAGCTCTCTCAGAAGCCAGTGTTGCTTACATTCAAGAGCCATACTCCGTGCCGTCCCTCACATCAATGAATCAATTGTTGCTGAATGACTCTCGTGCCGCTGATTCTGCCGTCTCAGAAGGGCTGTCCCATTTATCAGTCGGCAATGGTTCTCGTGAAAGTTTGGGGTTGTTGCTGAGCTGTTTATTGGCAGAAATTCATGGTGGGCACATTTCTGTTCAAGGCTCTCCAGAAGCGGGATATCGCTATGTAGTCAGCTTGCCACAGGTGGATGCGGTGGAAACAATTGGTGATGATTGACGGACTAGAGACTATAAACTATGTACTTGGGTAATCGGTAATCGGTCATGGGAAATGGCTAATCGTTCATTGACCAATGACTAATGTGACCAATACCAATCACCCATAATCACTTCCCCCCTGACCTATCACATGAGTGTTTGGCAACAATTTACCTTGTCCAGTTTGCCGCTGTATCAGTGGCAAAGTGCAAGCTATTTGCATCGGTTGGTCGGTAGCTTGCGAAGCTGGCGGCAGAGTAGCGTTTGCGTGCAGTGGGCTGAGCCGTTGGGAGCCTTGTTTGTGGCTTTAGTGTTCGCTTTGGCTCCTTTTGTGTCAACGGCTCTGGTTGGCGTGTTGTTAGCTGCCGGTGCTGGCTTTTGGATACTGCTGACTCTCTCGGATGAGGCGGGTTATGTACCGGGCGAAGCGCCTAAAGTTACCCCAATTCACTGGTTGGTGTTGCTGTACTGGGGCATTGCTACAGTAGCAACGGCTCTGTCGCCAGTAAAGATGGCTGCTTTGAAGGGCTGGGGCAAGCTAACGCTGTATTTGCTATTTTTTGCGCTCATGGCGCGAGTGCTGCGATCGCCCCGACTGCGTTCTATCCTGATCGCGGTCTATCTCCACATTGCGCTGATTGTTAGTGTCTACGGGCTGCGACAATGGTTTTTTGGGGCGGCGGCACTGGCAACTTGGACAGATCCAACGTCTCCCCTGTCTAAAACGACGCGAGTTTATAGTTATCTGGGGAACCCCAATTTACTCGCTGCTTATCTTTTGCCTGCGATCGCTTTCTCTCTGGCTGCTATTTTTGCTTGGCGCGGGTGGAGTCGTAAAGCGCTAGCGCTGACGATGTTTTCCGTTAATACTGCGTGTTTGATTCTCACGTTCAGTCGCGGCGGCTGGATTGGCTTTATATTTTTGCTTTTAGTATTTTCGCTGATGCTGCTTTACTGGATCGGCGAACATCTGCCACCTTTCTGGCGGACTTGGTCGCTGCCGATTCTGTTAGGAAGTTTGGCGCTAGTGCTAGCGGTGGCGATCCTATTTGTGGAACCAGTGCGCGATCGCGTTTTTAGTATTTTTGCAAGTCGCAAGGATAGCAGTAACAATTTCCGGGTCAACGTTTGGGAAGCGGTGATTGAGATGATCCGCGATCGCCCGATTTTAGGGATAGGCCCTGGCAACGAGGCTTTTAACAAAGTTTATCCCCTTTATCAGCGCCCCCGCTATACTGCCTTAAGTGCTTATTCCGTTTTCCTGGAATTGGCTGTAGAAACTGGCTTAATTGGTTTTTGCTGCTTTATGTGGTTGCTGATTGTCACCTTTAACCAAGGATGGCTACAGCTAAATCGTTTGCGGCAACTGGGCAGGCGTGAGGGCTTTTGGCTGATAGCGGCGATCGCCACGATATTTGGTCTATTAGGACATGGTTTGGTAGATACAGTTTGGTATAGACCGGAAGTAAATACGCTTTGGTGGATGATGGTGGCGTTGATTGCTAGTTATTACACTTTCTCACCGAGTAGCGATCGCACTCCCCACACGCTAACGGAACACAGTTAATTCGATTTCCCTGTTTGATTATTCATTAGTTTTTAGACTTTTTTCGGCACCCACTCCGTCCAAAGGCGAGCGAAAAAACAAAAACTCGCAAACTCTTGTCCAAACAGCACTCCTAGAGTGGATGGAGTTGTACCCATGACTAAAGACTAAAGACTCTGACTTTTGATTTATCTGGAATCCAAACAAGTTTAGAAAATTTCAAAAGCAAAAAGGCAAAGAAAAGATTTCCTCTTCTTTCTTTTGCCTTTTGCCTTTTTTAGTGCCGTTAATTTCCCTATAAGCCACCCGTTTTTTTACTCTCTGTAGCCGGTACGACTTACTGGATCTGGATCGCGGTAACGGGTTGGTTCTTCATGCTTGCGACCCGCTAAGCCTGCTAAACCAAGCAGTCCCAGCAAGCCCAACCAGCCCCAATCAAAATTGCGATCGCTTTCAACGGTTCTAACGTCTTGGCGAGGATCGGTGTTTGTAGTTGTATTTGTATCAGTATTCGTTTGAGCAGAAGCAGGCACAGTCAAAGGCAGAACCGCCATGCTTAAGGAGAGAACGCCAGCTCCAATAAATTTTGATAAATCAGATCGTTTCATAAATAAGGCTCCTTGTCCGTTCTTCATCACAAACTTATAGATTTCCCTCCAAATCAGAATCAATCTACGGCTATAAATTAAAAACTTCTAGACTCTAACTATAGAGATAGAAAATGTCTCTTCTTTCCACCATTCTCTCCCTCTTTATAATTAGGTAATTTTCAGGGTATAAACCAAATTTAACTTTTTAAGACTGGGGATCAATAATAAGCTTGCGAATTCATGTGAGTTTGGCTTAAGCAGCAGGTAGTAAATGGTAGTCAATGGTGATAGAGGGCTGCTTGGTTTGGTGGCTCTTGCAATCAATCCGCACACCAGGTTGACCAGAAAGTTGCCCGACTGCGGTGAGGGAGCAGCCCATTTCTGCAAAAAGGCGCATGGAATTCTCTTCTAAACAGACTAAACCTGCAAGACAAGGGTTCTAAAGTCCCCGTACCGTCTGAACTCTGTTTGATAAAAGCTCTCACAACTTCTGCCCTCTTCATCTCAAGGAGATAGAAGTTGCCAGGATTTACTTTTCTCCAGAGATAATGGCACCCATCAGGGTGTCTCCCTGAGGTGATGAGAATGCTCGCTCCGAGAAATGTTCTTCAACTGGTCAACTTCAACTGGTCAATCAGTGTCTCAATCATCGACCGCTTCCGCAACACCGTAAACGTTCTCGTTTACGGTGTTGCAGCCTATCAGCGAAGCAATTGTGGCTGCGGACAGGGTTTTCAAACCTTTAGAACCAGTTATCGACACCGTAGAACTTTTCTTTTTATCTGAGCATGGGACAAGCAGATGGATGGAGAATTCAGCAGTTTCGGCCTATCTGTTATGGCTGTTCTTTATCCCGAACTCACGGTTACGTAATCTGCGTAGGCTGTCAGCATTGTGCGTATTACCAGTTCCCGCTCGTGTTTTAACCTGACTCTGGAAATTTCCCCATTCTTGAGAATACTGAATTTTTATGGATAGCGCTGTCAAATAAAAAGCGCTATCCGCAAAATCCCTGAAAAGCTTTCAGAATATTTACCGATGTGCTTCAAAAAAAAGTTTTGACCCTGAGGAAAATACTGCTTTAAATTCAAAACTAATTGGTAGCTTTGTAAGTGTATTTAAGAGTTTTACGTAAATATTCAATACTATGAAGAAGCCAAAAAGAATTAGAAAAGCTGTAGACAAAGAATTATGATTTCAGTTATTAATAAACAAGGAAAAGAAAACACACGTCTGCACCGGGCTTCTAAAGTAAAAATAAACTCAATTATTTTGGATGTATTTGCCGGTTGGATGGGGTGAAGTCGTTCATCGCCTTGGTAGAGGTACTCAAATGAAAATCAAACTAATTACTAGTCTGCTCGCCGCTGCTGCTGCCCTGACCGGCGTCATCTCTGCAACTGCACCGGCATCGGCTGAGATTAACTGGGGTTCTGTAAATACTGCACCCACAAAGAATGCATTGAGCCAATCTGATGATTTTTCAAACATCAGCACGCTTATCGATAGCTTAAACACGCAGATCAATAAGTCTCAAGAAAAATACGCATTTCCAGACTTGAGCCTTTTAGGCGGTAAATCATTTGATTTAAGCAAATTAACGTTGCAAAACGATACTGATGTTCGTGCTTACTTCGTCAATGAAGGGGCGGATTATAACAATCAGCTAGGTTATCAAGCACTTGACAGTAACGGCGACATTGTCAAAGATGGAATGGCTTTCTGGGAACTCAACAGCACAGAAAGTATTAGGGAAAACCAAACTAGCTTTACTAATCTGAAGCAAGGAGATTGGGTCAACTTAGGCAACTTCAGTAAAGGTACAACCCTGAATTTCCAGTTGAACGCCAATAGTTTATACGGCACCAGCAACTCCTACGGCATTTACAATTCTGCTTTTAATGCTCCTAACCCTGATGGGCTACAGCACGCCAGAGGATATCTCTTTAACTCCCGTTACCTGGTGATCGGTTTTGAAGATTTGTACGGAGATGGAAGCGAGACTGGCGTGACTCCAGCCTCTGACCGGGATTTCAACGACACAGTTTTCATCGTCGATATCGGCAACCAAAGTCTGCAAAGCGTACCTGAACCATCTGCAACGTTGGCACTGGTAGCTGCAAGTACGTTAGGGATGTTTGGCCTGCGTCGCCGCCGCAACAGCCAAATCAATGGCTAATCCCCTGGCCTATCGCTGATAATCTTTGCAAGTTCAATTAGTCAATAACCCCTGTTTCTAGCCTGCACCCTGCGGGCTTTTTTATTGGAAGCTTATGTAGCAGCTGCTTCGCTGTAAGCTTAGCCAGTGAAGCAGCGCATAGATTAGGATATTTCCCCTAGGGGTAGTTAAAATCATTCAGGCTGAGCCGTGGGATGAGATATCTAACAGCTTGTTCGCCTGAAGCGAGCAATCTGAGGCATTGTAAAGAATATCTGCTCTCTGGCGCTAGCTAAAATAAGGCTATGTCTCAATCTACCTCTGCCTCCAACCCCTCTCACTCCGCTGCTAGCTCATCTGATATGCGGCCTGTCTTCATCCTGGTGGATGGTCACTCGTTAGCCTTCCGCGCCTACTTTGCCTTTGCTAAAGGGCGGGATGGAGGCTTAAAAACAAAGACTGGGATTCCTACCAGTGTTTGTTTTGGCTTCCTCAAGTCGTTACTGGAAGTAATAGCATCCCAGCAACCTCAGGCGATGGCGATCGCATTCGACCTGGGCCTACCCACTTTCCGCCACGAAGCCGACGATACCTATAAAGCTGACCGCGCTGAGACGCCAGAAGACTTTATCATCGACCTGAAAAATCTTCACGACCTTTTAGATGCCTTCAATCTGCCAATTGTGACGGCACCGGGGTATGAGGCAGATGATGTCTTGGGAACGCTGTCACAAAAGGCGAGTGCGGCTGGGTATCGGGTAAAGATTGTTACGGGCGATAGAGATTTATTTCAACTGGTTGACACTGCAAAGGAAATTAGCGTTCTTTATCTCGGTCAAACCTTCTGGCAACGTGGCAGCAATACAGGGCCAGTAGAATTTGGGCCAGAGGAAGTTAAAGAGAAACTAAAGGGCATTACACCAGAGCAGGTTGTCGATTACAAAGCTTTGTGTGGCGATGCCTCCGACAATATCCCCGGTGTCAAGGGAATTGGCGACAAAACAGCCGTGAAGTTGCTTACAGAATACGGCTCCCTGGATGGGATTTATGCCTCATTGGATGAGATTAAAGGAGCAGTCAAACAGAAGCTGGAAGCCGGGAAAGAAGAGGCATACCGTTCCCAGCACTTGGCAAGGATAGTTCTTGATGTCCCTCTAGACGTTAGTTTAGAAGACTGCCCGCTGAAGGGATTTGATAACGCCGAGCTAGAACCGCTGCTAGAAAAGTTAGAGTTTAGGACTTATTTGAGCCGAATCAAGCAGTTGCAGCAGGCATTTGGCGGTGTGGCAGAGGAAGCTAAACCCGTTGAATCTAAAGAAGAACTTGAACAAATCACCTTTGATGATGGCGATTCCTGGTTTTTCAGTGCCGCTGACACCGAAGCGGCTAGCAAGGCAGACACAAATGCTGCGAGTAAGATTAGCGTCCAAATTATTGATACTCCAGAAAAACTGACAGAACTGATAAAGCATCTGCAAAGTTGCACCGACCCTGACAACCCAGTAGCGTGGGATACGGAAACGGATTCCCTAGAGCCACGAGACGCCCAACTGGTGGGGATTGGCTGCTGCTGGGGCATTGATCCATCTGAAGTTGCTTATATTCCCACGGGTCACAAAACTGGTGAAAATCTGGATAAAACAGCCGTCTTAGAAGCGTTGCGTCCGATTCTAGAAAGTGCTGAGTATCCCAAGACGTTGCAGAATGCCAAGTTTGACCGGCTAGTGCTGCGCTGTCAGGGAGTTAACTTGGTTGGGGTGGTGTTTGACACAATGCTTGCCAGTTACGTGCTAAATCCAGAAAACAGCCACAATCTCGGCGACTTAGTATTGCGGCATCTGGAGTTAAGTATCAGTAATTATGCGGATGTGGTGCCCAAAGGCAAAACGATTGCCGATATGAATATTCAGACGGTAGCCTACTACTGCGGGATGCAAGTCTATGCCACTTTCCAGTTGGTACTAAAGCTACGAGAAAAATTAGAGGAAATCCCCGCTCTTCAACGGTTGTTACGGGAAGTAGAACAACCTTTAGAACCAGTTCTAGCCCAGATGGAATATGTGGGCATTCGGATCGATCCGGCCTATCTCCAGACACTCTCTCAAGAACTGGAAAAAGATTTAGCAGGAATTGAGCAAAAAGCTTATCAGGAAGCTGGGGAAAAATTTAGCTTGGGTTCACCGAAACAACTGAGCCAAATTTTATTTGACAAGCTCAAGTTGGACACCAAAAAGTCTCGGAAAATTCAGTCGGGTTATTCTACAGATGCGGCAACGCTGGAAAAACTGCAAGGCGATCATCCACTTGTCGATGCCGTTTTAGAGTACCGCACCCTTTCCAAGTTGAAGTCTACTTATGTGGACGCTTTACCCTTGCTGATAAGACCCGATACTCAGCGGGTGCATACAAATTTTAATCAGACAGGGACGACGACAGGGCGATTGTCTTCTTCTAATCCCAACTTACAAAATATTCCTATCCGCACAGCGTTTAGTCGGCGAATTCGCAAAGGATTTGTACCGGAACCTGGTTGGTTACTGGTTGCAGCTGACTATTCACAAATTGAGTTGCGGATTTTAGCTCACTTGAGCCAAGAGCCGGTGCTGATTGAGGCATACCAGCAAAATGAAGATATTCACAGTGTCACCGCTCGGCTGTTGTTGGAGAAGGATACGGTGACATCTGAGGAACGCCGATTGGGGAAAATTATCAATTTCGGCGTAATTTACGGAATGGGAGCGCAGCGATTTGCGCGGGAAGCTGGGGTGAAGGCAACCGAAGGCAGATTGTTTATCGATCGGTTTAACGAGCGCTACCGTAAGGTTTTTGAATATTTGGAGCGGGTGAAGCGGGAAGCGATCGCTCACGGTTATGTCGAAACTATTTTAGGACGTCGCCGTTACTTTAACTTTGAGGGCGGCAGTCTCCGCAAGCTGCAAGGGAGCAATCCCGATGAAATTAACCTTGACAAACTCCGTAATTTAGGACAAGCTGACGCCGGTTCGCTACGCGCCGCAGCTAATGCTCCAATTCAAGGTTCTAGCGCCGATATCATCAAAATTGCAATGGATAAACTGCACAAAGTTTTGCAGAATTACCAGGCGCGTTTATTATTGCAAGTTCACGATGAATTAGTGCTTGAAGTTCCTCCCTCGGAATGGGAAGAATTACAGCCTCAGATTTGCTCAACGATGGAAAACGCCGTTTCCTTGAGCGTTCCTCTTAAGGTTGATGTGCGTGCAGGGCAGAATTGGATGGAGACGAAGTAAAAAACTGTAGTTTCGACAGCCTTTCCTGTATGACTGTTCGATTGGTGGTTAAGCTCAGCGTGGGATAGAAGCGCGATCGCATTTCGCTGCACCACTCCAACTGCTAAAAGCCAGTAACAGGCGTCCGAAACTATTGGACAATGGAAACGTCTGTCCAGATGGACTTTTCTTTTGTAGTAAATATTTATAATGACCGGCACTCGCAAACTCATCCAAAATTCTCTCATCTGGACTGGTGCAGTTGTTCTCATCCTTGGATTAGTGGGATGTGAAGCTATTTTTGGTTCTCCTACTTACCCGGTTAAGCGAGTCAGCGATGGGGATACTCTCGCCGTGACGGATCGCAGTGGGAAAAACATCAACGTGCGCTTTGCTTGTGTGGATGCTCCAGAAGTTCCCCATTCCAGTAAGGAAAAAGCAAGCAAAAAAGCAGCAGATCAAAACCAATTCAAGTGGGGCATAAAAACCCAGCAACGATTGCAAGAATTGGTACAGCAAGGAGGCGATCGCGTTCGCTTAACTGTGACTGATACTGATAGGTACGGGCGTAAAGTTAGCGAGGTGCGCCTGCCTGACGGCACTTTTGTTCAGGAAGTGTTGGCAAAAGAGGGACTGGTACTGGTGTATCGTCAGTATCTAAAAGATTGCCCTAGCGCTGCTATCGTTGAGCAAGCAGAAGCTGAGGCGAAAAAGAGTCGGCGCGGCATTTGGCGTGACTCCAAGTTTCTGCCGCCGTGGGAGTATCGCAGTGAGAGTAAGTAGCAAAGGCTGATAGTTAATTGCAATGGACAATAACCATCAAAAGTCTTCGTCAGCATACTCACTGGCATCTTCTGATTGAGACTGATTACTGGAAGGCGATCCCCAAACAATAGGCACGATTGCACTCCCAATCGCCCCCGCGCCAGCACTAAACGCTAGCACGACGCCTACTGGCATCCGGATCGACTGGAAAGTTAGAAATTTCACCGATACCGGCGTGATGTTTTGAATGGACAACAGAGCGATCGCTGCGACGGAACTGGCTAAAATCAGCGAGGTAAGCAGGTTGGTAAGGGCTTTCATGGTGATAATGGCGACTGAGTAAGTTCCTGCTACCAAGTAGGAGCAAGGAAATTGCTCTTGCTCCTACCTATCATTTAGACTGTGACGGGTTCCAGTTGGTTAATGATTTGTTCCATTTGCTGGGCAATTTGGGTCATTTTTTCTGGAGTATTCGTTTCCAGATAAACCCGCATTAGCGGTTCTGTTCCAGAAGGACGCAGGAGTATCCAACTGCCTTCTTCTAAGTAGAGTTTGATCCCGTCTTTACGCCCTACTTCTCTCACTTTAATTCCTGCCACTTCTGCTGGGGGATTTTTGGTGAAATCATCGATTACAGCGGCTTTGTGGGCGTCCTCTAAGTGCAAATCGAGACGTTTGTTGTACAGAGGGCCATCGGCTTCTGCGATTACTTCTTCTACTAGCTGACTTAAAGGCTTACCTTCGTAAGCGATCGCTTCTGCGACTAGCATATCGGCTAAAATCCCGTCTTTTTCGGGAATATGTCCGATAATGCTCAATCCACCTGATTCTTCGCCGCCGATCAATACCTGCGTCTCGCGCATTTTCTCGCCGATGTATTTAAAGCCTACTGCTGTTTCGTAGATTTCCAAGCCGTACTTAGCAGCGAGGTTATCCAGCAGGTGGGTGGTGGCAACGGTGCGGACAATTGCGCCAGTTTTGCCTTTGTTTTTGACTAAGTGACGCGCCAGCAGCAGCAGCACCGTGTTCGGTGTCAGCACGTTTCCTTGTTCGTCAACAATGCCGAAGCGATCGCTATCTCCATCCGTCGCCAAACCTAAATCTGCCCCGTCTTTTTTCACTGCTTCGACGAGTCCAATCAATTCCTCTCCTTTTGGTTCTGGCATTCCACCGCCAAAGAGAACATCGCGATAGGTGTGGAATGCCTCTGTATCGCAACCACAGCGCTCCAAGACGGTATCCAGGTAGCCACGAGAAGTGGAGTAGAGGGCGTCGTACTTCACCTTTAGCCCTGCGCTCTTAATTCGCTCTACATCCAGCAGGGTGTAAATAAACTGGAGATAATCTGGCTTGGGATCAAAGGTAGAAATCTTGTTGGCATTGTTGCCACTCGGCGGCTCATCCGTAGCGTCTTCAATATTTGCTACAATTGTATCCGTAATTTCCGGTGTAGCCGGACCCGCGTAATCGGGGATGTATTTGATGCCGCAATAGGGAGCTGGGTTATGACTGGCGGTGAACATCAGTGCCCCAGCAGAGTTGAGAAGCTTAGCGTTGTAGGCAATAACTGGTGTCGGGCAATCTCGATCGACAATTTTCACCGTCCACCCAGCGTCTGCCAAAACTTCAGCAGCAGTCCGGGCGAATTGGTCGGCTAAAAAACGGGTATCGTAAGCTACTAAGACGGGACGGTCTTTGGAATAGGCGTTTTCGAGATAACTCGCGATCGCCCGCGTTACTTTACACACATTGGCGAAGGTAAAGTCATCGGCGATAATCCCACGCCATCCATCGGTACCAAATTTGATCTTGTTTGAACTGCTGGCTGCGCTCATCTTAACCACTTCCTCTTGATTCCACCTAAATACTACAAGACGCCTATCGCTTCAATCTCGCTACCGGATGACAAATGGTTTGTATAAACTGAACAATTTGTTCGCACCGGCAGAAAATCTAGCTGAATCTGAGGATACGATAGACCCAACCCTTAATTGCAAACAAGGGTAGCAATCAGGTGTTAATTGCCGTTGCAAATGGTAAATTAGCTGCAAAAGCAATATGAGCCATCCGCTATCGCCTCGCGCCTGCCATTAGGAAAATCATCTCAAAGGAGCCGTAAGCCATTGTGAGCCAGACAGACACGCCAAACCTACAAACGCTTCAATCTGACGCAACTCGCCTGCGCGAAGAGTTGCAGATGCGAGATCAACTGGTTCAGCAGTTGTCTCAAGAACTATTCCGGTTGGTTAAGGGCAATGCTAATTTTATGCCCAGACCGGAAGTTTCTGAGCGGCACATGGCTCAGATGAGAGCGCTGCGAGAACAACTGCAAGAGGTCGAGCAGCAGGTAACGTTCTACCAGGAACAGATTACAACCCGCGACACCGAGATTTATCAATTGCGGCAGTCTGTACAGGAATTGACCGACCGCAGCCGGATGCTAGAACAAGTGGTGCAGGAGTTGCCACAGATTTATCGCCAGAAATTTGCCGAACGCATGGCACCCGTGCGGGAGAAAGTGGCGATGCTACAACGGGAAAACCGTCAACTCCATGCCGAGTTGCAAAGTGTCAGCTACCGTCTAGCTGTCAGAACCCGTCGCACGACGACCGGACTCGATCTGCCCAGTTTCCCGCGTACGGGTGTTCGTAATAGCCCGATTCCAACCTTTGGTCATGCGTAAAGTTCTGATTGTGGTTGATGCTGCTGATGAACTTCCGGTATCGCCCACAATAGCCGAAATTGTTTCTGCCCTCAAGCAAAGCGCGCTCAATTCCCCAGTACCGACAACGATACAAATTGTAGAGACGCAATTTATTGCCTCAGTCTGGGCGGACTTGCAAAACCAAGCAGAAATTCTTTGGTGTCCTTTAACGCTGAATTTGCCAGAAAGCTTGGAATTTCCAGCCCAATCCCTTTATCAGGCTTGCCGCGATGTGACTGGTTTACGCCAGTTGGTGGAGCAATTAGGATCGACGACGGGTGTCGGTGATTTCTGGTTGCCAATCGTTCTTACGGCAAAGGGGCCGCTCTACGGCGAGGTAATTGGTAGGGTTGAGGATGATGAAAGTAGGCGCTTAGAACCGACTTTGAAAGGTTATCGTCAGCCAGTGCATCTATCGGATATCTGGCGTCAGCCACTGTACCAACTGGGGCATCGATTGCTGCAATTTTTATCAGCGCCACCAGCTGTTTATTTATTACAGTTCGGCTTTCAAGAGCAAGGGATTTTTTTTGACCGACTTTTGCCGTTTCCAGGGGAACCAGCGATCGCTAGTATTAACGTCCAAAAGCCAGATTTATTTACCTGTCACTGGCACTGCTTGACGGGTCAAGCAATTTACGATCTCCAAATCAACGCCTTTCACGACTAAGAAGTCGCGGCTAGGCACTTGTAGGGACTCTGATTTATCCGGTTTCCCTATTTGGGCTATCGATCCCTTGAACTGGGCATGAATTCCGTGAAGCTCGATCCAACAAAATACGGCTTAGCACTACATACCAGCAGTCCTGAACTAGGTCTAGCACTCAATAACTTTTCTGGAGATTCGCGCTGCCAAACTTGGGATTTAGGGCGCGATTTATCCACTCATTTACATCATCATCTGGCTGAGTTTATTCAGCCGCAGATGTGGGCTGATTTGAAATTTCTCTGTGTGGCAATAGGCCCAGGCAGCTTTACAGGGACTCGCATCGGTGTTGTTACAGCGCGGACACTGGCGCAACAGTTGGATATTCCTCTGTTTTCCGTCTCTACACTGGCATCTGTGGCTTGGTCAGAAGCCAATAAAAGTAAACACCAAGGCGACGGAAACGGTGAAGAATCTTCACTCAGTAATGCGATCGCTGTCCAATTGCCAGCTCAACGGGGTCAATTATTTACCTCCATTTATCAGGTATTGCCATCCAGTTCGGGACTCTCTCAGATGTTACCAGATAGCGTAATGACACCGGCAGTATGGCAACAAACTCTGGACAGTTGGCATCCCTATCAGCTAATTGATATCGCTGCTGGAGCTGGGCTAGGGGCAACCGTTTCGAGCCTACTAGAACTAGCCTATCTAGATTGGCAACAGGGGAAGCGTCCCCACTGGTCAGAAGCACTACCCTTTTATGGTCAACACCCCGTTGAGGAGAAAACATCTGGGTAGAATCAGCGGATGCGATCGCTTAAAGATATCAAACAGGCGACCTCTACAATAACTTCGACACTATCTCAAAAATTGAGATGTATCACCCCTTGGCGCTACTGTCGCATAGAAGATACATCAAAAATTCTGCTTGACATGGGAATCCGTTGATTAGTGGCTGTACTGTCCGCTACAGGGGAGCTAGAATCAGTAGCTTTATTTCCAGCTTCAGAAACAACAACTTGCTCAGCATTGGTAGAATTGACGACAGTATTACCAACGTCAGGTTTAACACTTGTATTCCACTCTGCGGTCTGTTCAGAGGAGCTTGAGTCGATAGTATCAACAATGTTAGTTTCTAAAGGAATAACCGTTTGGGCTTGAGAATTAGCCGCAATTAAAATAGAGCTTTGAGTTAAAATAAAAACTAGCAAAGAAAAAATAAATTTAGCCACTTTGACTCAACCTCCTTCAAATAAATAATTAACTTTTGCAAAAGCAAAAATAATCTGTATCTATCTGCAATTACAGATAAAAATTTTGAAATCAACCTATAAGTTTTTATGCCGTAAATGTTTTCCAGGGTAGACAAATACAGCAAAATTTACAATTTCTATTGATGTTGATTAAAGAGCGACAAATAACAATTAGAGATTCTTGTAGTTGCCACTATAATTCCTTAACCGAACCTTATGTCAATTTATAGCTTCTACTCTTCTATCTACAAGCGAGATAACACTGAAACTAAAAAAATATTAAATTAAAAAAAAGTAGACTTAGTAAAATTACGGTAAATTTGGATAAAGTTTTTGTAGCTAAATAAAGGTTTGATGAGGTGTAAACTGGCATTTTGCATCAGAATATCATCCTGAGCGACATCCAAGAACTCCTGCGATGTTGCACTTTGCTGAATGTGACAAGTGTAGATAGGGAAATTTTCCTAGAAGGAGAAGCTAGTCCGTAATATACCTACAGCGATTGGGTCGCTAGCGGGTGTATGTCCCGGTTCAAAAATAAAGACTACCCCTGGCGTGATGCTAATGTTGTCCGTTGCCTGCCAACGATAGAACGCTTCTACATGAGTGGTCGTTCCAGGTTGTCCTCCTTCTCTGCCCAAACCCGTATTGAAAAAGTCAGGGATATTATTTCCTACGGGCAAATCGCTGCTAACAATTTTTGGTGGTTGTCCAATATAAATTCCTCCCAAATTTCCTTGTCCAAATAAATCGGGAAAATTGAGATACACCATATAGTTAGTTGTTTCTACATTTCCCGATCTTCCGGGAATGTGGGAATTGGTATAACCAGCCCATCCACCTAACGAAATGCGCGGCGTAATTCGCCAGTTAATCGTGGCACCAACGGCATTAGTTTGCAGGGATGCTGAATTACCAGTCAGTGGATTAATAGCACTCAACTGGTCGTCTCCAATCCCAGTCAGCAAAGAACCATTGGGAGAGTAGTCATTAACATAATACAAAGTGATATCAAGCGGATCGGTTGGGGTAAGCGCTAGTTGGACACCTGCGGTATTGTGCCCGTCAGGTCGTCCATCGCTATGAAAAAATCCTGGAATAGTCGTTGAGTAAACCGCCTGCAAACTGGCACGTTTAGCAAATTGCCAATCAAAACCGATACCGCCACGACCAAAGCCAATATTCAGAATTGGGTTTCTTTGGGCAAAAGCAGAAATTGGACCTGTAGCAGCGCTTTCCACACGATTTGGGCCTCGGAAAGCGTAAGCCATATTTACTCCTTCTGTCCCCACGAGAACAGCAAATTTGTCGGTGAGGAGGAAACGGTAGTTTAGATCGCTCAAAATCACATCGTTATCATTAAACAATTCATAGCTCAGTAGGACATCGTTAGTTAGTCGAGGTGCAGTGGTTCCTTGACTCGCTTGGAGACCTGCTAACAGGTAACTACGTTCGTCAAATTGGGTAGTTAGATACAGCTGATTAAAATTAATTACGTTAATATTTGTACCCCGATCATCAGTCTCTTTTTTCCCATCTCTAGGAAATAAATCGGCACGATTGTTGCTACGCCCTTGAACGCCAACAATTGTCAGTCCGCTCAATTTAGTGGTTGTAGAAAATTGGGTTGCTTCTATTTCCGCAATCCGAGCTTCCAAGCTACCCACTGAACCCCGAAGACTGGCCAATTCGATTGCAAATTCTGATTGCAATCGCTGTAAGGTAGCCAAATCCTCTTGTCTGATTCCATCAGCAGTTGCTATCGGAACCAGGTTAGTAATTTGCTCCAAACAAGCATTTAACCCGGCAGCAAATTCATACCGCGTTAGGGCACGATTACCACGATAAGTACTGTCCGGATAGCCCGCGATACAGCCATAGCGTTCGATAAGCGATCGCAGTGCTTCATATGCCCAATCTGTGGGTTCCACGTCTGTCAGCTGAGAAACATTGGTCACTTGCTCCATCGAAGCTTCAGCAGCGTCTGACTCTTCTGCATTTTCCTCCTCTAGTTCCTCCACCTGTTGCAAAGTCGTGTTGTTATCAGGCTGATTATCCAAATTTGGTAAATCTGAATCTGTCTTTAGAAACGTACTAATTTCTTTGCTACCTTGAGGAGTTTTATCTACATCCGCAGAATAAGCAGTTTGAGAGACAAAGCCACTGACTAAAATCCAGCTAAATAACCCGTAGTTCAAACTTGAACAAATAATTTTTTTGAATATAATTTTCAATATCATTTGCTTCCAACTCCTATCAGATCACACGTTTCCGAGCTATATGAATAGCTCGGAAACAAACTCAACAAAAAATTTAGCAGAGTCAGTTCACAAATATGACCGACTCTGCTAAATATGTCACACAAATTCGCAAAAAACTTTTAAAATTACCGCCGCAAACTCCGGGGATCGAGGGCATCCCGCAGCCCATCGCCTAGCAAGTTAAATGCTAATACAGTGAGGATAATCAATAGCGCTGGAGGCCAGATCAACCAAGGTTGTAACACCAAAATTGATGCATTTGTTGCTAGCGATAGCATATTCCCCCAAGACGGATCTGGCTGCTGAATTCCTAGCCCAATCAAACTCAGCACTGATTCCGCGACGATAAAACCAGGAATTGCCAAAGTTGCCGAGATAATCACGTAGGTAGCAGTTTGCGGCAACACATGACGAATGATAATGTACAGCGGTTTTGCACCCATTGCGCGTGCTGCTTGCACAAATTCCCGCTCTTTAATGGACAGCACCTGTCCCCGAATCACCCGTGCTAACCCAGCCCAGCCGACGAATGAGGTAATCAGGACAATTAATAAGAATCGCTGGGCACTCGTTAGTCCTGACGGTAGCACTGCGGCAAGGGCAACCAACAGATAAAGGCTGGGAATTGTCATCAGCACTTCCACAAAGCGCATTAAGATGCTGTCGGTTGTGCCTCCGAAAAAGCCAGAAATCCCCCCAACCAACAAACCTAGGGGGAAAGATATGGCAATTCCCACTAGACCAATGCTGAGGCTGATTTTGCCTCCGTGTAGCAGACGGCTGAACTGGTCGCGCCCCTGTTCATCGGTGCCTAACACATTCAGTTTGCCTTCCCCAAGGGTGCCGAAGAGATGCCAATTAAAGGGAATACCGCTAAGAATTTCCACCTCATCAAATTTGGGTGGCAGCGGTAGGCGAAGCTGAAATAGTTGGTATTTCGGTCCCCGGACAAACAGGCGAACAGGTGAAGGTTTTTGGAAGTCTACAATCACTTTGCGATCGCCCGTCTCTAAATCTGTCGGCCCCTGAGTCGTCGGATAAACGTGCGGCCCAATAAATTGTCCCTCACGGTTGCGCCAGTAAATCTGAGTTGGTGGCAAAAGTGACGTATTTGGCTGTACATCACACAGTCCTTGAGACAGGTCATAAGAGTCACATGGACGATAAGGCGCAACAAAATCAGCTGCAATAACGCTAAGGTAAAAAATTAACAGGATTAAAGCGCCAAAACGAGCTAAGGGATTGTTTTTAAGCTTTTGCCACCAGTTCATAAAGTTAGTGCTTAGGAGTTATGAGTTAGGAGTTTTAAATTAAATCATAAGCTAGAATTTAGTATTTCCAAGCTTATTTGGATTGTTCGCTCCTAACTCCCCACTGGTTCCCTTTCTAAGCTCCAACTACTAACTGTTCTTCCAGTTGCCGTCGCTCATCTTCGGCACTTTCGTGCTCAACAACAAACACATTCGAGTAGAGGTTTGCAATGATTTGCTTACCCTGCTGAGTTAGCGACAGGTAGCGAAGCGCATCTTGAATATACGGAAATACCCCATGCCAGTAAAATTTGGGATAGTTCCGCCGCAAGTCTCCAGGATGCCGATAACCTAAGGCTTGATTGACGCCAGTTTCTTCAAACTCATAGTACAAGGCACCAATTTTCTTCAGGTAGCGGGGATCGCTCAGCTGACCAATCAAGTCAGATGCCCGAACCAAGCCTGGATAATTAACCGTATCTTGATGATCCTCTGCTTTTGGGACTGGAAAACGAGTGAGTTCAATATTGCGCTTGATCAATTCCGCATCAATCAGCTTATGACCGCCAAAGCGCTCTTCAATAAAGAGTTTGGCTCGATCGACGTGATACGGTGTCAAGCTGGCATCTGAAGATCCACGAGGCACGGAAACCATTTCTGCATCCTGCCCCGTCGCATACAGTCTTTCGTAGTCTCTATCTAGGCGACACACGCCCTTCACGTAGCCAATGTCATGGCAAACCAAGGAGAGAATGAAGTGCAACCAGTCTTCACAGGACACCCCGCCCTCGCGGATATGTCTACCGCGCAAGATTTCTTGCCCGACCAGAGCGACTAAAATTGAGTGTTCAACATTGTGATAGAGGGCGTCGCTGTTGGCAATGTTTTCCAGAGCCATACCCCCCGCCCAGGCAATAATATCTTCGTAGTCGGGCTTGTAGCCGCCGTAAGTGCGTCGGTAGCCTTCACGAATTCTTTGAACAAAAGAGTCAATTAGAATTTCTGTAGCGTTAAACATCCTTAGTTCTCGCTGATACTGAGTGCAGTGAGGGGGCGTTGCTGATTTGGGAAATAATTGAGCATGAGGCGATCGCTCTCACGGTACCCAATCATTTTGCTGGTGGCGCTACGCCATAAATCGAGTTAATCCGAGGATACAACCTTGTCCTCTGTCGAACGAAATAGATACAACCCCTACCCTTCCAGCATGCAACAAAATTTGGCGACTGGGGTTGTTAATTGTCATGGTTGCTCTGTGTTTCGCATCACAATTCGTTCTTTTACCGCCAGATGGGGGTTTGATACTGCCTTATGACTTGAGTTTGTTGAAAAATTGGAAAATGAGTCTCAACGCGATCGCCTAAAATTCTGTAGTCGAAGAAACTGGGACTATAGGGCTTTTGGGCTATTCCGGTCAATCAGCTTAGTTTCTTCTAACTTTTGCTAAATTAACATTTCCAAAACCAATAGCGCCAATTAATTTGGCGCTATCAAGCGTGTTGTTAAAGATTGTTGACATGAGCGAAGTCGCCAGTTTTAAATCTCACCACACTGGCAGCAGTTTCTTCGATAGATTTTTACCAATAGATTTAGAAGTTTTTTTTGCCACCAGTTAATATTGGGGAGCGGAAAAAGTTTAAGAGTTCTCGATTGACGGTTTGGGGAACTTCTTGCTGCATCCAGTGACCGCAGTGACTAATAAATTTTAGGTTGAAAGGAGCAGCGATTAAGCGTTCCATGCCTTCGGTGAGTTTTCGAGTCAAAAAGGCGTCTTCTTCGCTCCACAAAATCAAGGTAGGCACAGTGACGGGATCGGGCGATCGTCCCCAGTGATGCAGCCAATTTTGAGGCGACAAAGACGATCGATAGTAGTTAATTGCCGCCGCCAAAACCCCAGGCTTTGCCAGTGCTGCCTGATACACTTGGGCATCCTCGGCAGAAAACGCGCCTTTGCGAACCGCCTGTCCCCGAAACACGTTATTTACAAAATCTTTTAAATTTTGCTGAATCAGCCACTCTGGCAAACCAGGAATCTGAAACGCCAGAACGTACCAGCTGCGGCGCAGGTGATCCAAGTTTCCCGTCAATTCCTGCCAAAACCTGTACGGATGCGGCGCATTCAAAATAGCCAGACGATTCAGAACGTCTGGAAATTTCTGCGCTAGATGCCATGCGATCAATCCGCCCCAATCGTGACCAACAATATGTGCCCGGACATACCCTAAATTCTCAATCAGACCCCGAATATCGGCGCTAAGAGTATCCAGGTCATAACCACTGAGAGGCTTATCCGAATCGTTGTAGCCCCGCAAATCGGGAACCACCACCTTAAAATGGCGAGCCAGTGCTGGGATTTGATGCCGCCAGGAATACCAAAACTCTGGAAACCCGTGCAACAGGATAACTAGCTCTCCTTCTCCTTGGGTGACACAATGTAAGCGAATGTTGTTGGTCTCAATAAAATGGTGTTGCCATGCACAATCAAGGGCGGTCATAGACATCTCTTCCGGCATCCATCGCCAGGGGTTAGCACGTAGGTTTCTCACTTTTCAGATTAGCAGTCCTAGGACCTAATCTGTCTAAAGAGAGTGGCGAAACCTTGCTACGCTAACTCCTTTAGCCTCGCTGGGGCACGGCAGGACGATACTCAGAAGGTTTGATTTGGTATTTAACTAGATTGGCTAGGTCTTGTAGCTGACAAATCGCTTCAGCGCCCTCTAGCTTCATTAATTCACGGTCATCCCGCATTTCTGTCCAGGTAATCCCATAATCCGAAACTAAAAAGCGAATTAGATGGTTGTCACCGAGACTAACCATAAATGATGCGCTATTCATTTGGCCTCCGCAGGTATAGCAAGAAGCCAGATAGCCTCGCTGCTCTAGCACAATCGCCAGAGCTTGGAGGTTCATCACTAGATCCTGTACAAATTGACGGTGTTGCTCTGCAAGTCGTAGAAACACGGTTGTCCTCCAACCACCACACCTTAGTTTAAACCTTTTATACTTTCTTAAGATTTTGCTCCCCAGGCATGACGGTAAATTAATTGAGGAGCATAGGAAAATTTAGAACTTGACGGCTCCCTGATTTGCACCAGGTTAACTTGACTATTCAGAAAAGCCAAGTATCAACAATAACAGTTTGAATGATACTCCTGCATCCTAAACAGCAGTGCTAAAGGTTACTTCTAACTAAAGACGGACTTAGCAGTAAAGTGTTGCCAGGGGCAGAATCATCGCTGCATTTAAGGGGATCGCTTGCTAAGGATAAGAATAATCAATTAAATCTAGTCCTATGGGCGAAACTTACTTATAGATTTAGAGACAAAGCCTCTGATAGCTTTGGTTTACCTGTTGGCAAGACAAATCTATCAAATACTTTGTCTCTAAGCACTTCACCCAACCAGATTTTTAGGAAGGTCTAGTTGACGACCTGCCACCAACCAAAGGAAGGTCCGATGAAGCGGATAGTTATCCAAAAAAGGATCAGGAAACCGATACCGTACCAAGCCCCCTGACCGGAGATTTTCACAAACTGTTGTGCCTGAGTTTTAGTGATCGGCACCCAAGGAAGGATATAGGTATCTTGACCATACTTCTCTTTGAGTGCTTCTTTCCGACGCTTGGATTCACCCATAATTTTTGGTGATGCCTTTAGACATTTGTTTATCATAACGCTGGCGTGGGAGCCGCAGCTGAATGATTGATTAAATTACAAGTATTGAGACAAAGCGATGAGCTGCGAGGGGTGTGGGAGAAGCTAGCGATCGCTTGTAAACCAGTTGCTGTCCAAATAGTTGATCCGAGCCAAAGGACTCAGTGCTTCCAGCACTTGAGAGCCGTAGCTGCGGTTATTGACGCGACCATCGAGGAGAGCAACGACGCCCCGACATTCTCGCACGGGGGCGATCGCTCGCTGCAATTCACTCAAAGCCACCGGCAACAGATACAAGCGAAACCAATCTTTCCGCTGTTCCTTGTAATGAGCAACCCGGCCTGCTACCAGGGGATTTTCTAAAGAAGGGATCGGCAATGTCGCCATCACTAGCAACTGGGGCGCAGGCAACACCTCCTGATAATGCCGCCAGAATTCCCATCCCGTTACTAGAATGCCATTGTTTGACAAACTAGTTTTTTCCACTTGCACGCGGGAGCCAAACTCAGCCGCCATCACAGAGGCCACCTGGGCTTTTAAAGGCGTATCCTCCACCAGGATCACTGCTAGTCTTTGAATGTCGGGATTCTCTGCCAGCGACCGATCCATTGTCTCAACTAGCTTCTGGACTTCTTGAATCAGGACTCCCTGAAATTGGGGTGTATTCGGCATGGGGAGACGATCGGGGAGATATAGCTGAATCAGTTCGTTCTGCCTGTCTGGAGAAAACTTCAGACACGTTAGGTTGCCCAATCCTACCCGCTGACGATAGGCGATCGCTTCTGTCTCTAAATCCAGTGCCGCACCAATCAATACCACCGGCTCGTGGTGCCAGATTTTTTCTAAAGCAGTTGCCACCTCAACGGGGCCGCAATACAAAGAAAATTGGCCCTGACTCCGAGCAATTTCTGCCCACATGAGTTGGTCTTCTGCTTGCAACCGATGCCAAAAATTTCTCCAAGCCGGGGGTAAATTTGGCGAGGCGGGAAATTCTCCCCCTCTCCCACTCCCCTGCTCTCCAGACGGGATCGTTCTTGTTTCGACAAGATTCTGTCTGCCTTCAACTCCTATCGCATTCTCTAAGACCGCATAGAGACGCCTCAAGATGTCTTGCTCAGCAGGTGAAATCAGATAGCACTCGTAAGGATTGGCTGGATGCTGGAAGACAGCTTTTGTTAGCTGTACCCGCGCATCCCGGATTGCCTTTACCTTACGGGGAAAGGCCAGCATCAACTCTTCCCAATCGCTGGGTCGCAAGCTAGCAGTCAGTTGGTCGCGTGCCCACTCTTCCAAGTCATCGGCACCATCAAAAATAGTCGGAATGCCAAAGGGTATCCGATTTAGCCCTTTGAGGCGGTCAGCTAACCAAACCTCTGGAGAGATTAACAGCAGTCCCTGAAAGTCAGCGTCAGGCCATGCATCGCCTGTTAGGATGGCTTTTTCCCTCCCCATCCACTGTCGCATCTGAGGAATTTCCACCTCTAGCAAGCGTTGCTGAACTGATTCTGGAGCCACCAGGATGACAGATTTCGTCCATAGCAGTGCCGGTGCTAGGTAACTCAGGCGATACTTCCCCGTACCGTGCGAAGAAACTCCAGTCTGAATCAGGGCAGAACGCCCTAATCTTAAAGCCCGTGCCACTAGCCTCGCCATTGTCAGATGATGAGGCCAAGAACGATTCTCCTGCTCGCGAAGGAATGCACGTAGTGAGGAATGAACTTCTACCTCTATCACTTTAGATTTGAGACTTTAGAGTTAGGAAAGCAAAAAGTAAAAAAGATCGCTTTACATATTTTCTCTTTTTTTTCGCCTTTTGCCTGCTGACCCTTTGTTCAACTTTGCTGTAATTTTTCTAAATAATCAAATTCCTTGACAAATTCAACCAACGTACCCACAGGAGGGAGAATTGAGCCTTGCGCTTCAACTAAGTTGTTTTTTGGCAAAGCCCTGGAATTAGATTGACTTTGATTCATAAACCGTTTCCCAAACACTGGGTGATGATAAACATTCAAGGTTTGATCCGTAGAATTATTTAGCACCGTCTGGGTTGGAGCCTGGAAGAAGTTTAATTTTCTTTTCAGTTCGGGCACCATTTTGCAAATATCGAGACTACCGACTTGATCGATTGTTTTATTAAGGGAGGCAGTTAATTGCTTGACCCGCTGAGCATCTTTATGCCCTAGTGATGATTGATTTTGAGATTGAAGTAGGTTCACTAGAGCGCTGATATTTTTCTGAGTTGCTACTGCATCGTTGAAGGGAAAAATAGCCACGTAAGCCAAGGGAAATAATTGATCGTTGCTATCAATTCTGAAAGTGAGAATTGTTTTTCGAGCGCTGACTTCCAAACTGGGAGGATGAGCGATCCCCGGATAATGCTTAGAGAGGTGATGATAAGTAGTGGCTAGTGCTAAATTTGCTTCTAAATCTAACGGTGCATCTACGATAATTCGGACGGTTGGCAGCGTTTCATTGAAGAACTTTTTTGATTCTTCAGTGGTAAGACGAAAAATTTCCGTGCGATCGCCATCCGGACTCAAGTCAACCCACTCGCAGGTCACTCCTTCGGTTTTCAGGCCGAAACGGGAGACTGCATACAGTTTTGCCCCGGTTAGAATCGCCCCGGTCAAGTCAGCTCCAATCCAATCGGCTTTAATCAATCGAGCTTGGGTAAGATCGGCGTGAACTAAGCTGGCATTGAGTAAATTAGCATTGCTAAGGTCTGCGCCGATTAAGTTAGCTCCGCTTAATTTTGCGCCGCTTAAGTCTGCCCAACGCAGATTTGCACCGCTTAAGTCTGCCCAACGCAGATTTGCGCCGCTTAAGTCCGCTCCGCTGAGATTTGCGCGACTGAGATTGGCTTGTCTTAGTTCTGTCTCTCGGAAATTGGCACCGCTCAAGTCGGTGCGGCTCAAGTCGGTGCCATTTAAGTTTGCCTGCTCCAAGTTGGCTCCCGTCAAAAAGGCACCTCGGAGGTTGGCTTCATTTAAACTGGCGCGACTGAGATTGGCTTCTCTAAGAGTGGCTTCACGCAAATCAGCACCGCTGAGGTTCGCTGATTTGAGATTGCATCCACTCAGATCGGCGCGAATTAGCTCGGCTCGAATCAAGACGGCTTGAATGAGCTGCGCCCCCCCCATATCCGCTCGAATCAGGTTAGCAACGTTGAAGTTTGCCTGGTTTAAGATGGCATTGCTAAGATTGGCTCCACTGAGCCTCGCGACATTAAGTTTGGCTTGAGTCAAGTTAGCGGCTTCGAGATTGGCACCGCTGAGATTCGCCACGCTTAAATTAGCGCCTGTCAAATTAGCGCCGCTGAGGTTGATGCCACTCAAGTTTGCCTCACTCAGGTCAATCGCCGCGAAGTTTCGCGCACCGGCTGCGTATCTTACTATCAGTTCATCGACATTCATTTCGAGCCACCTTGCCAGCATTCTCATTTTATGGTTAGGAGGAGGGCGCTACCAGCAAGCCTTGAGGTTCATTTGTCGTTTTGAGTGGCTGGGTGAGTTTGCAGCAGATGAACCCTGGCTTTGCTTGCGTTGAGTCGGGATTTTTCCCGGCATCTATCTAAAGTTGTACAAAGTTGTACAAGCACTAATCTAGCGTGCCCCTCTGTAAATCTTAGAAGTAAGTTCAGTGAGGGCATCCTCAGAGTGATGAAGGATGAATGAAGAAATCTATTATGCTCCCTACCTCATCTGTTTGGAAGGGCTTTACTTTAAGAAAATAGTCGTCCAGCCATTTTGACAGAAGCCTAAAGAGCGGCTGATTGGATCGTGGGGTAAGTTGGCACTGTATGCTAGAACATCATGCTAGAACATCGGTACAGTAGTCCCAGAGAGAACCCCTCTCCAGCCCTCCTTGTTTCGGGGAGACAGCTAAATTGCTCTTGTTTTCCTCATTTTGAGGAAATTTAGGAGCTTATACCATTTTAGATTTTGGATTTGAGATTTTGAACTGTAGAAGACTTGCGGGAATCGCGAAGCGCTGACTTGTCTGTTCGCGTCTGAGCCAGTAGCCATTTCCAGCAAGTTATTTGTGCCGATCTTACGGTGAAATAGTGTTAGACAGAACCATGAATATTGGGATTGTAGGGTTGGGGCTAATTGGCGGCTCGCTGGGTTTGGACTTACGAGCGGCTGGCTATCAGGTTTTGGGGATCGCGCGTCGAGAGCAAACGTGTGTTGATGCGATCGCGCGTGGAGTTGTGGATGATGCGAGTGTGGATCTGGCACTCTTGGCAGCTGCCGATGTAGTTTTTGTGTGTACGCCCATTAGCGCGATCGCCCCAACCGTACAGCAGCTGATTCCTCATTTGTCTGCCAACGCCATCATCACAGACGTGGGTTCGGTCAAAAAGCCGGTGGTGGAAGCGCTAGAACCGATTTGGACGAACTTCGTGGGGGGGCACCCGATGGCGGGGACGGCAGAAAGTGGTCTGGAAGCAGCTCAGACTCAGCTATTTGCTGGGAAAGCTTATGTATTGACGCCGGTGAAGACGACGCCCCCAGCAGCCGTGAATATTGTCGAGGAAATCGCGCGATCGCTCAAAGCTAAAATCTATCAGTGCCGTCCAGAAGATCACGATCGCGCGGTGGCTTGGATTTCTCACTTGCCGGTGATGGTGAGTGCTGGTTTAATTCATGCCTGCATCAACGAAACCGATCCAGCGGTTCTAGAATTAGCGCAACAATTGGCAAGTTCTGGCTTCCGGGATACCAGCCGCGTCGGCGGAGGCAATCCAGAGTTAGGCGTGATGATGGCGCGGTACAATCGCGGGGAATTACTGCGAAGTCTTCAACAATATCGAACCGGACTCGATCAAATTATTTCTCAAATTGAGCGAGAAGACTGGAACGCATTGCAGGAGAAACTTTCTATCAACCAGCAGACACGACCGAAATTTTTAAACCTCGAATAGGGTTATTGTAAAAAGCGCGATCGCTCTACCGGACTATCGCCCATTAGGCAACGACAGCACAATCTGCCGCAAATGAGCTCGCTTTCCTTCGCTACTAGCTACCTGTTAGTTTTTCCAACTTTGCTCCGCAAATTTTGCAAAACCGAGCATCTGTATCATGGGATGATAAACCGCAAGTAGGACAAAGGGTTTCTACCTGATTAGCTGTTTTAACTAATCGCTTGATCAAGTCGCCCAATTGCCAAGGAATCAGAGCAATTCCGGTCAAAATCATTAAGACTGTCATCAAGCGACCTCCTTGTGAAATTGGTGTTACATCGCCAAATCCAACTGTTGTCATTGTGACAATAGAGAAATATACAGCATCCAAAAAAGTAGCGAATACTTGAGGATTTACTGGATGCTCAACTTGATAAATCAAGCCGGAATAAACAAATATGATTGCTAATAAAGTAAATAATATTCGAGCTGAAATCTCTCCATCTTCATTGATGGTGCGACCAAATAATCTTTTACCTTCTATAAATCGAAGAAATCGCAAAATCCTAAACCATCGAAATACCCGGATAAAGCTGATATCTACCACTCCTAATAAAAATGGCAATATTGCTACTAAATCTATAATTGAATAAACACTTAATATATGTTGAACTTTATTGTCTGCACACCATAAACGAAGCAAATATTCCCATGCAAAAAGTAGGAAAATTGCATAGTCTATAGTATTAAGATTAATTCGGACGTAATTTGGGAGTGGATAGGTTTCGATAACAAAAATTGCTGAAGACAGCAAAATCATTCCTGTAATTAGGAAGTTGAACGCTTTTCCTGTTGGTGTTTCAATGTCTTCTAAATAAAAAGCAATTTTTTGCCGCATCTAGATAAAATCACAAAACGAAAATTGGCAGCTTGATATCAAACAGGAGAAAGTCGGGTAATCGATAATCGGTAAAAATCTTTAAAGATAGAGCGATAAATCACGTTTGAATTTTGAATTAATTATTTTGAATAACTCAAAGTTTTTGTTTCTTTTTTAACAAAGCAAACCTCAGTGGTAGTTGCTCAATTCCCAAAAAACAGCAGCGAAAACCCACTTAAGTATAGGAGCAGAATTAAAAAACTCTCGAAGCTAATATTTCCAATTCCATGTGTTTCCCGCCGTAACAAGCCCAAAACTAGAATGACGGTCATCAGGATCGTCAACGCGATCGCAAAAATCTGAGGCTGTGCCAAAGCATGATAAATCGAACCCTGCCGATAAGCAAAGTCAGAGAACGCCACCAGCATCACATCGAAGCTATTTCCCCCGATAACGCCACTCACCGCAAGCGTCAGCGCCCCTCGTCGCACCGCCGCGATGGTTGTTACCAGTTCCGGTAGGGCAGTTGACAAAGCGGTAAAAAGCCCTCCTACCATCGTTTCAGAAAGACCGCTGTGCATAGAGATCGAGATTCCAGCTTCCGCCACAAAATAACCGGCACCGGCAAGCAGCCCCGCCAGCAAAGCGAACCTTAACCACAACACAGTCAATTTAGTACCCTCGGAATTATCTGCCTCCGGTTCGTCAACTTGCGTTTCCGCAGTCCGCCGAGGCCACCACATGGGCGTAGTTTGAGCCTCTGCCGCCAAACGCAAGCCAAAGATATAAGCGGCTGGGATAAGGAACGAGGCGGGATGAATTCCAAAAAAACTGACATCTGGCCCAGACATTGCCATCAGAGGAATTGCTAATAAAGCAACCAGAAGTGTTGCCTGCATCAGATTTGGCACGGAGGCAGCTGCGTGTGTCAGGTTGGCTTTCCCATAGGCAAGATCGGCAATGCTAAGAAATGCTGTTTGGGCAGCAATCCCTCCTAAAGCACTACTGATGGCAAGTTCGGCGTGACCTCCGGCAGCGGCGGTGACAGAGGTAACAATGCCTGCTAATGAGGTGCTACCGCCGAGGAACAAGGCACCCATCAGTGCTTCTCCAAGACCCGTTTCATCCGCTAGACGATCCGCTGTGCTTGCCATCATCGTTCCTACAACGGCAATGACCGCAGCAGCGATAAAAAAAACACTAATACTCAGGGTTAAGGAATCAAACACATCCACCTACTATGGTTCGGTTAATTTTTTCAATGCAAAATATTTGATTGCCCCAAGCAGAGTTTCTAAGGGGAAAATTTCTCCACCCTTTTGCAAAGGAGGGAAATTGGCTCATAGCAATGTTTTCCAGAGGGTTGCAGGATCTCCCAATCCGGAAAAGCAGACCGTATTGTGTTTAGGGATATCTCCTCTAGAGTTTTGGGTTTTTGGGTATCTAACCCGAACTGTATTGGTATATCCACCGCTTTTGTCTGCTATTTATTGTCAAAGTAAGCACCCTGAGAATGGCTACCTAAGCTTCATTATTCCTTGCACAGCTTGTCAGGTGCCTGTACTAGAAGTCAGATTCAGCAAAAATTTCTCGTAGAGCGATCGCTCTTTTTGTATGCTCCTATACACGGCTTCGCGCGTTTCTTAGCGCTCGCTACAACAATCAGCAAAGCGACAGCGCGGCACATCTAAAATAGCGAGTGTGATTCTACAACAGAAGAAGCCAGCATGAAACGCGATCGCATTGCACCCGAACCCGGTCAAGAGTCAGTCTGGGATTACCCTCGTCCCCCGCGTCTTGAGGAATCATCCAAGCACATCCAGATCGTCTTCAACGGCGTCACAATTGTTGATACTCAGCGGGCAAAGCGCGTACTAGAAACCAGTCACCCGCCTGTCTACTACATTCCTCCCCTAGATATCAAAATGGAATATCTGGTGCGAACTCTTCAGGAATCGTTTTGTGAATGGAAGGGAGGCGCTTTCTACTACACAGTCGTTGTCAGTGACAAACAGGCACCGAATGCCGCTTGGGGTTATCCCAATCCCACACCAAACTTCGCCAGCATCAAGAACTATCTCGCTTTCTATCCCCAGATGATGGATGTTTGTTCGGTCGATGGAGAACAAGTGCAGCCGCAACCTGGAGGTTTCTACGGCGGTTGGATCACCAGCGATATTGTTGGCCCGTTCAAAGGTGAGCCAGGAACCTGGGGCTGGTAGTATTTTCCAGGGGTGTACACCAGATGTACAAGATGTACACCCCTACTCTGCCTAGAAATCATTTAAGAAAATCCGGTCAATCCTTGGCATTGCCGTCTCTTCCACCATCGTTCTGGCGTGCGTTCCGGGTCTTCATCCTCAAAATAGGTCGGGACGCTACTCTCCGTAAGCGGGAGGTTTTGATTATTAAGAGTGGAATCCTCTGCTGACCCGTTTTTGTCGAGGTTACAGAAGAGTGGCGAATCGACAGAGGCGGCGTCAGTCTCATCCGATCGGTTCTCTATTTTTGCAGAGGTGGCATCAGGTTTATTGCTAAAACTTCTCAGATCGTAAGTAGCCGAATTGTTAGGGAATGGCATTGTTTTATAACCGCTGAATAAACTAAATTTGAAACTTTTAAACAGAAAGATGTTCTACTCTGGAGTATAGCTTATTGAAAATTAATTTCAATAAGTTTTGTGACTTAAAGTTAGAGAAAGCCGCTGCTATATCCTCAGCCGTTCTAGCGAGCAGTGTTTGCGACAGAAAGAGAAATTACAAAGAATATCTTCTTGCACGCGATCGCATAATTCAGTTATCGTGGGAAGCCCTTCTTGGTCTAGAATGCGCTTGTCGAGAAGGGTATTCTTAAATCATGGCAAATCAACAGTATCCGATTCCCGTTGTCGTCAACGGTGCGGCTGGAAAAATGGGTCGCGAAGTCGTCAAAGCCGTTGCTCAAGCAGACGATATGACTTTGCTGGGGGCAATCGATCGCTCTTTGGAATACCAGGGTCAAGACGTTGGAGAAGTGGCGGGTTGCGAACCCTTGGAAGTTCCCATTGTCAGTGACTTACAAGGGATGCTGGTGCTAGCGACCCAGGAAAAACAACAGGGCGTCATGGTGGATTTTACTCATCCTGACTCAGTTTATGAAAATGTGCGGACTGCGATCGCTTATGGCATCCGACCTGTCGTTGGCACAACCGGACTTAGCCCGCAGCAAATCCAAGAGCTGGCTGAATTTGCCGACAAAGCCAGCACGGGTGCCCTGATTATCCCTAACTTTTCCATTGGCATGGTGTTACTACAGCAGGCAGCTGTCCAGGCATCCCAATATTTTGACCACGTTGAAATTATCGAGTTACACCACAACCAAAAAGCCGACGCCCCTAGCGGTACCGCCCTTCAAACTGCCCAGATGTTAGGCGAACTGGGTAAAACCTACAATCCACCGACGGTAAAAGAAACTGAAAAACTACCCGGTGCTAGAGGTAGCCAAGCCGATGAGGGGATTCGCATCCACAGCGTTCGCTTACCCGGTCTCATCGCTCACCAAGAAGTGATGTTTGGGGCACCGGGTCAAATTTATACCCTACGCCACGATACTTCAGATAGGTCTTGCTATATGCCTGGTGTTCTTCTCGCCATCCGCAAAGTTATCCAGCTCAAATCCCTAGTCTATGGGTTAGAAAAGATACTATAAGTGGCTAATCCCTAATCGAAGGAGCGAAGGATTGCTCTTAAACAATTAGCCATCCTTCAATTAGCAATTCGCTTTTGAACAATATGTTAGTCCCATTAACGCGCAAGAAATTTGAAGACTTGATTCCCCAGATTGCCACTGGCCCGCAGTATGCGTACTGCTGGGGCAAGTTCCCAGACTTTTTAAAGCGATTGCTAATTTCTGTAGTAGCTGTGGTGGTGGTTTTACTCGTCGGCAAGTTTTTGCTGGGCGAGGATCTGAGCGCGATCACCTTTTTTCTGGGAATCATTGCGGGTCTTTACTGGTTGTGGGCACCCGTCTATTGGGCGAGTCTCCGGAATGCTTCTTACCGCCGCTACGCCTACAGTGGATTCTGGCGGGGTGAAGTCGTGGATATCTTTGTTTCTGAAGAGTTGATTGGCGAAGAGCAAACCGTCAACAATCGCGGGCAACTGGTGATTGTTGAAAACCGAGAGCGTCGGTTGAACATCGAAGTTGGGGATGAAACCGGATTTACGACCCAGATGCAAGTACCGCTTCGCCGCATCCATAAAGCAGTTAAACCCGGTCAAGTTGCTGAGATGGTCGTGCTGTCCAATCAAAAAGACTTGGGTCGGATTGCCAAGGTGACAGACATTTATATTCCCAGTCAGAATCTCTGGGTGAGTGACTATCCTTATCTGCGGCGAGACTTTTTTGAGGATGTCAGCCGTCAGTTAGGAGACAATGACGATGTTTCCTATCCTGAAGACCGTACTCCTAAGCGTAGGCGATCGCGTCGCCCTTGAATCGAGAACCGGCTAATGGCTAATGCCCGCCTCCCTGCCCTTAGCCGACACCATTCGTATCCTGCCCATAAGCTTGCCATGCTAAGTCAACTAAACCATTGACAATCGCCGCTGCTACCACCGCACTACCTTTACGTCCATCAATTCGGATGTGAGAAACTAGCGAATCATTCAGCCGTTCCTTGGCAACATCCACATCCACAAATCCCGAAGGCGTGCCAATCACCAATGCTGGTCGAATTTCTTCTGCCTCAATTAGCTCGACCAGGGAAATGAGAGCCGTCTGAGCCTGACCTACCACAAAAATTCCTTCTGGATAGCGTCTAGCGAGGGTTTCAATTCCCCAGGCAGCGCGGCTTTTGTCTTTTTGGGGCCGCGTTAGGGCTTCCATACTGCAATACACCGGATTAGCAAAAGTACTTTGGATCGTGGGGCTAATGCCGACTTGCACCATTGGCACATCTACCACGATGGTACTACGGGCTGCCAAAGCAGCTGCGCCAGCTTGGAGTGCCCGCTCAGAAAAGCGAATTAAAGACCGATATTCAAAGTCAGCGGTTGCGTAAATGACTCGACGCACAATCTCAAATTCCGCTGGTGAGAAGATGTGGTCGCCAATTTCTCGGTCAATGATTGCCAAACTTTGGGCATCCGTTACGTGCCATTCCATAGCGATTCGCTTTCAGCTTTTAGCTATCAGCTTACCAGCTAGCAGTCCGAAATGATTTTTGAAAACCAAAAGAGTGTTATTAAACGACAAAGAAATAAAGGAAGAGAAAGAAGATAGAAAGATGTTATGAAATCTTCTTGCTGTATGCAGGTATGTTAAGCAATTCGTTAAAAAATATCTGACAAATCAAATAGGATTGCGATATCAGCTTTTTCCGGGCAAGAGGTGTGAGGGGATGCCTCTTGCCTCTTGCCCTCATTCTCTGGCAAAGCCTGGAAATATTCTAGCCGCTGACGGATTTTTTCAAGTTTCCGGAGCCGAAGACTGAACGATCATTGGTGATAGGTAAGCGACTAAAGCACCGATGAAAAAACCGGCGAAGTTGCGAAACAGGGGCAACCACTCCGAGGTGCGAGTGACAACGGGGCCGAGACCAAAAGCAATGAATAGAATTCCCCACAAGGGAGAGAATATTAAAGCCCACTGCCATGCAAAAATTTGTCCCTCTTTGCGGGGTACAGCGGCAAAGCCGCAGATAATTCCGCCCACAATGGAGGTAATTAGAGTGAGAATCCACTGTTCTCTGGGCAGTCCGGGTACAACCCGGCAACCGCCCTGACGCAGACAGGTTTGAATGGTTTCTAATGATTGAATGATGGCTTGGTCTTCGCCATTTTCGCGCACGAAGTAGAGATTGCCGAAGCGCGTTTGCAACTCAATCCAGAAGGTACGGGGCATGAGTTTATAAGCGTCATCGCCTACATTAAAATTGAGAATATTACCGCCGCGTTGGTCGGCAACCAGCAACACGCTTTTATTATCCAAGCTCCAATAATCTTTTAAGGCAAGACCAGGGGTGCGGTCGTATTGAGTTAATACCCGCAGCTTCCAACCTGTTTCTGCTTCAAAACTCTCTATGTTTTTGACCAATCCCTCTTCCTGAATATTTGTCAAGGCTTTGGCTAAGTCAATGATTGGGGTAGGAGTCTCCGGCAGTAAGTCGGGATTGTTATAGGCGTGAGCAACGGGAGCGATCGCCCAAATGGACAAAGCCAGGAAAAATGCGACTAAAGATGCCACAATTCGTTGTTTAGGAAGAGGCTTCATTGGCAGTTCGGTTTCTTTAAAAGCGAATGGGTTAGGTAAACTAATATTTCTTTACACTTGTTTACCATATTTTAATACAAGGAGTCTCTAGGGGTATCTATTCAGGAGGGGAGAGGGAAAAGGACTAAGGATAAGGACTGAGGGCTGAGGGAAAAGGGGAGAGGGAAGAGAAAAAAAGGGTGATTCCATGCCAGCTTTGATGTTGCATGGAATTACCCCTGACTCTTGTGCTGCTCTGGTGCGATGTCTACTGCGATGTCTACTGCACTAACTAAGTTTTCCGAAACCGGGTGGGGTCAAGCCGCATCAAACCCATAATCAGCGCTACTCCTACAACAGCGCCTCCTAAGTGAGCAAAATGGTCTACCCCGTCTTGAATCCCAGTTTGTTGAAATTCAAAGAACACTCGCTCAATCACAAACTGGCCCAAAATCAGAACTTCCAAGACTTTGCGCCAATTCCAGCTCAACTTAATCAACACGCTGACCGCGAATAAGCCAAAGACGGCTCCCGAAGCCCCTAAAGAATAGATTGGCCCATGCTGGAAAAGCCAACTCATCAGACTAGCGCCCAGTCCGCAGATGATGTAGGAAGCGACCACCCCGAAGATCCCTTCCTCTTCCTCAACTAGGCGACCAAAGATATAAAGAAAAAATAGATTTCCCGACAAGTGCGCCCAGCTGGCATGACAAAACATCGCCGTGAAGAACTGATAAAAGGCTGGGCGGGCATGATTGAGATATAAACCTTGAAGATTGAGGCTGAGAATATGGTCAGCAATAAAGATAACTAGGTTGATCAAAATCAGGGCAAAAACACCGTTGTATTGGGTGTTTCGTCTGCGGTTTGATGAACGATCCTCTAGTAGCAAGTCAGTGGCAGAATCGGTCGGTTCTGAGTTTCCCTGATTCTTTCTCATGGCTGGTATTCTCAACGGCATCTGTATTAATAATCTTCTGAGTCTGACGACTCCCACTCCTGATAATTTTTATGAGAAGTGGAGGCATTTTCAGTGTCTTGATAAGAATCACCGTATCCACGAGGCTCAAAACCATTTCTTTGCCCTGGTGGCAAACGATCGATTGACCTACGCCCTCCCGTAGGACGCTTGAAAGTTTTCCAAGCAGCTTTCACACCGGCAAAGACGCTGCGGGTGCCAACTTGCACGTTTTGAGCCTGCTTCTTAGCACCGCTAATGCTTTGATCGACTTGTTTAACAACTTGACTGGCGCTCTTGACGCCTTCATTGACATCATCTGTCAAGTCACTAATTTCCAAACCCGTCAGGCGAATTGATTCTAGTGTGGGGGGCATTTCTCGGTTTAGCGTATCTGCTAACTTTTCTACGCTGCGAGCTGCCCGCGCTAATTCTTGTACCGCTGGCAGCAGCGATACTAAGACGGCAGCTAAGCTAACCGCCACCAGTAAAACCGACAATCCTAACCAAAATAAGGGTTCAGTCACTCTTGCGATCGCCTATCGTCTGTGGTTACAAGGGGGCGTGCATCAGCCTGGACTTCTTCATCCATGATTTGTTTGAGTGCTTCTTGTTCGCGTGCAGAGGCTTCAATTCCAGCAGCGATCGCCTGTTTTAATCTCAAAAGCGTTTCATCCCAGTTTCGCAGTGCTGATTCTGAGAGGCGGTCAGCTTGCAGTTGCACGCTGGTCGATAGGTCTTCGGCTAATTCTGGTAGGGCATCGGCAGATTTTTTTAACAGCCGCCGCGTGTCTCGACCTGTACGAGGGGCAACCAATAATCCGGTAATGGTTCCAAGAGCGCTGCCTAGCAGCAGACCACCAATAAATGATCCAGCACGGTTATTTGACATTTTCTAGTCTCTATGTCTTAATTCCAATTTTAGGCAGTTTTCCTTCATCCGTCGTTGGTACAGGCAGCAATACGAGTACCTTTGGAAAAAGAAAATCGCCCTTATCTTAACAGCAGTGGTTTGGGTAGTTTCAACTTCTGCGCCAGAAGCGCTGCGTTATTCCTATCGACTTTGGCTTATTCCGCAGCCACAGTTTTTGTCCCAAACCGAACAATGCCAAAATTTTTTGCACCCGTTGTAGTTGAGGATCGAGTTGCTGATATCGCTCTGTGAGCCGATTAACCCCAAGCTGACCTTTAGAAAGAGTTTTGGGGGCACCCCGTAACACTTTATAAGTATTCCGTTCGGCCGCGAGTACAATCTTTGTAATTTTTGCCAGACGCGATCGCAGTTTTCGGATTTTCCAGGCAACATACAACAGCATCAGCGAGAGCAGCACATTGAAAACCACAACAATTGTCACCATCTCTGATCCTGAAAGCACCCAGCCTCTCTAGTCTGACTCATCTACTGCTTTTTGAGCGTTCATTTCCTGCTTCATCGACCCCCAGCTACCTTGCTAGTCAGTAGTGTTTAGGGTTGGATAATTTTCTGAGTTGAGGAGACTTGAAAGATCGTGAATTTATTAACCTCCCACTCTTTACGTAGGGGCGTATTTGCGCCATGCCCCTATGGAATCTGATAATACATACAAAAAGGATGGGCAAAATACCCATCCTCAGAAACCTTGTCTTACTGACTGATTGAGAAAGCTATTAACACACTACTCGCTCTGGGTCGGGAGAGCCGCAGTGGTTACAGGTAGGTTAATCGTTTGCCCATTCCGAAGCACCTCCATCTGTAAACTACTGCCCACTTGGCTCCTTTCTACTTGCTGTTGTACTGTGTCTGTGTCTGTGACCAATTGACCGTTGATTTTTTGGATAACATCTCCCGTGCGTAACCCTGCATTGGCAGCAGGGGAGTTTCGCATGACTCTGACGACAAGAATGCCTCGATCCGCATTGATATTCACGCGACTGTTGGAATCTTCATTGATTTGCTGTTTGACTTCAGGCGTGAGTTTCACCATCTGGATGCCCAGATAAGGATGTTGCACGTTGCCAGTCGTCGCCAGCTGATTGCCAATGCGTTGAGCGGTATTGATAGGAATCGCAAAGCCTAATCCTTGGGCACCCCGGATAATCGCTGTATTCATCCCAACCACTTCACCTTTGGCGTTCAGCAGTGGCCCGCCTGAGTTACCCGGATTAATCGCGGCATCTGTTTGGATAAAGTTTACCCGCTTATCGGGAACGCCGACTTGAGAGCTAGAGCGTCCGGTGGCACTGATAATCCCTGTTGTGACGGTATTATCTAGACCCAAGGGGTTACCGATAGCGATCGCCCATTCCCCAGGTCTCAGCCGATCTGAATCACCCAAACGCACCGTCGGCAGATTATCCGCCTGAATTTTAACGATGGCGACATCTGTTACCGGATCTGTACCCATCACCTTACCTGTAAAGGTGCGCCCATCCTTGAGAATGACGTTTACTGTGTCGGCACCAGCGACTACATGGGCATTGGTGAGAATTTGACCATCCGTATTGATAATAAAGCCCGATCCCGTACCCCGTTCCACTCGCTCTTGTGGGCCAGTCGGCAACTCAGCGCCAAAGAACCTGCGGAAGAGGGGGTCATTGAAAGCGTCAGGGAGTTGTTGTGTCACCGTGCGGGAAGAATTAATCCGCACCACTGCTGGTCCCACCTTGTCCACAACTTCTGTAACAAAGTTAGTGTCTGTGCTAAGTGGTAGTTGTGCCTGAGCAACCGCAACTCCTGGGGTTAGAGACACTTTAGAAGTAGACTCCTTGGAGGACAGCAGGGTATTTGACCCCAGATAGCCGCCTGAGAAGGTGACACCAGCTCCCAGCAGCACCAGCGATACATAGGTGGCTGCCTTTTGCCAGGGTTTAGGTGCCGAAGCGTCAAATCCTTTCTGGTTGGGTTGCCTGGAATTATAATCGCTATCTTGCTGTTTGCTTTTCATTGTTGACACCTGCGACAAGGAAGTTAAAATTCTGTACGCTTGGCTCTGGCGAAGACAGCTCTGTTATCCGCTGGTTTACCAAGTGCGTCCGCGTGAAAACGCTATGTAAATTTGCCTGTATAGATGCTTTGTTTAACATCTCTACATCTCTTAATTTAGACATCTCATGTGACGTGCTTGTGACGTTGATGTTGCACTCTAATGAAAATTCTTGGGGCTGGAGAGGAGATATCTACTTTTTGGAATACCTCTCAAAGGAGCAGCTTTGCCCCACTCGCCCGCATACGATCAAACGTAAGCGAGTGCCTAATTGTTCGGGTGTTCCAGAAGCGGCTGACTCATTCACCAAAATCACGGGTAATTCATGTGAAAAATATTACTAAGCGCCCACCGGGTTTAGTGGCAATCGTTATTTACAAAATCTTCAGTGCTTTACTGCTTGCGGTGATTGCGATCGCTTTAGGATTAACAGTCAAAGAACATCAGCTTTTGGTTGATTTTTCAGAATCTTGGGCTTTAGAAGGTAAATTAGACATTATTAAATGGACTTTGGACAAAATTTTGAATTTTAACCCTAAAACTTTGCAGTTTACCAGCATAGCTGTTGGACTCTACGCGATTTTAACTGCGATTGAGGGAATCGGTCTGTGGTATCAAAAAGGTTGGGCAAAAATATTAGTTTTGGTACTGGTAGGGATTAGTATTCCACCTGAAATTTTTGAGCTATTCCGCAGAATATCGCTACTAAAGTTAGCAGTTTTTTCGGTAAATTTAGCTGTGTTTTGGTATTTGTTGCGTCATTCACTCTCTACCCGCGATGATGGGCAATCGCAGTAAAAATTGAAACCCGGTTTGAGCAGACAGCGATCGCTAACTTTAAAATCCCAGATTGGATATTTTTGATTAAAAGTTACTTGACTTAATTTAGCTGACCCCTGTTCTGACAGCTTTAGGAAGCGTTTACATGGTAGCCAGCCTTTTTAGACCCTACTCAGAAATTGGACTGTTATGATGGACTGGCAATCCAGCAGTTTATATTGGCTATTTTCTGACTCTATGAACCGTTTAAAAGCTGAAGTTGTCCCTAAACCAAAAATCCAAACGTACCTAATCCGATTGATGTATGACTTATATACCCAGTATTACGATGGCAGCAGTTGGGAAATTTTTCAACAGGATTTGAGTAACAAAGATTATGTAATCCTGCTGTGGAATGAAGAGGAAAAACTTCAAGGTTTTTCCACACTGGCGATTCTTTCGTTTGAATTTGAAGGAAAGCCGAAACGTGCTATTTTCTCCGGCGATACGATTATCCATCATCAATATTGGGGAGAACAAACCCTGCCATTGGCGTGGTGTCGTCTGGCTGGGAAAATTAAAGGCGAAGCAATGGAGCAACCTTTATATTGGTTTCTAATTGTTAAGGGATACCGGACGTATCGCTACTTGTCAGTATTTGCCCAACGTTTTTATCCGACTTGGCGATATCCAACGCCAGCAAATTATCAGGCGTTGATGGATTACCTGGCTCAGACAAAATTTGGAGATGACTACGATCCTGCGAGTGGGTTAATTCGCTTTCCCTCGTCGCTAGGGCATTTGCGAGGAAGCTGGGCAGAGATTAAAGAAGGATTTCAGCATAAACCAGATGTGCGCTACTTTTTAGAACGGAATCCAGAATATTACAAAGGACATGAATTGGTGTGCTTGATGGAGTTGAGCGAGGAGAATATGCGATCGCACGCTCAACGCGGCTTCCTAGAAGGCTTGAGGGATGCGCGCAGTGAGGGATGAAGGGATAGAGCGCGATCGCTAGTTGAACCGACGCGCCAAGACGATCTCTGCATCAGTTATGAGTTGGGGCAAAATCACAACGAATTGACTGATTTTACCTTTGAGAAAAAGTGGGAAATTCGCTAAAAATTGAAGCTGAATTTGACATAAGTATACATTCAAAAAACTAAGTCAAGATTAAACGAATTAATAGAATAAAAACTGGATTTTTTAAATTAGCTATACAAACTGAATTGCATTGTGGGCTGTTGCAAATATAATTAATGTAAGTCTCAGAGGATGTTTGAAAAGGTGTGAGGTGTAAGCTTTTATGCCAAGCGGCGCACCATAATGCGAATCATGGCCAGGTAGATTAACGTCTCTGATGTTTGTGGCAATAACTCATAGTCTCTAACCAATCGCCGATAGCCCATCAGCCAGCCAAAAGTCCGTTCCACGACCCAACGCTTTTTGAGCAAGACGAAGCCTTTAGTCTGCTCTGGTCTGAGCACGACTTGCTTGGGTCCAACGGCATACGTCCATCACCCAAGTCATGAAGGGATTGCCATCATGCACCACCATCAACCCAAATCGTGTGTAGCCGTGACACTGCTTTGTCCATGCGTTTGACACTCTTGAGGACTTGGAAAGCCGCCTTCGCGTTCACCTACACTGGCAGTGGTCACGAAAACACGCAACACCAAGCCCAAGGTATCGACCGTCAAGAACCGCTTGCGACCCTTGATCAATTTTCCAGCATCAAACCCAACCTGCTCACTGACCATCGCAGCAGTTTTGACGCTTTGACTGTCGATGACGGCTTCTGATGGACTGGGATGTCGCTGCTGCTCCAAGCGCACCCACTGGCGCAAATGGTCATGTATCCTCACCCAGGTTCCGTTGATGCGCCAGTTGCGGAAGTAGGTATAGACAGTCTGCCATTTGGGAAAGTCACCCGGCAGAGCACGCCAGCAACACCCCTCACACAGAAGGTAGAAGATCGCGTTGAGGATTTCCCACATCTCGACTTCACGTGGACGACCACCGGGTTTTGGTTCTGGAAGCAGGTCATTGAGCAATTCAAATTGCTCTAACGTTAGATTGCTAGGATAAGCTTTACTCATGTAGCTCTCTCGGTGCTGTGGAATCTCTATTCGCAGCGTACACTGAATGAGCTTTTTTACTAATCTTCCCACTTCTCAAACATCCTCTCAACTATTTACCAAAGGAGCATTGCTTTTGATTATTCTTTTTTCTTCCACCCTTTTTGTTAGTGCTTTCCTCCTTTTGTGAGTACAATTGATGGTTGCCAAGATGATTCTGCCTTTATTAGGCGGATCTCCATCAGTATGGAACACTTGCCTATTTTTTTTCAAGCGATTTTATTACTAGTTTATGGCTATTCCCACATCACAACAAGTTGGTTCAGGGTTCGCAAACAAGCTATCCTTCACACTATTTTTCTGCTATTACCAATAGCATTTTTACCCATTACTCCTGCTAAGAACTGGATTCCTCCTCATGATGCCAATCCTATCCCTTGGCTGTTATTTTTGCTGATTTTCTGTGTCGGATTTCCCTTTTTTGTGGTTGCTACCAGTGCGCCTTTAGTGCAAAAGTGGTTTGCTCAGACAGGACACCCAGCGAGTTCCGATCCTTATTTCCTCTATACTGCGAGTAACCTAGGCAGTATGTTAGGTAGTTCTCAGCTACCCCATCTTAATTGAACCAAATTTTTCGCTGACACACCAAAGTTGGCTATGGACAATCGGTTACGGATTATTAGCTCACGGGGTGACAACCCCGTCAAAATATGCGTAAAATCAAGGACATAGCCCTCAGACCTCTCTGAAAAAATGGCAGCTTGTTACGTCTTATTACCATTAATTCATGAACAATATCCTGGCAAAATTCCATTCCCATTACCCAAGATTGACCGTATAATCCAATCCAAAAACTACTGTGTCGGCGCTGTGAGCGCTTCAATTCGGTAAGCCGACCAATATATTTTTGTATTCCCATGCGTTTGATTTTTTGACCTTGGAATACAGCACAAGTGTAAGCCAGAGCAATCAAGAGAATTAAGTTTTTTAAACGGTGATTATTAGCGTGGCTCTTCTCTAAATTATAACCACCTGTCTTACAATCTTTGAACATAGCTTCAATCCCACTGCGGCATTTGAAAGCAGCAATCGCTTGCGGTGAACTCCCTAAATTAGTTAAGAGATACCAACCCTCATCTTCACCCTTACCCCGATATTTACGTCGCCAATAACCTGCAACATTAAACTGACCAAACCCTTTTTGTTTCGTCACTTTAACGTCAGGGAGGAAAAAGCTAGTTCCGGCTAATAATCCTAATCCTGATAGGCGGGTATATTCTTTATCTTCTTGCTGGATATAACGCTCTTGTTTTACCCTAACAACAAACTTCACTTGTTGTTCACACAGCCAGCTACCCAGCTTAACGCTACCAAATTCGCGGTCGCCTAAGATGATAATTTCGTAATCTTTGAATAACTCTAAAACAGGTTGGATTAGAGACTTCTGCTCTTCAAGGTTACTACTCCCCTTTTTGTCCAACAGTTGCCAGTATAATGGGATAGCTCGCTTGTCCCAAATCAGACTAATTACAAAAACATTTTTGTCTCGCCACTGTGTGCGGTCAATCNAATTTTCTCTTTAAAATTTCTTGAACTAGTGGAAACCATAGAGTATCAATTTCTAAGCAAGATAATTTTAAAATTCTTTGTAAACTGCGCCTTCGGCTTTCAAACTGAATAGGATAAGGCATTAACGAAGCCAGCAATTCAATGCTGACTTGTTTTTGAGATTGCCAGAGGTATATCAAAATTTTTAGAGTCAAGTATTCGGTGTTTTTTAGTTGCTGTTGCAGATGAATTTGATAAAATTGAGGAAGCATTTTTAACAGATGGGGCTTTTTAACAAGAGTGACCCCATCTTCTTTTACCGCAACTTGGCTTCAGGAGCGCTTGCACTAGGCTTTTGACGGGGTTGTCACCCCGTGAGCTCCCTCTCGCCACACTTTGCGTCGCCCATAGTCAGGATGAGCCTCGCCGGGAGTAAGCCTCACACTGGCAAGCTGCCATAACGCCGTGCCGTAGCGTCGTTCTCCATCGCTAAACCAGCCAATCAACTCGGCAGCAGATGCCCATGCCCACGCCCCTGCTGTCCCTTGGCGGAATAATTCATCCCGTTTGTGTCCTGCTTGTGCGGCGATCCAGTAGCGTGTTTCTCGTTCGATGAAGTAGATCGTCCATCCTTCGCACTCACTGGGGGGGAAGGTTCTCGCCCACTCGAGTGTATACCTCATCCCCCTCGACCGTGAGGTCTGCCGTCTTTGGCGCAGCAGGTGACCATTGACTGAGCTGGTTTGCCAAACGGTTCTCCCAGCGCAGGATCGTTGAGTGAGATTTACCGAAAGAGTGCCCAGTCGCTACTCCCATTCCTTCAGTGCGGACGTTCATCGCCAACGTCACAATTGTTGAGGAGGTCTGTAGGCCCGCCATTGGAGTCCCAGTTCGGTTGTTGAATTGCCTTGCGGCAAGCTTTACACATATATTTCTGCACAACAGCACCGTCTTGGAGGGTAACCTTGCCGTTTTTGACGACCTGCTGACTTTCACATTCTGGGCAGTGCATCGGCTCTCATCCACCCAATGCAACTATTTTACACATCACTCCTTAACAGACCAGTGCCCGCCCATATAAATCCCAGCTAGCACAAATTGGTTGATCCGACCTGCGCGGTCATAGTAGCTAGAAAGTCGTTGCAAGAACCAACGCCCTGCCGTTACCATGAACCCAATGTAGAGTACGGAATACAGAATTGTTGGTACCGCACCCGCCATGCTGTTCGTGCGCGTCACTGCGATCGCTAGTGCCAACAAACACCAAGCCGTGACATCATCGACCGCCGCGCACGTCAGAGCCAAAGTCTCCAACCGTGTACCTTGCAAGTTATTTTCGGTAATGATTCGAGCCAATACAGGGAAAGCGGTAATCGACATCGCCGCCCCCAAAAATAAAGCAAAGGCGGTAAAGGCGACGCTACTATTAGAAACCAGCGGGTAAAGCAGCAAAGCGAGTAAGCTACCCAGAGAAAAGGGTACTAAAATGCTAACGTGTGAGGTTAAAATTGCGATTTCTAAGTTGCCGCTGAGATATTTCGGATTTAGCTTTAAGCCAATCAGAAATATAAAGAAAATTAACCCAACTTGAGACAGCACGTTCAAGAAAGGAAGGGTTTCGGCTGGGAATAAATTGGCGGCTAAATCTGGAGCAATCAAACCAAACAGAGATGGTCCTAGCATAATCCCAGCGACAATCTCGCCAATCACCAAGGGTTAATTGATGAAGCGACACCCCAGTCCCATCAGTCGGGAGAGTCCAATCACGATCAGCACTTCAACGAGGACTAAAACGACTGCGTGCATAATTGCCTCAATAGCGATTCTTGAGTTGTAGAGCGATCGCTGCCATCAATCAGTCTACCCTCAACCTGATTTCTCAACAGTATTTGAGCAGATTCTTAAATGTTTCTATATCTTTTTGCTGCCAGTTGAAGATTGCTTGGCTTCACATGGACTTTGCTAACCAAGTTTCTGCGAGGAGTGAGTCAGGGATCGGGCTTTTATGTCTCTCATCGACTGAAGAAAAATTTTTTAATTAATAGCTTGTCACTCAGTGGCAAGTTTCACTTTTTCCACATTTACAAAGCGAGGTTGCAAGGTGACAACCGTTTTGCGATCGCGATCCTTTACCTGACATTGCTGAATTAAACTTTGATTTAGCAATGCCCAATTTAGGGCACTCCAGAGATTCCAGCTAAATCTTGGCAAATTTACCAGAATCTGACTCAACCGTTTTAGTCTGATAAAAGCAGTTATGAAGAAAGGCTTTATGTAGGCGATCGCTAGATAGTTGTTGTCACGTATACAAACAAAATTCATAAACCTTAAACTGCCTCTCCCACCAAGTATGGACAAGCAAATTTAGCTGATCTGGGGGGAAGAGGGGTTCGAGACAGACAGATAAAACTAAATTCTTCCCTTGACTTACCCAAATAGAATTGTCATGTTTAATAATGAAGAATATCTATCTAAAGATGGGGAATCAATCTTGAATCAAGTGTTGTACTGACTCAACTTGCTCAATCTCTAGCAGATTCTTCTGCATATTACTCGCTGTTATGGAAACCCAAGACTCAGCTATCCATCAGTTTGAGCTTCAACTCTGAGTCGAATGCGCTTGAGGGGTCGCGGCAAAAGCTAAAGCTGGGAAGCTTATCTGACCGTATCTCTATGCATCGGGAATAACTCCGAATTATAGCCAAAGATCGTAATATGTGGAAGCTTTTAAAAGAATTGTTTTCTTCAAGACAATTTATCCCTCACGGTCACTGCTACCTTTGGCAAACGAAACTGGTATGGCTTCACCTGGTTTCTGACTTGTTGATTGCGATCGCCTATTTCTCAATTCCGGCGATGCTCATCTACTTCATCCACAAGCGGAAAGATATTCCCTTTCAAGGGATATTTGCCTTATTTGGAGCCTTTACTATTCTCTGCGGTACCGGGCACCTGATGGAAATCTGGACGCTTTGGCATCCAGTTTACTGGCTGACAGGAATTGAGCAAGCGATGACTGCCTTGGTTTCGTGCTACACGGCTCTAAAATTGGTAACGCTGCTGCCGCAATTCCTAGCTTTGGAAACGCCCGAACAACTAGAGATTCTCAACCAGGAACTCCAGAGCGAGATTGCAATCCGGGTGCAGGCAGAAGAAGCTTTACGCCGCGTCAACGATGAGTTAGAAATTCGGGTCAGCGATCGCACCGCCGAGTTATTAAAAACGCTGCATAATCTAGAATCTGAAATCGCCGAACATAAACAGACACAGCAGGAGTTACTCCAGAGTCAGCATTTCATTCAACGGATTGCCGAAGCAAGCCCCAATGTTTTGTTTCTCTACGATCTGAGCGAGCAGCGCAATGTTTATATTAATCGTGAAATCGCCGTTACTTTAGGGTATACCCCCCAAGAAATTCAAGAAACGGGGTTAGATTTCCAGAAGCTGATGCATCCTGACGATTTCGCTAGACTGCCGGAATATTTCCAACAATTCGAGGACGCCTCTGACAGCGAAATCTTTGAGAATGAGTACCGGATGAGGCATCGAAATGGAGAATGGCGGACTCTGCTCAATCGGGATACTCTGTTTGCGAGAACCGCTGACGGCAAGGTGAAGCAGATTCTCGGCACGACCAGCGATATTACTGAAAGAAAGCAAGCAGAAGTTGAAATTCGTCTGTTGCTGGAAGCAACCCAAGCCATCAATCGTTCTGTTGACGTAGATACTGCTTTAGCAATTATTCTGCGGTTAATTTGTACGACAATCGGCTGGGATTTGGGAGAAACTTGGGTTCCGTCTGATGATGGTACAGTTTTAAAAAATAGTCCGGGTTGGTACGGGTGCGATCGCGAAGCGGTCGTCGCCTTGCAACATAGCTCGGTTGAAGAATTCCGACGCCATAGCGAAACAGTCACATTTAGAGCCAACGTGGGTCTGCCAGGGCGCGTTTGGTCATCGCAGCAACCAGAATGGGTCGAAGATGTTTCCGAAGCCACCCAGGAAACCTTTGTGCGATCGCAAATCGCCGCAAAAGTTGGATTAAAAACGGGTTTGGGCGTGCCAATTCTCGCCAATCAGCGAGTGCTGGCAGTGTTAGTTTTCTTTAAACGTCACAAAAGTGCAGAAGATCGGCATTTGTTTGAGCTAGTAAGTGCGGTAGCGGCTCAGTTAGGTTGGCTGATTGAGCGCAAACTTGCCGAAGCCGCTCTCAGAAGCAGCGAAGAACGGCTGCAAATGGCGTTAGATGGGAGTGCCTTAGGGATATGGGATTGGAATTTAACGACCGGAGAGATGTATTTCGACCGGCAATGGAAGAAGATGCTGGGGTATGAGCCAGAGGAGATTGAGAACAGTTACCAGTCCTGGGAGCGGCTAGTACATCCAGAGGATACCTCTAGGGCGATAGACTCTTTAACCTTGCATCGGGAAGGTAAAACACCCGTTTCCGAAATTGAATTGCGGATGCGCTCAAAATCAGGCGAATGGAAGTGGATTTTGTGTCATGGTAAGGTGATGGAGCGCGATCGCTCTGGTGTGGCGCTGCGGATGACGGGGACGCATAAAGACGTTAGCGGAGCGAAGCGCGACGAAGTCGTTCGCATTGCCTTAGAACGAGAACTCGCCTTGCGGGAAGCTCGCCTGAATGCCTTTTTCAGCTCGGCTCCTGTCGGATTGAGCATCATGGACGAGCAACTGCGATTCGTGCAAATCAACGAACTCCTGGCAGAGGTGAATGGTTTCCCTGCGGGTGACATGATTGGCAAGAGCCTCTGTGAAGTCATCCCCGATATCGCCCCTAAGCTGGAACCTCTCTATCGGCGAATGTTCGCAACAGGCGAATCTATTCTCAACCAAGAAATCAGCGGTGAAGTACCGAGCCAACCGGGTATTGTTCGAGACTGGATGGTTTCTTTCTTTCCCATACCAGACGAGGATAATCGGCTTTCTGGCGTTGGGGGAGTGGTGATGGAAATCACTGCTCGTAAACAAGCGGAGGTGGCACTGCGCTCGGCGACCGAACGCCTGCAACATCTGCTCACCTCTAGTCCGGGAATTATTTATAGCTGCAAGGCATCGGGGAATTATGACATCACCTTTGTCAGTGAGAATATCAAGACAGTTTTAGGCTATGAAGCCCAAGAATTTCTCGAAGATGGAACTTTTTGGGCAAGCCACATCCATCCAGAAGATGTTAGTCGCGTCTTTGCTGAATTACCGCGACTGTTTGTTACAGGAGATTACGCCTACGAATACCGCTTTTTGCACAAGGACGGAACTTATCGCTGGCTCTACGATCAGATGAAATTGGTCAAAGACGAAGCGGGTAATCCCATTGAGTGCGTTGGGTATTCCTTAAACATCAGCGATCGCAAGCACTCAGAAGATCGGCTGCGACTGCTGGAGCGAGCGATCGCCGCTTCTAGCAATGGTATTGTCATTAGCGATGCCCAACTGCCCGACACGCCAGTGATTTACGTCAATCCAGCTTTTGAGTCCATCACGGGTTACTCGGCAGCAGAAACTCTGGGCAAAAATTGCCGCTTTTTACAGGGACCCGACACCACCCAACCCGCTCTTGAGGAGCTGCGGCTGGCACTGCGCGAAGCAAGAGAGTGTCGCGTTGTGCTGCGGAACTATCGCCAAGACGGCAGCTTATTTTGGAATGAATTTTCTATTGCTCCAGTGCGAGATGCTTTAGGGTGCTTGACTCACTATGTGGGGATTCAAGCGGATATCACCGAGGAGCGAATCGCAGTAGAAGCGCTGACCAATCAATTTAGCCGGACTGTCCTGCTCAAGCAGATTGCCGAAGAAATCCGCTCTAGTTTAGAACCTCAGCACATCTTTGCCACCGCCGCCGAACAAATTTCTCAGCTACTCAGGATCGATCGCTGCCTCATTCATACCTACGTGGTGGAACCGGAACTCAGAATTCCGATAGTCGCTGAGTTTGTGGCTCCTGGTTATCAATCGCTACTGTCTTTGGATATCCCTGTCGTTGGCAATCCCCATGTCCAGCTAATGCTCGCACAAGATGCTGCCATTTCCTCACCGGATGTTTATGCTGAGCCTCTTTTAGAAGCGGTTGAGCCATTTTGCCGCCAGATCGGTCTAAAGTCGATGCTAGCAGTGCGGACTTCTTACCAGGGAGAACCGAACGGAGCAATTGGCTTGCATCAGTGCGATCGCATCCGTCAGTGGACAGCAGACGAGATTGAACTATTAGAGTCTGTTGCGGCTCAAGTCGGGATTGCGATCGCTCAAGCTTCCCTCTTAGAGCAGGAAAAACGACACCGTGCCTATCTCGACTGCCAAAATCAACAGCTACAGCAAGAAATTAGAGTTCGTCAACAGGCACAAGAAGAGCTTGTCAATGCTCAAAGCGAACTGCGGCGGCAGTTAGTCGCGGTAGAGTCGGCATTGGATGGTATGGCGATTCTCAATGCCGAGGATGAGTACATCTATCTGAACGATGCTCATATCAAGATTTTTGGATACGACAACATTAATGACCTTTTGGGTAAGACTTGGCACAAACTTTTTTACCCAGATGAAATTAATCGCTTGGCTCAAGAAGTTGTTCCGATTCTGTTACGAGAGGGAGAATGGTGTGGAGAAGCAATCGGTAAAAAGCAGGATGGAAGCACCTTTTTCCTAGAAATTTCTCTGACTTATACCGAAGAGGGATTTCGGGTTTGCATCTGCCGGGACATTAGCGATCGCAAACAAGCGGAAATTGCCTTGCAACAGCAATTTTTGCGGGAACGGTTGGTGGGGACTATCCAAGAACGCATTCGCTCCTCTCTTAACCTAGAGGCAGTCTTGAAAACAGCCGTGGATGAAGTCCGACAATTTTTGGCAACCGATCGGACAATTATTTACCACTTTAATCTAGACTGGAGCGGGGTTGTGGCTGTCGAGTCAGTGGGCGAGGATTGGACGCCAATTGTCGGAAGCAATATTCAAGACGGCTGCTTTGTGGAAACCTATGTCCCCCTTTACCAGCAAGGTCGCATTCGAGCGATGGCGGATATTTACAACGCGGGTCTAAATGAGTGCCATATTGATTTACTCAGCCAGTTTGAGGTGAAAGCGAACTTGGTGGTTCCGATTTTGCAAGGAGAAAATTTGTGGGGATTGCTGATTGCCCAGCACTGTGAAGGCGCAAGGGAGTGGCACTCCTCCGAAATCGAATGTCTCAGACAGTTATCTGTGCAATTGGCGATCGCTATCCAGCAATGCACGCTCTTTGAAAAAGCCACCACTGAAATTATCGAGCGCAAACGGGTCGAGGAGGCATTGCAACGGAGCAACAGTCGGTATCAAAATTTGGCAACAAACATACCGGGCATGATTTATCAATTTATGATGCGCCCGGATGGGATGATGAGTTTTCCGTATATCAGTCCCGTTTGCCAAGAAATCTTTGGTCTTTCTCCAGAAGCGGTTCAGCAGAATATATCTTTAATATTTGATGTAGTTCATCCAGATGACTTACCCAATGTCATTGAATCGATCGCTGTCTCAGCGAATACGCTAAAACATTGGCATGGCATCTGGCGAATTATTGTGCAAGGGAACATCAAATGGATTCAAGGGGATTCTCGACCGGAAAAGCAAGCGGATGGGAATATTCTCTGGGATGGTTTGATGATCGATATTAGCGATCGCTTTCAGGCTGAGGCAGAATTACGCAGAGCGAAAGAAGCTGCCGAGGTTGCCAACCACGCCAAGAGCCAATTTCTCGCCAACATGAGCCACGAACTGAGAACGCCACTCAATGCCATCCTCGGCTTTACCCAAGTGATGAACCTTGACTCATCTCTATCCAAAGCTCATCAGGAATATCTGGGAATCATTAATCGAAGTGGCGAACATCTCTTGGAATTAATCAACGACATTCTAGAAATGTCCAAGATTGAGGCAGGCAGAACGACTATTCATGAAAATTCCTTTGACTTAATTCGCCTCTTGGACAACCTAGAAGAGATGTTTCGATTAAAAGCGAAATCCAAGGGATTACAGATTATCTTAGACTATGCCCCAGATATTCCTCAATACGTGCAAACAGATGAAAGTAAATTGCGGCAAATCTTGATGAATCTCCTCGGAAATGCCATCAAATTTACTTCATCCGGCGGTGTCACCTTGCGAGTTAGACATCAAATCGATAATCCGCAGAAATCTCATTCCTCATTATCCATTCCCAATCACCGTTTGGTGTTTGAAGTCGAAGATACCGGCCCTGGTATTTCCCCACAAGAAGTACACAAATTATTTGAAGCTTTTTCCCAAACAGAAACAGGTCGGCAATCTCAGCAAGGAACTGGATTAGGTCTACCAATTAGCCGCAAATTTGTGCAACTTCTGGGAGGAGATATTGCAGTCAGCAGCCAAGTAGATCGGGGAACGCGATTTTCATTTGATATCCAGATTCGTCAAGCTGAAGCGACTGATATTCAAACGACACAGCCGCAACCCAGGGTGATTGGTTTAGTCCAGAACCAACTTCAATATCGCATCCTGGTTGTGGAAGATCGCTTGGAAAATCGCATCCTGCTAGTCAAACTCTTAACAGATGTTGGATTTGAAGTGCGCGAAGCCGAAAATGGTCTAGAAGCATTTGCCCTGTGGAAGACTTGGCAGCCGCACCTGATCTGGATGGATATGCGGATGCCAGTGATGGACGGGTATGAAGCCACCCGACGCATTAAAGCGGACGTGAATGGTCAGGCAGTAGTCATTATTGCGATAACCGCCAGTGCCTTTGAAGATCAGCGAAACCTGATTTTGTCAACAGGCTGCGATGATTTCATCGGCAAACCTTTCCGGAATGAAATTATCTTTGAAAAAATGGCTCAACATTTAGGGGTACGTTATCTTTATGAAGAGTCATTAGAAGGCGAAAGTTGCTTCCTCCCTCGACCTAGGGGGAGTACGGAAACTTCAACACCCAATTCATCGTTTCTCCTAAGTCCTTCGTTCTTTCAAGAGATGCCTGTTGAGTGGATTGCAGCTCTCTATCAAGCCGCTATTGAGGCAGATGCGGAGTTGATTTTGAGCCTCGCCGAGCAAATCGCGGAGTCAAAGGCTCCAATATTCAATGCTCTGGTGGATTGTGTCAACAACTTTCAGTTTGAACAGATCACTGATTTAATCGAACAAATTATCTAATGAATAGCGATCGCGTATTTCCACTAAACGGAAATATTTTACTTGTTGACGATACGCCAAACAATCTGCGGCTGTTATCCGATTTGTTAAGTCATCAGGGCTATAAAGTTCGCAGCGTAACGAACGGACAAACTGCTCTAAAAGCGTGTCAGGCAAAACCGCCGGATTTGATTTTGCTCGACATCAATATGCCTCAAATGAATGGCTATGAGGTCTGCGAAAAACTGAAAGCGAACGAGCAAACCCGCGAGATTCCTGTAATTTTTTTAAGCGCTCTCGATGAGGCGATTGACAAGGTAAAAGCTTTTACGGTTGGCGGAATCGATTACATCAGCAAGCCGTTTCAGGTAGAAGAAGTGTTAGTCCGCGTCAAGAATCAACTGGCTCTGAGAGAAGCACAAGTAAAAGTTCTGGAACTGAACGCAGAGCTTGAAAATCGGGTCAAGGAGCGTACCAGTCAGTTAGAAAGGACGAATCAAGAACTCAATGAAGAAATTCTTGAGCGCAAGCGAATCCAGAGCCAACTGCTAGATATGGCGTTGCACGATCCGTTAACTGGCTTGCCCAACCGGGCTGTCTTCATGGAGCGTCTCGAAAACGCACTCAGCCGGACTAAGCAAGAGGCAGATTATCAGTTTGCGGTGTTATTTCTCGATTGCGATCGCTTTAAAGTCGTCAACGATTCTCTTGGTCATCTGGTGGGAGACGAACTGCTGATTGCATTTGCCAAGCGTGTCCAAAAGGCTCTCGCCCGCCGACTCGAACCCTGTCTGAGCATCATCAATACGCTAACACGATTAGGAGGGGATGAATTTGCAATCATCGTTGAACAAATTAATGATGCCTGCACTGCTACCCTAGTTGCCGATCGGATTCTTCAAGAACTGATGCATCCTTTTCAACTATCCAGACATGAAGTATTCATGAGCGCCAGTATTGGCATCGCTCTGGGGAATATTAATTATGAAAAACCTGAATATTTGTTGCGGGATGCAGATACCGCTATGTACCATGCAAAGACATGTGGCAAAGCTCGGTATCACGTTTTTGATCCAGCTATGCACCAGGAAGCTATCCAGCTTTTACAGTTAGAAACCGACCTACGAAAGGCTATAAATCAACAAGAATTTCAAGTTTATTATCAGCCGATTGTTGCACTGAATACGGGCAAACTTGCTGGATTTGAAGCGTTAGTGCGCTGGAATCATCCCCATCGGGGATTTATTTCTCCATTGGACTTCATTCCAATTGCAGAAGAAACGGGTTTAATTACTCAGATTGATACTTGGGTCATGCGGGAAGCTTGCCAGCAATTAAAGATTTGGCAAGAACAGAAACTCACGCAAGAACCTCTAACAATTAGCGTGAATCTTTCAGGTCGGCAGTTTTCCCAATCAAACTTAATTGAGCAAATAGACGAAATTTTTAAAAAAACTCAACTAAGTCCACAAAGCTTAAAACTAGAAATCACAGAAAGTGTCCTTATAAATAATAGCCAATCAGCAATGGCAATTATTCAGGAACTCAAGAAGCGTCAAATTCAGTTAAGCCTTGATGACTTTGGAACAGGTTATTCTTCTTTAAGTTACTTGCACTGCTTTCCAATTAATACCCTAAAAATTGACAAATCTTTCGTTAACCGTATGGAAAGTAGTCAAGAAAATATAGGGCTGGTTCCCGCAATTATGAGAATGGCTCATACGATGGGGATAAATGTGATTGCTGAAGGAATAGAAACTTCCGGTCAATTAGCCCAACTAAGAGCGCTCAATTGTGATTTTGGTCAAGGATATTTGTTTTCCAAACCTGTAGAAAGTAAATTAGCTTCAGAACTAATTAAAGCAGATCCTCAGTGGTAACAATTCTCTAGGAAAATTTCTTTTTATTTTAAAAATTAAATTTAATCTGCGGAGCATACAAAATAAATTTAATCGGGGGAGTGTACATCTGCTTGTATTTCTCCTTCGGCTAAAAGATACGGTGTTCGCACGTCTTTAGTTAAGTTGCAAAACGTTGATTTCCCTGGCATCCCCCCAATAAATTGGGAGATTTTAACTTGATTTTCCCCTTGTTTAAGGGAGGTTATGAGAATAAAACGACGCTTGCAAGTTCAAGAAGACTTGTGTGTCCACGGTAGCCTTTAAAAGAGGGTAAAGTATTTTGTAGGTTGGCTTTCTTCCTTCAATCCAACACCCTGTTCGGTTGGGTAAGACCTAATCCTTCAAACCAACCGCAGATTTCGTTGCTTTAAAAATTCCCACAAAATTATTTTATTTATCACGAGTTTGCCCCATTAGTCTACTATCTCCAGATATATATACAAAAAAGGAAACAATTCGTTAGATTTATAAAAAGTTAGTCTGAAGGCTTAAACTCCTTAGCCGGACAGCACAGACCTTTCCAAAATCGCACCTCTATCAACACTAGCCGCACTAAACTTTATGGTATCAACTCCTCCATCTCAAGCTTCGTCATCTCAATACGAAGTTACTAATTCAGAAGCAGAAATCGACTCTTTGGTTATCGAAGCTAAACCAGAAAGTGATATTGATTTAGAGTTTCTATACACCAGAGATATTGAATTTCGTCAGGAAACCATTTACTTCATTGTTGTAGATCGTTTCTATGACGGCGATCCTGACAACAGCGAAGGGCCAAACCCAGAACTTTACGATCCAGAGCGAAAAGATTGGGGTAAATATTGGGGTGGAGATTTACAGGGAATTATTGAAAAACTAGATTACTTAAAGGACTTAGGAGTTACCGCAGTTTGGCTTACCCCCCTGTTTGAGCAAGTGGAAGCATTATTTGTTGAGCAAGCTGCGATTCATGGCTATTGGACGAAGGATTTTAAACGGATTAATCCTCGCTTTATTGGCAAGGATGAAGAACCTTCGCTCAATAAAACTCAAGATACAAAAGATACAGTTTTTGACAGATTAGTTGCTGAGTTACACAAACGCAAGATGAAACTGGTGTTGGATATTGTGTGTAATCACAGCAATCCAGATTTCAGCGGGAAGAAGGGAGAACTCTACGACGATGGAGTAAAAATTGCTGATTTTAATGACGATAAAGATAACTGGTATCACCACTATGGTGAAGTTACCAATTGGGAAGATGAGTGGCAGGTGCAAAATTGTGAATTGTCTGGTTTAGCAACTTTTAACGAAAATAACGTCGAGTACCGAAACTACATTAAATCAGCCATTAAACAATGGCTAGACCGGGGAGTTGATGCTTTACGGGTTGACACTGTAAAGCATATGCCGATCTGGTTTTGGCAAGAATTTAACGCGGATATTACCACTCACAAACCAGATGTTTTTATCTTTGGCGAGTGGATTTTTAGCGACCCTCGAAGCGACCTTTCGGTAGAATTCGCCAATGAATCTGGCATGACAATGCTAGATTTTGGTTTTTGTTTGGCAATCCGAGCGGCTTTGGCGCAGGGTGCTGAAGGAGGATTTCACCTGATTCAAGATGTTCTGGATCTGGATCATCGTTACTGCGGGGCGACGGAGTTGATTACATTTATTGATAATCACGATATGCCCCGCTTCCAGTCATTGAATCCCGATCCAGAGATGCTGCGGGTAGCGATCGCTGTGATTATGACCTCCCGTGGGATTCCCTGTATCTACTACGGTACAGAACAGTATCTCCACGACGATACCAACGACGGGAACGATCCTTACAACCGTCCGATGATGGAAAATTGGGACACCGAGTCACGCCTCTATCGAGATATCCGGTTGCTATCAGGTTTGCGGCGATTAAATCCAGCTGTATCGATGGGGAGTCAATGGCAAAAATATCTAACGCCTGACGTTTATTGTTATGTACGCCGTTACCGCGATTCTGTTTTGTTTGTAGCGATGAATCGAGGGGAAGCTGTTAAGTTGGAAGCAATTGATACGGAGTTACCAGACGGCGAACATACCGATATTTTAATGCGGCGCAAGTTTGAAGTTACAGACGGAAAGTTGCAAGACTTGGAACTAGACGCGCGGGATGTAATTGTCATCAGTCATGTTGGGGAACGCATTAAGGGGCAAACGATTGTGCGGGTGCAACTTAATGGAGTGCAGACACAGCCGGGTGAAACTGTTGTGGTAATCGGAGATTGTCCGGAGTTAGGCAATTGGGATATCTCTAAGGCGTATCCGCTAGAATTCATCAATACTAATACTTGGTTTGGGGAAATTCCCTTTGATGAAAGTGCTGGAAAGTTAATTACTTACAAGTATGCACTGTGGCGTGAAGGTCAGGCACCCTTGCGCGAAAATACTGTCGGTCGCCGCTGGGTTATTGCCACGGAAGGGACAGTAAAATGGCGCGATAGATGGGCAACAGGACGGGAATCTTAATAATTTAAACGCAAAGGTACGCTAAGGAAATCTCAAAGGTACGCAAAGGAATATTTAACTTTGTGTACCTTGGTGATTTCCTTTTACTAAGTCTGCGTTATAAATTTTCAGTTATTCTAAGGTTGATAACAGTTCGAGGAAGACTCCGTTTGTCCAACCAAAGCCAATTTCGTTGGAACTGTAGCCAAAGAGAATTTCATGGGAAACATTGGCGGAGCAATTACAAACGTCATATTTTTCTACTAGCGTTCCGTATCTTTCAAACTCTTGCACTAGCAGAGATATAAACTTTTTCGCTAAACGATCGGCGTCTTCGTGATAACCATAGCGATGAAGTCCTTGAACTGCAATTAACTGTAAAGGTGCCCAACCAAAGGGAGCATCCCATTGATTTCCGGTTACATGAGTGCTAGTGAGTAATCCTCCCGGTGCCTCAAATTCGGGTAAATTTTCAACCACTCTTTTGGCTTGTTCTTCAGATGCAATTCCAGCCCACAAAGGATAAAATGTGGTGGCAAATTCGTAGGGGCGACGCTTGCCAGTATGGAAGTTGTAATCAAAGTAAAGTCCAGCTTCTTCATCCCAAAGAAATCGGTCAATTAATTTGTGGCGGTTGCGAGCGCGATCGCGCCACTGATGAGCAATTTCTTCATATCCCAAAATATCGTTTATCTGGGCGGTATCTTGCTCTGTTTTATAAAGCAAAACATTCAAGCAAACAGGCGCATAGTGAATAATATCTACACTAAATGGGCCAAAACGGTTGCTGATGTCAAACCCAGATTCTCGCATGGAACGATCGCCTTTGTAAAATAAATCAGTTAAGCGATCGCTCTGGCGGTCATAATACAAGTTGACATCGTAAGCTTCAACTGCAAACGTCCGATAATATTCCCGTACCCGATCATAATGAGTTCTCCCTTCTTCATCCCGCTCGGAAATTAACACTTCCGGCGCTGGACCTTCACCTAATGCAAAATAGCGCGAAAGTCCGGTTGCTTGATTCAGGTGGGGGGGTAATGTCCAATAGTAGTAAAAACGTTCAACGGTTGGCAGTACTGATTGCAGCCAGTCCCGATCCTGCGTGTGCTGGAAGAGAGCCAAAATCATCGGCGTAAGGACGGGAGGTTGCGATCGCGTCAGCATATAGGTACGATTGGAATTCAAAATCGTGCCGTAATGCTCAATTTCATAAATTAGCTGTTCCACCAAGCTTTTGGCTAATTCTATTTCTCCATCTCGCAACAATCCTAACTGGATAAAATAGCTATCCCAGCCGTACATCTCATTAAAACGGCCGCCCGGAACCACATAGGCATGAGGTAAATAGAGCAACCCGTGATCTTCAATTTGATCGACTTCTGCCGGTAAGGTGCGAATTTCAATTTGATTAAATTCTTCGTTGCTCAAAACTTCCCGCAAAGATGCCTCAATGAGCGCTCGATCTTCTGATTGCGAGACATAGATAGGCCAACCTTTACCGGGAATATGACCAATTTTCGGGTCGCGGGCAGCATCCAAAATATGCTCGTGAGAGCGATAGAGGGTTTTCCAAGTTTTTTTAATGTAGGCTTTTACTGCCTGAATTTGTTCTAAGGAGGGAAACAATTCGGTTTGAGGTAATGATTGATTAATCACGATTTTTCCTTAGTATTTGTAATAAATCTGTCTGTTGCCCCCCGATCGATGGGGGGCAACAGTATCTGATGTCCAGTATGACAAAGGGGAATCGATATTAGCGATCGCTTTCGCTAATTAATAAAGCGACCGGAAAGTGTTTTAAGGCGTCCGCAATCAACACCGTGCCATTCGCGATCAGGGACTGAGAAGTAATTGCATCTTTCATTGCAGATGGCATTCTCTGCGGTAGCTTCAACCGGGTGTCACCCCATACTTCGCCCAAAGGATATTCTCCTTCTTGGACAACGTTCGTCAGCAATCGCGGGACAATTGTAATTGCCACCCGATTTTCATAACTTCTGGCAAAAGCAACAATCCGATCCTGAAACTTCCCATCCACTTCTAGCGGTACATAATCTCCTTTTTGGAAAACTGCCAAATTTTGTTTTCTTGCCTCTAAAACCCTAGCTATCAAGAAAAGCTTAATTCTTCCATCCTCCTTACTCGTAAATAGCTCATCGATCAGCTTCAGAACATCTGCCTTAGCTTTCTCTTTAATCTCTTTAAGGAATGCTAGCCGCTGCTCAAAGTCCACTGGACGCCGATTATCTGGGTCTACTAAACTCAGCTCCCATAACTCCGTTCCTTGATAAAAATCAGGTACACCAGAAGCGGTAATTTTTAGCAAAGTTTGAGAGAGAGAATTGAAGATTCCGTAGTAAGCTATCGATTGTTGGAAGGGCAGAAACTCCTGGAGAAATTGATTATCTGTGGAAGGCTTCAGGACTTCTTCGATAAAAGCAACAAAGCCATCTTCATAATCAGTATCCGGTCTGAGCCAAGCGGTGTGAACCTTAGCCTCTCGAACCGCTTTCACTACATATTCTTTCACGCGCTCTACAAAGTGCGATCGCTCGCTTTCGGCAAACGGAAAAGCACCAACCAGCGTTTGGTAAAAGAAATATTCATCATTCTTTTGAGGAAAAACCCGACCCTTCATGCGGCGTTTTTTAGAGTCGTTAATTTTACTCCAAGTTTTTACCTGTTCTTCCCACTCATCGGGAATTTCTGAAAGCACATTTATTCTAGCTCTGACATCTTCCCCACGCTTGGTATCATGGGTTGCCGTGGCATTCATTTTATGAGGCCAACGCTCATGCTGCTTTTGGTTGAACTCGTGAAAATCTGCAACGCTAACCCCAAATTGGCTCGGATTTCCACCCACTTCATTCAGGGATAAAAGTCGGTTGTAAACATATAAAAGCGTATCCTCAATTCCTTTCGCCATCAATGGGCCAGTCAACTGCTGAAGTCTCATCACGAAGTGACGCTGTACTTCTCTTTGTTCTGCCTTTAAAGAGTCCTCCTCTTCTAGCAACAAGAGTTTTTCAATGTAGTTCAGTTCCTTCAAAAGCAACGGCACTTGCTCTCTAGCTTTTTCAATGACTTCCTTCACATAGAAGCGATCCGATTCTCTTAATCCCTCTTGATTGATATAAGTTCGATAAACGGGAAACAGTATCAGAATCTCAGCCAATGCTCTTTGCAGACCATGCTGAGTAAAATCGATTCCTACTCTAGAATGCCCCGATACTCGTTTCAAAAGATGGGCTAAATTATCTACATCTCCCGCCATATTTTTCTCTACAATCAGCCTTTTTTTATCCATAAAAAGCTGCTCGTAGGGGGTATTTAAACCTGTCAGTCTAGAGTAAATCTCAGTAAACCGTTCCTCGCTCTCAGTTCGGCAGAAAATACCGTTAACATAGTTTAAGAAGTCATAGCCGCTGGTTCCCTCTATAGGCCAGTAAGCAGGTAAATCTTCTTTATGTTCCAGAATTTTTTCAACCGTAATATAGACATCTCCAGCTTTGTTTCTCAGCCGTTGCAAATATTCACTTGGATCGTAGAGTCCGTCAATATGGTCGATTCGGAGTCCTGTGATTGTTCCAGACTCAACCAACTGACTTATAAAATTATGAGTTTTATGAAAAACCTTGATTTCTTCGACTTTGACAGAAATTAATTCGTTGACGGTGAAAAATCTTCTATAATTCAGTTCTTCAGCACCCACTTTCCAAAACGAAAGGCGATAGAACTGTTCTGAAAGCAACCTATCAAGAGAATTAAAACTTTCTGGATTGCCCTTCTCCCCATTAAAAAACTCTATGTTGCTATCGATAAACTCCTGAACCTCTTGATTTTGGGTATAAAGTTCCCCCAAAAGTCCTTTTACAAAGGCTATCTGGTCATATCGTTCTTTACCTTTTGGTTCTACTAGCGTGTTTTTAAGCAGGTAAAGAATCCCTAGTAATTTAACAAAATCTGGATGATTTCTTCCCAGAGATTTAGCTAGTTTTCCTAAGTTATGAGTAATAAACGGGGCATAAGATTCTATTTTTACAGGAAGTTTTAAGCTAAAGTAGTTAACACTCAGCCCGCTTTGATCGTACTGGAGTTGAATTTCGGCATTTTCCAAACAATCTCCATAAAAATTACCCAACATTGGGGCAAGAACGCGCTCTCTCAGGTTTTCATAAGGATGATTCCAGTCAATATCGAAGTAATCGAAATACTCGGAATTTGGTCCGTTTTCGAGGATGTCCATCAAGAACTGATTTTGGCTATCATAAGCCATGTGGTTGGGAACAATATCCTGTACCCATCCCATATCGTAATTCTTGATTTCATTCACCAATGCTTCAAAATTTTCCGGTGTTCCTAGTTCGGGATTCAGTTGTGTGGGATCAACAACATCGTAGCCATGAGTGCTACCTTCTCTTGCTTTAAAAATGGGCGAAGCGTAAAGATCGGAAATTCCTAATTCAGCGAGATAAGCAATAATTTTCTTGGCTGAATCAAAGGGGAAATCTGCATTAAATTGAATTCGGTAAGTAGCTGCTGGAATCCGCATGATGTAATTTTAATTCCTCAATGATTTTTCTAATTTTGTCAGGTGAACAGTGCTTGCTCTACAGTGACGACTGGCGAAGCAAAGCCTCAATCGTCTCGTTATCATCAGTTTGATAATTAGGATTGGAAGGCTCTGCCTCGTCTATTATCCTGCTATCTCGTAGAGAACAATACTCTGTGGTTTGATGGTCAATTCTTGGTTTGGCGTGAGTTTTTCCGGTAAAGTGGAACCAGAACCCATCCACTGAGTATCGGAAGAGTCTAAAATCTTTTGCCAGTTGCCACTTGGTAGATTAGCTGTAAAAGTGACCTCTTTTTGATTGAAGTTCATAATGGAGTATATCTGACTAGCTTCACTCCAACGCCGAAGGAATAAGATTTTATCGGCTTCAATGCTGGACGCTTCTAGGGTGTTTTTGTCTGGTTTCTTCAAAGCAGGAATTGTTCGGCGTAGATGTATAAGTTGTTGATAAAATTCCCAAAGAGCTTTGTGTTTTCCTTCTTTTCGTTTTTCCCAGTTAATCTGACACTTCTGGAAGGTTTCAGGACTTTGGGGATCTTGCATTTCGCCTCGCCCCACAAATACTTTGAATTCTTCTTGTTTACTCTTGCGAATTGCTTCAATCAAATCCTTATCTGAATGACTGATAAAGTAAAAGAAAGGCGCTTCCTCACCATATTCTTCCCCCATGAAAAGGAAGGGGACAAAAGGAGATAGAAAAATAGCAGCCGCAGCTAGTTTCAACCCTTCTAAGGAAACAAGCTGAGATAACCTTTCTGCCAGGACGCGATTACCAATTTGGTCGTGAGTCTGGGTAAAGACAATGAACCGATATCCTGGTTCGTCTTTGGAAGAACTACCATGACGGCGCTTTCTATGAGAAGCGTATTGTCCGGAGTAAATAAAGCCTTCTTTGAAAGATTTTTCGAGTTGTTCAACCTTTCCAAAATCCTCGTAATACCTATCGTTCTCTCCGGTGAGTAAGGTATGCAATGCGTGGTGAAAATCGTCATTCCACTGTGCATCTATTCCATAGCCGCCCACTTCTTTGGGTCGAATGACTCGGACATCGTTCAAGTCGCTTTCGGCTATCAGATAAAATTTTCTACCTTGTTGCTGGGAAAAATTAGCAACTTGGTCTGCCATTTCCTGTAATAAGGGTCTAGCACCCATCTCAAAAATGCCCTGAATGGCATCTAATCTTAGACCGTCTATGTGATATTCTTGGAGCCAGTAAAGAGCGTTTTCTAAACAAAAATTACGGACGCCATCGCTGTATTTGTCATCAAAATTCATCGCCTCTCCCCAATCACCGCGATATTTGGTAGTGAAGTAGGGAGCAAAATCTCGGAAGTAATTTCCTTCAGGCCCTAGGTGATTGTAGACGACATCGAGAATGACTGAGATACCGTGCTGGTGACAAGCATCAACGAGTTTTTTTAATCCTTCGGGGCCACCATAGGAATTCTGCACGGCAAAGGGAAACACCCCATCATATCCCCAGTTTCTCTCACCGGGAAATTGAGCAACTGGCATAATTTCAATGGCATTAATCCCTAAGTCGCTTAATTCAGCAAGTCGGGGAATTATTGCCTCAAAGGTGCCTTCTGGAGTGAAGGTGCCAACGTGTAATTCATAGATAATAGTTTCATCTAAGGGAATGCCAGACCAATTAGTATCATTCCAGGCAAAAGTGCTAGGATCGATGACTTGAGAAGGGGCGTGTACCCCCTTCGGTTGGTATTTTGAAGCTGGGTCTGGTCTATCAGTTGTTCCTTCGAGTTTGTAGTAGTAAAGCGTTCCTGGTTCAATGCCTGAAGCTTTAACTTTCCAGTAACCTTCTTCATCCTGTTGCATTGTGAGAAGGCGTTCTTCAGGAGAAACAATTTGTACGGCTACTGTATGAAGAGTGGGTGCCCAAACGGTAAATTCACAATTTCCGTTGCCCAAGTAACAAGCGCCAATTCTCACCTTTAATTAGCCTCGCTGTTAAGAGTATTTTTTGCCTAATGGCGAAGTCGCGTTAACGTATCCCAGAATATAGTTACGTTTAGTTACGTAGAACTGCCATAAGGTGTATTTTTATTTACTCAATTAGCGATCGCGCATATCAGCTTACTGACCTCTGGCAATGGCAGAAGGCTAAAAGCCACGCTAGTAGAGTCAGAAATGACTGCCTCTGTACTTGTGGCTAAGCTTTAGTGGCATCTTGAAATAGGGGGATTGGGAAAAATGCTATGGAAACAATGAGGATTCCTTTTCAATTGATTTGGGTAGTGGTAGCGATCTGTGTGCTGCCTAGCTTGCTGAATTTGTTGGGAGTGGATTTTGCCTCACCGAAGCATCCCTTCGAGGTGCCAGCTGCTGTGGGAATGTCTCCCCGCACATTTGTCGAAGCGATGCAGTACACGCTTTCCGGAAGCTTTCTGCACACCATTCTGGAGTGGAGTGCGTTCTGTATTGCCCTGTCCATTGTGATTTTGTCTTTGATTCACTTCAGCCTGAAGCGCGATGCTGTCACGCTCATAATTGGCGTGGCAATGTTTTGCGCGGGGTGCATGGACACCTTTCATGCTTTAGCCGCCGACCGATTGAGCCAGGGGATAGCAGATAGCCAAAACCTAATTCCTTTGACTTGGGCAGTCTGCCGACTTTTTAATGCTTTGATTCTGCTGGGAGGCGCGGGAATTTTTCTGGCGACGAAACCAGGAAAGTGGAAGGGAGGCGCGGGTTTTGTTGCGATCGCTAGTGTATCTTTTGCTGTTGCTTCTTATACAATTGTCTATTTCTGTACCCATAGTGCCATACCGGCAACTATTTTCCCGAACGCGCTTGTCACTCGTCCTTGGGATGTCCCGCCCCTCTTATTGTTTATCTTTGCAGGTATTTTTGTTTTTCCTCGCTTTTATGATGCTTATCCCAGCCATTTTTCTTTAGCGCTAGCGATTAGCGTGATTCCCCAAATTGCCGTTCAACTCCACATGGCTTTTGGGTCAACTGCATTATTCGACAACCATTTCAATATTGCCCATTTCATTAAAATTATTGCTTACCTCGTCCCATTTATTGGCTTAAGTTCGGAGTATATTTATACTCTTCACGAAGAAGCTTTAACCGTTGACAAATTAGAAGCCACACAAAAAATATTATTAGATAAAACCAAGCAGTTAGAACTGATTAATCTTGAGCTGCAAAAACAAATCGCTGAGCGTCAGCAAGTAGAAGAGGAGTTGCACCGCTCCAATGTTGAGCTTGAAAGGAGAGTTGAGGAACGAACAGCAGAAATTAGACAGACCAACGATCTGTTATTGCTTGAAGTTTCTGAGCGCAAGCAAAGTGAAAATCGTTATCGAGAAAAATCTCAAGAGCTAAAAAAGACTCTGCTTGACCTCCAGAAAACTCAAGCTCAACTGATTCAAACTGAAAAAATCTCCAGCCTCGGTCAATTAGTGGCTGGAGTTGCTCACGAAATAAATAATCCAATTAACTTTATTCACGGCAATATCAATTATGCCTGTGACTATGCGAATAGTTTGCTCTATTTGTTGCACCTTTATCAACAGCAATACCCCCCTACACCTGAAATTGACCAAGAAATTGAAGCAAGTGACCTTGATTTTATTATTGAAGATTTGCCAAAGTTACTAAAATCAATGCACTTAGGAATTGAGAGAATTCGGGAAATTGTTCAGTCCTTACGTTCGTTTTCTCGCGTCGATCAAGCGGAAATGAAGCCGGTTGATATTCACGAAGGCATTGATAGCACCTTGCTAATCTTGCAGTATCGCCTGAAAGCGATCGCTGGCGGTCCCACGATCACCGTGACCAAAGAATATAGCGATTTGCCATTAGTTGAATGTTACGCGGGACAGTTGAATCAGGTGTTTATGAATCTGCTGAGTAACGCGATTGATGCACTAGAAGAGTCAGTCGCTAAGGAGGAAATATTTTGTCTTTTACCCAGTATTAAAATTAGCACCGCTGTTGAAGACGAAAAGCTAGCGGTGATTCGCATTGCCGACAACGGCCCAGGCATGACAGAAGAAGTCCGTTCTCATCTATTCGATGCCTTTTTCACAACGAAACCAGTCGGGAAAGGTACCGGCTTAGGGCTATCGATTAGTTATCAGATTGTAGTAGAAAAACATAGTGGCAGTATGGAGTGTATTTCTGCACCCGGAGAGGGGGCAGAGTTCGTCATTAAGATTCCGATTTCGCAGAACAAGATATCGCAACTCTAAATGATTCCAGAAGTCGAGGATCTATGTCGGTAGAGGCGATTAGCATAGAGTTGAGTATTGAGAAACGCGAGACGAACAGATGAACTTTTGTAGCGACAATGTCACCGGGATTTCGCCGGAAATTATGGCAGCGATCGCTGCCGCTAATCAGGGTACCACCATGCCTTATGGTGATGATGAATATACCCAGCGATTGTCAGCCCGGTTCAAGGAATTGTTTGAGACAGATGTGACCGTTTTCCCCGTCGCCACGGGTTCTGCTGCCAATGCTCTCGCCCTGTCTGTTATTACGCCCCCTTTTGGGGCGATTTACTGCCATCGCCAATCTCATATCAACCTGGATGAATGCGGGGCACCCGAATTCTATACCGGCGGCGCGAAGCTAGTGACACTGGATGGCGCAGATGGCAAGATTCACGCCGCTGACTTGGCTGCTGTGCTGGCAAAATCGGGCGCTGGCGTCGTCCATCACGTACAGCCTGCGGCTGTAAGCTTGACTCAAGCAACGGAGGCTGGAACGATCTATCAGCCAGAGGAAATTTCCCAGATTGCCGAAATTGCCCATTCCTACAATTTGGGTTTACATATGGATGGTGCCCGTTTTGCGAATGCGGTGGTTAATTTGGGTTGTTCTCCAGCGGATATCACTTGGCGGGCTGGGGTTGATGTGCTATCGTTTGGAGCGACTAAAAATGGTGCGATGGCAGCAGAAGCCGTCATCTTTTTCAATCAAGATTTGGCAAAAACTTTCGCCTATCGTCGCAAGCGCAGCGGGCATCTCTTTTCAAAGATGCGGTTTTTATCTGCCCAGTTGGAAGCTTACATTAAAGATGATTTGTGGCTGAAAAATGCTGCCCATGCTAACCAGATGGCTAAGAAATTAGCGCACGGGCTAACAGCGCTACCAGGAATGAACCTGTGCTACCTGGTTGCAGTAAATGAAATTTTTATTCAGTTGCCGGAGGAAGTTATCCAAGGGCTTCTTGCCGATGGTTTCCAATTTTATCCCTGGGAGGGGGAATATTCATCAACCGTCCGATTAGTAACAGCTTTCAACACTAAAGAAGAGGATGTTACTGCCTTGATTGAGGCGGCACGGGCACACTGCAACGTGGTTTCTTCACCTCTAGTTTCCACCTTCAATTTTCAGTAGGGAAGGGCAAAATTTCTTTCCCTAGTTTATGATTTTGTTCCCCGCAGGAGAGCCGAGTATTCGCAAAATGAACGTTGCGGCGCACCCACAATAGAGAATACCGATTTTGCTTGTGAAGAAGCATTATCCAGTAATATTTCCAGTTCTTGAACTGCTTCTGGTGGTGTCTGCTGTCGTGCTGTCCAATCTGCAAAATCAATCGGTAGGTGCCACTGTTGCATCGCGGTGAAGGGCATCCCAATACTTTCGCCAGCCGCTTGCCACTCCGATATCATCCAATCCCAACTATGAGAAGGATCGCGTAGTTTCTCCACCTGATTGATAAACTCTGCCAGTGCAATATCTTCCGGCGAAATAATGTCCACAACCAGGAACTTTCCACCCGGTTTTAGCACTCGAAAAACCTCACTCAGCGCGGGTGCCAAGCTGGGGAAGTGATGAGCGACATAGCGGCAAGTCACAATATCAAACTGCTCATTTGAAAAGGGGAGTGCTGTAGCATTGGCTTCCTGAAAATACACGTTATTTAAGCCTCGTGCCGTTGCTTGCCGCGATGCCTCTGTTAACATTTTCTGGCTTAAGTCAATGCCAATCACTTCGCGGACATGAGGGGCGAAAGCAAACCCCGTATGTCCTGCCGCACACCCTACATCAAGTACACTCATCTCTGATGTTGGTTCACCTGCCTGCACCATCAGCTCCAGATCGTGCCCTTGTGCGAAAATGGGTGATGTACTGTATGCATTTGCTGCACGGTCAAATTGCTCTCGGATTGCTTCTTCTGACTGCATTTTTGGCTCCTAAAACAGGTGTGGGCAGAATGGAAATTCGGTGGAATTGGTATTTTTAGCTCTAAGCGAACCGGATTAAGAAGCGATCGCTTTCTGTGTCAACATCAACGCACGATGCAGGCAATGCCGATAACACGCAAAGCGTTAAAACACGCTCAACCCAGCAATTTCAGCATCTCAATCGCCAGACTCGGAATCAGCGGCATCTCTAGAGACGGGCATCACCAGCACCTTATCAACGCGATTGCCATCCATATCCATCACTTCAAAACGCCAACTACCCAGATGAAAATGGTCGGCAGCCGTAGGAATTTTCCCTAAATGGGTAATCATAAAACCGCCCATTGTGTGATAGTTTCCTTTTTGCGTTCCCGGCAATTCCTCAATATCTAATATTTCAAAAAACTCTTCCACCGACAACATTCCATCAATCAACCAGGAACCATCTTCGCGTTGTACGGCTGGAGGAGATGTTGTACTATCGATTTCTACATCACCAACGATTTCTACTAAGATGTCGTTGAGCGTAACTACTCCCTGAGTGACGCCGTATTCATCTACAACCAGCGCCATGTGAGTGCCGGTTTGCTTGAATAATTCTAGAACTTTCAGCCCTCCGGTACTTTCAGGCACAAATACCGGCTGTTTCAACGAGAGCGTTAGGTCAAGCTGTTGTCCGGACAGACAGCGCCCTAATAGGTCAGTCACGGGAATGATGCCCAAAACATTATCCAGCGCCCCCTGACAAACGGGAAATCGGGAATAGGCGCTGTTTATAATCTTGCGTTGATTTTCTTCCTGGGAGTCTTCTAGGTCAAGCCAGACAATATCCGGTCGGGGTGTCATTAACGCACTCACGGGTCGGTCTCCCAGGCGAAACACTCGTTCCACCATGTCTTGTTCTGCTTCCTCAAAGGTTCCCGCCTCCGTGGCTTGCTCGATTAAGGCTGTAATATCGTGTTCGGTGATTTCACCATCGGTAGACGGTCTGATGCCCAACAGCCGCACCATCATATCTGTGGAGGTACTCAATAGATAAACAACTGGGGCAGCAATAGTAGCCAACATCCGCATCGGGATAGCAACAGATGAAGCAATCCGTTCTGGATAGTTTAAAGCCAGCCGCTTGGGCACTAGTTCGCCAATAATCAGTGTCAGATAGGTGATGATCAGGATGGCGATCGCTGATGCGATCGCGTTTTTATACGGAGCGATCCAGGCAATCAACCCTAATAGAGGGGTAAGGCTTTTGGCGATAGTTCTTTCGCCGAAAGCACCGGAGATAATTGCTAGGAGGGTTATCCCCACCTGAACAATCGCCAAAAACTGATTCGGGGAATTCGCCAGTTCCAAGGCAGCGCGTGCTTTGACATCCCCTTGGTTAGCCAGCTGTTGCAGCCTCACCTTCCTAGCCGAGACGATAGCTAACTCTGACATCACAAAGATGCCATTGGCAACGATCAGTAGCAAAACAATCAGAAATTCGGTAGTAGGGGTCATTTGTCAATGTGTCAGTAATATCGGCGAACGGTGCCTTAGATGGAAGTAGGGGCGATACCCGAAGTTGGATGGTTAGAAAACCAGAGAACCAATGTGCCCACCCCGATATCAAAAGCTGGGGTTCCCCAAAAAAGCAGTAGCTATAGAGAAAGTAGCATTTTGTGTAAAGCAGAAATCTATCGGTAGAGCAGTCTCGATTTGAACTGCCTTCTAAAATGATGGAAGTAGGGAGGTATACTCCTGCCTTTTTGTCAGAACGAATTAAGCATTTCCTCCAACTGATGGCATTTTCTTCTATTATTCGTGCCCTAGGGCGATCGCCTCTCACGACAGAACTCCTTTCTAAGCTCGACCAACAACGGTATCTACAGCTCAACGGCATTCCCCGTTTGCCAAAGGGATTGGTGGCTTCTGCCCTCGCGCAAGCCCAAGGACAGAATTTGTTCGTGGTGTGTGCCACCCTGGAGGAAGTCAGCCGCTGTTGCGCTCAACTGGAAGCGATGGGTTGGCAGACGGTACATTTTTATCCGACTTCTGAAGCATCGCCCTACGAGCCATTTGATCCCGAATCGGAGATGACTTGGGGACAGATGCAGGTATTGGCAGATTTAGTCAAGGCTGAGGCGACAGGAAGTCCTCACTCCTCAGCCAAGATGGCGGTTGTGGCGACGGAACGGGCGCTACAACTTCATTTGCCACCTCCTGAAGCTTTTAAGCCTTTCTGCATCACCCTGGAACGCGGACAGAGTTGGGATTTAAACGCCTTTAGCAAGAAGGTGGCGACTCTGGGATACGAACGGGTGCCTCTGGTGGAAATGGAGGGGCAATGGAGTCGGCGCGGGGATATTATCGATGTGTTCCCGGTGTCGGCTGAGTTGCCGGTGCGTTTGGAATGGTTCGGGGATGAACTGGATCAGATGCGGGAGTTCGATCCGGCAACTCAGCGATCGCTAGATAAGATTGAGCGGCTGGTGCTAACTCCGACTGATTTTAGTCCGATTGTTCGGGCGGCGTTAGAAGATACGAACCGCCAAGACGCTAAGGTCGCGAAGAAAGAGAGGGAAGAGAGGGAAGAAGAACCAGAGAAGAGTACGCGGCGGTTGTTGGGGGTGGCTTTTGAGAAACCGGCTTCTTTGTTGGATTATTTGCCGGAAAATACGCTGATTGCGATTGATGAGCCGGAGCAATGTCGCGCCCATAGCGATCGCTGGGTGGAACACGCTGAAGAACAATGGGCAATTGCGAATAGGAAGGAGGAATTACCCAAAATTCACCGCAATTTTGATGAATCTTTAGCGGCGGCGGAACGCTTTAAGCGGCTGTATTTATCAGAATTGGTTGAGTCCTCAGTCCTCAATCCTCAGTCCTCCGCACTCAATCTGGCTAGTCGTCCGGTTCCGGTAACGCCGCATCAGTTTGCTAAAATTGCGGAAACTTTGCGAAACGAGCGCGATCGCAGTTTCTCGATCTGGATCGTTTCTGCACAGCCTTCCCGTTCTGTATCGTTGCTCCAAGAACACGATTGTCCGGCGCAATTTGTCCCCAATCCCCACGATTATCCGGCGATTGACAAGTTGCAAATCCAAAAGACGCCGGTGGCGGTAAAATACTCCGGGATCGCGGAACTGGAAGGATTTATCCTACCGACTTTCCGGTTGGTGGTGGTGACAGACAGGGAGTTTTTCGGACAGCATTCTCTGGCAAGTCCCAGCTATATCCGCAAGCGTCGTCGGGCGGCGTCTAAGCAAGTCGATCCCAACAAGTTGCGCCCCGGTGATTATGTGGTTCACAGAAATCACGGGGTTGGTAAGTTTCTCAGGCTGGAAAGTCTGACTGTTAATAACGAAACCCGTGAGTATTTGGTAGTGCAGTATGCGGATGGTTTGCTGCGAGTGGTAGCAGATCAGGTGGGTGCGATGTCTCGGTTTCGTGCCACGGAAGGGAAACCGCCGGAACTCAATAGAATGTCCGGGAAGGCGTGGGAATCGACTAAGAATAAAGTCCGCAAGGCGATTAAGAAATTGGCGGTGGACTTGCTGAAGTTGTATGCTCAGCGATCGCAACAACAAGGTTTCGTTTATCCACCGGATTCGCCGTGGCAAGAAGAATTAGAAGATTCTTTCCCCTATCAACCGACGCCGGATCAGTTGAAGGCGGTGCAGGATGTGAAGCGGGAAATGGAAAGCGATCGCCCGATGGATCGGTTGGTGTGCGGTGATGTTGGTTTCGGCAAGACGGAAGTCGCCATCCGCGCCATATTTAAAGCGATTACCGCCGGGAAGCAAGTTGCTTTCCTCGCCCCAACGACGATTCTGACTCAGCAGCACTACCACACCCTAAAAGAGCGTTTCGCCCCCTACCCAATTGAGGTAGGTTTACTCAACCGCTTCCGCAGTGCGGAGGAACGCCGCAATATTATCAAACGACTGGCGACGGGAGAATTAGATGTCGTGGTTGGTACTCACCAACTCTTAAGTAAGGAAATTCGTTTCCGAGATTTAGGGTTGTTGGTGGTGGATGAAGAACAGCGATTTGGCGTCAACCAGAAGGAAAAAATCAAATCTCTGAGAACGCAGTTGGATGTGCTAACTCTTTCCGCCACCCCGATTCCCCGGACGCTTTATATGTCACTGTCGGGAATCCGGGAAATGAGTTTGATTACTACGCCGCCACCTTCTCGGCGTCCGATTAAAACTCACCTGGCATCATACGATCCCGAAGCGATCCGCACGGCGATTCGGCAAGAACTCGACCGAGGGGGACAGGTGTTTTATGTCGTCCCGCGAGTCGAGGGAATTGAAGAAACTGCCACGAAGTTGCGGGAAATGGTGCCAGGAACGAGACTAGCGATCGCTCACGGTCAATTAGACGAATCTGAGTTAGAAGCGACGATGCTTGCCTTCAGCGCTGGCGAAGCGGATATCCTCGTCTGTACCACGATTATTGAATCCGGTTTAGATATCCCCAGAGTCAACACCATCTTGATTGAAGATGCCCATAAATTTGGTCTATCCCAGCTATACCAATTGCGCGGACGGGTGGGACGTGCTGGCATCCAAGCTCACGCATGGCTATTTTATCCCAAGCACAAGGCGCTCTCAGATGCCGCACGGCAACGCTTACGAGCCATTCAGGAATTCACCCAATTGGGTTCTGGCTATCAACTTGCCACGCGCGATATGGAAATTCGGGGCGTCGGTAATTTATTGGGTGCGGAACAATCGGGACAGATGGATGCCATTGGTTTCGACCTTTATATGGAAATGTTGGAGGAAGCGATTCGCGAAATTCGCGGACAGGAAATTCCCCAAGTTGACGATACGCAGATTGACTTGCAGCTGACGGCGTTTATCCCCGCAGACTACATCACCGATTTGGATCAAAAGATGAGCGCTTACCGTGCAGTGGCTGCGGCGAATTCTAAGGAAGAATTAGTGAGTATTGCCGCAGAATGGAGCGATCGCTACGGGAGTATCCCTAAATCAGCAACTCAGTTGCTGCGGGTAATGGAACTGAAACAACTGGCGAAAAAACTCGGCTTCAGCCGGATTAAACCAGAAAGCAAACAACACGTTATCCTAGAGACACCGATGGAGGAACCCGCCTGGAACCTGCTCAAAGATAATCTGCCAGAACACCTGAAAACTCGCTTTGTCTACACCTCCGGTAAAGTCACCGTTCGCGGTTTGGGCGTCTTGCCTGCCGAGCAGCAGACGGAACATCTGATTACTTGGTTGGGTAAGATGCAAGGGGCACTCCCAGAACCGGCACTCGTCTAATTTACATATCAGTACTGACAGCTCGGTTTGCAGGGTCGAAGAGTTGAAATTTGTCTTTAAGTTTGTCTGCTATTAGATCGGGCAAATCGGTAGTGTCAAAACCTCTTCCTATCTCCCTGCAAATTTTTTGTTATTTTTGCTACCAATCCTCTATCAATCTCAGGAAAGATAATGAACAAATTGCACTCAAAAAAATTACCTCGTTGGGTACTTCCGCTTTGACTGAATACTTAGTTTTAATGTAATTAATGAATGCAGTACAGCCAAGCTAACTCTGTAAATCTCCAAGAGCAGAATTATCGGAACATTTGTTTAACTTATCTAATTCTGTTCTTCTAAAATTGGCTTGAGCTGGCATTTCATGATTTCAACCAGTCGAGAAATAAACTTAATTTAGTCTCTAAGCAAGCCTAGCTTAGGTATTTTGACGTGGCATTTGTTTAATTGGTGATTATTTCATCAAATCTTTAAAAATCCTGATAGAATTTGTTCGTAGTTTTATGAAACATTTCTTTAGGGTTTGTATCTTGGATATAGGGATGAGCAAATACTCAAGCAATTGGAAAACACAAGGGTGAACCTAATGAGTATGATCTGCACAGACAAACAGCCGAATACCCTAGAAAGTATTGCACTCGCTTCAGCAGAAAGCGTACAAGCAGCTAAAGTCGTTCGCTCGCCTAAAAAGCAGCAATTCGATATCCTGCGCCCACTCCGTCAATGGCTGGACGGAATTGCGATTTCTGACCGTCAGATGGCTGAGCTTCTCGCAAAGGCGATTCCGGCACAGTGCCCCTTTGAGCGTGATATCAAGCTATTTGGTCACAAAGTAGGACATATTCCTCCGTTGTGCAAACTGAATCCGTTTTATGACCAACTGGTAGGATTGCGTTTTCGGGCGCTTTGTTATCTAGTCGATCAATGTGGTGTGGATATCCAGTCCTACATCTAGAGAAAACTAGAGCAAATTGTGCTAAGGCAAGCATACACTTTCTGGCGAGCGCCAGATGACAGTAAAGGTAAAGGTTCAGCATCAGCCCAGTCAATCGCATCTCACCCAGTTGGGCGTCTCCGCTAGACCCATTTGGATGAAAGAAGTTTCCGAATTTTCCTAAACCTACGACGATCCGGAAACTTGCTAGTTTTTAGAAGAGGATGTCACTGTAACGCCGGAAGATGGAAGGCTAGTGCAAAAGGCCAAAGGCGACTTGAGTAACTCCCGCCAGGATGCCTTGCACTTGCAAGATGAAAGATTTTAGCCAGGTAACGCTGCCAACTGCGACTCAATTTCATCGGGATTGAGCTTCTGACCAATAAAGACTAACTGAGTTTGCCTGGTTTCCTCTGGTTGCCAGGGACGGTCATAAAATTGATCGAATCGCGTTCCCACTCCTTGTAATACCAGCCGCATCGCTTTGTTGGGAACTGCCACAAATCCCTTGATTCGATAAATTTCCTGTTGTTGCACCAACGCTTCCAACTGTTTTTGCAACTTCTGGGGATCGAAAGTACGGTTTAAAATCACCTGAGTTGAGGTAATTTCTTCGTCGTGATCGTGGTCTTCTTCAGTGTCGTGATGACTGGGACGATTATCTAAGTTGTCTTCTACGGCACTCTGGAAGCCCAGGAGAACCTCCGGCTCTAATTTTCCGCGATCGCTCGGGACCATCTTGACAGCACGAGACAGTTCTCGTTCAATCAACTTCACGACCTCAGCTTGCTGCGTAGCATTCACCAGATCGGTTTTATTCAACACCACCAAATCGGCACACGCCAGCTGATCTTCAAAAAGTTCTTGCAATGGCGTTTCGTGTTCCAGATTGGGATCTTCCTGGCGCTGTGCGTCCACCGCTTCGGGATCGCTGGCGAAGGTTCCCGCCGCCACCGCTTCGCAATCCACGACGGTAATGACAGCATCTACCGTCGCTGCATTGCGAATTTCGGGCCAGCGAAATGCCTTCACCAGCGGTTTTGGTAACGCCAATCCCGATGTCTCAACTAAAATGCAGTCGAGACTATCTCTGCGCTTCAGCAGTTCTAGCATCGTCGGCAAAAATTCTTCCTGAACCGTACAGCACAAGCAACCATTGGTTAATTCAACAATATTGCTAGTGCTGTCGGCTTCTTCTTCTGGACAGTAGCCACAAGAACGCAGCAATTCGCCATCAATCCCCAATTCGCCAAATTCGTTGACTAAAACAGCGATGCGGCGTCCTTGATTGTTCTGTAGCAGGTGGCGAATCAGAGTTGTTTTACCACTCCCTAAAAATCCGGTGATAACAGTGACGGGAATTTTGGTAGCCATTGTTTGAAAAGTGTTGAGTTTTGAGTTTTGAATTAATCATTCAGTACCAAGGCAGCAAGGGTGTATCTCTGTTTCTTTACAAGTGCCTTGTATACACGATTGACTATTCTAGGCTGAAAGCTGAAATTTAGGTGGATGGCGAGATCGCTCTAGGGCGATCGCAGCTAAATTGTGGATGTCTTTCCCCAGCAGAATCTCATCATTAGATAGATATAAAAACTAAATGCTTGAACCCCTTCTATAGCAGCTATTTCAAAAATAAGAGACGTTTTTCGTACTACCTTGACAGGCAATCTGCTTGTTCTTTTGGCAACGTGGGTCTATTAACAACAAAGAAGATACAGTTATCGCCATCAGCCGGTGCAAGGTGAATGGATAGCCCTTCACAGCCTTAAAGATAGTTGATGGCGAATACAGGTGGCTCTATATTAGCTCCAGCTTTTTCTCTCAGCATCAGTAAGCGATCGCTCCAATTCCAAATACTCGCTTTTAGCCGCTTGCCGCCTATGTTTCATCATCACCACTTCTCCTGCACCGCTGGTACAGAAGCGTCATTCAAGCCAATGATTTTTACTTGTTTACACGAAAAAATATTGAAAATTTGTATACATAGCTACTTATTTTTTTAGTTCAAAGAAAGATATTGAGGTCATTATTTTTACTTGTTTTGATGAGAAAATATTAATATTCATGCACATGAATACTCAATCCATTTATCTAAAGATATTATTGAAAAAATTCCTGACACTGGCACGTAGAGGTCAATAATTTATGGCTTACGAACGAGTCTCCAAACGCTCCTCTGGGAATTCTCACATCCATAAAAAAGATTCTCGCTGGACTACCCCTGCGATGCCAGTGCAAGCTAAACCAGTTTCTGCGTCGCCACAAGAGCAGGAACTACCAAGTTACACTCCACTACCCGCTAATTGGGCGACTAATAATAACTTGATGCGGAGTCTGTCAGGGGCAGGAGTAGTCCAGCGTCAGGAAGAGTCGGGCAAAGAGGAGCTAGAACCGATTCAAGCGAAGCTTACCATTGGTCAGCCCGGAGATCAATATGAGCAGGAAGCTGACCAAACGGCACAGCGAGTCGTAAATCAGATTAACGCACCAGTTTCCAAGCAATCATCTCAAGGTGAAACTCTCCAGCGCGAGGAGATGCCTGAAGAGGAAGAACTTCAGATGAAACCCGCATCCGGTACTCTCCAGCGCGAGGAGATGCCCGAAGAGGAAGAACTTCAGATGAAACCCGCATCCGGTACTCTCCAGCGTGAGGAGATGCCTGAAAATGAAGATGAAGAACTTCAGATGAAACCCGCATCTAGCACTCTCCAGCGCGAGGAAATGCCCGAAGATGAAGAACTTCAGATGCAGCGTAAATCAGATAGTGAACCAATGGCGGCTACGCCTGACTTAGAATCATCTATTCAACAGGCTAAAGGTGGGGGACAATCACTCTCGGACAATATCCGAGAACCGATGGAACAGGCATTTGGGGCTGACTTCAGTGGCGTCAAGGTTCATACAGATGCTCAGTCTGACCAGATGAATCAATCCATTCAGGCGAAGGCATTTACAACGGGGCAGGATGTCTTCTTTCGCCAGGGGGCATACGATCCGGGGAGTCGGGGAGGGCAGGAGTTGCTTGCTCATGAGTTGACTCATGTGGTGCAGCAGAATACGCAAAATGCCAAAATTCAGCGTGTGGAGCAAGGAAAGGGGAAGGAAGAAGCAGCAGAATGGGTGAAGAAAAATCCGAGACCAGAAGGTTTAACGCCTTATAACAGGAAGCAGAAAAGAGCAAAACAACCTAGCGATTCCGAACAAGACATAACCTTGACTAATCTGGGACGAACAGAAGGAACGAATGAGTTTCTAAAAACTCTACAAAATCCAGAAACGCTTAAAGCATATCAAGAACTTGAACAATTAACTGGGAAAGATATCCTCAAACAAGCAAGTATTTGGCCCGTAGGTAAAGGGACTTTTGGGACAGTGGTTCCCTATAAAAAATCAGGAAGTTCAGATAGCGATCCTGCCACTCATGTAATTAAGAAAGAAAACCTTGGTGAAAGAGATTATGATGAACGAAAAGCCGAACGTAAGCGAGCTATATATATCCCTTTAGTTGCTCATGAGTTGGGATTTACGCATATGCCGCTTTCTACATCAATGCCGCAAGAGAGCCAGATAGATAATAATAGACAGAACAAACAGAATAATGTCCTTTCTAATCTAGCACCAGGAAAAGATGGCAGCAAAAAGATGCGTGAAATAGCAGAAAGCTTTCCCGATTTTCAAGAAATAAATACAGCTTTTGAAAATTTTGTAAAAGAGAAGACAGGGAAATCTATAGCCAATATTTCAGAGGAAAAACAAAATCAACTCAAAAAAGAATTTGGATTTAATCAAAAAGCATCTGAAGCTTATGAAAAATTTACAAGCGAGAAAACTCAGGAGCTGGATGTAGATGAGCAGCAAATTCAGGATGTAGTCATCCTCGATATGCTGTTTCAGTATCAAGATGGTTCTTATACTCAATATATGTTTAATCAGGGTAATTTACAAAAAATTGATAATGATGATTATGGGATAGGAAAAGTAGATAGGAATAATACTGGAGTATATTCAAGCTCATTTCCCGTTGGATTACCTAACGCCAATAAACTTCTTACTGAGGATACTAAAAAACGCATTTTGGAAATGGATGGGGAACACTTAAAAAAAGTACTTAAGGCAGCTACGTACAAAGATAAATCTGACAATAAACCAAAAGATAAGCAAAAGCAACAGGTATTTGATGAAGCAAAAGCTTTACGTAACTTAGAAGATATTCAGTTTCTAATTAGGGAAGCAGAGCAATATGGTGGAATCTCCCTCCGAGAAGTATTTGACTTATACAATGCTAGAGATAAAGTAGATGAGGTTCTCGATCCTGAAAGCAGCCAAGCAACAAAAGATAAATATAAGTCAAAAATAAGGCAACAAACAAGACAGGATTCAGACGAAAAAGTTGCACCTAGTCAGCTATACAATATTTTAGGTGTTGACTCCCCTACAAACCGACCAGATCTTTTTACAAACTATATTAATGTCCACGAAATTTTGGGAGAACGTGACAAAGAGCGTCAGGAGGAGCTAAAGAAGGAACGTGAAAAACAGGGCGATGCTCCAAGTATCATGGACAATCCAGAGTTTATAGAAGCTATCAAGAAACGCTCGACCCAACTTCGACCAGAGCGCCAAAAAATTGTTCAAGAACGGCAACAAATTGTTCGAGAACAGCAACAAGCTAAAAATTTGAAGGTTCTACAAAAGCTAATTAATGAACTACCTAGTAAATTTGAATCGTTAGAAAAGATTGAGGTAGATGAGCTTTTGAAATCAGCGCAAGAAATTAAAGATACAGAGCAAATCGAAGGTAGCAATCATAGATTTAGTCAGCTCAAGAACTGGAAAGCAAGACGCATTAAAGGCAAGGTTCGGGAACAAATCGCTACACCTATGGCAACTAACGGCTCTAATGTATCAGACAAGTTGTTAAATGAGGCAGAAAAGGAAATTTCAGTCATTAATCATGAAAGGATTAGAAGTAAGGCGATGTATCCCGTGCAGGTAGCCCGCTTTAAGCAACTTATTATAAATAATGAATTTACTCTCGAAAGGAGAACCAATTTCCTCAACAAATACCTCGACACAATCGTAAACAGTATTGATGCTATAGATTCAGTTCCTCTTGAAAAACTGAAAGCTTTTGGTAAGATTCTCTTAGAAGTAACGGCAAAATTAGAAGCTGATATATATGCCTTGAATAAGTTAATAGAGCAGATAGAAAAGATAGTGAATAATGTACTGGAACATAAAGAATACGCCAAAGTTTTTGGAAAAACTAATGTTTTCGAGGAGGGTATTGCTAATTTGAAAAATGTCATTGAGTCATATAAAAAAGTAGCTGAGCGGAGTTCTGAATTTTAGACTCAATCAAAAACCACGCTATATGTAGGGAATTTAGGCGACAATTTTCCTGAAAAAGCACTACTGTGGCATTAGTCTAAACTCCAGGGAGTTGGGTACTCTGAGAATATGAACCGTGTTCTTGACAAGAAAAGACCTTGCCTCAACTCCTCTACTCCTCCAAAAAAGATTAATCGCCTTCACTCCACATCATCATTCCAGAAAATATTGCGAGCGCTCACCTCCACAGAACAACAATTTAAGCAATAGCATAGTGCGAGCGGTGATTTTTTAGGGTGCGTCTCAATGTATTTTACGAAATGGGATCGCGTTTACTTTGTTGAGAAAGCAGGAGAGGATGCGATCGCTCCAGTTCTTGACTCTGCTGCTCAGTTGATCTAGTAGCGAGAACCGCTATAAACTACAGATGAACGCAGATATTCAGCTCGCCCAAGGACTTTTCGGATAAGTTATAAGTCACTAGGTGAAGATAAACGTAACTCACGCTCGTGGTTCTTGGTTCATAGTTCGCAAGTAATTTTCTATCCCCCGATGAACTATGAACCGTTTCATTACTTAGGTTGTTTTGTGCCGACCTAGTTGATTAAGCTTGTTGCCACATCTCCTGAATTTCACCTGGGAGATAGCTAGCAACTTCCTGAATTCGTTCTGAAGATAGCTCCTCTTTGGTTGCAGAAAATACAGCTTTAATAATTGTTTCTGCGTCTCTTTCGGGTAAATTACCCTCTTGTCTCAGGCGAACTAAAAAGTTCTCCGGCTTGATTTTTAGCTGGGGTCTTATTTTGCTTAAGAAACTGACAATTGGATTGGTGTCTTCCCACAAATCTTCCACTTCATCAGTTGCTGACTTGTCCAGTTCTTCCTCGACTCGCTCCACCGCTTCATTAGACATTACATCGCGCATGGTGCGGAAGACTACTTCAGCCGCATTTTTTGCTTCATCCAGATCCTTTAAGTTTCCTTTTGTCTTGACTTTCTCTAAAAATGCGTGGTGTGATGCCATAATTTTCTGCAAACCCTAAAATTATCAAACTTGATTCAATGAGCGCTCTCAGAATGGGACACTCAAAGCTCTAGTTAATTTAGAAAAGTAATTTAATTCTTACGTCTCTCTGAAGAAGTAAATAATTTTACATAGCTTTTTAGCTAAATTTTTAGCTAATTAAATCGTTAGTTGCTGTATTATTAGCCATTTGGTAGAGTAGAAAATATTACCTCCCAAGCGGGATGTGACTTTCTCGGTGTGTGGAAGCGCTGATACAACCGCTGCAATTTTGTAGATTTCTCAAAAGTCCATACACTTGAAATTCAGAAAATGAAACCCGTTCATTCCTCGCCTCAAAATCGCTTCATTCCTAGCAACTGGCGAATCGAGCAACTGCCTGGATTAAGTGCTGAAAATCAAGCTGGATTAAGAGACTGTGGCATAAAAACCACTTTGCAACTACTCCAGCAAGCCAGTAGCCCAGTGCAAAGGCAAGCCTTAGCTGCCCAGTTACAGATTCATATTCAACACATCAATAAATGGGTGGCTTTGGCGGACTTGGCTCGCCTTCCGGGTGTAGGTTGCGAATATTGTGGGCTGTTGCTTCATGCCGGAATTGCTTCTTGCGCCCAACTCGCGCAAACGCCCGTTGAAAGGATATATCAACAAATTTTGCGGCTCCAAGTCGCCACTCTACAACGCCGGGATCTCTGTCCCACGCGGGGCGCGATCGCACAATGGATCGACCAAGCGCGTGCAGCTACGCGATCGCCTTCTTGCAGTCGCGTCTAAGAGACATTTCCTATCACCGCGATGACCTATAAAAGCTGACAATCCTGAAAGCTTGATGACAATGGCTTCACCATCACCCAGCCTCCAGGATTGTAGAAAATCGTGTGTTGTAGTCTAAGAGTCTTGAGGGAGCGTCAACTTATTATTCGGCAGTTGCAAGATCCGTGCTGCCACGAGTGCGTTTGCGTGTCAGCGTGTTGAACAGCATCTGACCAATTGCCTTGATCAAGTTGCCATTTAATTCTTGGAACAGCTTCATATTCATGGCAAAAGCATCATTGGCTTCATCCACAATCTTGTCGGCTGTGGCGTCATCAATGGGCAGATCGTTCATGGCTTGGCGATAGGTTGCCTTGAACGCCTTTTCATCTTCAATTTCTTGAAATTCGTAGAAAGCAGTCCCTTGCCCATCCGTGAGATTCATCGCCCGTTGAGCAATGCCTTTAAGGATTTGACCGCCGGACAAGTCGCCAAGGTAGCGGGTATAGGAATGGGCAACTAACATTTCTGGGGCTGAAGTCGAGACTTCGCGGATGCGCTGGATGTATTCTTCAGCAGCAGGCGAGGCAGAGATTTGTTCGCGCCAGTTGGTGCCGTAGTAGTAAGCGAGGTCTTGTTCTAGGCTCTTTTTCCGGTTTAGCTGGGGAAAATAAATCTTAGACAGAATGGGGTGTTGCCGGTGCCCTTCCATCTCTTCTTCCATTGCGGAATAGACGAAGTAGAGGTTCTTTACCAAATTCCGGTAAGAGTTCTTCTCAACAACGCCTTTTAAAAAGCACTTGACAAAACCAACGTTTTCCGCCATTGTGTGGGATTTTTTGGTTCCCTCACGCAATTTGGTTGCTAAATTGCTGCTCATGCTAAATTTCTTATCCCTAAAGTCTACGGAGGAGCGTACCGATCTTTTCCACGGCTTGAAAACCGCTAAAACGTTAGATTAGACTGATTTGCTGAGAATTTTCATTAAGAATTTTGAACATCGGCAGCTCTTGAGGCTAAGTCGCGGGGAAGCAAGGCAGCGACGATTTGGAATTCTAGATCGGGCTAAAACGTCGCTACAAAGCAGCCGCTAGGCTCTCCGTAAACATTTTATAATTTCTCATTTTCTGGAGATTAGGGAAATCAACCCACTAAAAAGGGCGGGTTTCCCCGCCCTGAAAGGCTAATCGATGCCTCATCGTCACCCACATTTAAAAGCTTGAATGCCAAAGCTTGAAACGATGGAATTAAGGTAGATACATCTGTATTGAAACAAGGCTTTGATAGATATCTAGAAAAATCCGCTTCAGTTAGGGGAGTGTCAAGTCCTACTGTGCTGTCTGACTAGAACCAAGACTTGCTTGAATATCCGGAGGCAGAATTACTTTGTCAACAACGTGGATGACGCCGTTGCTGGCTGGAATATTCGGCTGGATCACCTTGGCGTTGTTTATGGTGATTTCGCTGCTGGCACTATCAACCTTAACGGTAACGGGGGTACCTTCAACGGTTTTCACTTCGCCGGATTTTAGTTCGGTGGAAGAAATTTTACCTGGCACCACATGGTAGCTCAGAAGCTTGACTAGGGTTTGTTTGTTTGCTGGTTGCAGGAGTTTGTCCACAGTACCGGCTGGTAAGGCGGCAAAAGCGGCATCAGTCGGTGCAAATACCGTGTATGGCTTGTCTCCAGTTAATTGGTCAGTCAAGCCTGCTGCTTGCACTGCTTTGGTGAGAGTGGTGAAGGAACCATTGCTGGCTGCTGTTTGTGCCAGTTCTCCCAGGTTTTTGTCTTCGGTTGCCGCACCATTGGCTTCCGCACCAGGGGAGGCAGTAGGAGAAACTTCAGCACTGGGTGAGGTAGTAGTTGCAGGAGCTTCAGCAACTGGTGATTCGGTTGTTGCGGTCGAATCGCCCGCCGGAGCTTGGTTCGCTGTGTTTGCACCAGGCTGACCGCCGCAAGCAGAGAGAACGACCAGGCTACCAACACCGATGACGCTGAACAACAGTTTTCCTAAACTTTTCATGAATGGCCTTTTGGTAAAGATAAATTACAGAGCTATTCACAAAAGTTAATAATAAATTGGTCAAGAGCTTCTCAGCCTATGGAGGTATTTAGAGATGCGATCGCGTCTCTCTAAGGAAAGGTGTTACCAGGCTAATGCCAGCCCATCGGCGCGGGGTTCGGAGGCGGCAACCAGTACCCCGCCTTGCCGCAAGATGATCTGACCTCTGCCAAACATTCCCGGCTCGGCACTAATTTGGATATCATGACCGCGTTCGGCCAGAGCTAAAGCGATATTTCGAGGCACTATCTGTTCTAAAAGCACTGTCTTGCCAGCGACAAACCGCCATCTCGGTGCATCCAGCGCTGTTTGGGGGTTCATCCCATAGTCTAGGAGGTTGACAACGACTTGCAGATGTCCCTGCGGTTGCATGGGTGCCCCCATGACGCCAAATGGCCCCAAAGGTTGATTGTCTTGGGTAAGAAAGCCGGGAATAATCGTGTGAAAAGGGCGTTTCGCGGCTCCCACTTGATTTGGGTGTCCCGGAGTTAGGGTGAATCCCGATGCCCGGTTTTGCAGAGCGATGCCCGTATCGGGAACCAGAATGCCGCTGCCAAAACCACTGTAGTTAGATTGGATAAAAGATACCATCAGTTCGCCGTCAGCCGCCGCTAGATAGACGGTGCCTCCCTTGGGTAAACCAGGCTGAGCGATCGCAGCTTCTTTTCCAATCAAACAGCGTCGTTCGTCAGCATAAGCTTTGTTTAGGAGATGTTCTACAGGCACCTCCATAAACCGAGGATCGCCAATATATTGATGTAAATCGGCAAAAGCCAGCTTCATCGCCTCAATTTGCAGATGGTAGCTAGAAACGGATTCCCGGGGGTAATCGGGTAGGGGATAACCTTCGAGAATATTCAAAGCCATTAGCGTCGCGATGCCTTGAGTATTGGGAGGAATTTCCCAGACGGTAATGCCTCGGTAGTTAGTGAAAATCGGCTGCACCCAGTCACAGGAGTGGGTTGCTAAGTCAGATGCTGTCAAAATACCGCCGGTTTTAGCGGCAAAGTTAGCGATTTTTTCGGCAATTTCCCCTCGATAAAAACTTTCCCCTTCCGTTTGGGCGATCGCTCTTAGGGTTTTGGCATGAACCTGACTCCGCCAAATTTCCCCGGCGGCGGGTGCCCGATTTTCTGGAAAAAATACTTCTTTAAACGGCTGAAACTCCGGCGAAATCAGCGGCAAATAGATTGCCTCGGCTCGCTTCCACGCCCGTGCCGTCTCCGGTGACACCGGGAAACCTTCTTCAGCGTATCGAATCGCCGGGACAAATAGCTGCTCAAACGGTAGCTTTCCCCAACGCTTCCATAATTTTTGCCATCCCGACACCGCGCCCGGTACGGTGACAGTCAGCCAACCCAGATCCGGGAATTGCTGCATCCCGGTAAAAGCGTCTAGATTGAGATGCTGAGGACTTTTCCCCGAAGCATTCAAGCCGTGCAATTGCCCATCCCAAACTAAAGCGAAAGCGTCTGCACCGATGCCGTTGGAGGTGGGTTCTACGACAGTCAGCGCGATCGCCATCGCGATCGCGGCATCCACCGCATTTCCCCCAGCCATCAGCATTTCCATCCCAGCCAAAGCCGCCAGAGGTTGGCTAGTTGCCACAGCACCTCGCTGCCCCATCACCACTCGTCGGGCACTAAAGTAGGGATAATCGGTTAAATTTTCTGGCGGCATTGTATTTTTAAACCGGGCAATTTATAGCTGGATTAAAGCGGGAAACTCTGTACCAAAGTCGTCTGTACCGCCCCCTGTTCAGCCGGTTCGATCGTATTCATTAGAATAACCGCACTGCGTCCATTTGGGGCTAAGCGCACTTCTCTGAGCGCATATTTCATCGTATTATCGCGGTATGTATTCAGGCTGCTCAGGGTACGTCTCCGATTGTTGTAAATAATCTCAAGTTGTAGGGCAGCACGATCTGTATCCGCATTTCCTCCATACGCAACTGATGGGATATATTTTTGCCGCATTAATACCTGTAGAGGGTCTTTCTTATTCTTCACTAAAAAGGTATAAACTTCACTTCCATCTGGGTTGGTGACGCGAGAAAGAGCAGGCAGTCTTCTTCCTGCTGCTGGACGATTTAATTTTAATTTGTACCGAATTACCGAAGTTTTTTTAAGTAATTCTGTTTCAGCGGCTTGAGTCGTTGGGCTTGAAGATTCCTGAGTATTTTCTGTTTCTATACAGCCATATTCAACGCAAGAATTTGTAGGTGCATTTACGATTTGCAATTGTGCTTTAGGCGTTTCCGTAATCGGGTTTCGATAACTTTCTAGATAAATATAGTGACGACTATCAGTTGAGAAACCTGATAGTCTACGACTTGTTTTGAAAATTTCCGCGAGTGCGTCTGAAGATATGAAAATCGTCGCAACCACGACAAAACTCAGTGAAATTACGGGTAAACTTTTCATGGCAATCTTATTCTTTTGAATGCAGAGATTATTTGATTTTAAATTTTTACTTGAGGATTGACAATTTCTTTTAAATTAGCGAAACACTCAGTTCCTGCTAAACTGTTACCCGCTCAGCCTAGAAGCTTCTGCACCATAAAATTCCTTAGAGTCAACTGTAATAGATATTTCCTGGGAGGGATGCTTTTTAGTATTTTTGCTTAATAAAGCTAGGAGTTTAGAGTCAGCAAGCAAACCCCACATTGGCAACAACAAAAGCATCCTCTCTAACCCCCTATTTAAAAAAACAGCGATAGAATATCATCCGTTAGCTCTAAACACTCAAGAAAATTTCAGCATGAACTTTTTTACCTACCTGTTGCACTTAGCCGGATCGGGTGCTGGGGCTTACATTGGTGCCCGCCAAATCCGCGATCCTTTAACGCGCCCAAACGTCCTCGCCGGGTTCCAACTGGCAGAATCTGGTTCAGTTCCATTTCTGCAAGCCTTGAGCGATCGCGCCGCTGCTGAAGGCGATACGTGGCTAGCTGAAAAACTTGCCCGCCACGCCTCTGATGAAAAGCGTCACGGTCAAATTTTTGCCCAAGCGCTGAAGCGGCTGAATAAGCAAGTCATTGACTTCAAGAAAGCCGCTGAAGCCAAGCCAGAGGGTAAGCCGGATGAACGCCGCCGCAGTCCCTTTTTTGAAGCTTACTTTGAAGGATACTCCCAAGAAAGCTTGAAACCGCAGAATATTGACTGGGTGGTGTTCATGGCTAGCACGTATATCCTAGAACTGGATGCCAGCAAAGACTTCGTTCGCATGGCTAATGTGTTACCAGAGGATGAACCGAACAGCGCTAGCTTGAAAAAGGGACTCCTCAGTATCGCCCACGACGAAACCGGACACGCCGCTTATCTTTTAGAAGCGCTAAAGCGTCGCCTCCCAGATGCAGCAGTAGAAGAGATGGTGGATGCGTGGCGGACTCGCAAGGTGAATGCTTTGTTGGCAATGGTGACAAATCTGATGCAGAAAAGCGGACAGATGCCTTCTCTGGTTCAGGATGGCGTTCCCACAGAAATGTCTGAGGAAGCAGAACTAGCGGTAGCTTAACCTATTTTCTCGTTCTCTGATTTCCTGTAGGGCTTTCGCATTTAGGCGAACACTTCTGTTACACACCCTGATTTTTGAACCCGAAGACTTCGCCCTCAATCTAGCCGTGGGAAGGGCGAAGCCTTCGGAGCAACTATTGTTACAGCAAGCGTTTTTTCGCTGGAATGCGTAAGCCCCTACAATCATCAGGATGCTGTAGCGCGGTCGATTTGGTCAACTTCTCGATCTGACAGCTTGACATCGACAGCACGCACAGAGTCTTCAATGCTAGAAACTTTACTTGCGCCGGGAATAGGCACAATGGCTGGAGATTTTGCCCGCAGCCATGCTAGGACAATATTGTAGACAGAAACGCCTTTTTCTTGGGCAAGTTGAGCGATCGCATCAATATCTTCCAGTTTGCCCACGCGACGGCTACCACCCAACGGACTCCAAGGTAAAAACGTTAGTTGTTCCTTTTCGCAATACTCCAGCACTCCGTCCTCTTCCGGCTGACGATTCCAAGGATTGTACTGATTTTGTACAGAGACAATCTCAACCACATCACGGGCGCGTTTAATTTGCTCTACTGAAAAGTTAGAGACGCCGACAAACCGGATCATCCCTTGTTCTACAGCTTCTTTGGCTGGTTTGAGCGACTCTTCAATCGTGTAATCTGTATCGGGTGCGTGGTATTGCCAAATATCTATCGGCTTTCCCCCCAAAGTCTCAAAGCTGATCCGAATTGTCTCCCGCAGATGCTTGGGGTTGCCGTTGCGCGTCCAGCTACCATTGGGGCGCATCAGTCCCCCCTTAGTTGCAACCAGAACATTACTCTTATTACCTGAATAAGAGGAAAGCGCTTTACTAATTAAGCCTTCGTTGTGGTGCTTATCTGATTCATCTTTGCAGTAGGAATCAGCGGTATCAATCAGCGTCACGCCCAAATCGAGGGCGCGATGGATGACTTTGATCGATTCTGATTCTGGGGGTCTGCTACTTAAAGACATCGGCATTCCGCCCAGAGCGATCGCGCTGATTTTGACACCTGTATGTCCGAGTTCTTTCGTTTCCATTGTTTAATTTTGCTTTCGTCTTCTACCCCTTCAATTGATTGAAGATTGCCGGATGGAAATCGTCTGTCTGACGGTTAGTTCTCAACAAGCGATCGCAAATTCCGGCAATTCTAACTCGACGCACTCGTATAAAATCGCAGTGCAAACCGCCAGAAAACCCGCGAAGCGAATAATAGCGCCAACGCCAGGATTCCCGCACTCACTATCCAACCCACCTCGACGCGCCCCAGCATCGCCTCCGCTGGGATAGTCGTTAAAAACGCTACTGGCACTATGAAAGTAAAGAAAAAACGGTAAGCAGCGGGATAAGCAACCATTGGGTATCGCCCAGCTTCTAAAAAGCCTCTGAGTACCTCAGTGACGTTGTAGATTTTCACAAACCAGATGCTAGTCGCCCCCAGCATAAACCACAGGCTGTACAGAATTGCGAAACCGAATAGTAGCGGTATCGTACTTAAGAAATAGTCGCTGATTCTCAAACCCAACCGCGCCCCAGCATAGCCAATCAGCACCCCTCCAAAGACTAAATCTGGCAGTCCCCAAGGAGAAAAGGCGCGGGTAGAAAGCCAAAATTGGCTGCTGATTGGCTTCAGCAGCACAAAGTCTAATGTCCCTTGCTGAACCTGATCGACAATCCGGTTTAAATTAGGCACCAAAAAGCTATTAGAAAAGCCTTGCAGGATCGTAAAAACTCCTAGCACAACCAAAGCTTCCTCCCATTTCCACCCTTCAAAGGTGTAACCATTGCGGTAAAACAAGGACAACCCAAACATACTACCGGCTAGGTTTCCCAAACTACTGAGTGCTGCGAGAACAAAATTAACCCGGTATTCAAGTTCAGCAGCGATCGCTGTACTCCAAAATAGCTTTAGTACCCGTAGATATCGTTGCATCTTCTCAAGGTTGCAAGGTGTGCCAATTTGAAAGTAACGCGATTTAGTCCTAGCAAGACTGCGAGAGCGATCGCGCTCTTCCCCTCTTTCTTCCTACGCCCCCATCCCCGAATATTGTTTCAGTCCCCGCCGCCACATCCAACGATTCCAGACAAAAAACAGCAAACACCAACCGAACATTGCCAACAAACCCCGCCCTAAATCCACTGGCAACCCTACCAACAAGGCCGCCGGGAAATGCACCAGATAGGGAAACGGCGTCCACAGCACCACCTCACGCACCGCTGGCGGAAAAACTTCTAGGGGTGCCACAACGCCAGAAAGAAACAGATACAGCAGAAACCAGAATTGTTCGATGGCGCTAGCGCGTTCCGTCCAAAAAGCGAACAGAGCAAACGTGTATTGGATGAGAAAGCGGAGAGTGAAGGCGATCGCTAACACCCCGAAAAATAATAAAATTGTCCCCACACTCGGCAACCAAAGAGCCTTCGGGTAGAGCGTGAAAAACAAGATTATCAACCCCACAATGAACGGTAAACGGGCAAGGCGTTCGGAAAGATGGGAAGCGACATGATGCCACACCGGGTCTAAGGGTTGCAGCAGTCGAGAAGACAACGTCCCTTGTACCACCTGCTTCTCAAATTCCCAAATCACCCAAACAACCGTAAACTGCCTAACCAGAAAGGCTGCAATGAAATAACGGGCAAAATCTACCGGCGACAGTCCAAATTGTCCACCTTGCGATGCTGCTTCCATCCAAATCCCCATCAAGATGAAGGGCACAGAACCCGATAGCGCCCACAAAAATAGTTCTGCCCGATACTCCAGCATATGAGCGTAATAAGCTATCAGCAAAGTTTTGGCGGTTCTAATTGCTGAACTCATACAACGACTCCTGCACGAAACACCTGACCGATTACTTCTTCAATCGGCGGGTCAGTCACCGCCAAATCCAATACATCCATTTCCGCCAAAATTTTAGCGACTGTGCGCGTCAGTGCCTCCCGCCGCACCAGCAACCGCACCACTTGACCTTCTACCGCTTTGATTTCACCATAAGACTTTAAAGATGCCAAACTTCCCCTTTCTACATCATTTTTCGGTAGCGGATGCGCCAACTCTACTTTCACCTCGCGGTAGGGGGCAAAGCGGTCTAGGAGTCCATCCAAACTACCATCATAAATTAGCTGACCTTGATGAATCAGTAGCACCCGCTGACACAAAGCCGTGATATCTGCCATGTAGTGGCTGGTTAAGAGAATCGTCGCTCCATAGAGCTGATTGTACTCCCGCAAAAATTCCCGCACCCCCACCTGAGCATTGATATCCAGCCCCAGCGTCGGCTCATCCAAAAACAGTACCTTGGGCTGGTGGAGGAGAGCGGCTAGCAACTCAGCCTTCATTCGTTCCCCTAGAGAAAGTTTCCGCACCGGCTGATTCAGCTTGCCTTGCAGTGAAAGCATCTCCGTTAGTTCCCCCACCATGCGCCGAAACTCTTTGTCGGAGATGTTATAAACAGCGGCGTTTATCCTCAGCGAGTCCATCGCTGGCAAGTCCCAGAGCAACTGCTGCTTTTGCCCCATCACCAGCGTAATTTGTTTCAAAAAAGACGCCTGACGCTGGAAAGGAACCTGTCCCGCCACTCTTACATTCCCTGCGGAGGGATGGATTAACCCCGTGAGCATCTTCAGAGTCGTCGTTTTTCCCGCGCCATTGGCACCTAAAAACCCCACTACTTCCCCCGGTTCAATCTCGAAGGAGACATCTTGAACCGCCTTTACCTCGCGGTAGGTGCGGCGCAGAAAGTGCTGTAATGTCCCCTTAAGTCCGGGTTCTTTGACCGCCACTGGGTAGACTTTGCTCAGTTTCTCAGCCGAGACAATAGGCATTGCAATTAGCTTTTTCTATAAATTTAACTTGATCCTCTAAAAAGCGGCTGGATGTCCCTATCCAATGGCAAGACTTAAACAGGTATCCTAGATTACTCTCGATTCCAGACCGAGCTTTTCCAATCTCAAGGTATTTACGTTTTTGTCTATCTACGCCATAAACTGCAATGGGCAGTTTGCCGATGGCTGGGGGTTTCAGATGGATGATATCAACGAAATAGGGCAGAGGTATCCCCTGCCCTAGATAGCGCCGCCTCTCGTTAACTTACGGACTATGCATAAACTCGACCGTTGAGATAATAGTCTCGCGTACCCTTGGCGTTGATAGCTTCTCCCAACCGATTTAAAGCATGGACGTAAGCTGCTGTTCGCATTGGAATGGCTAGTTCCTGAGAAATTGCCCAAATTTTCTCAGTTTCTTCGACCATTTTTTCCATTAAGCGTTGATTGACTTCTTTGAGCGTCCAATAAAGTCCGCTGCGATTTTGTACCCATTCAAAGTAGCTGACTGTAACGCCGCCCGCATTAACTAAAATATCGGGAAAGACGTAAATTCCCCGTTCTTCCAAAATTCTGTCAGCGGCTGAACTAACCGGGCCGTTAGCAACTTCAAAGATATACTTTGCTTTGATATCCTTGACATTCGCCTCATTAATTTGATTTTCTAAGGCGGCGGGAATCAAGACATCCACATCTAAAGCTAAAAGTTCCTCATTGCTGATGACTTCGTGTTCATCCATGTGGCAAACGGTGTCTTGGCAGTAGAGGGCTTTAATACCTCTGCTGGAGACTTTATATTGCCGAATACTGGGAATATCTAAACCTTTTTTGGAATAGACACCACCTTGGGAATCGCTAACCGCAACAACTTTATATCCAGCTTTGTAGAGTAATTCTGCTATCTCTGCACCAGCATTCCCAAATCCCTGAACGGCTACGGTTGTCTCTTGAGGGAGTCGGTCAACTTTGCTCATGATGCTTTCAATCACAAAGAAAGCACCCATAGCAGTAGCAGTATCTCTACCTAAACTACCCCCCATCGTTAACGGTTTGCCGGTGACAACGGCTGGAGTAATTTGACGGCGGATAATACTGTATTGATCCATCATCCAACCCATAATCATGGGATTGGTGTATACGTCGGGTGCTGGAATATCCACGTCAGGGCCAATAAAGTCTGCGATCGCATCGACATATCCTCGACTCAGCCTTTCTAACTCCATCTTCGAGAGTTCTTTGGGATTCAGCGTAATTCCCCCTTTCGCTCCGCCAAACGGTAAATTTAACACCGCACACTTAAAAGTCATCCAAAAGGCTAAGGATTGCACTTCATCCATTGAAACATTGGGGTGATAGCGTACCCCTCCTTTAGTTGGGCCTCTGGTATCATCGTAACGGACACGATAGCCCTGAAAAATCCTCAAAGTGCCGTTATCCATCCGGACAGGAATTGAAACGGCTAAGCTGGCTTTTGGATATTTTAAGTGTTCGGCTGCATCGTCGGAAATAGAAACAAATTTTAGGGCTTGTTCTAATCTTTGGCTAGCATCAGCAAATAATGAGTCTGACATCCCACGATTCCTCCTGTTGCACGATCAAGCTGGTATGCAAATACAAATTTCAATTTAAGAAAAGTAGAACGGTGCAAATTAAGATAACTCTTGAGGACTGAAAGTAAAAAGTTAACTGGTATGAAGCATAACCAATTACCCATTACAAACCCTACAAGTAATGTTTAATTACACCACCTGCTTCAGTAGATTCTCGCAATAGAAAACGATTGCTTTGGCTAGGGTTCTTAATTAAGTAGGCAAAAACCGAACCCCCTCTAAACCGATTTTTCAATCGGTAACTTTGCGAGTTGCTCATTGTCGAGTTTCTCAGCAAAGTGAGGATTTTTGGTTTATTTTTACCGACTTAATAAGTGTGCGCGTCGCACGTATTGCAATTAATTTTCTTTCTTGGAAGACGCTTAACTTTCCCTATCAACATTAAAACACAAAAAAAACTGTATTATATGTAACATTTTAAGAATAAGCGACACAATTCCGGTTTAAGTGGAGTTTGGGACAGCGGATGAGGGGGGATGACCCATCAGCGCGATCGCTGTTTATGAAATATCTTGGAAATTAGTGGCAAGCTCTCTAAAGCAGTGTGAAACTGTAAACAGAGGAAATAATTCTCGTCTGCCCTGATGTCAAGCAATCAGTTCTTGTGTCGGCTGAATTCTTATGATTGAAATCTTAGCCGCACTCTCTGCATCTGCGGCGGCAGGAATGAGAGTAGCTCTTCCCTTGCTGGTAATTGGTCTATTGCATAGTACCAATCTCTGGTCAAGCGTGCCCCTACTGTCGCGCTTTCCTCCTCCTGTCGTTTTAGGAGTGCTAACCAGCTGGTCGTTATTTGAGCTGTTCGCCTCGAAAAAGCTGTTGGGTCAGCGCGTACTACAACTGATCCAGCTACTTTTCAGCCCAATTGTCGGAGCGATTATGGGCGTTGCCGTTGCCCAAATTGCTGGCGCTTCCACTGGCCTTCTCTGGATAGTTGCTGTGGTGGGCAGCTTATTAGCGTTCGTCCTCCAGCTAGTTCAGGTCGGCTGGTTCTACCGCTTGCGGCGTCTACCGCTGTGGGTCGTCTTTTTGCAAGATGTTCTGTGCGTTGTCTTGGTGGTCTTCGCCTTCGATGCGCCCAAGCATGGAGGACTCATCGCCTTACTTTTGTTGTGGCTGGCTATTCGCAGCTCTAAGGAATGGTATCGCTGGTATCGAGGACAAAAACGCTCTAGGGGACACTATCAGCAACCCGACTAAAGGAAAGCAAAAGTAAAAAGGCAAAAGAAAGGATTGTTTGTTTTTAGTTTGGCTTTTTTACTTTTTTGTTTTATTTTTAGTTTTTACATTAGTCCGACAAAGTGTAGAGGGCCGCGACCGCTAATTAACTCGATTACTAAGGCAAGAAAGCCAAGCATTGCCAGCCGTCCGTTCCAGACTTCTGCTGCTGTGGTCATGCCCCACTCCCAGCGCTCTTGGGGATACATTTTGACTTTCTTTTTGAGCTGTGTGACTTGGGATAGCTTCAAGCTGGGGGCGTCGAGAGCATCAATCACCAAAGTCGCCATTGCTTCAATAAAGCGGGGATGAGTATCTAATGCTGGCACGCGGCGGAAGTCGTGGATGCCAGATTCTTCTGCCAGTTCGCGGTACTCGATGTCAATTTCTTGTAAGGTTTCAATATGCTCGGAGACGAAGCTAATCGGTACAACTAACAAGTGTTCGACTCCCTTGGCTCCCAGTTCTTTTAGGGCGTCTTCGGTATAGGGTTTAAGCCACTCGACTGGCCCGACTCGACTTTGATAAGCCAAGGTGTGGGAATTGGGTCGATTGAGGGTCTGCATAATTAGAGCGGTGCAGTCCTCAATTTCTCTTTGATAGGGATCTCCGGCTTCTTCAACGTAGCTGACAGGAACACCGTGGGCGCTAAAAAAGAGATGAACTTGGTCGGGATTGGGAAATTGGTTGAGTTCTTGGGTAATCAACTCAGCCATTGCTTGCAGGTAGCTGGGTTGGTGATACCAGGAGGGAATGACGGTGTATTCGATTCGGCTCAGTGCTGGGTCTTCCTGCCACAGTCTTTCTAAAAGGCGGAAGCTGGAACCGCTAGTGCTAATGGAAAACTGGGGATAGAGGGGGAGAATTACCAGGTGTTCTATGGCGTCGCGTTTGATGCGAGCGATCGCTTCTTCTGTAAAGGGATACCAGTAACGCATCCCAATGTAAATATTCGCTTCTTGTCCTTGTTGCTGCAATTTTGCCTGAAGCGCTTCTGCTTGGGCTTCTGTAATCCGCCGCAGTGGGGAGCCGCCCCCGATTTCCCGATAGTTTTCTTGCGATTTTTTGGTTCTTAAGGTGGAAATCAGCCACGCTAAGGGTTTCTGTAGCCCAGAAAAGGGTATGCGAATAATCTCTGGGTCGGAAAACAGATTAAACAGAAAAGGCCCAACATCCTCTAAATCATCCGGCCCACCCAGATTTAGTAGCAAAACTCCTACACGACCCATAGCGGTTACAGTTTCCAAATCTTTCATTTTCGTTACTGATTTTAACAATAATATTCTTTTAAAGGTTCGGGTCTGCAATAAGAGATACAGATTTTAACTACGGGTAGAGTAGTGGCTACTATTTTAAGTACTTGGAGTTATCAACACCAGTGGCTGTATGATGCGATCGCTCGTTTAGCTGCTGTGAGTGTAGGCGGGGAAGCAAGATTTCGTCAACTACCTTTGCAAGGGTTAACGATCGATTCAGAAACGTGCTGCTATGCATGAAATGGAACCCGATCGATTGCGGCAAATTCTCCAAGAAGTCTACCGGGTACTAAAACCGGAAGGTATCTTTGCCTTAGTCGATTTTCATCGTCCCACAAATCCGCTATTTTGGCCTCCAATCTCCCTATTTTTGTGGCTGTTTGAAACAGAAACCGCTTGGCAGCTGTTAAAGACGGATTTGGCTGGGTTGTTGCAGGAGATTGGGTTTAATCTGGTGGAAGAACCGACTCTCCATGCAGGTGGAAGTTTGCAGGTGATTCACGCCCAGAAATAAACCACTCCAGAACGCACCAGAAACAGAGCCAGGGGGAAGCAGCGCGTCTACTCTGCATTCCCAGATACACGAATTAGCTGCAAATGAGACGCCTTCTCTTGCCTCACAAGCGGCTAATCGCCACCAGAAAATCAAGGAAATATATTACAGATGAAAAGCGAAACAATTGAGCTGTTGTCAAACCGGGAGTTGGATAAAATGCGTCAGGCTGGACGCTTGGCGGCTGAACTCCTCAACCATCTAGAACCGATGGTCAAGCCAGGAGTCAGTACCCTAGAAATCAACGATGAAGCTGAACGCTGGACTTTGGCTCACAAAGCGAAAAGCGCCCCGCTGGGCTACAAGGGATTTCCCAAGTCTCTTTGCACCAGTATCAATGAGGTGGTCTGTCACGGCATCCCCAGCGCTAAACAGGTTCTCAAAGAAGGAGACATCATTAACATTGATGTGACGCCGCTGGTGGATGGCTACCACGGCGATACCTCTAAGACGTTTTTTGTCGGGAAGCCCTCACCCATCGCGAAAAAGTTGGTTGAGGTGACGCTGGAGTGCCTAAACAGAGGAATTGCTGAAGTCAAGCCGGGGGCGCGGATTGGCGATATTGGGGCAGCGATTCAAGAGTACGCTGAAGGAGAAGGTTTTTCGGTGGTGCGGAACTTCGCGGGACACGGTGTTCACCGGATTTTCCATACGGCACCTGAGATCCTCCATTATGGTAGACGTGGAACCGGGAAGCGTCTAAGACCGGGCATGGTTTTTACGATTGAACCGATGATTAATGAGGGAACTTGGGAAGTCGAGCTTCTCGACGATGGGTGGACGGCTGTCACACTCGATCGCAAGCTCTCCGCTCAGTTTGAGCATACGGTGGCTGTTACTGAGGAAGGCGTCGAAATCCTTACCCAAGCTTAAGATTAGCGGTTTCCCGATCAAAGGTTGCTTTGTCGGGATCGAGAAATTGCTGGGAATTTATCAGGAGCGTAGATGCACCAGGTTTTGGTTAAAAAATCTAAAATTGTTTGGTTTCTACCCAATTCTTCGCCGCAGTACCTTTGGGAGGATAAATTCATGGAAATCCCTGAGGTGAAAGCATCCCCCGGCTTATAGCCGTGGGGAGTTTCAACGGCGTTGTTTTTGTAATTCAGCAACTTGTGCTTCTAGTTTGTTGATACGCTGCTTGAGTTCGATTACCAGAGTGGCTAGGCGGTCAAACATGGGGTCTGCTGAGGCTGGTCGATTGCCTCTAGGGGCGATAGGAGGCGCTGGTTTCGTTGAGCCGGTTCTTCCAGAGGGGGACTGGTTCTGTCCTTGTAACTGCGACTGTAGCTGATTTATTTGCGATCGCAATTGGTAAGTTTCGGATTCCAATCTAGAAATCCGCGATTCTAAGTAAGATGACTCTTGCGCCAGTGTTTGTTTGGGCAGCAAGGCGATTCCCAACATGATGGCAAGGCAAAGCAACTCCATTTTTCTGAACATACATTATCGATCCTCCTAGGGAGGACAATGCGTGTGTTGGTAATTTCATGGGGCACTCAGCGATCGCTTTCACCAAGCGATCGCCCTAAATTAAATCAGAACAAGCAGGCTGTGTGGGTGTATCGATTGATTCAGGCGCTTGGACTTTCGTCTTTCTAATTTTTGATTTTTTGCTTTGCGTCCAGCTACAGATATCACGGGCTAGCTGTTTCCCATTGACTGCACAGTTAGAAGCTTTTTTGGTAAACTCTTCTACCGATGTAGTCGGGTCGCCCGGTCGAGATTTCACAAGACCATGAGCGCATTCATTCCGGTCGTAGCTCCAGAGCCTCACAGCATCAATCAAATCTTCCCTAGTTTTATACGGAACTTTCTCATCCCGCCTTTTCCATTCCTGAATCAATCTTCCTAGGAAAGTTTCTTTATTTGTAACCTGATGAGTTTCTCCGGCTTCTTTCAGTCTAACAACTAAGTAACTGAGAAGCCGATCTGAAATGATGCTTTCCGCAATCATAATTGATTCCAGGAAAAACTCTTTTTGAATTGCCTCTTCCATGCGCTCAAAGGCAAACTTATAGGATTGAAATTTGATGATATTTTTGGTTGTTTTAGTTTTCATCCTATTAACCTTTGCGAGAGTCCGCAGTATGGCACCCACAACAGATCGGTCAAATTCCTCAAAAGTCAGGTTGTGTACTCAGCGTTAATCTTCACATAGTCATAACTCAAGTCGCAGCCCCAGGCGACTCCAGAACCCGAACCATTCCCGATGCTCAGCGAGATCGCAACGGTCTGATCTTTAAAATCAGTCGGCGATGCAGGACGACTAAACGCAACAGGTTCACCCGACTGTACTTGCATTAAGTCATTGCTGGAATCAGTGCTGAGAACCTCTTTTGCCGACGCCGCCGCCGCTTGTTTTAAATAAGCACTCGCCGCCGCCCGATCGAAGGGCAACGGTTGACCATTTTCCATCAATAAGAAGTCCCCTAGCTGAATGCGGAGATGTTCTTGATCGAATAGCACTCCGGAACGACCCGCCGCTGCGGCAATTCGTCCCCAGTTGGGATCGTGCCCAAACACGGCTGACTTAACTAAGGATGAACCGACAACGGTTTTGGCAACCTGACGGGCAGCTTTTTCATCCGATGCGCCGGTAACTTGCACTTCAATTAAGCAGGTAGCCCCTTCGCCATCACGGGCGATCGCTTTCGCTAAATATTGGCAAACTTCAGTCAGCATCGCCTCTAATTTCTCGGCGTCTGGTCCCATCTCGGTAATCGCTGGGGTGCGAGATTCCCCATTTGCTAAGGCGATCAGCGTATCGTTGGTACTGGTATCGCCATCTACGGTAATTTGGTTAAAACTTTGGTCAGCGGCTCGACTCACCATTTTTTGCCAGAGAGAAGGAGCAACCGCCGCATCGCAAGTGACAAAAGCTAGCATCGTCGCCATGTTGGGATGAATCATCCCAGATCCCTTTGCCATACCGCCGATTCGCACCGGGCGATCGCCAAAAGTGGTCTCTAGGGCAATCGATTTGGTCACTAAGTCGGTGGTGACGATCGCTTGGGCGGCTGCATCGCCGCCGGTTTCAGAAGCAGCGGCGACCAATTTAGGAATCCCATCCCGCAGGGCATCCATCTTAATTCGTTGCCCAATAACGCCCGTAGATGCCAACAAGATAGAGTCAGAGGAGATATTCAGTATTTGAGCCAACATCTGAGCGCTTTCAATCGCGTCGATCCAACCTTGGGAACCCGTAGCGGCGTTGGCTTGCCCAGCATTGCAGAGAATTGCGTGGGCGCTGTGTTTGGTAGAGAGGTGCTGACGGCAATAATCGACACAAGCGGCGCGTACTTGACTGGTGGTGAAAACGCCTGCTGCGATCGCTTCTACCTCTGAATAAATTAGCGCTAAATCCGGTAAGCCTGAAGGCTTTAGTCCGGCGGCGATTCCAGCCGCCCGATACCCTCTAGGAGCCGTTACTCCACCACTAATGATTTGCCAGTTTGTCATCACTCCCCCTGAAAGATAAATGATGCAAATTTTAGCAATTCTCAGGGCTGCGGTGAGTGTTACTGAGTCATAAATTAAATTGGACGCGATCGCGTACAGCCCTTTGGGCATGAAAATAGCAAAGCGAGGCGTTAGCCTAGCGCCCAAAAAGTCAATTTGCTTTGTGGATGCTTTCTACAGTTCACGCCCCCTTCTACGCGAGCAATTGGGGAGAAGCGATCGCGTCCCCAACAGCGCTGTCTGGTTTCGGAAGTTGGCGACTGGCACAGGTTTTCGCGGATCGGATTGCTAAAAATGGTGGTGAGTCTTTTAGGCTTGTAAGAACTAATCGTCCATCAGGCGAGGAGCATCTTATCTCAAGCAAGCGGAACTTCAGAAGCAATCGCTTGACCTTAATATCCTCTAATCTGTAAGCCTTAATACTTCAATTCTTCACCCGATAATGAAGCAATAAGACACCAGTTGCATAGATTTTGCTGTCCGTGAGTTCTAAAGCGGTTTGCTTGATGACTCCAGAAAAAAGTGGAATGCCCGAACCGAATAGTACCGGACTCAACTTCAGGATGATCTCGTCAATCAAGTTTTCGCCAAGAAGCATTGTCGCTAAATCCGCGCCACCGCAAAGGTAGATGTCTTTGCCGGTTTCATTTTTCAATTTCCTGACCAATTCAGTAATATTGTCCGAAACGAGTTCAACATTCTCATCGGGGCTTTCCTTCATCGTCCGCGAGAAAACGTACTGCTTCATCGCTGGATAAGGATTAGTCACGCCGAGCTTTAGCCCGAACTCGTATGTCCTGCGTCCCATTAAAACGACATCAAACTGCTTGAGCGATTCGAGATAATCGGTTATGTGTTCGCCTTCCGAAGGAAAACCATCAATTGTGTGGTCTTCGTGGGCAATAAACCCATCAATGGTGCAAGCTACGTAATATTTTAGTTTTCGCATACAGCAATTCTGGTTTGGATGCAGTCCAGTTTTACCCCACCCCGGCTATTCCCTGCAAGCAAAGAGAGAGTTGGGGACGAGGTTTCGAGCTGCAAGACTCTCCAAAACTCTTGAAACCTTTGAAAAGCCGTTCGTTAGGCTTGTGTGGGAGCGAAACCCAACCACAACCTGGCTGCTCGCTTCACATCGTAATCTACCAAGATCACTAGTCTGCTTGGTGTGTTAGGCGGAAATAGAAGATGAATTTAGCTCTCCCGACAGGCTAGAGGGATCAATACATTCAGCATCAGCGATCGCCTCAAGTTGAGGAAATTTGATAAACCTGATTAAATCGGTTAAATAAGCAAAACTTAATTAGGCTGTTTATTCGGTCGAGCGATGACATCCAAGGAAATTTCTATGATTACCATTGGATTTTTCATTAACAAGTCTGCCTGATGTATGCAATTTGAGCGATCGCGCTGCCTTGAATTAGGTTTTAGGTCAAATTCAGGAGTTTAGATAATCACCCGTTAATCAGCCTATTGGTTTAGCTGATTATGGCGTCTAATCTAAAGAAAAAATTTATAAATACCATTGAAGATTCCACTGATAAGTAACGCTTTTTAGCTAGGCGCTCACTAATCAAGGTGATATATTTACCTTTAACGCAGAGGAAAAGCAGCGTTACCTGACGCAAAGAAGCTAGCGCGACCAACCTCAGCAAATTTTTCAAAAGCTAATTGTCGTAAATCTATCACTAGGTTCGCGACTTGGTTGTAGCAAACAACCGTCAATTTTAGTGCATTAAACCTTTGACCCTTCTAGGAAATCGGTTTGGTATGCCTCTAATTGGCATGGCTTTTGCGTTCAAAAAGCGTTCTTTTAATTAAGATAGCTCTTCCGTTCAAAATACTAAACCAGATTGTAGGAAGGAGACTTTATGAGCGAATTTTCTAAACTTTCACGCCGCAAATTTATCCTAACTGCTGGAGCATCCGCAATGGGGTCTTTATTGCTCAAAGGCTGTTTAGGAAATCCCCCGGAATTCAGCAACAGAACGCAAGCACAGACAACGCCTGCCGCTAACATTAGCCCAGAACAAGCACCGGAAACTAATAAAGTAAAACTAGGATATATCCCAATTGTAGAAGCAGCTCCTTTTATTATTGCTCAAGAAAAAGGCTTCTTTGCCAAGTATGGCATGACTGGAGTTGAGCTTTCCAAGCAAGCTTCCTGGGGTTCTATGCGGGATAACACCGAAATAGGTTCAGCGGGTGGCGGCGTTGATGGTGGTCAATATCAGATGCCAATGCCGCATCTCATTACTGAAGGTTTAATCACCAAAGGTAATCAGAAAATTCCCATGTACGTGCTGGCTCAGTTGATTACTCATGGAAATGGAATCGCGATTGCTAGCAAGCATCTCGGAAAAGGTCTTGAGTTAAAAATGGACAAAGCGACGGCATTTTTTGACGGACTCAAATCCGCAAAAACTCCTTTTACCGCTGCTTATACTTTTTCACAAGTTAATCAGGATTTCTGGATTCGCTACTGGTTAGCAGGAAACGGCATCGATCCAGATACGGAAGTTAAATTAATTCCCGTACCCTCTGCTCAAACTGTTGCCAATATGAAGACGGGAACGATGGATGCTTTCAGTACAGGCGACCCCTGGCCTTATCGAATTGTTAAAGATAAGATTGGCTTCATTTCAGCATTGACAGCGGAAATTTGGAAGTGCCACCCAGAAGAATACTTTGCTATGAAAGCAGAGTGGGTTGACAAGAATCCCAAAGCTACCAAAGCACTTTTGAAAGGTCTGATGGAAGCGCAGCAGTGGTTAGATAATTTTGACAACCGGAAAGAAGCCGCTGAAATCCTTGGCGAACGAAATTATTTTAATCTTCCATCCGAAATTTTAGCCGAACCATTTCAGGGGAAATATGACATGGGCGATGGTCGTGTCATTGATGATAAATCAATGGCATCTCTTTACTGGAAAGATGAAAAAGGAAGTGTTTCTTATCCTTATAAGAGCCACGATCTTTGGTTTATCACAGAAAGCGTCCGCTGGGGATTTTTGCCTGAATCTGCATTGGCAAATGCTAAAGCCCTTATTGATAAAGTCAATCGGGAAGACATTTGGCGAGAAGCTGCCAAAGAAGCCGGAATTTCTGCTGCCGACATTCCTACAAGTACGTCTCGTGGCGTTGAAGAATTTTTTGATGGTGTCAAGTTTGACCCAGAGAATCCCACAGCTTACCTGCAACAACTGAAAATCAAAAAGGTGAAAGCTTAGTCGGTTGTCGGCAGTTAGTTGATAACAAACAACGGACAACAGACAGCAACCAATAGACCAACAACCCCTTAGTCAATTAGTAAAGTTTAGGAGAACACTGTCCATGACAACGCTACAAAGACGCCCTGCAACTGCTTCCCAGAACACCTGGTTATCCCGCCTGAACAAACAATTTCCTGACCTGATACCGCCAATTATTGCGATCGCTATCTTCCTCGGCGCGTGGCAGCTGTTTTCTTGGACTCCAGGTGCAACGCTACCAGGGCCAATACAGGTTGTCAAAGATACTTGGATACTAATTTTCTGGCCTTTTTATGACCGAGGCGGTACGGACAAAGGTTTGTTTTGGCAGATTCTCGCTAGTTTACAACGAGTCGCTATTAGTTACTCCTTAGCAGCGATTATTGGTATTGCCTTGGGCATCTTGATTGGTACGAATAAAATGATGTCCAAAGCTTTAGATCCCATCTTCCAGTTATTGCGAACCGTACCGCCTCTAGCTTGGGTGCCAATTTCTTTGGCAGCATTGCGCCAAAACGAACCAGCCGCCCTTTTCGTAATTTTTATCACCGCTATTTGGCCTATCTTGATTAATACAGCGGTCGGAGTGAAGCAAATCCCCCAAGATTACAACAACGTCGCCAAAGTTTTGCAGCTTTCACGGAAAGAATACTTCTTCAATATTCTCATTCCTGCTGCTTTACCCTACATTTTCACAGGTTTGAGAATTGCAATCGGTTTGGCTTGGTTGGCAATTATCGCAGCAGAAATTGTGATGTCCGGGATTGTCGGGATTGGCTTCTTTATCTGGGAAGCTTATCAGAATAACGCAGTTAGCGAAGTTATCTTGGCTTTAATCTACATCGGTGTTGTTGGTCTGCTGCTAGATAAAGCGATGGGTTGGATCGAAACGCGGATTTTACCCGAAGGACAGAAGTAGGGACTGGGTAATGGGTAAAAAGCGCCTACTTACTACCTATTACCTACTACCAATCACCCGTTAGTCATCACCAATTACCAATTACCAATCACCAACTACCATGAGCGTTTTTGTTGCCGTTGACCAAATTGATAAAGTTTTTTCGCTAACCGGCGGTGGCACCTATGTCGCCCTCAAAGGAATAGACCTCCAGATAAAGAAGGGAGAATTTGTCTCTCTAATTGGTCACTCCGGTTGTGGTAAATCCACTTTGTTAAACATGGTGGCAGGCTTAGATTTGCCAACTGAAGGTGTAGTGACGCTGGAAGGGCAACGCATTACTAAACCTGGCCCTGACCGGATGGTAGTATTCCAAAATTATTCGCTATTGCCTTGGCGCACAGTACGAGAAAATATTGCGTTAGCTGTAAACTCGGTGATGAAAGATTTGCCAGCCGGGGAACGCAAAGCAATCGTTGAGCAGCATATCGATATGGTAGGGTTGCGTCATGCTGCCGATAAGCCACCCGCTCAATTATCCGGTGGAATGAAACAAAGGGTAGCGATCGCTCGCGCCCTCGCGATTCGTCCCAAGTTACTGCTACTCGATGAACCGTTTGGTGCATTAGATGCCCTGACGCGGGGTAACTTGCAAGAACAGCTAATGAAAATTTGCGAAGAAAACCAAGTTACCGCTGTCATGGTGACTCACGATGTCGATGAAGCGGTACTGTTATCTGACCGAATTGTAATGCTCACCAATGGGCCAGAATCCAAGATTGGTCAAATTCTGGAAGTTGATATTCCCCGACCCCGCAAGCGGATGGAAGTGGTAGAACATCCCAGCTACTACAGCTTGCGAAGTGAGATGATTTACTTCCTCAATCAGCAGAAACGGATTAAGAAAATTCGCGCCAGGAAGACGACAGCGATCGCGCGTCACGGACTCGAAAAAGTTAATCTCGATATTGGCTTCTTACCCCTAACTGCTTGTGCACCTCTAGCTATCGCTAAAGAAAAAGGTTTCTTTACCAAACATGGACTCGATGAAGTCAACCTGATGCGCGAAACCAGCTGGCGGGGAATCACCGACGGCATGACTGGCGGATATTTAGATGCCGCCCAAATGCCTTCTGGAATGCCCCTCTGGTTAACTCTGGGAGGTCATGAAAACCGCCCCATTCCGGTCGTCACCTCCCTGACCATGACCCGCAACGGCAACGCAATCACCCTCGCCAAGCACTTCTACGAGGAAGGCGTGTACACCTTATCTGATTTTAAAGATTACCTGCGTCGCACCCCCGATCGTCAGCACCGGATGGGAATGGTGCATCCCAGTTCCATGCACAACTTGCTGCTGCGTTACTGGCTGGCAGCTGGTGGCATTGACCCCGACCGCGACGTATCCCTAAAAACCATTCCTCCCGCCCAAATGGTAGTGGATTTGCAAGCCGGAACGATTGACGGTTACTGCGTCGGGGAACCTTGGAACCTCCGCGCCGCCGAGGAAGAAATTGGCTTTACTATTGCGACAGACTTAGAAATTTGGCTGGGACACCCAGGCAAAGTTCTAGGAGTGCGGGAAGACTGGGCAGCAGCTTATCCGAACACCCACATTGCCTTAGTTAAAGCTCTCTTAGAGGCTTGCAAATACTGTGCAGATATGGCTAATGCCCAAGAAATTCGGGAGATTTTGGCGCGACGGGAGTATGTAAGCACCGATTTGGCTTACATCCAGATGGGAGAACCAAACTACTCTGCCTGTAGCTTAGAGCATCCCATGCGCGAGTATGCCCATCACCAGTTTTACGGTGAAGGTGGAGTCAACCGTCCCAGTCGTACTGAGCAACTTTGGATTATGACACAGCTAGCGCGTTGGGGCGATACTCCTTTCCCCAGAAATTGGGTAGAAATCCTGGAACGAGTCTGTCGAGTTGGTGCGTTCAGTACAGCAGCGCGAGAACTGGGTCTTGACATTAGTTACACTCGCGGCGCAATTCAACTTTTTGACGGCACTCCCTTTAACGCCGATGACCCAATTGCCTACCTCAACAGTCTGGCAATTAAGCAGGATTTTTCAGTTGCGGAAGTTGTCATCGATTCCAGGACAAAGACGGCAGCTTAATTAATAGAAACCCCAGCGAAGGTCATTCGCGGCTATACAAACTCTTGTCCGCCTGCGTGGATTGAATTTGAAACCCACTTTTGTAGAGTTTTGCCTGTGTAGCCGCGATTAGAAATCCCCTAGTTTTGCTCCCACAGTTTATTTACTCCTTCTACAGCCATGCAAGCTTTTAACTTTCAAACCTCAAATTCTTTAACTCAAAACTCAAACCTCAACACTCAAAAATCCCCTAGTTCACCGTTTTTGGTGATTGAGAACGTATCCAAAGTTTATCCAACACCAAAAGGTCCTTACACGGTGCTGGAAGACGTTAACCTTACCGTACAGCAAGGCGAGTTTATCTGCCTCATCGGTCACTCTGGCTGTGGTAAATCGACACTGCTCAACATGGTGTCGGGTTTCAATACGCCCAGCAGCGGCGAGGTTCGGGTTGGCTCGAAGCGCATCACCCAGCCAGGGCCAGACCGCATGGTAGTATTCCAGAATTACGCTTTGTTACCTTGGCGGACTGCGTTTGAAAACATTTACCTGGCGGTTAACGCAGTTTATCCTAATAAGCCGGAAGCCGAAAAAAGGGCAATAGTCCGAGATCATCTAGCAATGGTGGGACTCACAGAAGCTGCTGACAAAAAGCCGCCTCAACTATCCGGCGGGATGAAACAGCGGGTGAGTATTGCTCGTGCTTTGGCGATTCGTCCCCAAGTATTGATTTTGGATGAGCCTTTTGGGGCGTTGGATGCAATTACTAAGGAAGAATTACAGGAAGAACTGCTAAAAATTTGGAACGACAACCGGGCGACGGTGTTGATGATCACTCACGATATTGATGAGGCTCTATTTCTAGCAGATCGATTGGTGATGATGACGAATGGGCCTCACGCTAAAATTGGTGAGGTAATGGAAATACCTTTTCCGCGTCCGCGCGATCGCGCCCGCATTATGGAAGATCCGCAATACTACAAACTGCGGAATCACGCTCTGGATTTCCTCTACAACCGCTTCGCTCACGACGACGAATAAAGCAAAAGGCAAAAGGAAAAATAACGCACCTTTTTTCCTTTTGCCTTTTAGCGCGTTAATTATAAAAAATACTAACGCTTTTTAAACAATCTCAATGGTGTTTCTATAGTAAAGAGGCTGGGAAAATGCGGATAGGCAGAAAGCTAACAAAACAACTCAGAGCCGCTTCCAAAGACGAAAACTTTCTGCACGGGCTGGAAAATATAGAAGGCATAGTTTCCAAGGTTCTTTCGGTTGCTATGATATTAGTTATCCTGTTAGCAATTTGGAATCTAGGCTTGTCTTTGCTACAAACGCTGATTGGTCAACCAGATGAGCCTTTTACTAAAACATTATTCAAAATATTTGGGTTGTTTTTGAATGTTTTGATTGCTCTTGAAATACTAGAAAATATCACTGCATATCTAAAAAAACACGTTATTCAAGTTGAATTAGTTATTGTTACTTCTATAATCGCTGTTGCTAGAAAAATTATTATTTTAGATTTGGAAAAAACATCAGGGGTTGACATAATTGGGTTGGGAATTGCCCTATTATCTCTTTCAATTAGTTATTGGATTATTCGTCACATGAATGCCAAATAGCATACCGAATAAGGCAGGTTGAGGACTGACACCCACACCGGCAGATCGAAGCGCACTTAATGATGAAATTTCAACTTAAATGGGCGTCCAGCGGTGGTTTGAGAATCCCGAGTGGGATTAGTCCATTAGTCGATGCCGCGATCGCATCACCAGCTACTTCCTAATACATCCGATTCTTCATATAGCCGTTTCTTCGGGAATTCCGAAGATTTTAAGGAATCGGATGATATGCTCTTGACTGTCTGAGTGCTAAGTTGAGCTTTGGGGCACAAAGCAGAGACATATTTAGGTAAACCAAGGATGGAAATTTTGAAAAAATTACGTTTAGCAGTGATTATTTTGGTAATGATAGGCGGTTTCTTGCTTAATCCTGCTGACACGGGACTAACAAATACAATAGCTTCTGATAACGCGATTTATCAGGAACGAAGCAACCACAGCTCAGAAGGCATTGGCAAGTTTTACATGGGTCGAGAAATTGCTAAAGTGATGGGACATGAGGGAGCATTTTGGCTGGAACGACCGAGTCGAGAAGCTGAAGAGCGACCTTCTAAAGTGGTGAATGCCCTTGACTTGAAACCTACTGATATTGTGGCAGATATCGGAGCCGGGACGGGATACATGAGCTTTCGCATTGCTCCCCTCGTGTCACAAGGGAAGGTGCTGGCGGTGGATGTTCAGCCGGAGATGCTCGACATGATGAATTTTATGAAAAAAGAGGGAAATATTACGAATGTTGAGCCAATTTTAGCCACAATTAAAGACCCAAATCTGCCGACAGCAAGTGTCGATTTGGCGTTAATGGTGGATGCTTATCACGAATTTGAGTATCCCAGAGAAGTGATGGAAGCACTTGTGAAGGCGCTTAAACCAGGTGGACGTGTAGTTTTAGTTGAGTATCGCGGTGAAAATCCGTTTATTCTGATCAAAGCGCTGCACAAAATGACTCAAAAGCAAGTGCGTAAAGAAATGGCAGCAGTGGGTTTGCAATGGTTGGAAACAAAAAGCTTTTTACCTCAGCAGCATTTGATGGTATTTCAAAAGCTGGAGGGATAAGATAATTTTGGGCTGCTGCTATATTTGAGGGCCCCAATCCCCCTTTTTAAGGGAAGCTAAGACCAATATTTTTCATTTCTAAACTAAAAAAACTTGATAAAAATCAGAAGCTGTAAATAAAAAAGTATTTTTTTATTTACAGCTTACCCAATATTGCCAAAGTCTTAAGAATTTTAGCCCCCCTTTTTAGGGGGGTTGGGGTATCGAGCTAGGAAGTTGCAAGCTTACGATTTTCTACCAAACTTTGTTTTTAAGTCGTTCAGTGTCGGTGATTTTTGCTGCGTGCGATCGCTTGTTTTTTTCACACTACTTCCGCCACTCGCTTCGCCTGCTGATTTCATCGACAAACTAATGCGTTTCAATTGCTCGTTGACTTCCAGCACTCGCACTTTCACGACTTGTCCTACTTTGACAATTTGTTTTGGATCGTCTACAAATCGGTCAGAGAGTTGCGAAATATGCACCAAACCATCTTGGTGAACGCCGATATCGACAAACGCGCCAAAGTTAGCAACATTCGTCACAATCCCTTCCAGTTCCATGCCAATTTGGAGATCCCTTATTTCTTTGACTCCTTCCTTAAAAGTGGCATACTTAAACTCGGCGCGGGGATCTCTTCCCGGTTTTTCCAATTCGCTGATAATATCGCGCAGCGTTGGTTCGCCGACGGTATCGGTGACGTATTTCTTCAAGTTGGTTGACTTAAGTTTTTCTGCAACCTGCGTAATCTGCTCCAACGGCACATTTAAATCTTTAGCGATCGCTTGTACAACCCCATAACTCTCAGGATGCACGGCTGTATTATCCAAAGGATTTTCGCCAGCGCGAATCCGCAAGAAACCAGCCGCCTGTTCAAAGGCTTTTGGTCCTAATTTTGGCACTTTCAGAAGTTCCCGGCGGTTTTTGAATGCACCTTGTTTGTTGCGATAGGTGATGATATTTTTTGCAACCGTTGGTGTCATCCCGGAAACAAAGGTCAAAAGTTCTTTTGAGGCTGTGTTTAAATCCACACCGACATAGTTCACGCAACTTTCTACCGTATCATCTAGCTTCGTTTTCAGTAATTTTTGATCGACATCGTGTTGATACTGTCCGACGCCAATCGATTTGGGATCAATTTTGACGAGTTCGGCTAAGGGATCTTGCAAGCGACGACCGATGCTGATGGCACCGCGAACGGTAATATCCAGATCGGGGAATTCTGCGATCGCGACATCACTCGCAGAATAAATCGATGCTCCCGACTCATTCACCATGACTTTAATCGGTTTGCGATCCATCGTCTTGAGAATTTCTGCAACGAACTCATCCGTCTCTCGTCCGGCAGTGCCATTACCGATGGCTATCAGTTGAATATTGTACTTTTCAATCAATTTCTTGAGAGTGCTAGCAGCCTTCAATCGCTGCTCGGCTGCTTGATGGGGAAAGACAGCCTGGTATTCTAAAAATTGCCCCGTCTCATCCAGAACGGCAACTTTGCAACCAGTCCGAAATCCCGGATCGATTGCCAGCGTTGGCTTCAATCCCGCTGGACTCGACAGCAGCAACTCCCGCAAATTACTTTCAAAGGTCTTAATCGACTCGACATCTGCATAAGCTTTTCTATCAGCACGCACTTCGCTAATCAGGGAAGCTTTCATCAAACGGTTGAAGGCATCTTTGAGCATTCCCCGATAAAAGTCTCTCACCGCAGGGACTTTCGTTTGGATTTCCTGCGACTCCAAATACGACAGGACAACTTCTTCATCGAAGGAAAGTTCTAAGTTCAATACTTCCTCCGTCTCGCCTCGCAGCAGTGCCAGCAAGTTGTGCGGCGCAATATTTTTTACCGAAGCCTGGAAATTTCGGTACATCTCAAATTTGGTGGAACCTTCGGGATGATCGTTTTTGATGCGCGAGACGAATACCCCTTCGTTCATCAAATAGTCGCGTAGATGCGATCGCACCTCAGCTTTTTCAGACACCGCCTCCGCCAAAATGTCAGAAGCACCTTTAAGCGCCTCCTCCAGCGTCTTCACTCCCTTTTCTTCAGAAATATACTTTGCCGCCTCTGACTCCAGAGATGCAGGCTGAGCAGTGCGATTGTTCAGCGACTTGATAAATTCTGCTAAGGGTTCCAGTCCTTTTTCCCTAGCGATGGTGGCGCGTGTCCGTCGCTTCGTTTTGTAGGGTAAGTAAAGATCCTCTAGTTCGGTTTTTTGCACAGAGGATTCGATTTTAGCTTTCAGCTCATCGGTGAGTTTACCTTGGGATGCGATCGCTTCCAGAATCGCCGCCTTGCGCTCTTCCAGCTCCGTCAGGTAGGTAAATCGCTCCGACAGGTTGCGAAGCTGGATTTCGTCCATTGTGCCAGTACGCTCTTTCCGATAACGAGCAATAAAGGGAATCGTTGACCCCTCGGCGAAAAGTTCCAGCGCACTTTGCACCTGAGAAGGTTTGAGGGAAAGCTCTTGTGCTAGTAGTTGAGGAATGTTCAGCATCGGATGTGTTCAGCAGTTACGAATCAGACACTTCTGTGATGATCATCCTAAAACAACCATCCACGAATTATTTTTATCGCTTCCACATTGACAGAAAACTAATTGTGTGTAAAGGCACCCTTACTGCCAAGGAATATCAATGAGATATAGCCGTTCTCGGTTGGGTGCAGGACAGTTTTGACCTCTCTTCAAACCTCTGTCCTAGGAGCAGAGAGGCTTTGATTTAAGTCTTACTCTCCTTTCCTACTAGGGAAGGAGCTGGGGGTTAGGTTTGTATTGGACTCAACTAGCTTGCCCGCTATATTCTCACATGGGAGCTATCTGTCCATACTGTCACCCAATCGGGTGAACCACTTGGAGGAAGATAATAACCTTTAGGCAAAGTAACTCTAATAAATAGAGTTGGCGATTTTTGAGCGATAAAATTGTGTCATCTGACGCCGATAAAAATTACTTTTCATTTTAAGAATATGTTGCTAAATGATACTCTGCACCAATTACCCAAAGTTGAAATTCATCTTCATCTGGAAGGAGCAATTCCCCTCACAGCCCTTTGGCAACTTATAGAAAAGTATAATGCCATTTCTTCCGTTGATTCATTCTCCCAGATGGAGCAAAAATTTCAATACAAAGATTTTCAACATTTTATTGACACCTGGGTTTGGAAGAACAACTTTTTACGAGAATACGAAGATTTTACATTGATTGCCAGTAAAGTTGCTGAGGATTTGGCTTCTCAAAATATTATTTATGTAGAAGCTTTTTATTCTCCAGGTGATTTTATTCGACATGGACTGGAACCCCAGAAACTCACAGAAGCAATTCGCAAAGGTTTGGATGTTCATGCCGATAAAATTACAGTGAATTTAGTAGCCGACCTGATTCGAGATTTCGGACCGGAACAGGGAATGACTTGGGTAAAGCAGATTCACGAGGTAAAAAATCTTGGAGTCTTGGGAATTGGCATCGGTGGCTCGGAACAAACATTTCCTCCCGAACCCTACGAAGCGGTTTACGAGCAAGCGAGAAACTTGGGATTTAAAACTTCTGCCCACGCGGGTGAAGCAGCAGGTTCTGAGAGTATCTGGGGAGCCATTCGCAGCTTAAAAGTGGATCGTATTGGGCATGGTGTACGTGCGATAGACGATCCAGAATTAGTATCCTTTTTGAAATCAGAGCAAATCCCCATAGAGATGTGTCCTATCTCTAATCTGAGAACAGGAGTCGTTGCTGACATCTCACTCCACCCGATTAAAAAATTATACGAGGAAGGACTGCTGATAACGGTTAATACTGACGATCCAAAAATGTTTAATTCGACTTTAGGTTACGAGTATAGAATGTTGGTTGAAAAATTAGGATTTTCTTTGGATGATATTGTAAATTTGATTAAAAATGCTATCAAATCTTCTTGGTGTGATGACACAGAAAAAATGGAGCTACTTGGAAAAATTGAAACGGCACTGCCCTTAATCAATTCCTAATCTCTTAAAATTTCTACAATTAATAAAAGTCAAGCCTCAATCTACCCTTTTTATTAGAAAAAAAGAAGAGATCGCTTCCATTTTCCGGAAAGCGATCGCTTCTAATTAAAATTTGTTCTGACGACAAAAGTTTGTCCAGTTGCAAAAGCAACACTTCAAGTATTTGTTCCTAAACTTCCCCTTCCTCGAAGTTTGGTTTATCAAATATTCCCTTCAGTTTCTACTGGCACTAAAATGTACTTTACCTGCTTATCAGGCCCCTTGACAATCTGAGGTTCAGATGGAGTGGCATCCTCAGATGCACCTTTCAATGCTTCTCCCGCACCTCTGACATTCTCGTTAACATTATCCGCTGCATCCTTGAGTACATCCACTGTACCTTTCACAGTCTCGTTAACATTCTCCGCTGTACCCTTAACTGTGCTAAGGGTATCTTTTACGGTGTAATTAACATCCTGGGTGACGCCCTTAACTTTGTCCCCTACATCGATTACTGTGTCGTTAACGCTGACAGCTACGTTCTTTACACCATCACCTACGCTTCTTACAGTTTGGTTAACACCGTCAGCGGCATTTTTGACTGCATTTCCTGCATTTCTTACAGTCTGGTTTACCCGATCAACGGCACCCTTATTCGCCATAGCGCCAGCTATCGCACCCACCGTAGCACCAATGAATGCTCCAATCGCTATTTTAGTCAAGGCATTATTCATGCCTGTGTCTGCCGGAGGAGTATCATATTCGTGTGGAATTTGCTCAACAAATATTTCATCTTCACCCAAAACTTTGTCATTATCAATCATAAAAATCGTCTCCTTTCTACTTAAATAGATACTGATGATAGCCGCTTGCTTAAATGGGAAAAAGCGATATTCTCTTAACCTAAGCAAATGCGGAAATATCCTTTGCTAACGCTTAGTTCAAACCCAACTAATTACAATTTTATTCTAATTTGCAAGGGTTGTTTTTCAGGGACAATTGATAAAGGTTAGGAGTCATGAATTATGAGTTATCAATTTCCAACTCTTAACTCCTAACTCCTAACCCTTCTATCAATCATTCGCAGTCATCAAGACTTGCTTCTAAATGTCAGCAGTATCTTCATAACGTTGGAAACCAGAACCTTCCCCTTCTTGGAGATAGGTTGCATTAGGATCTAGTGAGGTTTCAGTCTCTGAAAACCTATTTCGATTAACCACATCTTCCTCATCTGGGCCGGAAATATATGCTGTCTGCATATCCATGTCCCTTTCCATGCCGATGTTCGCAGTTGTCGTGACCTGCGGCGTACTGATCACCGGATGCTCTTTAGCTACCTTGACGTTCTGCTCGTAAGATGGCTTGATATCCTCAGCGGCATCCTGAACTGCGTCCAATCCACTGATTGCAGATTGCTTGGCATCCTCAGTTTTATCCTGTAGCTGGTCTGCGGCACCTGCTACAACTTGCTTAGCATTTGAAGCTGTACCCTTTACTGCGTCCAATGTACCTACTACAGCCTGGCTAACACCTTCAGCGGTATCTTGTAATGTGCCGACTACAGCGTAGTTAACGCCTTCAGCTACACTCTTAACCGCTTCGCCAACACCTTTGGCTGTCTGACCAACACCGCCAGCTACAGTCTTTGCTGCTTCGCCAACACCTTTTGCAGTCTGGTTAACACCGCCAGCGATAGTCTTTGTCGCATCGCCAACACCTTTGGCAGCGTGTTTCACACCCTCAGATGTTCTCCTACCAGCTACCAGACCGGCTAGTGTCCCTAAGGTAGCACCGATGAGTCCTCCCATCAGCGCTCTAGATAAGGCTGGATTCATGCTGCTAGATTGTTGTCCAGCATTCATACTGCCGGATTGTTGCCGAGCATTGATGTCGGTAGATTGTTGCCGAGCATTGATGTCGGTGGGTTGTTGCCGAGCATTGATGTCGGTGGGTTGTTGCCGAGCAACAGATTGAGATGTAATCGTAGGGCTGTTTTCTGCTCTTGGTATTCCACTAGGTTGAGTTGTGCTTTCTGTACGAATATAAGGTTGAGCTGTCTCGCTAGAGCCAGCATTTTCGTCACGTCTCTCGAAATTTGGCGTATTATTAGTCATCATTGTCTCTTTTGCCCCCAAGCATCTAAATATCGTTTTGCTGTAGCTCGTTATCTATTGCAACTCTAACGAGCCTCAAGAAGGATTTAACTGAGCTAAAGGCAGACATGACTCAACACCTATTGCATCTGTAGTTGTAGATATGGAATCCCAATCATCGTATATGGCTATACCTTGCTGGGTATTTAAGGATGTCTCCCTTGAGGTCGGTGTAAGTCTATACGTGCGATCGCTAAATTAGCAGTAGCAGTGACTTCAGATCGTTAAGCCGTTTTGGTAGGCAGGAGACGGGGCATTATGACACAGAGCAATCAGCCTTTTGATCGGCATGACGAAAATACTGACCGGATTCCGGCACAGTCCAGCGTTCCTCCAGCAGACACTAGCGGAGATGGCGGTGATGCTGCGTCAGATGCAGCGAATGAAGAGACTGACGCAGCTACAGAAGAGTCTGGTGTTCAGCCAACAGGCACCCGCAGGCGTGTCGCGAATGCTGCTTTAGCTGGAGCAACCTTTGGTGCTGTAGTCAGTGCAGCTGCTGCGGCGTTTACTGGTAAAAGTGTAGGTGAGGGTATTAAAGCGATTGTTGAAGGTGCTGCGGATTTAGTAATAAAAGGTGCTGCTGCGGGTGTTCACCCTACGATTGAAGGTGCAATCGACAGCCTTAAAGGCGCTGCTACGGGTGTTCACCCTACGATTGAAGACCCCTGGGATACGCATAAAGGTCCTGTGGCTGTTCAACCTACTATTGCTATTGAATATGGCAGCGACACGCTTCAAAGTCCTGCTGCGATTGTTCAACCTCCGATTGAAGATGCCAGGGACACACTTCAAAGTCCCGCTGCGATTGTTCAACCTCCGATTGAAGATGCCAGCGACACGCTTCAAAGTCCTGCTGAGCCTGTTAAAACCCCTGTATCTCCCGTTGATTCTATCCCCCAATTAGATCCGCCCCCTGCCGCTAGTGCAACTGCCGCTAGTGCAACTGCCACTGGTGCAACGGGTAGTGTTGCGAATGATGTAATGAACAGCTCTGCTTTAGTGCAACTGTTGCTGAATCAGGTAGGTAGTGAACTAGCAATGAGTTTCTACGAGCAACTACCAGCAATTGTCCTGGCTGAAATTCAACGGTTAAGCACCAACCCCACTCCGGAAGAGCAGCAGCGAATCAGAGACAGCTGGACAAAAGCTTTAGAACCCATCGCTATTGCGATTATCCAATCGGGACAATTATTCAAATCCAATGCTTTGTATCCAACAAATAATTATCCAACAAACAATGGGTATCAGAAGTATACTCATTCAACTGGAGACAAGTTGAATTAATAAATTTATCAATTTGAGGATTTTTGATACAAATATTGGTAGTAAAGTTTTACTATCAATCAAAATTTAAGTTGGAATGCGGCAAAGAAACCCAACTCGATTAAGCATTGGTTGGGTTTCTTTGTTGTTGGGTTTAACCTACTGTTATTGAGAATGCGATCGCTTACTTTTAGCGGTTGCCTTTCTTAGCGTTTTAAACAGTTTGTAGGTGCTTGTTTCAGTTGATTGTGGCGATAAAAACCATTTAAGTTAAGCAAAGCAGAACGATAGCGAACTTTTCTGACATTGTTCCTGCCAGGGCTATTCAGCCTGCCAATTACAGTAGCTCTCGCAACTTTCAAGTAACCCTGATTGTCCCAATTAACTAACCGGGTGCCTGATGAGTTTGGCGGTATATTTTGCCGACCAATATCTCCGACAATTTCTATCGCTTCGCCGCTAACAGTTCTCTTATTAACTACACCGCTAACACAAGCGGTTACTTCGCCCAAAGTTTTGGTATCGTAAAGGTCTCCGACTAGGCGATTTCCTTTTTTACTAAATACATAACAATGACCTAAATCTACACCCTGCTGGTTCCCAGTGCCTGAGGGAGGTTTGCTACAAAATGTGTAATTACCATTCGATAGGCTTTGAATAGACTGAACTGGGGTTGGGGTTGGGGTTGAAGTGCTGGATGCGATCGCTGTAATTTTTAACGGTGTAGCTGCCCAACGTTCATTAGGATAGATTTCTTTTACTTCACCACTGAATGTAATTGCTTTTCCTTCTGCCTTGAAACTATCAGGAAGATTACAAGTTGCATATCTTATACCATCCTGTCCTTCAGTTACGATGACATAAGTTTCACCAACCAGTGTCACTTTACCCTTTTTGTCTTTCACAGTTTCTACGGTTTTTCTATCGTCATAGGTACATGTAGAAGAAAGCTGTGCCAATTTGGAGGGTGATGTCTGTGATACAGTTAGTCGCTGGGTTGATTCTGAAGATTGGGCGATCGCTAGGACGTGTTTCCCAGAGGTGATTGTTCCCAAAAGGGTGAGAAATAAGCTAAAAAATAAAATTGATTTCCGGCTATTACTCATTTTGATTGTTCTCGGTAAACTAATTGTATACAACACCAATGTAGAAAGCGTTTCCGAAAACTCTGAGTTGATTATGTGTCAGTATTTGAACTGACATAGGAAGGCTGGCGAAGCTGCGAATTCTATTTGCTAAGATTATTCTCTTTCATCCTTACTCGTACATCTGTTTATGGTTTGCTAAAAGCTGTAAATATTTCTCATTTATCTTTGCTTGCATCCATTTTTCTTTAAAGATTGCGGCTGATTCAGCTTTTACCGGATCTACTTCATTGGGTAAAATATCTTTCCTTGCTTGAAGCTGTGATTCTTTAGAGGTTTCTTTTTGAGGATTTGACTTAAATTTTCTGCCGCTTTTATGATTGGCATATCTGCGCGATCGCGTATAACCCATTTGTAAAAACTTCCGTGCCATATCCGCGCCAACAAAATCATCTTGTTCTAGGTAATATAGAAACATTTGGTAAATTTTTTCACTCGATTCTCTGGCAATTTCCGGAGTTTTGAAGCGCCAGTAGGGAAGAATTTCTGATTTGTAGGGTTCTACCAAAAGCACCCCCTGCTCGCCCTTACCCACTCGATAAAGTTCGGGAGAAGAGCGAAAATCGATTGCCTTAAAATCTAAAGTGTAATCAAAGGGCATGATAATTTTTATTTTGAATAATAGACTTAAAGAAAAAAGTCTTGCTTCTATCGAAAGTAACGAAAGGAGTCTTTTCTGTCATGCTATCTAGCCCCCAATCCGTCAACACTGCCCTTTCCGCAGGGGATCTGCGGCGAGTCCACCACATTGCCTTAAACGTCCACGATCTGCAAGCTTCCCGCCACTTCTACGGGGGTATCCTGGGTTTGTACGAACTGACGGGTGAAGAAGTGCCGACCACATTGCGATCGCTTGTAGCATCAGGCAAAGTTACCAATTTCGTCACCCCCGATGGTACCGTCCTCGACTTGTTTTGGGAGCCGGATTTGCCACCCCCAGACAATGACCCGCATCGCGCTTTTACCCGCGCCAATCACCTCGCCTTTGACATCGACCCGCAGTTGTTCGAGCGGGCGGTCGAGGTGCTAAAACAAAATCAAGTGCCCATCGATCACGGCCCTGTCAGCCGTCCCACCGGACGAGGCATTTACTTTTACGACCCGGATGGATTCCTGATTGAAATTCGCTGCGATCCAGCAGAAACTAAAAAGGAAAGTATCTAGTGGAGCGTGCAACCAGTGCAGCTAATTAAGGTGATGGAAGAGGCGTTAAACAAGCCTCCGATTCAATATGAACCACACAAGCACACGCTGAAAGCTTGGGCGATGTATTGTCTGAGAGACCGAGGATTTAAAGTGGTTTATGCGGAAAAAGCCGATTTTGCTGTTGAAACTCGTGGCGGCGAGAAGCTCTATTTTAAAGTGGCAAATAGTTCAGAGAATTTAGACGGGAAATCTGGCTGGATAGTATTGGATAGCTCAACGAATAACGTCAGCATAACTGCACCTCAACAATAAGTAAGCGGATGCAATTAAATTGAAGATGTTCGTAGGTTGGGGAGCCACTTGCGTGCGGGGGGTTCCCCCGCATGCAAGTGGTGTTTGAATTGGGAAACCCAACCCCTGCATAGATTTCGCTATCGCTCACCCATCCTATACATCACTAATTTCACTTAGCTTAAGTTGTCCTGATTGTATTGAGATTTACTGCCTTCTCCTGGCGAGAGGAACTACCTTATCTACATCTTGTGTGTAATCAACGACCAAGACACTAAAACACCAAGGCAACAGGCGATCGCTTCCAGAAAAATCTACCTTCGTAGGGAGGTTGAAGGCTAGGCGATCCCTGAGCATAGTATCAGGACTTTAAAATTTTCTATTGTGTCAATTTAAGGAAAAAAACCATGATGGGAACGCTTTTTACCTGGGTAGCTACAGCTCTTAGCCTACTAATTGTTGATTTACTTGTTCCAGGTGTTAATATTGCTACATTTCCTGCTGCTTTAATTGCTGCTGTAGCGATTGGCTTAGTCAATGCTGGAGTTAAGCCGACTCTATCTTTACTATCTATGCCGCTTAACTTTGTCAGCTTAGGAACATTTTCGCTCGTCGTTAACGGGATATGTTTCTGGTTGGCTTCAATTTTGGTTCCCGGATTTAGTATGCATGGGATTTTAGCTTTTCTGTTGGCACCCGTCGTTCTATCTTTTGCAAATACTTTCATCAGCAAATATTTTGCTGAGAGAAATGCGGGTGTACTAACCGGCAGCAGTAGTGACTTAAAAACTCAAGGTTAATCTCTATCCAGAGAAGTAAAATTGATAGGGATTAAAAAAAGGAGGAAAGCTAGATGCTATTCCTCCTTTTTTAGTTTGCAAGCTAGAAAGATGAATGCAGTTTTGTATACCATCTATCCAAACGAAGATAATTCGTTAGGGGGAGGTCTTCAATTACTTGATTTAGGAGAATAAGACTAATAAGAGTTTAAATAAGAAAGTTGAAGTAGTCTCATGAAATTACTCCGGATTCTGGCTGGTCTTCTCGTGCCTCCTTTAGGCATTTTTCTGACAGTTGGTGTTGGCCCAACTTTATTCATCAACATTTTGCTTACGGTTCTGGGTTGGCTTCCCGGTAGTATTCATGCAGTTTGGGTAATCGTGAAGCACGAAGAAAGAATGGCTGGAGGAGAAAACGTATACTAAGCCAAGGTTAGTTAGACGCTTCTATCCCTTGTAGCGGTAGTGGTGGGAGTAGAAGTCTTTCTTGAGTGCTGGTTGCGTGTTAAAACCCTACTGCAAGTTTAAAAATTGAGTTTAAAAAACAGAACCAGCTAAGTCTTAGCTGGTTCTGTTTTAATTAATGGTGAGAATCTTTAGGAGTCCCTGATTTACTCACGGGTTCTTTTTCGCGAATTGCATCTGCTGCTGTTCGTAACAACTCACTCAAGATTTGACGTACCTGACGTTCTTTCTTAGCGATCGCTACCCCAGCATCACCCAGTTTTTCTTCAACCTGCGATCGCTTTTGTTCTACCTGCTGAACCATTATTTCAGCTTGAGGGCGAGAACGGTCGTACCAGTGCTTCGCTTCGTCCAGGTACCCTTTCACGTCCTCGGCGCGTCCCCCGTAACGTGCAGCTAAATTCGCTCGGAGAATCGCTAGTTGAGCTTGCAGTTGAGCATAACGCTCTTTCAGCGATGCGACCTCGTCGCTGTTTTTGAGATTATTAATCGCAGACTCCAGAGCAGTTTTGGTAGAAGGCGAGGTATCTTTACCAGATTCTTCGATGTCTACTAGCAGTTTATCAATCTCTTGCTGGAGTTCATTTTCTTCGTTGTCCAGTTGAGCTTGTAGCTGTTTAACCTCTGCTTGCGTTTTCGCAATATTTCGATGTCTTAGATGGCTAAAGCCTTCAACCGCTCCCTCAATCGTAGCCGTGACTTCTTCTTTGAGTTCGCCACCTTTATCTTGCAAGTTTTCCAGAACCACAGAAACCGCATCTTTAACAATTGAGCGAAGTTCGGTGGAACCTTCCTTAAACTCCGAACCCACCTGAGAGACAGCAGATTGAACAATTTCCCGAATCCGCTCTGCTCTGAGCTGTCCTGTTTCTTTAGCTTGATGGAGATCGGTTGTAATTTGTTCTTTGATTTTATTATTAGGCATTTTCTTCCTCGGTTTGTAGTAGTTGATTTAGATGAAGCTTTAATTAAACTACTTGTACAAGCTTTCCAGCAAAAAAGAGGTTATAATCCGCTTCTTCTATCTTGGCGCGATCGCTTCAAAATCGGTACTTCCTTTAGGTAGAAAACTTCTAATTCTGTATTCGCTAACTAGCGAGCGGGAAAGCAGCAGCGATCGCCCAACCGAAAAACAACGCACTCCCCAGTGCGTAACTCCACACATTATTAAGTTGGCTGCCAGCAAAGGAGAAAATACCCATCGCTAGCGGAAATAGCGGCAGCAACAGGTAAATAAAACCAAGTTTCGGAACCAAGTACACCGCCAAAATAAAGCCGCCTACTAGCAGCACGCTTTGCCACAACCACCACGCCATCCGCGAGAGTACCCCAGCATCCTGTTGCGCCACTCCCGACGCTAGAAACCAAGGAAGGCAAGCCAACGACAGCAAAGGCCAAAGCTTCAGACGTGCTGGAATTAGCCACCATTGCAGCCACACCGACTGTGCCATTGCCCCAAAACCCACCCAAAGCAGTACAAACAGCCCTAAGCCTATCCCCAGCGCCCTGAGTGTAGGACGTTGTAGGCGCAAGAGAATCCCCAGCCAGACGATGCCTGCCACAAAGAACCAAATTCCGATTGCACCGCCGACGAGGACGCCACCCAAGCTGTCAATTTCCCCCATACGACTCAGCAATAGGAGTGAAGCGCTGGCAAGGAAGGAAGCTAAGAGCGAACCTAGCAAGCTTTGGAGCGGATGCACCTTTGCCTTAGGTGTAGTCGCCGGGTCAGCAACAGCAGGGGCAATGGCGAAAAGCAACAACAACCATGCCAACAAATGCAAGGCATACCAAGCCATCCGACGGTCAATATAGTTACTGCTACTCTGAATTCTGAAGGTAGCATCGAGCCACGTTCGGGCAGCTTGGTGGCTGATATTGCGGAGGAGAATGGTGATGTGTTCGGCGTTTGGGATGATAACGAGCGATCGCGCCCTTCCCCCAGCAAAGTTATCGTTTTCTCCTCCTGCCGCCGCCAGCAACCGCTGGGCATTCGTCACAAATCCACCTTCCCAACTCCCGGCTTGTAGCTGAAGATTGCGCGGGATAGAAGGCGTCACTCCCGCACCCGTTGGCGAGACGGCAACCGTTGCCGCAAAGCGGTCGGGATTGCGGATACCCGCCGACATCACCGCACCACTCCCCATTGAGTGCCCCAGCAGCGCCAAGCGGCTGGGATCGACCTCTGGTTGCTTCAACAGGGCAGCATAAGCCACATTCAGGTCTTGCTGAAGTGAATCGCGCTGTAGGGGTGCTGGATTCGCGCCATGTCCGCCGAAATCCCACAGCATCACGGCATACCCCGCGTGCGCCAAAACGTGCGCGTAGCCGAGCATTAACTGCTTAGAACCTGCATAGCCGTGCGCCACCAGGACACCGGGTATTTTCTCAGAACCCTGTGGTGCGACGTACAGCATCGGCAACCCTTTATCTGAGAATGTTCGCGTCACCAATCCAGTCCGCGCCGCCGCCACCCCCCACCAGGAAAGTGCAATCAGCAACAGCGCCACAATTAACGAAAATAAGCGCTTGCGAGTCATATCAATCCTTAACTCCGGAGTTAGGCTTAGGGTGATAACCCTTGATATGATGCATCAGATTGCGTCAGAGCAACTCAGAGTTTTCGCGATCGCAACATCCCCAATATCAATGGAGACTTAAGTTATGTGGCTGGTAACGATTCGCTGTTCGGGCGATGCTTGGAAACGCAATGGGACTACCTGTAAAGCGATCGCAGACAAGTATCAAAGCACTTGTATCTCTTCCAAAAAAACGCCAGATGGTCAGCGCTTCATGGAATACAAGGTTGAAGAGGTCGGAGACGCGGAATCTTTCCAAGACGAGTGTTTAAGTCTTGAAGGATTCACCGCTTCCTTTGAGGCACTTTGACATCAGGCACTTTGAAATCGGTGCTTTTGGTCGATTGTCCAGAATCATTCCCCCAATTCCCACCCGCCGCTTAAGCTTCAAATTAGGAAGTCAAGAAAGAAGCCCAAGCTTATGTTTAAAGTCATCGCCCGTGAATTTTCCCAAGAATTTGAAAGATGGACGGATGCATTAAATACAGCTAAGTCGCTGCAACCGAAATGCAAAGGTCTATTTCAAGACATCCGCATTTTTGATGGAAAAGAACTGGTATGGGTGTACAGCCGTTCTCACACTTATCCTCAATTTGTTGGCGCTGGCACCTATAACAGGTTGGCACGCTTATTTCTTCAGGAAGCGATAGAAGACGAAGAAGTTGAGGGAGAAGACACCGATTCATAAAATAGCGGATTGTCACTGGTTATTAATTTAATAAAAACCGAGGAAAATTCCCTTGAGGAAGCTACTAACCGTCCTACTTCTAACATTCGCTGTGCTAATTGCCTTTCGCGTTTCAGCTTTAGCCGCAGATACTGCTAACGGTGCCAAAATCTTTAGCGTCCAATGTGCAGGTTGTCATCTCAACGGCGGCAATATTATCAGACGCGGGAAGAATCTGAAACTCAAGGCATTAAAACGAAATGGCATGGATAACGTGGATGCGATCGCGTCCATCGTCGCCAATGGCAAAAACAACATGTCGGCATACAAAGACCGCTTAACCGAACAAGAAATCCAAGCTGTTTCCGCTTACGTTCTAGAACAAGCTGAGAAAGACTGGCGTTCTTAACAAGTTGCTAGTTACTGACACCTGACTAAAAAACCAAAAATTACTGTTGAGGGTGCTTTATGTCCGGATCGCAGCCAAAGCAAACCACAATTTTTAACAGCTTTGCTGACTGGTGTTTGCACAAAGATAGCCTCTATCCAGCAGCAAGGCATACGGTTGAGGTGTTGTTGCAGAAAGCTGGCACTTCTGACTGTAATCAAGCGAATCGGATACTATCAAGCTGCAATGAGCTACATCTCTACAACAATCAAACTACCGACTTGAGTCCGCTTTCTGGGTTAACCAACCTTACCCAATTGAATCTCTATAACACTCGAATTACAGACTTGAGTGCGCTTTCTGGGTTAATCAACCTTACCCAACTGTATCTAAATGACAATCGAATTATCGACTTAAGTGGGCTTTCTAGGTTAACTAACCTCACTCAACTGTATCTCATTAATCAAATTACAGACTTGAGTGCGCTTTCTGGGTTAACCAACCTCACTCACCTGCATCTCTACAACGGTATCTACCTGTATCCAAATAACAATCAAATTAGCGACTGGAGTCCGCTCTCTAGGTTAATCAACCTCACTCACCTGCATCTAAATAACAATCAAATTACCGACTTAAGTCCCTTTTCTGGGTTAACCAACCTCACCCGTCTGAATCTCCACACCAATCAAATTACCGACTTGAGTGCGCTTTCTGGGTTAACCAACCTCACTCACCTGCATCTCCACACCAATCAAATTACCGACTTAAGTCCCCTTTCTGAGTTAACCAACCTCACCCACCTGCATCTCTACAACAATCAAATTACCGACTTAAGTCCCCTTTCTGAGTTAACCAACCTTACCCAACTGTATATAAATAACAATCAAATTATCGACTTAAGTCCCCTTTCTGAGTTAACCAACCTTACCCAATTGAATCTCGGTAGCAATCAAATTACCGGCTTGAGTGGGCTTTCTAGGTTAATCAACCTCACCCAACTGTATCTAGGTAACAATCAAATTACTGACTTGAGTAGCCTATCTGGGTTAACCAACCTCACCCGCCTGAATCTCGGTGGCAATCAAATTACTGACTTGAGTAGCCTATCTGGGTTAACCAACCTCACCGAACTGTATCTTCAAGCCAATCCAATTTCCAATCTAAGTTTGTTGCGATCGCTTCAACAGAAGTGGCACGCTTTGTTAACACAGCCGATCGATCGTCAAAAAGTCACAGAAACAATAAAATCAACCTACGCAGTTATTGGTCAAGAAGAACCTGAAATCATTTTTTGCAGTAGTCCACTTACTGGTGTTGAGCGGTTACGCGAATACCAGCAGTTGGGAGTTTCACTCGCACAGTCACTATCCCAATTAGCTAGGAAATCGCTGAGTTTAGGAATCTGGACAGCTTTGCAGCAAGAGATCAACTTTCAACTAGGAAGAACGATCGAGAATAACCTAACACAACATTTGTTGCAATATTACCAACCATTGAGTGCCATTATCCCTGAAGATTTGGTTGCGATTATCAGCATCAGCCAATACTGTGTCTCTATCGGTTGGGTGCTGGAGCAGAAGTCACAGGAAGCACTTGAATGCTTGAACCAGCTTTTCGAGCAATGCGGCTGGATTTTCCCGTTTGAGAAGGTTTGTATTGTATGCGATCGCCCGACTAAACTCTCCCTCGACAGCCAAAACCGCCTCCACGCCGAAGGTGAACCCGCGATTCAGTTTGCTGATGGATGGCATACGGGATATTATTATAACGGTGTAAAGTTGCCTGAAAAATATGGCAAACTGCATCCCCATCAATGGCAGGCACAATGGATTTTAGAAGAAGACAACGCTGAATTGCGTCGAATATTAATTCAAGGAATTGGCTATGCACGAATCTGTCAAGAATTACAAGCAACTGAATTAGATTCCTGGCAAGAATACACTTTGCTAAAACTTGATGCTGATATTGATGGTTTTCAACGTAATGCTTTTGATGATGATGCTCCTCAAAAAGAGCCTATTCACTTGATAAAAATGACTTGTCCTAGCACTGGTTTCATTCATGCTATGCGAGTGCCGCCGGATATTACATCGGCTCGTGCAGCGATTCGCTGGATTAATTGGGACATCGATCCAGAAGAATTTTCCGTGCAAACCTGAATAGTAAGTTTTAGAGTAATTAACCACAGATAAACACTGATAAATTATCTTGCGTTTCTTTGGGGTTTAATTTTGAAAAGGTTGATTTTTAGCGCTACTTACTTAAATAAAATACAGACCTAACCCCTAGCCCTTTACCTACTAGGGAAACTACCGTGTATACATAAGTCTTCTTGAACTTGCAAGTCCCGTTTTGATCCCCCCAACCCCCCTTAAAAAGGGGGGCAATCAAGTCAAAGTCCCCCTTTTTAAGGGGGATTTAGGGGGATCAATTAACGTTTTGCCAATTAATGAAAGATGTGTATACACCGTAGACTAGGGAAGAGGGAAAGACCCTCTCCTCGTAGGAGAGCGGTTTGGGGAGAGGTTAAGTTTGTGTATCGCATCCAACTTCTGGCACTATAGGCAATAATTTTATCTATACATAACAAAGCGTCAACATGAATTTACCAGAATCAAGTAGATTACAATTTACTCCAGATTTGAATATCTGCCGCATACTCAATGGAATGTGGCAAGTGTCAGGCGCACATGGAAGAATTGACTCAAAAGCCGCAATCCAAAATATGTTTGATTACATGGATGCAGGCTTCACGACTTGGGATTTAGCCGACCATTATGGCCCCGCTGAGGACTTTATTGGAGAGTTCCGGAGGCAATTGGTAGCAAGTCGTGGTGAAGAGGCGCTGTCTAACTTGCAAGCTTTCACAAAATGGGTGCCAAGACCCACTAAAATGACGCGCAAGTTGGTAGAAGATAACATTAATATTTCCCTAAAAAGAATGGGAGTTGATTCCTTAGACTTGATGCAGTTTCATTGGTGGGATTATCGCGATAAAAACTACTTAGATGCGCTCAAGTACATGGTGGAACTCCAAGAGGAGGGAAAAATCAAGCATCTAGCTTTGACAAATTTTGATACAGAACGTCTGAAAATTATTACCGAAGCAGGTATCAAAATTGTGTCCAATCAGGTGCAATTTTCTCTGATTGACCAGCGTCCTTTAGTGAATATGGTGCAATTTTGTCAAGAGAATGACATTCAGCTTTTTGCTTACGGGACACTCTGCGGCGGCTTGCTGTCAGAAAAGTACCTGGGACAACCAGAACCGCGAGCAGGAGAACTGAAGACGGCTAGCTTGCGAAAATACAAGAATATGGTAGATGCGTGGGGTGGCTGGAATTTATTTCAAGAGTTACTTTCTGTCCTCCAAGAGATTGCCCAGAAGTACGGGGTAAATATCTCTAATGTGGCGGTGCGTTATATTCTAGAGCAGCCAGCAGTCGCGGGTGCAATCGTCGGCGCACGGTTAGGGGTGTCGGAACATATTGAAGACAATGCCAGGGTGTTTAATTTGATACTGGATGCAGAGGATGATCGGCGAATTGATGCGATCGCTCAACAATCGCGCGATCTCTACCAGCTTATCGGTGACTGCGGCGACGAGTACCGACGATAAGCCGCAACTTCGCTACGGTTAACCACCCTGTAAGGGTAGCTGATTTTTTTCTTAAGATCGGATAACAAGGACGATTCAGCCCAAATACGTTTACAAACAAATCACCTATGAGTGCAAACGCCATTATTACTGATAACCCGTTACTCATCGGCAAAGGGCTGCCCCCATTTGATGCCATCAAGCCGGAACACGTCGTTCCGGCGATGACGCAGCTACTGGCTGAACTAGAACAGGAACTTGCCACCCTAGAAACCCAGGTAGAACCGACTTGGAGCGGTTTAGTCGAACCCCTCCAACAACTGGTAGAACGCTTAACCTGGAGTTGGGGGATTGTCGGTCATTTGATGGCTGTGAAGAATAGCCCCGAAATCCGCGAAGCTCACGAAACCGTTCAGCCAAAAGTGGTGCAGTTTTCCAACCAGCTGAACCAAAGTAAGCCGCTGTATGAAGCATTTAAGGCACTGCAAAATAGCAACGCTTGGGATAGCCTGGAATCAGCCCAAAAGCGGATTGTCGAATCAGCGATTAAAGATGCTGAACTTTCCGGCGTTGGGTTGGAAGGAGAAAAGCGCGATCGCTTCAACGCTATTCAACTCGAATTAGCAGAACTTTCCACCAAGTTCTCTAACCACGTCCTCGACGCCACTAAAGCGTTTAGCTTGACCCTCACCAACAAAGACGAAGTTGACGGCTTACCGCCCAGTTTAGTGAGTCTAGCTGCTCAAACTGCCCGTGCTGCTGGCGAAGAAAACGCCACCCCTGAAAATGGCCCCTGGCGCATCACCCTGGATTTTCCCAGCTTTGGCCCTTTCTTGCAGCACAGCACCCGTCGGGACTTGCGCGAAAAGCTTTATAAAGCCTATGTCAGCCGTGCATCAAGTGGCGAGTTAGATAACACCCCACTCATTGAGCGCATTTTGGAACTGCGCCAAGAAAAGGCAAAGCTACTCGGTTTTGACAGTTTTGCCGAGTTAAGCTTAGCCCGAAAAATGGCTCCCAGCGTTGAAGCAGTTGAGGCGCTGCTAGATGAACTGCGCGGCGCTAGTTATGATGCGGCTAAAAAGGAATTAGAAGAATTAAAAGCGTATGCTGCAAGTAAAGGAGCCGCAGAAAGCAGCGACTTGAAGCACTGGGATATCAGCTTTTGGTCGGAACGCCAGCGAGAAGAAAAGTTCGCCTTCAGTGCAGAAGAGTTACGCCCTTACTTCCCCTTACCGCAAGTGCTAGATGGGCTATTCAGCCTCGTCAAGCGGTTATTTGGAATTACCGTCACGGCGGCTGATGGTCAAGCCCCAGTGTGGAATGAGGATGTGCGTTACTTCCAGATTGCCGATGAAACAGGTAATGCGATCGCATACTTCTATTTAGATCCTTTCAGCCGTCCAGCCGAAAAGCGCGGCGGTGCCTGGATGGATGAGTGCCTCGTCCGTGCCAAAATTATCGAAGCTGGCACGCCCACTACACGCTTACCTGTCGCCTATTTGGTCTGCAACCAAACCCCCCCAGTCGATGGCAAACCCAGTCTGATGACCTTTGGCGAGGTAGAAACCTTATTCCACGAATTCGGTCACGGCTTGCAGCATATGCTGACCAAGGTGGATTATCCGGGTGCAGCAGGCATCAACAATGTGGAATGGGATGCGGTAGAATTACCCAGCCAGTTCATGGAAAACTGGTGCTATGACCGACCCACTTTGATGGGAATGGCGAAGCACTACGAAACCGGGGAAACCTTACCAGAGCATTATTACCAAAAGCTTTTGGCAGCACGCAACTACATGAGCGGTACTGGCACGCTGCGGCAATTGCACTTTAGCTTAGTTGACATTGAACTGCACCATCGCTATCAACCGGGTGGCAATGAAACTGTGGCTGATGTGCGGAACCGCATTGCCAAAACCACAACAATTTTGTCCCCTCTGCCAGAAGACTCCTTTTTATGCGGGTTCGGACATATCTTTGCTGGCGGCTATGCGGCGGGTTATTACAGCTACAAGTGGGCTGAAGTTCTCAGTGCTGATGCCTTTGCAGCTTTTGAAGACGCTGGCTTAGAAGATGAGACGGCTGTAGCTTCTACAGGTAAGCGCTTCCGCGACACCGTGTTGGCGCTGGGTGGTAGCTTACACCCGATGGAAGTGTTCAAGTCCTTCCGGGGACGCGAACCGAGTACCGAGCCTTTACTGCGCCACAGCGGCTTAGCCGTGGCGTCGCGTTAAGGAATCATTTCGCCGGGAAATCTCGCCGGGAGTAGAGAGAAATCCCATCCTGTAGAGACGTAGAATTTTGCGTCTCTACAATCCCTAATATTTTGCACAATCTTTGTGCGTTCACACTTGTGCCTTAACACTTGTGCGTTAACCCTTAGTCATCCGACTTGATAATTTTGCTGAGTTTTATAAAATTAATACTTGCATATAAGCAAGGATTCGCAAATGCCGTCTAATGTTGTTGTTGGGAATGCTCATAGTGAAGGTGCAAATCGTTCTGGTTGGTTTCTCGGTCATTTTATAAACCCAATCGATGACATTCGATCGACTTCCAGCCTAGAAGTGAAATGGGGGATTCACCCAGCAGGAGACGGTAGATCCGAATGGGCAATGAATGAGGAAGCAACGACACTTTCTATCCTGATTAAAGGACGATTTCACGTTAAATTTCCAGAGCAAGAAGTCTTATTATCTCGTGAAGGCGACTACGTTCTCTGGTCTCCAGGCGTGCCCCATTCTTGGTCTGCCGAGTCAGATTGTACCATTCTGACTGTCCGCTGGCCCTCGAAGTTGGGAGATAGTGTAGCAGTTAGTTAATTGCTTTCTATATCGCGTTAATCATCAAAAAAATTCATGTTTGCACAGAAAATTCTTCTGGATTAATTCCCCAATTCACCCATGCGATCGCTTCCCGTGCCGATATCATCTCAGGTGGTACGCGCAACACATGAATAAATCCGGTGCTTGGGCAAGTCATCTTCAACAAAGATATTGGCTCAACATCAATATCAGTATCAATTTTAAATAAAGTGTATTCTTGATAAGAATCTAACTCAATTGCTCCTAATTCCTGGGCAATTCTATCGTAGCCAATTCCCTGAATTAGCACTCGCCGTAGTTCGGCGTTATCTTCTTCTATTATCCATTTAGCTTCCCACTGTGTTGGGTGTAGCTTGCCGTATTTTTCAGGTAATCTTACCCCATGATAAACGTAGAGGCTGTATCCGTCTGCAAACTGGATCGCGGGTGCGCCTTCCGCGTGGAGGCGCTGCTGGTTGTCCAGGGAGAGGATGCGAGGGCGATCGCAGACAATTACCATCTTCTCATAAGGGAAAATACAACCGCAATTCTTGGCTATTGTCTGAAATGCTTCCCATTCTTTTTGCTTATACTCAAAATTTAATACGTTAATGCAAAAGTCATACAAACTGCCCGAACTAACCCATTGAGCGGGTTCAATATATATATCATCATTACCAAAGATAATATTCAGTAGGTTTTCCTGTTGGCTAAGGTTATCCGTTTCCTGGGATATGCGATTTGCAAGTTGATGATTCGTTTCACTTCCTATGAGTAAATCCTGTAGTATTAACCGATCCACCAAATTATTTGGTATTGGTATATCAAGCTGTACCCACATTTCCTCGCATAGCTTCTGTATTTGCTTTTCTTTAAATTCTATTTCCTCCCATAGTTGATTTCGCACTTGCTCCATTATTTGGAAGAACATTATAAGTTCCTCCGTTAGTAACCCCTCTAATTTCCAACTTATATCATTATGTAGTTCGCTACCCAGTCAGCTCATAACTGTATTACAAAAACTAGACTTTATAGCTGATAATAAATAGTCGGAAAAATCTTGGTTAAATATTCTTCTTGTTTCATACAATTCTCCATATATTCTATTTTTATCTATGACTAATTGTTTGTCGCTACCTACTGCATAAGGACTATCGTAAAAAAGTATCTCTTGTTCAGATAATTCAATCAAAATATAAACTGCTTTTACCGCTTTAGCAGCTTTTTCTCTATCAATTGGCTCAGTTGAATATGCTATATCTCTCCACTTCTCCCGATAAACCGGAATTAAAGCTTCTTGTTCTGGAGTCAGCTTTTCAATCTTTTCCTGTGACATACTGCGGCGGCTTTGCTGAATATATCTGGTGCAAAAAAGACCCCGGCGATTAGAAATCGCGGCTACACAAACAAAGTCCGCCTTCGCGGACTAAGAGTAAATTCCTCTTCAAACCTGCGTAGGCAAGTTTCGTCTGTGTAGACGCGAATTACATTCGCCAAGGCGTTCTCATTACCCAACCTCTAAGGGCACAGGGCGCAATCTTCCGGCTACTTCAACACTGGGAAAATTTGGATCGAAAGTCAGATTTTCTAGTCCATCTTTGAGAAGTACAAAAGTATCCTCAATCTTTGCACCCCGTACACTGGGATTCCAGGCGATAGCCATATTTTCTTCCAACGTGTCATTAGTCGTCGGATTCGCTACAACTTCTCGCGCCAAATATCCAGTCGTTCCACCTTGATGATGTTCTCGGATGGCATTAGGATATCCGTGCTTTTGATAAACATCAGCTAAAGTGTCATAAACTGCATTCAGAGCGATTCCAGGCTTTAAAAAATTCAAAGCTTCCGCTTCAATTTGCCGGACATCACCATGCAATTTAGCACTTTCATCGGACGAACCGAATGATACAAATCGGGTCAGATTCGCATACAAACCATGTCTTCTGGCGCAAAATACCAGCATCGCTTGCCGTCCAATCTTTTCACCTGTGGCGGTAGCATGACGGTACAGCGGCAAACGTCTCTCGCCTGCTACCAGAGTCAGCGCTGGATGTATCCCCCTCGCCCATAATGCCTCGGCACCCGCACCGGCAAGCTGATATTCTGTCCAATCCGGCTTGGCGGCTTTGAGTACCTCTGTCATCGCCTCGCTTGCCTGACGCCCTAACTGGCGATATCGCTCCAGCTCGCTCGACATCAGGGTTCGTTTATGCTGTTGTAGAGACGCGGGTAATCGCTTTTCGACATGAGGAATCGGGCGATCGCTTAAAATTTTCCCCCCATTGGTCGCTTGCTGCACAAAAGATTCACGCGCCGCAGCATCAGCCCAAGGATTCGCATAATGCTGGAAATTTCCGGGAATTTCCTCATCTTTTAACCGCTGCGCTTCGATTTCATCGGTTAATATCCAGGCATCCTCAGCAGTCACCAGCACTTCTGCGATTCCAGTTTCAGCCGTCAGCAGTACGGTGCTGGAACCGCCAGCAGTCGCCCAGGCGAACCAATCGGTGCCGCGCAATCGCAACCCCTGCGCGTCAGCTTCCGTTAAGGCGTTTCGGATTAACTCTAGTTTCTGAGAGACTTCTTCACTAACTTGATTCATAACTCACCTCTTACAGCAGGAAATTCCTCCCCCAGCCCCTCCCGGAAACGGGGAGGAAACTGAAGTTCTTGCCCCTTCCCTGCAAACGAAGGGATTCGGGGGTTAAGTTTTGATTCACAACCGCACAGGATTCTCAAGTGTGATGACGACAGCTTGCAACTCCTTCACCTTCTCCTCCGGAAGCGCATCATTGGCAAACATTCCTGCGGCTAGTTCGGTTCCCGCCAGGTACTTAAGCCGATCCTGAGTCCGATAGGGAGGATACAACTCTGCGTGCAGATGTGCTTCTGGGTGCGGATTTCCATCGGTGGGTGCTTGGAACCACGCCATCAAGTAAGGGAAAGGACGATTCCACAAACCGTCATACTTGAGAGTGACAGTTTTTAAGGCTTTGGCGAGTCCTTGGCGCTGCCCATCTGTCAGATCCACAAATGTAGCGGTGGGCTGAATCGGGGCAATCCAGACTTCGTAAGGGTAACGGGCGAAAGCGGGGACAAATGCGATCGCTTCCTCATCCACATAAATAATCCGCTGATTGTCCAAAATCTCTTTTTGGATCAAATCTTGCAGCAAACCCCGCTGATGCTCCTGATAATACGCTTGTTGCCTCTCTAACATCCGCGCTGGGACGGGTGGAACAAACGGATAAGCGTAGATTTGCCCGTGGGGATGCTGTAAAGTCACCCCCATTTCGACCCCTTTATTTTCAAAAGGCAGTACATACTGAATCTGGGGCATTTCGCCTAAAGCGCGAGTGCGATCGCCCCAAACTTGCAACAATAACTCTAATTGATCCAGTTCTAAAGAACTGAGGGAAGCTTGCGGATCTTGCGTAAATACGACCACTTCACACGCGCCGTTTGCTGGGAGAGTCTGCACAATGCTAGCGGGTGGATTGTGCGCCCCCAAAGCCATTGAGGGAAAGCGGTTGTCGAACACCGCCATATCATATTTCCCCTGCGGGAGTTCCGTCGGAAACTGAGGATCTTTGGTAGGTGCTAACGGATTGTATTCTGGGGGCGGCATAAAAGTCCGCCCCTGACGGTGACTTGCATAAGCAATCCATTCGCCCCGCAACGGATGCCAGCGCAGGTGAGGATTCGCCTGCACTGGCTCATTACTAGGGCTAGTGGCTGTAATTTCCTCCGCAATGGGGAATCTGCTGTATAGAATCAGCTTGCGACCATCCGGCTTCAACAGCTCCTGGGAATACATTGTTTTCTTGCCCCAATGCAGCTTTAACTGTTGTGAGCATAACGTCCTCTTCGTCTTCCTCACCCCTGCCTAGAGTTGCATATGCGATCGCTTCGATAGGAAATTTCGGAGTCCGGTCAGCATATAGCAGTCCGTTCGCTTCTTGGTAGGTATCGGTCAACTGGGTGTAACAAAAACCGCTAAATAACTCGACTCGGTTCACCACATCTAGTAGCGCCGTATACCGGATTTGCAGTTCGGAGACATCATGGGAACGCACATATCCCCAAGCTTTTTTATCTTCCCGACCCGCATAAGCAATACCGCCAAACTCAGTCAGCATAATCGGCTGTCCTTGATGAGGATAGCCATCCAGCGTCAGAACCCGCCCACCCGGACGTTGGCGATCGAAAAGGTCTGATAGCTTCACTTCTGGACCGTAGCGTTTTGCCATCCGAGTCGGCTTATTATCGTAGTCGTGGATAGCCAAAATATCGGTCGCCGCACTTTCCCAACCGTCGTTACCGATGACTGGACGAGTTGGATCGAGAGTCTTGGTTAAGTGATACAGTGCTTGGACGCAGTGCTGGTGGGCTGCTGTCGCCGTCAAGTCGGGAACGCCCCAAGATTCGTTGAAGGGCACCCAGACGACAATGCAAGGATGGCTGGCATCGCGTTCAATGACCTCAGTCCACTCCTTGGTAATCCGTTCCACCGCTTTAGGAGAGAAGCGATAGGCGCTGGGCATTTCTTCCCAAACCATCAGTCCTAGCACATCTGCCCAATACAAGAAGCGGGGGTCTTCAATCTTCTGGTGCTTGCGAACCCCGTTGAATCCCATTGCTTTGACTAGCTCAACATCTTGCCGCAACGCTTCATCGGAAGGTGCGGTCATCAGAGTTTCAGGCCAATAGCCTTGGTCTAGAACCAGTCGCAGATAGTAGGGACGACCATTGAGCATAAAGCGATCGCGCTGGATTCCCACCGTCCGCATTGCGGTATAAGACTTGATTTCATCCAGCAACTCGCCATTAGACCACAACTGCACTTCAACATCGATCAGAGTTGGCTTTTCTGGACTCCAAAGCAATTCGTTGCGGTAGTCGTCAATACCAGGGTCAGAAAGGGCAATCCGTCGGTGAATCTCTCCGTGAATTACTTCATAGGTATCGTTGACTAGCAACTGGCAGCCAACGGTTAGTTTTACCTTTACCTCGATGCCATCGCACTGGTCACCTGCAACAAAAGCTTCAAAGCCAATTTCCCAACGCTCAAAGTGCGGCGTCCAGCGGATGCGCTCAATATAAGTAGAAGGAACGATCTCCGCCCAAACGGTCTGCCAAATCCCAGTGGTGCGCGGGTACCAAATACTGTGCGGTTCCAGTTGCCAATCTTGCTTACCACGAGGTTTTGCCAAGTCTTGGGGGTCGTCTTGCGCCCACACTGTTACCCGCTGCGGTCCGTTCTCATTAAATACTGGCGTAATATCGATGCTGAAGGGAGTATGTCCGCCTTCATGGTCAGCCATGAATTGACCGTTGATCCACACGCGGGCGCGATAATCTACCGCCCCGAAGTGAAGCAGCACCCGACCTGCACCCTTAACAATGTTAAATTCTCGCTCATACCAGCAGTTCGGGTGAAACCCTGTGTCGCCAATGCCACTTTTTGAGGATTCTGGCGCGAAGGGAACTTCAATTGTATGCGTCCACCCGGAAACATCTGAGGGTCGAGTTATTTTCCCCTCATCGTCATAAGTAAACTTCCACGGACCGTTGAGACAAATCCAATGCGATCGCTGTAACTGCGGACGCGGATATGCTCTGTCGAACTGGTCAAAATTAGACTGAGTAGCGCCGCCAGACGCGATATAACAATTCTCCAGCCATTTCCCCAAAGAGTGCATATAGTCATCTATCCAAGGTTATATTTCTAGAGTACCCATAAATATCTGAGTACTAACTCTTTTAAGTGTTTTTCTATAAAATTTTTTAAATGTCTACACAGTCTGGATTTCAGCGATTTAAGCGTTATTTTGTCCTAGCAAAAATACAGCTTAAGAACCAAGACTGTTTAATGCCATTAATAGGATAAGTAATGCCTATCATTATTACTACATCCATTTGCCGATCTTTTCCGGATCGAGGTACGTTACCTCTGTACCACATATCCGACTACTGTGTTATCGACGCCTCAAAATTGTAAGTCTTATCGTGACTCAGATACGTAACTTTTTGTTTGAGTTCCGTTGCCATAATAGCTTGCATAAAATCCTCTAACGACGATTTAAAATTCGTCTAATCGTTGGAGTGAATTCGGATGGCGTAGAAAGAACAATTTATTGAATTGCCTTAACGCCTTGCTTGGCATCGATTATCAGACGAATTGCGAATGCTTTTGTTCCATACAAGTGCAGCAAAACCAAATCGATATCCGAATACTGTCGAGGAATTTCCTTCAGTTGTTGGTTAGCGAAGGTATTGCCAGTAATAAAGAGACGAAATGCCGTCTTCCCAGAAGCAGGTTGAAGCTTTAGCAGACTCGCATAACAGGTGGTAGTACGGCTGTGAGGAGCATCGACCCGTGTCTTCCAGGCATCGACTTAAGCTAAAAATCAACATTCCCCTTGGTAACAGTTAAAGGTTCCAAGTTTTGAGCAGATTAGGTTGCATTAAACTCCCTTCTTTATTAATTGTAGCAGTTGCGGAAAGGGAAGATATGATGGGAATGTTTGTATTCAGTTTTTGCTCTGCAATGCACTCGAAACGAGCTTTGTGCATTTGCGAGAGTAGAATCAAATCGATCGACGGCAGATCGTTAAGATTTATGGCGGGATTTTTCCAGTGATGTGAGCGAAGATATTCGCCTAAATGCACTCTCTCTGGCTAATGGAAAAAATTTGGATTGGTCAGAATCGTAAATCCGGCGTTATGTCAGGATAACTGTGATGGTTGCAATTAAGAAAATTGGGAGATGTTATTAAATTGGGTTATTTGCCGTTCGCAGAAAGAGTATATTACTGTTGCTTCATTGATAACGTACCTTTTCTCAAGAGTAGGATACGTTAGCACAACGCTTGTCAGGCATTGTTAGAAGCAAAAGAGTAATAATTTTGCTGCGTTCATCGTTCAGGAACACACGCTCCAATTTTGGAGAAGAATCGCGAAAACTTAACGATTTAACGAGCCGAAGCAGGCTGGACAGGCGAGCTGGTAGATTTCAGCTTTGGTGAATATGCTGACTTTGACAAGGTTTCTGATATAGGATTAACATTAGCTCGCGCTAAGCTTCCTAAACTTTGAAATCCTTCTGACTTATTAAAGGTTTCCAAAACCTGATCTAAACCCGTCATCTCCAATAAAATCCTAACCTGTTCGCTCTTGGAATAAAGTAAAATTTTGCAACCTGCGGAGCGGGTAAGCCTCACCATTGAAACAAGAGCCATTAAGCCAGAACTACTGATAAAAGTGACATTTTTGAGATCGAGGAGAACAAATTTGACTCCTGCGTCGATCAGATTCTCAATTTCTTGATGAAACTGAGCTGCTCTAGAGCTATCAAAAATGTCTGGGGATTTAACGATTTTAAAAAGAATGCTCATCTTAAAAACCTCAATGGGTAAATGGACTAAGGTGAGCAGTGCCCACCTTAGAGTGGGTTAAAGTATCGATTTTTACAGGGAAATTTTGGATTCTTGGAAGTAGCGGGCGATCGCATTTTCCAGCGACGGCAACAGTACCCCTCGTTCGCTGCCCAGAACGCTGTAGATTGGGCGTGGTGCCAATAGCCTCAGCGCTTGCATGGGACAAGCTTCAATTCGGGTAGCATCGAAACCAGCTTTCTTTGCAGCAAACCGTGCCAAATCTGCCCAAGAACTCTCACCAGGGTTCGCAATGTGCCACAAACCGTTCTCGCTATCAATTAAGAGGTCAAGGCTGGCATTGACCAGATCCGGAACGTAGGTCGGTGAAACGACCGAATCTTCTGCCGCAATAAAGGGTTTTCCTGCCGCTAGGGTGCGGAGCGCCATTGTAATAAAGTTGTACTCGTCCCACGGCCCGAAGAAGGCGCTGGTGCGGACGACGAGCGACGAGGGATGAAACTTTAGAACTTGCGACTCAGCTTCTACTTTGCTGCGTCCATACACATTGAGCGGTGCAACAGCATCGCTCTCCACATAAGGAGCAACACCAGTTCCATCAAATACCAGATCCGATGAGAAGGTGAGCAACGCCACTTTCTGCATCGCGCAAGCAGCCGCAAGAGTTGCTGGGCCAACTGCGTTTTCGCGCAGACAAGCATCCGGTTCGCGCTCCGCATCATCTACGCGAACGTATCCAGCCGCATTTACAACCGCCCAAGGCTTGAGTTCAGCCAGTACCCGCTTAACCGAGGCAGGATCGGCAATATCCAGTTCCTGACGGTTAAGGAGGTGATAGGGGATACCCCGGATGTCGCAAATTCGAGCAAAAGCTTTCCCCAGCGTGCCTCTCGCTCCAATAATGGCGAGCGGACGCGGTGAGGAAGAACGGACAGGTGTGGAGGTGCTTAAGTACTGAGGACTGAGGTGCGTTTCTGGGTTTTTGTGCCTCTGCGCCTCTGTGCCGTTGCTCTCCGCAACGGGTGGATAGAGGAGTCGCTGGTTTCTATGCCACCATCCTGGCACATCCAAAAGGGGATGGTGAGGCATCTCGCCGCGTGCCAACTCGCGCAGCATATGGGCGATCGCAGTTGGGCGGGGTTCGGGCGATCGCAAGTCGAACACCCCAGGTTCGTAATGACCGTTATCTTTTGTTACCAAGCTAGTCCAGTCATAAGAACCGAGGAGCGACCAAGCGGTGATAGCCCGCAGATCGATGCCTTCGGAACGCAGACGGGTTGCTGCTTCCCACACCTCTTTAACCCAGCGCAGTTGTTCCTCGCGGGTGCAACCGTGATGGACTTCAGTGACCGCAATTGGCAAGCCGTAGCGTTCCCATGTCTCTTTGATTAGCGTGTAGGGTCCAGCGATTCCTTCAGCACGCACCCGCACTGCCTCGACATCTGCGTACTGCTGCCGCCCATTTCCCCCATGCGTCCACTGGGGATAGCGTTCTAGGCGCTCATCCAGAAAGCGATCGCTCGTTAAGTAGTGGTTAATCCCAATAATGTCTGGCGGACAAGGATTTTCTAAAAACCACTCCAGTTCAGCTTCAGGAATTCCAACTTTACATAGATATTGCCACATCGGGCGATCGGGATTGAGGCGACCAGACAGCAGATCGAAACTCAGCCAGCGACGCTCATTTTCAAACTCTGCTTGGTACGCCATCTGTGGCGTGCTGAACACCTTGCATAAGTCCTCGGTTTGCACCAGCTTTGCGTCTGGGTTAACTTGACGAATGGCCTGCATTGACAGGATTGTGCCGCGGAGTTGCGTCAGCAATGCCTGCAAGAAAGTTAAACTATCCCGACCGTGAGGATACCAGTGACCGTATAATCCGCTAAAACGCGCTGTCGTGAGCGGCTCGTTAACAGGGGTGTAATTTTCCACCCACGGATAGCGTTGGGCAACGGCTTCGGCGAACTGGGCAAGCCCAGAGGCAAAGGTGGGATTCACCAGGCTTGTATGACGAGGGCCACTGCCGTGGTGAACTAAACCGACAATGGGACGGATACCGAGTTCGCGCAAACGTCCCAGTCGTTCATCCGCCCAAGACCAATCGGCGCTATCTGGCCCATCAGGGGCAGTTAATTCCCAGAGGATCGGGTAGCGAATGGCACTTACGCCGAGTTCGGCAAACAAATTGAGATCACTTAAGCGCGTTTTGTGGCCGTTTCGTTCCAACTGGTTGAAATAGCGATCGCCTACGCGGTTAACGGTACACTCTACTCCAGCCCACATCTCCAATTTAGAGTTTTGAGTTTTGGGCTTTGAGTTTTGAGTTCGTTCAGAATTGCTAATGATTAGTTCTTTACTTAAGGCTGCTCTTATCATTCCTCACCCCCGAATAACTTGTGCATGAAGTGTCAGTAGCCCATGACTCATGGCTATTGTTTCCGATGTTTTATTCATCGTTCATGGCAGTAAAAATGATTCAAGCAAGCATTAGTCATTAGCAAATCCCTAATGACTAATGACTGTTGACTACTGACTAATGACTAACGGCTTTTCCGTGACCGTTTCCGTTTGTAGTTGCAACTTCTGTCTGCGGGCGTTGTTCAACGATTTCACTGAGAGAAACATTCTGGGTGTAGTTGCTTCTCGCTTCCACAGGTTCTAAAGTGATTGGTTCTTGTTTCGTGCCAATCTGTTTGTGAACCGTGAGCGCCTGAGCCACGCATTGATCCATGTTGTAATACTTGTAGGTCGCCAACCGTCCGACAAAATGTACCCCCGGCGTTGCATCAGCCAATGCCTTGTATTTCTTGTAGAGTTCGGCATTTTCTGGGCGAGGTACTGGGTAGTAAGGATCTCCCTCTGCCTGGGGGTACTCGTAAACGATGCTAGTTTTACTGTGTTCTTGTCCGGTCAGATACTTGAACTCAGTGATGCGCGTGTATAAATGCTCATTGGGGTAGTTTACGACTGGCGCTGATTGATGCACAGGCTTGTTGTGCGTTTCATGCTTGAATTCAAGGGAACGGTAGGGAAGCTTTCCATAGCGGTAATCGAAGTAAGCATCAACAGGCCCGCTGTAAATCATTTCCCGGTACGGAATGACTTTCTGAATTTCCCGATAATCGGTGTTCAGCATGATTTTGATGTTCGGATGAGACAACATCTTCTCGAACATCCGGGTATAGCCGTGCAATGGCATCGCTTGATAGCTATCGGTGAAATATCGATCGTCTCGATTGGTGCGGGTAGGCACCCGTGAGGTGACTGACTTATCGAGATCCGAGGGGTCGATTCCCCATTGTTTGCGCGTGTAGTTCCGGAAGAATTTTTCGTACAATTCCCGCCCTACTTTGCTGACAACTACATCTTCGCTGGTACGGATCTGTTCTTTTTTCTCAGCAACCGAGGCGAAAAATTCTTCGAGTTGAAAGGAGGTGAGACTCAGTCCGTAAAGTTTATTAACGGTGTCGAGGTTGATGGGCATGGGTACCAGTTGACCGTCTACACTCGCCAAAACGCGGTGTTCGTAAGAGCGCCATTCGGTGAATTTGGAAAGGTACTCAAAGACTTCGCGGGAGTTGGTATGAAAGATGTGAGGGCCGTATTTGTGTACGAGAACGCCCGCATCATCGTAATGATCGTAAGCATTGCCGCCAATGTGCGATCGCTTGTCAACCACTAGAACCTTCTTGCCCGACTGAGTCGCCAGCCGCTCTGCAAGGACACTTCCAGCGAACCCTGCACCCACAATAAGATAATCGAACATTCTAAAAGCCTCGCTTATTTAATAGAAATATGGCGGTGAAACCCTTACGGGAGTAAGGGAAAAATGAAACGGCTACCCTTGGGTAGAAAGTAAAAATTGAAAAACTGAAAAGTCAGAAAATCAACCAAAAACCAGTCCTGATTCGCTTTGAGCGGACTAGCTCAGGATGTTTGTTGAGGTTTGTTAACCGAGGTAACTCCTGCACGCTCGTCCATTTGAGACGCTGAAGTTTTGGCAACGCGATCGCGCAATTCTTGAGATACACTCGTGTCGTTCATTACACCCTCAATCAGTTGCATCATCCGCGCCCAAGTGGAATCCCACGAATTCTGCGCTAAGAAAGCATCCACCTGACTCAGCCATGCCGAGCGATCGTAATTTTGCTCGATTGCTGCTTCGGCTGCGGCGACGAAATCTGCGACGGTATCTGCAATCTGCACTAAACCCATCTCTCCGTAAGGACGAACGACATCCCGGATCGAGGTAGATACAACTGGCTTCCCAGCGGCGAGGTATTCTGGAGTTTTGGTAGGGCTAATAAAGCGGGTTGACTCGTTACGAGCAAAAGGCAACAACGCTACATCCCACCCAGCAAGATATGCAGGCAATTCTTGATAAGACTTCCCACCCAGATAGTGAAGATTGGGATGTTGGGGCAGCTCTTTGGGGTCTATTTTGACGACTGGGCCAATGATAACCAGATGCCAGTCAGGTCGCGCTTGGGCCATGCCACTCAGCAGTTCCAGATCCATGCGCTCATCAATTACCCCATAGAATCCCAGACGCGGGTGGGGAATATTTTTTTGATCTGCTGGTTCCTCTGTCAGAGTTTTTGCTTGTGCAAAGTGCGCTCTTTCAATGCTACTGGGGAAGGCGTGGGCATTCGGGTGCTGGTTGCGCTTGGCTTCGTAAAGGCTCTGTCCGCCTGTAAATACCAAATCTGCACGTTTAAAGAGTTCGGCTTCGCGCTCAATCATCACGGGTGGCGCTCCCTTAAATGCAGATAGCTCATCCATACAGTCGTAGACAACGACTAAAGGATCTAAGTGGTCTGCGATCGCGATCGCCATCGGTGTGTAATACCACAGGATATACTCGCGGATCTGCGCTTGTGCTAACAAATCATCAAGCATTCCCTTTTGAGCAGCAATGATTTCTTCCTCACTCATTCCTTCGCTCAAGTAAGGCACCACCACCGAGACACCACTCTCGCGGAGGCTAACATCCAGCCGCCAAGATGGATCGGAACTGAAAATCGGTTCTTCAATGAAGAATACTCTTCGCTGCTTTGCACAGCGGCTCAAGAGATGTTGCGGTCGTTGGTAGACAAAATCCCAACGCAAATGCGACAAACAAATGAGCGCCGGTGTATTTGACAAGGAATCAGAACCATCCGACTGTAATGTTGGAAATGCACTCGCTGAGGGAGACTCAAGTGCATCTTTTATGGAGAACTGTATCTCCCATGCCCCACCATTACTCACACTATTCTTTATCAAATTTTTGGGCTGGGACATAAATAGCCTCAGATATTTCGTAGATTGGATTTAAGCTTTCAGAATCGCCTACCTACACACAAAGAAGAACAAAGTGGAAAGCCTTGAAGTGAAAAGAACACTTAAAATTAATTCCTAGCTATAACTACAAAAAGCAGCTAGAAATGATGTTTTCCTGCCTTGTTTACCCTTTTTGCGACTCTAAAGCAGTTTTATTGACTTCGCACTTCTGCTTAATTTATCGGGTTTTATTACCATCCGCTTCTGCCTGGAGAAGGAATTTGCTGCCACTGCTAAAAAAATAATAGCTATTGTTGAGTTCTAGCTTCTACCAGAGGAATGACGCGACTTCTTCCTAAAGAATAAATTTAATGTTAAATTAGTTTGTGCTAAATAATACAAAACACCTAAGTATAGTGACTTCTAATGGGAGTAAACAAGAGATGCGGGTGGGTTGCAGGACTTAGAAGACAATGCTTCCAAGTAGCAGCATTATTGCATCCCTTTTCGATGGCTGTAGTAGCTTCAGTAACGAGCGCACGTAATCTCACGTAATTTGTTTTACGCCGGTTTATCATTTTAGGTGCTTGCGTTTTAGGTTATTCAATAAGAGTTATGTTCGCCGAAGCTGTGTGCTTAGCGATCGCTCTAAATGGATTGAATAAAGGTGAATTAAATGCTTGTATCCTAAAAAAATACAGCACTAAATTTATATAATTTATGCTTTATGTATCACCTTTAGTAGCAAATACAAAAGGTGTGCAAAAGTTTTTCGTAAGTATTTTAATAGCTAAAGCTACTAAAGAAAATATCTTATTTAGGCTTTAAATAAAAACCTTAATAATATATTAATAATTTTTATTGAGCGTGGAGTATACTTCGAGGAATTGCCTCGAAAGGCCTTCTGCAAAGTTACTGAACAGTAGATAGTAACTTCTCTAGGAGAATTTGGCGAACCTCCCAAAGGGAGTGATGAATCTTGACTCTGTTTTACAAACTGAGCGTTGAGCGATCGCTTGCTCAGAGAAACTGTAAAGCAGATGGATGAAAGGGGAAAATAGCCAAGGAAAGTTAATAACGAAAGGAAAATATTTTCCCCTCGATGACACAGTCTCAACTAATCACTAAGCTTATCTGCTGTGCTATCGGGAGAAGCATAGCATAGCTCCCCATAGAACTGTTTGTATTCTTAAGCACACACTGGCTTAAAGTAAAGTCAATCCTTCAGGGAGAGGTGGGTCTGTTCCTCTGGTAGAAGTAAAGAGAACTGATGGCAGTTATTCTTCCTAAGAGCGATCGCATCTGAGGAGAATAGCAAAACGCTCTGGTAATTCCAGACCCGTATTCTAAACCACGATCGTCCTAGATCGGGACTTCATGAGCGGGAAGTATATCCAGTCTTCGTAATTTAGCTGCCCATGAAGTTAACAAGACTGTTTTTGAATAATAACAAATCGCAGAGTTCTAGAGAATAAGAAAAACCACTACGATGAAACCTTCTAATTTGTCCAAAGTTCTTTTTGCAAGTACCTTTGCCCTCACTGTAGCGGCTCTACCCTTAACTCTGCCTTCTGTTGCCCAAACAGGCGGTGGTGCTGGTGGTTCAGCTTCCGGTACTGGTACGGGTGCAGGTGGCGCAACTTCTGGTACGACGGGTGCAGGCGGTGCAACTGCCGGTACCACAGGCGCAGGCGGTGCAACTTCTGGTACTACTGGCATCGGTGGCGGAACTGCCGGTACTACAGGCGCAGGCGGTGCAACTTCTGGTACCACTGGCATCGGTGGCGGAACTGTCGGGACAACGGGCGCGGGTGGCGGAACTGTCGGGACAACGGGCGCGGGTGGCGGAACTGCTGGTACCACTGGCATCGGTGGCGGAACTGCTGGTACTACTGGCATCGGTGGCGGAACTGCCGGAACCACAGGCACAGGCGGTGCAACTTCCGGTACCACTGGCATCGGTGGCGGAACTGCCGGAACCACAGGCACAGGTGGCGCAACTTCTGGTACCACGGGTGCAGGTGCTACTTCCGGTACCACGGGTGCAGGTGGCACTACTTCAGGGACTTCTACTGCTCCTTACGGCACAGTCACAACGCCTGGGGGTGCAACAGGGACTACCGCTGCTCCTGACGCCACGACTACGACGCCTGGAGGCACTACTTCAGACACAACTACGGTTCCCGGTAGCACAACTCCCAACGGCGCTACTACAGACACCACTTCTTACCAAGGAGTTCAGTCTGCAAGAGGCGATCGCAACTCCAGTTGGGGCTGGTTAGGCTTGCTGGGTCTAATCGGTCTAGCTAATCTGTTCCGCAAGCAGAACCATGAAACTGCACGTCAGCGTTAAACCAGCGTTAAACCAAGGCGTGCAAGTCTTTAAAAACCAAAGCTAACAACAAAGCCCTGGCTGTAAACCAGGGCTTTACTCATATATATGTAATTTTTCAAAGTTTAGGAAAGTTTAGGCGATCGCTTTCAAGCTTTACACAGATCCCAGAATTGAATCCAGACCCCATTGATGCTTCAGCAAGTTCTGATAGATAGTGTCTCGAATTATCATTTGCTTATGTAGCTGAACCAAAAATTGTTGAGCTTGCTCGCGAGACATATGCTGCACTTGATCTGCAAAAGAAATTAGGCTAAATTCTTGCTCTAAAGACAATTCAATGGGGCGTTCCATAATATTCTCCTGTGCCCAACTAGGCCAAAAACTAAAGTTAAGTAATTGATATGTGTCTGAAAATGAAGCTAAATGAACTAGTTTATTTAAACTTCTTTTGTTGCCTGACAATTACAAAATATCATTTTCAAGTTTGCAGCTTCCTCTTCCACCCGATGTAACTTTAATTTCCTTAAGAAATAATCCGATAGATTTATTCAATAAGGATTAGCCAAATATGTAACACTTCTTTGCACTCAGGCTGTTTGAGCTGTCGGAGAGTGAAGGGCAGCACGAGCAGACTAAAGTTGGATAATGCCCATCTGCTTGCGTGTCAGATTGAGAGAGTCCTTTGTCACTATCGGATCTATCTGAACTTTTTTACAGGACACAAGAAAAATAAACTCTCTTTCCACAGTGATGGGTAAAAAATAGGCATCTCAGGGAAGGAAGGCTAGAAGGTTAGGCTATTCTGCCGTATTTGCTTCAAATAAAAATCGCTAATTCCTGAATTAAAGCGAATCTGCACAAATTAAGCCATTTATTAATGCTTTTGACCATTTTTGGATCTATCCCCAAACAAGGAACATACTTCTAAGCAACCCTTCTAATAGAAAATATCCACTTAAACTAAATAGCAAGCTCCTTCATCTATAGACCTGTCCGAAAGCTCAACTCCAAGCGAACAGAACAAAGTACAACTACTTTTCAGTCCGCTTTAGATGACTCCCTAGCAGCGTAGGTTATAAACCAAGCGCCCCTCCCCGTTGACGGCGAGGGATTGGGAGATGCAGGTTTGCCTCTAAAGATAAGAGGAGGGGGTTCTACTGTCCCCCTTAAACGGGTATCCCTAATCTGCATAGCGATTGTCCTGATATAGCTAGCTCAAAGCTGAAGCCAACAGATAACAAAAAGGCTTCCTAGACCCTTCTTCTTCCAGGCTCTGATCTAATGAAACAACTCGCTATTTCTCAATTCCGTAAATATGGCTTAATTGGCGTTATCTCATGCGCCACCATGCTAGGTACAAGTTTCTGCCTCCTGACTCAAGCAAAAGACTATTCCGCTACTCAAGGTCATCCCTCCCTTGCTTCTGGCTTAATATGGCCCACTCAAGGGAATCTCACTCAAGGCTTTAATACTTATCACGAAGGAATTGATATTGCTAATAGCACTGGAACTCCGATTGTTGCTGCCGCATCGGGTACAGTCATCAAAGCTGGTCGTGATGATTCGGGATGGGGATTAGGCAACGTAATAGAAATCCAGCATCCTGATGGAAGCCACACGGTGTATGGTCACAATAGTCGTCTTTTGGTGAGTAAAGGTCAACAAGTTACTCAGGGTCAAGTAATTGCTGAGATGGGTTCGACAGGGAATAGTACAGGCCCTCATCTCCACTTTGAGTATCATCCTGATGGTCGTCTAGCGGTTGACCCGGCTGCCGGATTGCCCTCTTTAGTCGCAGGCAGGATTCCACTGCCGCAAAGAGCAACCGCTGCGCCTAAACCGATTGATCCGCCTCCAGTGGTTTCTCAGACTGTACGCAACAACGCGGACACGAGAGGCAACACCACACTTTACCCGAATCTAAATGTTTATTCTGGGGGTCGTCAGCAAGGGAACTCTCTTCCAGTACCGCGCGCGATCGCACCCAAACCACTGCAATCGATTGCAGTGACTCCGGCACCAGCGACTTATGCTGTTGCTGCGACTTTCAATCAATGCGGCAACCCCTTGATTGAAGGTGAGACGGCAAGCTCTCTGGTGAAAGTTTGTCGGGAAAATGGTCAATTGTTTTATATGGGGCAATTAAAGCAACAACCGAGCGCTTCGATGCAGCTTGCTGCTTGGCGTGTTGGGCAGGATCGGTATCAAGCGGATAACGGCAGTTATTCTTATTTTATTAGTCCACGCGGAGTAGAAGTTTGGCGAAATGGTCGTCAGCTCCGTTCTGAGCCTTTTAACGGTTCTTTGAAGATTTCACGGTTCTAAAAGCTTTGGTTTGACGACTGATGGTTACGAATCTTCAAAGAACGTGCTACGAGAAAGTGCTACCCGATTTCTTCTCTAGATAGACTATCAGGTTCTCTATGGGCGATCGCTCTTTCTACCCTGATTTTCCAAGGGAGGTGACAAAGCGATCGCCTTTTCTTTACTTCTTCTTAATAAAACTTATTTTTCTTCACTTTTTTTCTGAATAAAAAATTAAGATTTTAAGATTGCGATAATGTCTACCTTATTGTTTGACTATTGTGAGGAGTTAAAGCCTTACAGTATTGATTAACCAGATAGACAAAGCGTTCTGACCGACACGAGCATTACCATCTCGCATCGATGCAACTTTTCTGAAGGTGCGTCAGTGCGGGAAAACAGCGATCGGACAACTGAGCAAACGATTTATTCTAAAGCGGGGATAGACCAGATATTTCTGGAACTTGACTCGTTGATTGAATTGCCATCTGTCAGTTCACATTATTTGTGTATTGCTGAATTGTCTGTATGTTTTGGAACGGCTACAGTTGAACGTCTCATTTAGAAAGTAAATTGCACATTAGGTTCCTCTAATGTGGCTGAAACTCAACAATTCATAAAAAATCACCTGAGTTTCCGAAAAATGTTTCCGAAAAACTCAGCAGCCATCCTGAAGCATCACAAAGTGTTTCTCAACCATACGGAGAAAAATCATGGAAACTCTTGCTTACATTCATGTTTCTAATACCTATGAAGAGGCAGAAGCTGGTATCGAGTATACTCTGCGTGACTTTTCGCTGAACTGGAAGCAACCACCGAGTTCAGCTTGGCTGGGTTTACTTGGTGTAGCTTTCTTGTTCGGAGGTCTCAGCGAGATCCAACCAGCTAACGCAGCACAGTATTTTGTAAATACAAACGGCAGTTGTCTCAATGCTCGCTACGGTCCCAGCACACGTTACGGAGTGCATAGCTGCGTCCGTAATGGAGCTGCACTTGCACCAGTTGTGGCTTATCGCAACGGGTATGCAAAGCTTTCTACGGGCCGTTATGTTGCTGCTAACTATATCAGCACGAGACCAGGTTCTGGTTCTAATCCTGGTTCTGGTGTTGGCGGTTCCTTTCTCCGCCTAGGCTCTAGAGGTTCTGCTGTTCGACAAGTTCAATCTGCTTTAGGGGTTTCACCGACTGGATATTATGGTTCGGTGACTCAAAGAGCAGTCCGGAATTTTCAGTCGAGAAATGGCTTACGTGCAGATGGAGTAGTGGGACCGCAAACTCGCAGAGCGCTGGGAGTATAGAGAAGATTTAGCTAAGAAGCTGGTCTATCTATCCTAGAACGAGCTGAGTTAACCTCATTTCATCGAATTGATTTTACTGTTTAACAAGAATAGGGCGCAGTTGTGCGCCCTATTCTTTTGGGTTTCACTCAAATTTGGGATGGGGTGAGTTTGCAGTCGATTGGTAGCAAAACTCAGTTAAATATCCCATCCTAAAGACTTCGCAACTTGATCTGCCAGAGTCATCGGGTCGAAAGGTTTCGCAATTACTGCCTTTACTCCTAGTTGAGCAAAACGGCGTTGGTCAGCAGCCTGCATTTTAGCCGTCAACAACAGCACGGGGATGTGCTGGGTTACTGGATTGGCTTGCAGCTGTTGAAAAGTCGTTGTACCGTCCCAGTCGGGCATCATCACATCTAGAAGGATGGCGTCAAGTGGTTCAACTTCAGCCTTGGCAAGCCCTTCCCTTCCGGAACTCGCTGTCATAACGTCCCAGCTGGCGACCATTTCTAAGCTTAGCTGAGCCACTTCCCGAATATCCTCTTCATCATCAATTACCAGGATGCGCTTCGTTGTCACCATTGCAGTTTTCCTTCCTGTTGGGAACCATCCGATTCAGCAAGGCAATGATGCGCCCTTCAAATTGTTCTGGAGTAATCCGACCTTTAGTTAGAAACTCGGTTTGTTCTAGCCGCAGCCGCTCTCTTTCGGCGTTGTTCAAATCCTTAGCAGAATATACCACGATTGGAATTTGGCGCAGGCGATTGCACTGACGCAGCCAGTCTACTACAGCAAAACCATCGTACTCCGGCAGTACGATATCCAGCACTAGCAGATCGGGATTGATATTTGCTAATTTTTGAATTGCCTCGCGTCCGTTCTTCGCGTGAATCGTTTCTAAACCGTGGCGCTCAAACCGAGCAATCAGTACCCGCGCCAGATCCAGGTCGTCTTCCACCAGCAAAACTCTAGCAATCTTTGCCTGTTGCAACGACTGCTCCAGCGCTTGAAATAAGGATGCTTCATTTAAGGGTTTGCGAACCCAGCCGGTAAAATCAGGAGGGCGCGGCTTGTCATCATCTGAGTTTGGTGGAAGCAATACCTGAGGCGGAATGTCGTTGATTGTAGAATCCGCGCTGTCAATATTAGAACTGGCTGCATTTTCCATTGCAATTGCATTGGAAGCGATCGCATCTGAAGGTTCAGACGGCTGCAACTGACTCAGATCGGTTTGCAGAAGGTTTCCATCTAGCAGGCTACTTAAGGTCTGATTCTCTAAAGAAGATTTGAGGAGATTACTCTGCTCTGGGGATAAAACGCTGAAAATGACGATGGGAATTTCCCTTGTATCGGGTCGCTGTTTCAAAACCGCCATTGTTTGCCAGCCGTTCATACCGGGCATAATCAGGTCGAGCAGAATCACCGCAGGTTGCTCCTGTAGCGCCAATTCTACCGCTTCTTGACCTGAGAAAGCCGTCTTGACTTGGTAGCCGCGCTGTTCTAATAAAGTTTGGACTACAGCACAGACCGCAGGCTCATCATCGCACACCAGCACGAGAGGCGTACCTAGTGCATTCTCAGCATCCGAAGGTAAGGGCACGGCACTGTCCTGAGTATCCACAGGGGAGTATTCGGCTTGGGCTGTCGTCACATCTCCCAAAGACAGATTCTCCCGTTCATCCTCAGCATTCAGCATTCGTGTCTCACCACTCAAAAGGGGCAGTGTAAAGAAAAAGGTACTGCCTTCATTCAGCGTACTTTCGACCCAGATACGACCTCCATGCTGTTGCACAATGCTGCGACAGATTGCTAACCCCAGTCCTGTGCCACCTTTATCGCGCGAGTCAGAGGCATCAACTTGTTGGAATCGGTCAAAGATGCTTTCCAGCTTCTGTGCGGGAATCCCTCGTCCCTGGTCTTTCACTTTGAACAATACTGTGAGGGTGAGAGGTTGAGGAAGTGAGGGGGTAAATTCTTTCCCTGTTCCACCCTCCCCGACTCCAGAAGCGGGAAATCGCGTCTCTACAAGCGGCTCCCTGGTCTGCTGAATTTCGGCGCTGAGATAGACGTTGCTGCTAGGAGGCGAGAATTTGATGGCATTGCTGAGTAGGTTCGTCAGGGTCTGGATAATCCGGTCAGGATCGGCGTACAGTTGGGCGGATAGGGGAGACACGGATAGGGTGACTCCAGCTTTGTCAGCCATTGCCCGCATCACCTCTGATGCCTGAAGCATTAGAGTTGCCGCATCGCAAATCTGATTCTCCATCGCCACCTGACCCGACTCGATGCGCTCAATATCGAGGATGTCGTTAATCAGGCGCACTAAGCGGTCGGTATTCGAGACGGCAATCTCCAGCATCCGTTGAGCCTTTTCCGGTTTAGCAGTCAGCAGACCCCCTGCCAGCAAGCCGAGGGCACCGCGAATCGAGGTTAGGGGCGTCCGCAGTTCGTGACTGACGATAGAGACAAACTCATCTTTGAGGCGTTCTATGGCGCGGCGATCGCTAATGTCACGAGCGATCGCTGAGGCACCCGTCACCTGACCCGCCCGATTCTTAATTGGAGAAATCGTAATGGCAACATCAATTTGGCTGCCGTCTTTTTTAAGGCGCACGGTTTCATAAGGGGGGATGCGTTCTCCCTGCTTGATTCTTGCCAAAATTGACGGCATCTCATTGAAGCGGTCGGGTGTCAACAGAATCGAGATTGGCTGTCCCTTGACTTCTTGGGCGGTATAGCCATAGATTCGTTCAGCCCCTGAGTTCCAGCTGGTAATGATTCCATCTAGTGTTTTGCCCACGATTGCATCCTCTGAGGACTCAACAATCGAGGCTAGTTGGGATAAAGCTTCCTCCCCCCGCTTACGTTCGGTGATGTCTCGTAAAATTACGGTAAATATTTTTTCCCCAGCTAATTCCAGCTTAGAAATGGAAGCTTCCGCTGGAAACTCCACACCATTTTTACGCTGTCCAAAAACCTCGTTGCGCTCTCCCATCTTCCGGGCGGTACCCACAGAAGTGCCAAAATTGCGAATATGCTGACGGTGAGCGATCGCAGCCCGCTTTGGCAACAGCAAATCCAGGGACTGACCAATTACCTCATTGGCGGTATAGCCAAATATTTTTTCCGCCCCTTGGTTAAATAAGGTAATTTGTTGAGTTTCGTTTACGGAAATAATTGCATCCTCAGCAATATCTAAAATCCCAGCCAGTCGCGCTTGCGATGCCTTTCTCTCCTCTTCTGCCAACTTGCGCTGCGTGATGTTTTGAAACTGAGCAGTAAACAACGGTTCACCCTTGGCATTATGCACCAGCGATCCACTCAAGAAAATCCATACAATGTGTCCCTGTTTGTGGAGGTATCGCTTCTCCACGTTGTAATGCTGAATCTTGCCAGCCAGCATTTGGTGCATATAGTCCAGATTGGTTTCTAAATCGTCTGGATGCGTAATCGCTTGGAAGTTCGTAGCCAATAATTCTTGCTCCGAATAGCCAACGATCTCGCATAAAGAACGATTGACTTCCAGCCAGCGTCCATCTGTTGCCACCAGCGCCATTCCCACCGCCGCATAATCAAAGGCACTCCGAAATCGTTCTTCGCTTGCTTGCAGCGCCTCCTCTATCTGCAAGCGGTAGGCGATTTGGTTTTCCAGTTCTCGGTTCGTTGCTTCCAACACTGCGGGGCTTGGGAGAGCAAGCGCTTTAGGAACTAATGGCACCAGAGATGCAGCAGTGTAAACCGAGACTAAAGCGGTAATTGCTTTGACGAACCCAGACAGCCAATAGGTAGGATGCCAAAGCGTCCAAATCTCCATGACATGGGTGGTACCACACGCGATGATAAATGAGCCAAATAGTAGAAAAATCCAGTCAAATGGGAGATCCTCACGCTTTCGGACAAAGTAGAACAGCGTCACTGGGATCGAATAATAAGCAAGGGCAATCAGAGAATCGGACACGATGTGAAGCCACACCAAACCAGGCTTCCATAGGTAGCAATGACCGTGAGGGATAAACCCTCCTGAACTAAAAAAGACGTTTAAAAATTCCAGCATCCAGCTTCTTTCCTTACCCTTGAAGTAAAAAAGACGTTTAAAAAGTCCAGTATCAAGCTTCTTTCCTTAGCAGCTTGAGTCTACCTTAAAGTAAATTTTCTGGCAGGGCGATAAGATACTCTCAGAAGAGGCTTTAATAACCTCCATTCCCCTCGTTGGTAATCCCATTTTGTTTGACCGTTACCATACTTAATTTTCTGAGTTTGATTTTCTGAAGCTACGGACTGGTAGAGACAAGGAAAATCGTAAGTATTTGACAATCGAAAATAGTATAGCAATCAGATTTTAGTTATGAGCTAGAGGTTCAGCTACCCGACTTCTTAGAGAAGTCGGGTAGCTCGCCTTCCAATCATTTAGTAAACTTGCTATCAACTCATTCTGCTGGTGGAGGGATGCATAGCTTTCCTAGCCTAACTTATAAATTTTCTCTGTATTTGTTTTCTCTGCCGCCTCTGCGGTTCGTAAAAAACAATATTTTTAAAGTCAAATGTAATTACGATAGCCTTTATTATTTTATTAATACATCTTTTTAATTTAAAATGGTTTATATAGGTAGGATTAGCCTCATATTATTAAATACAGATTTTAGCAAAGGTGCGTTTGCCAATCAGCCTATGAATCCAGAAGACATTCGGATAGCGATCGCGCAAGCTAGAGACGCTTGGATTGCGCGTGACGGCGAGGCTCTAGCGGCACTGTTTACGCCCAACGGTGAAATCATCGTACCGGGTCAACGATGGCAGGGGCAAGAGAGAATTCGGCAAGAAGTCGCTCATTTTGCTCAGCAGTATTCAGATGTAAGAATTGAGATTCAGCAGGTTATCGTTGATGGCGATCGCGCAGTCGTTGAGTGGTATTACGAAGATACTGAAAATTCAACTGGTCGTCGTAACAAAGCCGATGATGTTATTGTTATTAGTTTCAAAGAGGGTTGGATTACTCGCTGGCGTGAATATTTTGATACTGAAACACCTAAGTTAAGAACATGATAATTAATTCTGTCAAAATTTAAATGAGGTGAGGAAACTATGAGCAATGAGCAAGAGGTATTAGCCGCAAATCAGGCTTTCTATCGAGCCTTCGAGAAAAAAGATATCGAAGCCATGAGTGCAATCTGTTCGCAAGGAACAGGGACTCTTTGTATTCACCCCGGACGCAAAGCACTGAAAGGCGGTAAGGAAATTCGCTCTTCCTGGGAACAGATATTTAAAAATACCAGTTACATTGAAATAGAAACGGAGATTGTTACTACAGAGATTCGAGATAATATTGCCTACGTCGTGCTTGTCGAAAATGTGTTTCAAGTCAGCGGTGGCAGAAGAGTCAAAGCCCAGTCGATGGCAACGAATATTTTTGAGCGAATGGCACAAAAGTGGTATTTAGTCCATCACCACGGGAGTCCTTTAATGCGTTAAAGGTTGGGAAGCCACCTGAAAACAGAGGCTTCCCCACTCTTGCGACGTGGCGTTTGAGGAACGAAACTTAATGTTGGCACAGAGAGAAGGATGGGGAACTACAAATAATTCGATCCATCTAATTAGTGATTTTCGTTCCTCGATTTCCGAAGTGGCTAACGACATCTCCTAAAGTTTCTGTTGTACCTTACAAAACCCCGGACTAGAGTTGCTTAGCGATAGATTCTAGAGGATTAGGTTGAGCGTTTTTTGGAGGTTGTGGCACCACAGTTGGGTAAGGATTAATAAGAGCATCGTCAACCCAGCCGGAATAATATTTGACGCTAGTAGAATTCTTCGACAAATTCACTAAATCCAAATCGCCTCGCATGGCATTAAGGTTGATGCCACCGCTAGGATTGCGCTCTATAGAACCAATGCCTCTAGGACCTCCCCCAGAGTGACACTCACACACTTCATCAAATCCTCGGACAAAGCGCGAACCGTCCCAATGCCAGTCATTACCAGGCCAGGAGACAGGAGAAAACCACACCGGCGGCTTTTCCGATGATCCAAAAATTTCAGACCAAGAAGTTGCCCCCTGCCCATCCAGCGTCACTGTGAAGCCTGTTTCATATCTGACTTCGTAACGACCTTTCCGGCGCGGCAGAGGTTGATCGTTACTGGTATAGTCTGTAGGCAACCACCAGAGAACTTCAACGGTTTTTCCCGCAGTCGTATCGAGAGTAGTAGCAGGGGTCTCGTTCAACAATGCGCTGTAGAGAGGTACTTTCTCGGTCGGCAGTTGTGCGGTGATGACAAATCGCCAGCATTTCCAATCAGGATTATCGGGAACTGACAATTGCAACTGGCAGACCCCGTTGCCTGTACCAACCCAAAGCCGATCTGATTCCAGCAATAGCTTATCGGGAATTGTACCGATGAGCGGACTGTTGTCTACGCGGTACGAAGTCACAGAACCAGATTGCAGGTCAGAAGAGTTGGGACGGTACGCGACTAATCCCATTCCTGGTGAATAGTTGTTGCCTTCTCCACTAATTTTTGTTGCCATCCAGAATGTTGGGCGATCGCGGGTTCCTGCAATCTCAAAGTCGAGAATCTCCTGTCTATCCATCCCTTGTGGATGAATAACTGTCCATTTCTGCTGCTGCGGCTGATAACCGACGAGTGTTGTTTTGCCGGTATACCCTTCTCCTTGCGGAAAGGCAAGCGACCACCACAAGCGATCGCCTACAATTTTAGCGGCGGTAATGTAAGGAAAGCTCAGACAACCGCCTGTGTATAGGGTTTGAGTTTTTGGTTGCTTATTTTCGGGCGTGATTAGCGTAATTACAACTTTTGCTTCTTTTTGGCAATTTGGAGTTTCTGAATTCCCTTCACGACTTACCCGATATTGATAAGTCTTGCCTTGATATTCAATCGTTTCGTAACGAGAAGGCAGATTTAACTCTCCCCCTAGCGCTTTTTGATGCTTCTCTGGCTGAGAAACAAAATTTTTGGGGAGGCTTCCTGGTTGCACAGAAAAATTACTACTATTTTTGTCAAAAATAAAATCATACTTGCGCGATTGAAACTTTACAGTATCACCAGCAGTCACAATGTTGCGGATGTGAAAATCAAATTGCTGAGAAGGCAATTCATCTTTATCGGAAACCAGTTTTGGCAATTTAGTTGCTGAAATAGCAGAATTGGTTACACGGGAACCTTTGTCAGTTTGCGAAGTCGTTTTTGGGTTTGAAGCCGTTGATTTAGTAGAATTAGTTACTTGCTCAATTGCCTGAGGAGATTGAGGAGTTTGAGCTGCACAGGCATTGAGAATTCCAACAATACCGAAAATTGCCACGAAACGCTTCATCGAGAGGTTTTCTCTCTTTTTGGAAAAATCATTTAATAGGGAAATCACGTCTAAACACAGATGAACACGATAGAGATAGATACAATCTTCGTTTTTGGATTTCCCGATAAGTAAGGGTGCGAAAAAAGCTTATTTAAATAACACTTTCGCTAACGTTTATTAAAGGTCTACAAAACAGATTTTTTTCCCGTTTCAGCCTTTTCGAGATGTGTCCGTGCCTTGTAGTCGAGAACACGTGGATCTCTTGAAAATTAAATTGTGCGCTTACGTGCTGTCTCGACTAACGCCTGAAAGATGCGTTGCTGATAGGGATCTTGGAGAGCGAGTTCTGGATGCCACTGAAGTGCGATCGCCCAAGGATGCTGTTCGTGTTCCATCGCTTCAATTACGCCATCAGAAGCGCGTGCCGTAACCCTCCACCCTGGTGGTACTGTCCGCACCGCTTGATGATGCCACGAGACTATCTCCGACTCTGTAATGCCAATCATCGCTGCTAGGCGACTATCGGGGTCAATTTGCACATGATGTTCGCAGAAGCGAGACTGATGGGTGCGGTGCGCGATCTCGTCACCAAATTCATCCGGCAGATGCTGCACCAAATTGCCACCCGTTGCGACTACCAAAATTTCCAAGCCGCGACAAATCCCTAGCACTGGGATATCTGTATCTAAAACCAGCTTGGCTAAAGCTAGCTCAAAGGTATCGCGCTGATGATCGACGTTATAAACTGTGGGATGGGATGAGTCGTTGTAAACCGCGGGGTCAATATCACCCCCGCCAGAAAAGATTAAACCATCAATTCTTTCTAAAATGGCTGCGGGATCGGGTTCTCCCGGCGGCAGTAACATCGGTAAGCCACCCGCTAAGCGCACTGCCTCTACATAGTCGCCTCTAATGCTAAACAGGCGCGTATCCAGCTGACCAGCGGTAGTAATTCCAATGAGTGGCGGCTTAGATTTCATTTTCTGATGTTAGCAGTTGATCGGGCGATCGCTCTGGCTCCGTAACCTCAGCATTGCGAGATTTTATCCCTGATGCTGGGAATCGCAAAATCTCTCCTATTGCTTCCAGTCTCCATCCTGAAAGTAGCTTCCGGCAATAAAAAGCGATCGCTGTCTGTGCAAGGTAGCCAATTGCGAAATCTACCGAAACATCAAACGAGCGATCGCCGTCTTTGCATTCTTAGGCTGAGTTCCCCTTAAGCATGACTGTTTTTGCAGATTTAGCGTGTCGCAGGCAATACAGTTTGCTGTGCTGTCTTGGGACTTTCAACAGCGTATGGAGGCAAGGAGAAAGTAGCTGAATTTTTGAGGGAGACGCGATCGCCTTTAGATCGCCTTTGTTGGGTGCAACGTGCCGTAAACTCTGCATCGGTGAAGCCAAGCCAGAACATCATCCCTGCTGTTTAGTAATTCAGGAAAGTTGATATTTGTGAATATTCCCTAGGGGGTAATCAAATTAGGTTAAATTTAGGTTAAGGTAACATCTACAAGAGATTTTGAAATTAAGACTCAATGTCATAAAAAGATAGCCATGATTAATCCTGACCAAGCGAGCAAAAACAGCTTTCTTTACCCTCAAAGCCGCTATTACGGCTCATTTACGCCCGAACAACTCGCTTTTAATGCCAATTTGCAAGAGTTTGCTCATAAAGTTGGCTACATTTCTGCTCTAGAGACCGGAGGCAAGCTTGCTCCCGAACAGGCATATGAACAAGTGAAGCGTCTCTGGAAACAATTGAAACAGAGCAAGAAGGCACTCTCGATTGGTGGAGATCGACCCTCAGAAATAAGATAGTTTTTAGAGAGTCGCATTATAAAACTGATACAAGCCAGTTGAGCAATGGAATTGCTGAATACCCCTTTTGTTGTCAGAGCGTCATTGAATGGCTAGATAGGAACTGATGACAAAAGTGTTGGTGATTGAAGATGAAGAAGTCATCCGTGAGAGCATCCTAGACATCCTGATTGAAGGAGAATTTATTGCCATTGGTGCTGAAAATGGCAGCATCGGAGTGCAATTGGCAAAAGAATTGCGTCCCGATTTGATTTTATGTGATGTGAGAATGCCAGAACTTGATGGGTACGAAGTTCTCAGGGCGCTTCGTTCCGATCCGGTTACAGCTCCAATTCCCTTCATCTTTCTCACGGCTGATACTACTGAAAACTTCTTTCACCAAGGGCAACTCTTAGGTGCAAACGGTTATCTTGCTAAACCGTTTACAACTGCTTCACTTTTAGAAGCGATCGCTACTCATATGAGAAAATAATCCGACTTTCTTATTCTTAAGCAGGTGCTTGGAAATGTCTATTTAAATTTACGACTAAAGGGGGAGGCGGAGCCTCTCTTTTTTTGTCTTTAGGCAGATGCCAGTAAATGAGGAAAGTTTGGCATGGACAAGCGGCTATTTCTCATTGCTTTCTCATCACGCCTGTAGACTTTCAACGCATACTTGTAGAGAAAGTGCAGGAAGCAACGCCGTGGAAAAAACGGAAAAACAGAAGATGCTGGCAGGCGAGCTATATCTAGCGTCTGACCCGGAACTCGCTGCTGGAAGCAAACGGGCGTCTCGTCTATTAAGAATGTACAATGCGACAACTGAGGAAGAGCTAGAGTTGCGATCGCAAATTCTCAACGACTTGTTCGCTCAGGTAGGCTCAACGGTTCAAATTGTACCGCCATTTCACTGTGACTACGGTAGCAATATTTACGCTGGCAACGGGTTGTACATGAATTATGGATGCGTAATTCTAGACTGCAATACCGTTCATATCGGTGACAATGTTTTGTTGGGTCCCTACGTGCAAATTTACACCGCCTATCATCCGACCGATCCTGCAATTCGGCAAACGGGTCTAGAACTCGCTACACCGATTAAAATTGGCAATAATGTCTGGATTGGAGGCGGCACTATCATTTGTCCAGGGGTAACAATTGGCGACAACACCACGATTGGAGCTGGCAGTGTTGTTGTTAAAGATATTCCTGAAAATGTTGTGGCTGCTGGAAATCCCTGTCGCATTATTCGACCAGCAACTTAAATTTTTGTTGAGTTTAATTAGAATTCATTAGAAAATTTTTAATCATTTAACAGTAGGATGACTCCAGAAGAAACTAGATTACAAGAAGACCGCGATCGCAAAGCTCATTGGCGGCGATGGGGGTCTTATTTGAGCGAACGACAGTGGGGAACGGTGAGAGAAGATTATAGTCCTGATGGCTCGGCTTGGGACTATTTTACTCACGATCAGGCTCGTTCTCGTGCTTATCGCTGGGGAGAAGATGGGATTGCCGGAATTTCGGATAACCATCAGCGACTTTGTTTTGCGATCGCGCTTTGGAATGGAGAAGATCCGATCCTAAAAGAAAGGCTTTTTGGCTTAACTGGAAAGGAAGGAAATCATGGCGAAGATGTCAAGGAATATTACTTTTATTTGGACAATACTCCCACTCATTCTTACATGAAATGTCTCTATAAATATCCATACCAAGCTTTTCCGTATTCTGAACTCGTTGAAGAAAATAAGTGCAGAGGTTATCAAGACCGAGAATTTGAATTACTTGATACTGGAGTATTTGAGTCCGATGCATATTTCGATATTTTTGTTGAGTATGCCAAAGCTTCACCAGAGGATATTTTAATTCAAATCAGTGCTATCAACCGAGGAACTGAAGAGAAAACGCTGCATCTTCTCCCGACTCTCTGGTTTCGTAATACCTGGTCTTGGAATAATTCTGAAGATAAGCCCAAAATCAAAAAGCTCAAAAGTGACGAGAATCTAAGTATTTTAGAAGCTACTGAAGCAACGCTGGGCGAACGCTGGCTTTATTGTGAGGGGAATCAGGGTGCGGAAACGCCGCCTCTACTGTTGTTTACAGAAAATGAAACAAATCAGGAAAGATTGTTTGGGGTAAATAATCCCTCGCCCTACGTAAAAGATGGAATTAATAATTATATTGTCAGCGGTCAAAAAGATGCTGTAAATCCTAACCAAACAGGAACTAAATTTACTGCCAATTATAGATTAAGAATTGCTGCGGGCGAAACCAAGGTGATTCGACTACGACTAACTGATTCACCTGACTTTGCAGAACCATTTGGTGCGGATTTTGACACAGCTTTCCAAAATCGCAAACGAGAAGCTGATGAATTTTACGAAAAAGTTACTTCTCCTTGTTCGCTAACAGAAGACAGGCAAAATGTGCAGCGGCAAGCTTTCGCGGGAATGTTGTGGAATAAGCAATATTATTACTATGTTGTAGAAGAATGGTTAAAAGGCGATCCGATTCATCCATCACCCAAGTCGCGGCAAAATATTAGAAATTCTGAGTGGATTCATCTTTTCAATGATGACATTATTTCCATGCCGGACAAGTGGGAATATCCTTGGTTTGCAGCCTGGGATTTAGCCTTTCATGTCATTCCCTTAGCAACAATCGATCCGGATTTTGCAAAGCGGCAACTCGATAGATTGACGCGGGAATGGTATATGCATCCCAATGGTCAATTACCAGCCTATGAATGGGATTTCAGCGATGGTAATCCGCCGGTTCATGCTTGGGCAACATTCCGCATTTACAAGATTGAACAAAAAATGTATGGTCGCACTGATAAGAAGTTTTTAGAGCGCGTATTTCAAAAGTTACTGCTTAATTTTACCTGGTGGGTGAACCGCAAAGATATCGGAGGGAAAAATGTATTTCAGGGAGGTTTCTTAGGAATGGATAACATTGGTGTCTTTGACAGAAATGTAGAACTTCCTACAGGCGGAAACCTAGAACAGTCTGATGGTACAAGTTGGATGGGAATGTACTGTCTAAATATGCTAGCGATCGCGCTAGAGTTAGCGCAAGAAAATTCCGCTTACGAAGATATCGCTAGCAAATTTTTTGAACACTTCCTTTATATCGCTGATGCGATGAACTGTATGGGCGATGCGGAGACATCTCTATGGGATGAAGCTGATGGTTTTTACTACGATATGCTGCATTTACCCGATTGTACCTATTTGCCCCTAAAAGTGCGTTCAATGGTAGGACTGATTCCCTTATTAGCAGTTGCTACTATCGAACCTGAAATGTTGGAGAAGCTTCCAGGTTTTCAACAACGAATGCAATGGTTTATTCAAAATCGCCCGAACCTGAAACAAAATGTCGCGTGTATGGAAACGCCTGGGGTTGGTGCTAGAAGATTACTCGCGATCGCTTATCGAGATAAACTCCGCCGGATCTTAGAGAAAATGCTCGATGAAAATGAATTCTTAAGCCCCTATGGGATTCGCTCCGTTTCAAAATTTCATGCGAGTAATCCATACATTTTTGAGGTAAATGGAGAAGAATACCGGGTAGATTACGAACCCGCCGAATCCAGGAGCGGCTTATTTGGGGGAAATTCCAACTGGCGCGGACCTATTTGGTTTCCGATTAATTATTTAATTATTGAAGCTCTTCAAAAATTTCATTACTACCTGGGTGATGATTTCCAAGTCGAATGTCCCACAGGTTCTGGTCAAATGATGAATCTCTGGGAAGTCGCCACAGAATTGTCGCAAAGGCTAATCCGAATTTTCCTTCAGGATGAATCAGGTAAACGTCCAGTTTATGGCGACTCGGAAACCTTTCAAAATAACCCGCATTGGCGCGATTTAATTCTGTTCTACGAATATTTTCATGGCGATAATGGCGCAGGACTGGGCGCTAGTCATCAAACTGGCTGGACAGGTGTAGTCGCTAAACTCATTCAGCAATGCGGCGAATACGGCGGACAAAATCAAGCTTCCAAACCTGCTCAAAAATAGACTGAACGGTGAACTATTATCAGTAGCAGGGTGATTCAGCTTACTACTGCAAACTGGACGGGCAAAGTGTTGGGAATTGAAAAACTGGGTAAACCGGAATTCAAGGCTGGAGTCAAATGGTTAGCTTGGTCAGCAGGTCTAGCAGTAGCAAGCGTAGGAGGTTGGCTAGTTTATGGGTTGCTGCTAAATCGCTCCAGCGCTCCGGTGGCGGTGCGTTTGGTAAAAGTAGAGCGAGGCACCGTTGAGAACACGATCAATGAAAGTGGCGTGGTTGAATTAGGCGGTCAGCAAACCCTCAAATCCCCAGCGGAAAGCGCTGTGGAACGGGTGTTAGTACAACTTGGCGATCGCGTTCAAGCTGGTCAAAAACTCATCGTTCTGCGCGACACCAAGCAAGAAACAAGCCTCGACGCCCAGCAGTTGGAGATTACTAAACAGGAACTCACTTTGGCACGCAGTCGCCAGAAAGTTGAAGAAGCCCAGGAAAGGCTAACAACTGCCCGAAGAGAACTTCAAAATCGTGTCAATCAGCAGGCGGCAATTCGGAAACAGGAACTTAGCATCAAACGCAATCAGCAGAAGATTGCCGAAGCTCAGGAAAAGCTAACGGCTGCCCAACAGGAACTCAAGCAGCTGCAAGTCCTCGCTGACAAAGGCTTCATTCCAGCCAACGAACTCCAGAATCAGCAAGAACAAGTCCGCGATGCCCAGTCTGCTTTACGAGATGCTCAGTTAGAAGCGAGTACAAGTAACTTAGAACTCCAGAACCTTCAGCAGCAGCGTCAAACTGACCAGCAAGAAATCTTAGACAAGGTGGCGACTGCACAAACTGAACTGCGGCAGGCACAATTAGAAGTCGCTACCACCAGTCGGGACATCCAGATGAAGGTGCTGGAAATCAAAAATCTTCAGCAGCAACTCCAAAACAACATCGTCACTGCACCCATTCAAGGGAAAGTTCTCAACATCATGGTTAAGAATGGGAATGGCGTCAACATTGGGAATGACCTGCTGACTTTAGGCGATCCGACACAAGAGTTGGTGAAACTCAATCTTTCCACACTCAATGCTGCCAAAGTGAAGAGCAATCAACGTGTCCGCATTAGTGTGATTGGTCCCGATGCGAAGAAATTTACCGGACGAGTGCAAAGCTTGTATCCCCAAGCGATCGCTAGCACTTCTAGCAGCAGCGAGCAGGAAAGCCAATCCGGACAAGCCACGGTGCCTGCAACTGTCAAGCTTGACCAACCCACCCGCAGATTAATTCCTAGCAGCCAAGTCAGCGTCGAAATCATTTTGCAGCAGCGCCAGAACGTCGTGGTTTTGAATACGGAAGCCATACAGCGCTCTGGTTCTAAACCCTTTGTCTGGGTACGAGATCAAGGCAAGGCGCAAAAACGGGACGTATCTTTGGGGCTAGAGGGATTAACAACCGTAGAAGTGACTTCAGGTTTGCAACCGGGGGACTCAGTGGTGCTGCCGCCGCCTGATGCTTCCCTAGAGCCAGGAACGCCGGTTATTGTTCAAGAGAAATTAGAAAAGAAAGATGAAAAGTGATTGGTAATTGGTAATTGGTAATCGGTAATTGGTAATCAATATCCTTGCTCTCATGCTCAGCCTGGGAAACAGAAAAAAGAAACATGAGAAGTAATTGGTAATTCCTAATTTTTAAGTTGATATGAGCCTCTCCCCCTTCGACCTCCTCGCGCTCACCTGTAACTCCCTACGCAGTAACCCTGTGCGTTCTACCCTTACCACTTTGGGCGTTTTTATGGGTGTAGCAGCAGTCAGCGCCACGCTTCAAGTGGGCAGCATCAGTCGAGCGGTAATTGCCAAGCAACTCGCTGAGAGAGACGCCCCTCAAGTCTCTCTCTACATGAATGGGGAACTCCGGTCAGAAGACATGGAATACTTGCGACAGCGGCTAGAGGGCGTGCGGGCAATCAGTGCTTCTAGTGGGTTCTATCCGAATCCTCAAACCTTATTTCAGGATGAAGAAGCCCAACCTAATATGAGGTCTGTTACTCAAGACTTTCTGCTCACGTCGGGAAAGCAATTGGTAGCGGGGCGCTTCTTCACTCCTGCCGATTTTGAAAACTATCGCCCTGTCGTGGTGCTCGATCAATTTTTAGTAGACAAACTTTTTAAAGGTCAGAAAGCTGTTGGAGAAACCATTTATGCTAATTCAAGACCCTACGTCGTTGTCGGGGTCGTGCCAACCGTTACCCCATCTTTTGGGGAACCTGAAGGTGAGGTATTGATACCGATGTCGTTTTACTACGCCCTGACGGGTAGCCGCGACCTTGGCTCCTTCAAGATACGCCCTTACAAAATAGAAGACTTAGAAGATTTGGCAGACAAAGCCAAGCAACTGATGGAGCAGCGCTTCCCAGGCAAAGAGGTTTATGCCTGGAACAACGTAGACGAAATCTTGGCGCAGCAGCAAACCTTGGAAATGGCATCCAATGGGCTGACAGCCGTGGGAATCATTTCGCTACTCATCGGTGGCGTCGGCATTGCCAATATCACAATCGCAGCAGTAATGGAGCGTACCCCAGAAATTGGGCTGAGGCGGGCAATTGGGGCAAAAAGGCGGGACATCTTGCTGCAATTTATTCTGGAAGCGGCAATCCTGAGTTTATTGGGGGGAACTGCCGCTATTATCTCGGTGCATGGCTTGACGATGGTTGTCGCCGAAACTTTTAAGTTACCTTACGAATTTGAAAGCAAGACGGCTGCCTTGTCCTTAGGATCTGCACTTTTGGTGGGAGTAGGCGCGGGGTTTTTACCTGCTGTGAGAGCTAGCCGACTCGATCCCGTGAAAGCACTGCGTAACTCTTAGCCTCACTAATAGGCATTGTGTCAAGCTGCCCAATTTCAGATTTTGGATTAAATGGGCAATTGTTCCATCTAAAATCTAAAATCAACCAGCTAAAAGCTACCCGCGATCATGCACAAGCACGACAACCCAAATGCCCAACCTCCAGTTTCTAGCGGTAGGTTTTTGCCTCCTATCCGCTCTCTTTTTGGGGGGGTCGTTCTGCTTGTGACTGCAACTTTAGGCACGACGTTAACGTTAGCCACCGTTTTTAAGCTTCATTCAACGGCGGTAAGAGCGACGACAGCTAATGTTCGGACAGCAGCTCAGACACAGACGCCGGAACTCGCACGCCCGATTATGGTTCCGCCAGCGGATAGAGCAAAGCTCAAAACGGCTCCAGTCTCAGAAAGTCCGGGGGTGAACATAGGCAAAGCAATAGTTTTAGGGGGAACTGGTGTAAAGAATGAGATCGCTCCTTCTTCTCTTTCCCCACTCGCAACTAAAACCAGTCCAACTTTTACGCTTAACACCCAGCCAAGACAATTCCCACCCTCTCCGACTACTAGCCCGCCTTTACAAACAGAGTTGGAGGGATCTAGTATCTCCCCATCGGCAAAAAGTATTCGCCCCCAATCTTCGCCTCCCGTTGCCGCATCTCGGTCAATTTTAAAGACGTTCTCTGAAGCCAGGAAACCAGCCGCTTTATTGGCTCAAGCGCAACCAAAACCCAACCAACAAGAAACCGTAACAACTGGGCGGGGGATTCAATTAACCCTAGCTGATGTTGTTATCTTGGTATTGCAAAACAATAAAGATATCAAAAATGCTTATTTAGAAAGAATCGCCCAAAGACAAGACTTAGCAGTGGCAGAAGATAGATTTGTCCCTGATTTTACGCCTAGATTATCATTTAATCTCGATCGCTTTGGTTCGGGTGGAAACACTAGCACGAATAGCGATCTTGGTGTTGGTGCCACTGTTGAGGTCACGGTTCCTACGGGAGGTAGGCTGAGTTTTGGTTGGGAAACGAACGGTCAAACGTCAAATATAAATAATTTCAATGTTGATAGAGATAACAATCTATTTGGCTCAAATCTTCAGCTACGTTTAACTCAACCTCTATTACGAGGTGCTGGTGTTGCAGTTAATCAAGCTCCTATTGAAATTGCTCGACTCGATGAAAGAGCAAATATTCAAGGTTTAAAATCAACTCTCATTAATACCATCACTGAAGCTATCTTAGCCTACCGCAATTTACTTAGAGCGCAGGAAAGACTGAATATTGAGCAGATTTCTCTAGAAAGCGCCCGCCAAATTTTAGAATTTAACCAAGCCTTGATTGAGGCTGGGCGACTCGCGCCAGTTGAAATTGTTCAAAGCCAGACAGACATTGCAAATAGAGAAGTCAGCTTGTTAGAGGCTCGGAATAATTTGGAGTCTGTCAAATTAACTTTGTTAGATATTCTAGATATCGAGCAAACTCTTAATATTGAACCTGTAGAAAAAATAGTATTGCAATCGAAGTCTTTAGATTTAAATAATCTAAAACAAATTGCCTTTCAAAACAGACCGGATTATTTGCAAGCACAGTTCAGCTTGGAAAGAACAAAATTTGAAAGATTAATTGCAGATAATAACCGGCGCTGGAACTTAGACTTAGATGCAGGTTACGGCGATTCCTTAGATGACACAATCCAACTAACAGCTGGGTTAATCTTGTCCCGTACCTTCGGCGATCTTACTGTGGAACGAGATTATCAACGAAGTCAAGTAAACTTCCAGAAAGCAGAAAATACTTTAGAAAGTCTGCGTCAAAGTATCGATATTGAAGTAACAGATAGAGTTAGAAATGTAAATCTAAGTCTTCGACAGGTGCAACTTGCCCAGCAAGCAAGGCAATTGGCTGAGAGAACACTACAAATAGAACAAGAAAAACTGAGATTGGGAAGAGGGTCAATTTTTCAGGTTGTGAGTTTTCAGAATAATTTAGTAGAGGCAAGAAACCGAGAACTGGATGCAACGATTGATTATCTCAATGCCTTGACAAATCTCGATCAATCTGTCGGTACCACACTGGAAACTTGGCAGGTGACAATTGAAAGAAAATGATATTAAGTCTTAGGAAAAAAACCATTGTTAAACTACCTGAGTCTCTGTCTCCAATAGGGTTTGCTGAACTTAGGCGAAGGGAAAACTATCTTTTTCCAGCTACTTATTAGCCCTGACAGATTCTATCGGCATCACATCATGAAAGCGGGTATAGTCGATCGAGCGCCGCCCGTCCGGCATCCTAGATAAGATGTCCACAAAACGCATATTCCACAGGATATCGGACGTGGCAAAGGAGTGACGGGCATGGATCGTCTGTGAAACGATTTCGTCTAACCCAGTCAGCATCACGACGATCTCGCTTTCCGACTCAGCCAGGGAGTCTACCGTAACCCCATAAAGCGGACTCGTCTCGTCAATCTGATGCATCACCGTCCAGCTCAATGCAAACATGGATGTATGACTGCGAACTAATTTGAGATCGTAAAACCGACGCATGAATTCTCCCTCCCGATTGACTTCGTTGCGAACTAAAGTCACCCGGATCTGCGCTTCTACAATTACGTCGCGCCGCTGGTTAGCCGTCCGAAACATCAGAGTCGGCACCCCATCATAGGGAGCGATCGCTGCCACGCGACTGAAAATCACCCTCGCCGTTGGCACGGAGAACCGCGCAAACGCCAGTCCAGTCGCCATTGCCACTCCGAAAAGACCCGCCAGCGCTTCGACTGTCACCACCGCATTCGCGTAAGGCGTACGCGGATACATCGCACCGTAGCCGATAGTCGCCATCGTCTGGACGCTGAAAAAGAAGGCGTCAAGGAAGGAACCCGGTTGAGCATTCTGGATGCAATCTCCTCCAGCTAGATAGATGAGGGCAAATACCGTGTTGGAGACTAAATACAACAGACTGAACAGCGCTAAGAACCATCCCCAGGAAAGGGTAAGCAGCAAATGATATAAATCGCCCCGATGAAATCCCGATACCCCTCGCCGCACGATGTTCAACTGCCCATCCCGGCTCACAAAGCGCGTTAATGAGGGCGAACGATATCTTTTGCCCATCTTTTGACCATAGATTGCTGTTATTAGGAATCGGCGTCACGCAGGCGACCTTTCCTAGAAAGCTATCCCATCAAGAGGACAAACACAAGCATCTCGGTTGAGCCATCGTTCTCCCACCTGCTTTAGCGCTGTCATCACGGGTTGAATTTCTCGCCCCTTCTGGGTGAGCGAATACTCTACGCGGGGAGGAATTTCTGCGTAGACTCGGCGTTCCACTAAACCATACTCTTCTAGTTCTCTGAGCCGTATCATCAGCGTTTTGGTGCTAATTCCAGGCAATGCTTCTAGGAACTCGTGGGTACGGCGATCGCTTGTAAACAACTCTCTGAGAATCAGAATAGACCATTTACTGCCGATTAAGTCCACGGTGAACTGGATTGGGCATTTTGTCTCTATGCACTGGCTGCTGTTAAGCATTGATGCCTCTAGATATCGCTCTTTTCTTTGCTTATTCTGACCAATCTTCTGAACAGAGGGACGCTGAAGTTAGCTCCCGCCAAATATTTTAATCTTTCTTAATAAAGCTCTGGACAAGTTGCAGCGGGTCAATCTTTTACTTTTGGTAACTATAGTGTCCTTCCAGCCACTGTCAGATTTACGGATTTTCTATTTTTAGGAGTTGAGTAGGATGCAAATAGAGGGAACGAACAGCCTTCCTTCCCGCTCAACTTCTTCAATAAATCAAAATATTTGAGGTTTTTCAAATGATTCGATTACTTGTCGGTGTATTAGTCTTTGTTATCAACACAATTTACCGCGATCGCCCTTATCCCCGTTTTTACGTCCTAGAAACAGTTGCTCGTGTTCCTTACTTTGCCTATTTATCAGTTTTGCACCTTTACGAAACAGTTGGAATGTGGCGCAGAGCAGATTGGTTAAAAGTTCACTTTGCGGAATCTTGGAACGAACTCCATCACCTCCTGATTATGGAATCTTTAGGGGGTAATCAGCAGTGGTTCGATAGATTTTTAGCACAACATACTGCTTTACTTTATTATTGGGTGATCGTTGTTCTTTACATTCTCTCGCCTCGTTCTGCCTACAATTTCATGGAATTAGTTGAAGGACACGCTTATCATACTTACGATACATTTTTGCAAGAAAATGAATCAGAATTAAAAGCTACATCTGCCCCACAAATTGCCATCAATTACTATCGAGACGGCGACTTGTATATGTTCGATGAGTTTCAAACTGGAGGAGTTCCAGAAGAACGCCGTCCCGTCATTAACAACCTCTACGATGTGTTTGTAAACATTCGAGATGATGAAGCGGAACACGTCAAGACAATGATAGCTTGCCAGAAGCCTGATGCTCAATTAACCTTCAAGAGTCCCCATACGATAGAAGTAGGTGGAACATTTCTCGCCCCAAATGAAGAAGTTAAATCAGTTGTTGTGCAATAGGATGTGCTGATAAAAAAACAAAAGGAGAGATATTTACACTATCTCTCCTTTTGTTTTTTTGAAGGAGTTAGAAATGGCTATATCTCTTTTATGTCAATAGATTAACGCCATTTACAAACAGAGGAAAACCAAGTAATGAAGATTAAGCGATCGCATTCTTGTGAAATCTCAGTCGCTCAATCAATTCATAAAACGGTGTCCAGTTATCTTCTTGGTCAATTTTCTCCCAAACCGCTTCTATTTCTGGTCTAACTAACGCAGTTTTAGGATTATGACGACGCAGCCGTGCTGCTATATTATCCAGTTCGCTATCTGGGAAACTGAGTAAAGTTTGCAGGTATAAATTTCTCCAGTCTTCCAATAATGCTGTAGCCTCAGGCGCATTCAAGAATCCATCTGCTTTCAGAATATTTCTCGCATCGTCACGCCAATTGCGGTCAAACTGATTTGTTACTTCCCAAAAGAAACCGTGATAGCTTACTTGTGTTTCTACCAGCAGTTTCAGGGTTTGCATCACTAATTCTTCTGCGGCTAAATTGGGCAGATTCTCGAATCCCAGTTTACCAATCATCCGCGCGGTGTAAGTTCGGTTATAATGCTCAGCAAATTGGGATAGAGCAACTTCCATCTCTGACATAGGAATAACCGCAGATAAAGGTTGTTGGAGCATTTCTAAATTGAGCTGGCAGATCCCTGGTTGATTGCTGTAACTGTACCGTCCGTAATAGTCAAAGTAGGCAGCAGTAAATTTGGGGTCGTAGGTGTTAATAAAAGCGTAGGGACCATAGTCGAAACTTTCCCCAGTAATAGACATATTATCGGTGTTTAAAACCGCATGACAAAACCCAACGGACATCCATTGAGCAACAAGTTCTGCAACCCGCTTGACTAATTCTGCATAAAACAGAATGTAGCGGTCTTGCTTATCTTTGAGGTGAGGATAATATTGTTCAATTACATGGTCTAAAAGCTTTTCAGTTAAATCCTTGCGTCCAAAAAAGTGCAATCGCTCAAATGTTCCAAAACGAATGTGGGAACGGCTGAAACGAATCATTACCGAGGATCTTGTTGGAGAAGGTTCATCGCCTCGCCAGAGTCCTTCTCCCGTTTCAATCATTGATAAACAGCGGGAAGTACGAACTCCTAAATAATGAAGTGCTTCAGCAGCTAAAACTTCTCTGACACCACCTTTAAGCGTGAGTCTACCATCGCCGCCTCTAGAATACGGAGTCGTACCAGACCCTTTCGTTCCAAAGTCATAAAGTTCGCCATCCGTACCGCGCACTTGTCCGTAGAGAAATCCTCTGCCATCGCCTAAGCGAGAGTTATATTCTCCAAATTGATAGCCGTGATAACGCAAAGCTAAAAATGGTCTAACTCCTTGAAACATCCCAAATGCTTCGATAAAATCATCGTCTGTCACCGTGTCTGGTTTCAGTCCCAATATTGGTAATAATTCATCGTTGCGAAAGCGCAGAATATATTTAGGAAAGTCTGCCGCTGCTACTCGATCAAAATAATCATCGCCTAAAGCTTCTAAGGCAGACTCATAATTGAGATTTAAAAAAGGATTGGAAAACTTTTCAGGAGTCATAAGTTACTAAAATACCCAATGAATGTAATTCGTGCCTATACAAACGTAGATGCGATCGCAGCTTCCCCAAGGGTAGTTTGCCTGCGCGGACTGAAACAAACATTATAAAGATTGCGTAGGCAGTCTTTGTTTGTATAGCGCCAGACTTTAGCCTGTTAGCGAAGCGGCACGAAGTGCGGGCACCTTTGCCAGATGTTTCATTTCTATGCTACGGATAAGCAAGTATACAGTTTCAGCATCAAAAGACTGAAATATGCTTATCCGCCCTGCTACACCGGCTGACGTGCCATCTGTCCTCCCGATGGTTGCCAAGATTTGTGCCTTGCATGAAGCTTGGGATTCAGCAAAGTATGGATTCTTGCCGAATCCAGAGTTGCGTTATGAGAAGTGGTTGGGTAGGATAGCGTCTAGTGCATCGCTGGATGCGCCACCGCAACGCGATCGCAATATCTTCCTAGTCGCTGAGGCTGAAAATAAGCAAGTGGTGGCGTTTCTGGTGGCGACGGTAGAACGGGAAATCCCCATTTACCGTTTACAAGAATATGCTTTTATTCACGACCTCTGGGTTGAAGAGGAATATCGCCAAGCTGGAATTGCGAAGGCGATGGTGATGCAGGCGATTGAACGCTTTAACTCGATTGGAGTCAAACAAATTCGCCTCGATACGACTGTTGCTAACGAGGCGGCGCGGCGATTATTTTCTTCCTGCGGCTTTCGCGTCAGTACGATAGAAATGCTGATTGAATTAGGCTGATACCAAGAGAACGGCTTTTTTTGTAAGTAGAGACATCGGGTTGAACAGCTCTACCGTACTCCACACTCTTGTTTGGACAGGGACCCGCACCAGAGTGTTACCGTTCCCTTCTCGTTCAGACCAAGGTGTGTTTTTCGAGAAGCTTAGCCAATCCCGGTATCCCTTCCTCCACGTTTTTCTTAGCCGAGCCGCGCAATTTTTTATAGGTACCCAATACGAGGCTGCTTCTGACGCTCTCCATCCTGGCATCGGTAACGCTCAGGATAGCATCTGCTGCGGGAGAGCGGCTGGCAATGAAGTGCGCGACTGGATCTCCTTTCTGGACACTCTCGCTCCAAATGGGATCGAGTGCTGTACACCATCCTGGCAGGAACTGCTCGACAGCGTAGCCAATGTACCCTGGCTTTATACCCTTGACGGCGTTGTAGCCTGCCTTTATGGCAAGACCAGATATACCTGACTTGGAAGCGACCTCCTCATCGAGCAATTTGCAGAAGTCATCTACAACTTCAGCCTTTTTGCTTGGGTTCAAGAGCTGGTCGCTAAGTGCCATTTCGATCCTCCTAAGTGTAAAAGCGCTGGATTTTGATTCCACTAATTGTTTAGGGAAAAGACAGAATAGATGCTATCACAGTTACAAACTGTTATAAAGAAAAACTTAAGCGCATATTTAATCTGGGGGAAGCGATCGCCCCTATCTTCTACCTGTCACAACAAGGGTGTCAATAGCAGGCATCGCATAATTTTGCAATATTGCACCAAAAAATTTTGTATTTTTCAAAGTCGATTAAGATTACGACTAATCAATCCAACTCGCTATGACTAATACCCTGCGGGTGATTTAGCGCTAGAGCCTTTCCCTAACAAGACTTACGCAGTTAATTAGTGAATCCCTGATTCTATCGTAGGGGCATAGCAATCAAAAAGCCCCTACAGCGTGTTGACGTGCGTAAGCCCTACCTAAAACTGACTCAGGCTAGATTTGAATATCTTCAGAAACTCCGCCAGACAACTCATGCCAAAATTGCCTAAATGTTTGTCAATTTGTCAGAGGATCGGCTACTGCGTGTAATACAAGGACTGGCAATCATTAACGATGTGTTTGAGGGAAAGGCATCCGAACCACCCAGTTAATACTACGGTTTAATTTGACTTGAGCGAGAAACCCCGGCGTGTCTGCCGATATTTACCTAACTGCACTTGGAAACTTACCGTATCAGTCTTTTCCCCACTTCTTGCTTCCAAAGTCCACTGACCGGGACGAAGCTGCCAAAATAGGGAATTCGATGGCTGCGTCGCTAACTTTTCCCCATTCAACCACCACTCTACTGACTGGCTGCGCGTTCCAGCGACTTTAAACTCTAGTTGTTGCATTTCTGTCTGTACATTCTCTGTGCCTTTGGAATTCGTTTTTTCACCTGGGTGCAATAAGAAAACATCGCCATTGTGAGGAGACAAAATCTTGACGCCACTAGAGACAAAACTCGGTTGATGCTGCCTTGCTAACCATTCATCGTACTCTGGAGGCAACTTCGCAGTACCTGACTGACGCTCATAATCGCTAATATCTTCTGCGTAAAAATATTCTTGCACTACTGAGGGGCAGTCTGGGGTAGGGCGTAAGCCAGAAATTGCACAGATTGGGCGTTGCACCAGATTTTCTGGAGGGGGAAAGATGGCAGGTTCTCGATTCTGATGGAGGTGTAACATGATGCGATTCCAGAGGGGTGCTGCACCTGTCACCCCCGAAACTTGTCGCATGGGATCGCCGTTAAAATTGCCCACCCACACGGCTACGGTGTAGTCGGTGGTAAACCCGACCGTCCAAGTATCTCGAAAATCGGAGGAAGTGCCTGTTTTAACTGCTGCGGGGAATGGTAAAGCTAGCACTGAGTCTACCCCAAAGGCACTTGCACGAGCATGGCGATCGCTCAACATATCCGCAATCAATCCCCAGGTGGAAGAGTTGGCAGATGGCACTTTGGAAGGTTTTCGGTTGGCAGATGGCAGGTTGGAGAATGTTGTGACTAGCGGTGTGGCTTCTCCACGTCTTGCTAAAGTAACATACGCCCTCGTTAACTCCCATAAACTGACTTCACCGCTACCCAAAATTAGTCCCAATCCGTAATGTTCGGGCGACCGATTTAAATGCTCAAATCCTAATTGATGCAGATGATTTAGAAAATTTTGCACGCCGACTTTTTCTAATACCCGCACTGCCGGAACATTCAGGGAATTTGCCAAAGCTACGCGAACTCGTACTGGCCCTAAAAAAGTTTCATCATAATCTGTAGGACTGTAGAGTTTCGCGCCGGGAATCGCGTAATGGGTTGGCACATCCGCCAAGATAGTATTCGGGCGAATCGTGCGGTTTTGTAGGGCATATTCATATAAAAAAGGCTTCAAAGTAGAACCGGGTTGACGTAATGCCTGTACCCCGTCGTTGCGACCGAGTTGTGCTTCATTAAAGTAATCGGGAGAACCCACATAAGCCAAAACTTCCCCCGTGTGGTTGTCAATGACTAAGGCAGCAGCATGATGAACATTATTGGGGGTGAGGGTACGAATCACTTGCTGCACTTGCGCTTCCACAAATTGCTGCAAAGGGCGATCGATGCTGGTGCGGATCTGGAACATCCGATTGGGGATAGCGGTTTCTGGAGCTTTGCTCGAAGATTTTGGATTTTGAATTGAAGAATTAGATAGTTGATTAGATACCCAAAATAAAAAATGAGGTGCGGCAATAATTCCCTGTTGTCGAGGTGCTAGGGAAATCTCTTCTTTATAGGCTCGATCTGCTTGCGTGCGAGTAATATAACCATCCTCAACCATGCGATTCAGAACATAAATCTGCCGCTTCTTGAGGCGTTTCCAATGGTCGTAGGGATTGAAGTAAGTGGGATTATTCGGAACAGCAGCGAGAAGACTTGCTTGGGCAAGATTGAGTTCGCTTGCCGGAATATCGAAATAGTTACGGGATGCAGCTTCTAACCCATAGATATTCCCCCCCATTGGCAGGCGATTGATGTAAGCAGAGAGGATTGCATCTTTATTCATCCCGGCGGCGATGCGCCAAGATAGCCAAATTTCGCGCAACTTGCCCGGTAAGGTGCGGGGAACGGGATCTAACATCCGCGCTAGTTGCATCGTAATCGTGGATGCACCGGAGGTAATCCTTTTCGCCTGAAGTGAATCTTTAAGCGATCGCGCTACAGCCTTCAGATCCAGCGCCCCGTGATGATAATATGAGCCATCTTCAGCAGCTAGAATCGCGTTGATAAAGTGGGGCGAAACTTGATTCAGCGGCACCACAGCGGTATGCTCTTGGTCGCGGGTCAGCAACCTTCCTAAAGGAAGCCCATTGCGATCGCTAAATTCTATCGCTTGCGTATCCTGGGCAATATCTTTGGCGCGAACGGGTGCCAGATAAGGAAGCGATCGCACGGTTAAACCCAGCAACACCAATGCTAAGAATCCGCGAAATTTCTTGTTTCTCCCCCAACGCCAAAAGAGTTCCTGCATTTGGATTTGCCACTGCTTGGGTTGTCTCATCGCTTAACCCTTTCGCCAACGAAGACTTACCCCCTTATCTTCATTGTGGCGATCGCCTTTACCGGATGAGGGTGTTTTTAGGGGATGCGCGATCGCATCTTCCCTCTAAGCGCTTGAAACTGGCAGATGGTACGCTTCCACCTCAAGACAATGATGGGTAATTCTTCCTAATCACCCACTAGGGTCAGCCAATCGGATGAAGCAAGTACCCTTAAACCGCCGTAGTTTTGTAGTAATACAAGTAACTCATCTATAAAAAGATACGGTAGCCGTTATGAAGATTGTTCTACACACTTATGGTTCCCTAGGCGACCTGCATCCTTATATAGCGATAGCCCTAGAATTAAAGGCACGCGGGCATCAAGCAGTAATTGCCACAGCTGGGTTCTACCGTAACAAAATCGAAGCGGCTGGTCTTGAGTTCCACCCAGTCCGTCCCGATTTTCCCACAGACGTTGAACAGCAACGAGAACTTGTGCGTCTGATCATGGACAAGCAAAACGGTACAGAATACGTCTTTCGCCAAGCAATCTTACCCTATGTCCAAGAAACTTATGAGGATCTGATGTCGGCAGTGCGCGATGCAGACCTGTTGGTGACGCACCCCCTCAGCTTCGCAGCAACGCCCGTTGTTGAGAAAACGGGAATTCGTTGGGTTTCCAGCGTACTGTCTCCGATGTCGTTCCTCTCCGCCTACGATCCCCCAGTGGTGGCGACTTTCCCCAGTTGGCTGAATCTACGCATACTTGGCCCTGGGTTTAATGGAGCGCTCATCCGCCTCGCTAAAAATCGTTTCAGCTCGTGGGATGAACCCCTGCGACAGTTACGGACACAGCTTGGTTTATCTCCCCTTGCTGATTCTATGTTTGAAGGGATGAACTCCCCCGACTTAGTGCTGGCTTTATTTTCAGAAGCTCTCGCAACTCCTCAACCCGACTGGCCAAAACAGACTTGCGTTACCGGATTTACTTTCTACGATCGCAATGGCAATACTGGTCTATCTCCGGAACTAGCGTCATTTTTGGATGCGGGAGATCCGCCAATTGTGTTTACTTTGGGAAGTTCCGCCGTGTGGGTTGCTGACAAGTTTTACCTCGAAAGTGCCAAAGCTGCCTTAAAGTTGGGTCATCGGGCTGTATTGCTGGTTGGCAACAATAACCCCTCTCTGCCAAAAGAGTTGCAATCTAAAGATATTGCTATTTTTGACTACGCTCCCTACTCGGAACTGTTTCATCGGACTGCTGCTATTGTGCATCAAGGAGGCGTGGGCACAACCGCGCAGGTATTGCGTTCCGGTCGCCCGATGTTGGTTGTACCCTTTAGTAACGACCAACCAGATAATGCAGCACGCATTACTCGTTTAGGAGTCGGACGGACTATTGATCGCGATCGCTACACAGCTTCCCGTGCGGCTAAGGAACTCGATCGCCTGTTGCGCGAACCTCGCTACCAGGCTAAAGCCGCAGAAGTTGGCAATAAGGTACGAGCAGAAAACGGGGTTAAAGTTGCCTGCGATGCAATCGAAGCACAATTGAAAAAAGATAAGAACGCTACCAACCTTCAAAGTGCGTCCGTCTCGCCTGTTTAACTATTTTGTGGATAGATGCGATCGCGCTTTAGAAGATTAGAGCGATTTTGGATAGACGCGATCGCACCTTTGAATCAGGAAAATTTTTCAAAAACTTAATGACTAAACAAGGGGATTCTATTCTATAACTTTATGTTATAACATATGTAGTTACTATCCAATTAAGAGGTGATAGTATGCATACTCTAAAGATTCGACGGATTGGCAATTCTTTAGGAGCAACCTTCCCTAAAGAAGTATTACAGAAGCTAAATGTCAGTGAGGGAGACAGCATTTTCCTGACAGAAACTCCAGATGGAGTTCAAATAACTGCTTACGATCCTGATTTTGAAGCCGCGATGCAGGCTTTTGCAGAAACCCGCAAAAACTACCGCAATGCCTTTCGTGAATTAGCTAAATGAAGGAACCCAGATGGGTGCCTGAGACAGCAGTAAGCGCCATACATGAAGAGCTAATTGCAGAACATGGGGGGAGGTCTGGATTGAGAGATGCAGGGTTACTTTCAGCGAGTCTAGCCAGACCTCGGCACTTATTCTCTTACAGTGAAAATGCAAAGCTGTTTGATCTGGCAGCAGCCTACGGCTATGGTCTGGCAAAAAATCATAGTTTCGTCGATGGCAACAAGCGAATCGCTCTTGCTGTCATCGACGTTTTTTTATGACTGAATGGCTATAAATTAGTGGCACCAGAACCAGAAGCGGTAGTAATGATGATTAATCTTGTGGATGGTGTGGAAGATCAAGAGAGCCTATCCGCTTGGATTGCTGAAAACTCCCAAGAACTCTAAATCCTCAACTGTGCAGTAAACGGGAACCAAGGAGGGATGCGATCGCGATCACGCCTTTCGGCACATCAACACCAAAGCCAACAATATGCAAAATCTCTTGTGTTGCCAAATCTTAATTATCAACAGCTTGGGTTGTTTCATCGCTTAACCCTCTGCTAAAGAAGACTTAGATTATCTTCACTGAAACCATTGCACTTACCGGAATCAGATTCAAGTAACTGATTTGTGGGGCTATGGTGTTTTAATGGGATGTGACCGCCCTCTATCATAAGATTTATCTACGAGCGATCCTATCCAAGACATATCAGCACCAAAATAAAATGTGCTGATGTTGAACTTCCACTCTTTACTCAATTGTCGCAGTTTCTCTTTGTCTGTGTTCTGTCTGTTATATCTGTTCTAGATACTCTCTCCCACGCTCTGTAATTCTTACATAGTTCCTCAAATTTCCTCCATCTTTCATTGAACCAATGTGTTTTTCCGGAAGACTTTCGATAAAGCCTAGTGTGCGTAAGCGCCGCAATTCCTGTTTGAAACTTTGTCGTTTTACGTAATCGAGGACTGGCTCATTGCTTGCTAACCTTTTGAGATGCTTTAGCTCGTCTTCATTTAGCAAGAATTTATTGATAATTTCTTTTTGCTGAGGGTTGGCAGCCGCCTTCTGCTCCAGCTCCGCTAAGCGTTCAATCAACTTCTTATGGGCATCTAAATTTTCTTTTTGCCTTTCTTGTTCTTCCTTGATCTCATTGAGTTCTACTGTTACTTCGCCATCTTTGTATTGTAGCTTGGCTAATCTTTCTACCAAACCTGAATTAAACAACAGGATAATGGTAAAAATTGCTACGTCCGTCGGTTCAACTTTTTTGATTCGTCCGAATGGAACTAAGACTAAGTAAACTAAAGCTACAACAGTGACTATTTTTAATAGCCACCCGTTGAAATTATTTTTGCTCTTACCCTTAAGGCTGGTATCCTGCTCGAAATTATCTTTCTGACTTATAATATTCATGTCTCGACAACCAACTCGCCGCGTGAATCTTGCTTTTTCACAGATTCACTCATTTACATACTGAAGTTGCAGCGAACTTTCCGGACTTTTTTAGCAGATAGACGCGCAAAACACTAAATGCTTTTATCTCTCCCAGAAGAGTAAGTGGCATTGCCTACTTAAGCGATCGCATCCTCGTTCGGAAGGTGTCATCTAGGTCAAATGAAATTCGCTTAAGTAGTAGGATGTACAAAAGTTAACCAGCAAAGCTTGAGAATATCGGGATCTATCCCCCTTTCTTTTAACTTGGCAATTAGCGATCCAAGCTGTTGTTGTGCTTGTTCAGCTTGCTCTTCAGGAGTGGGAAACCGAATTCCCTCGCAGTCATACCAGTACAACCATTCCCGCGTCCATCCCTGATAAGTGCCTCGTCCGCGTCCAATTCCCAAACCAATCTCATTAGCTCTATCTGTCATGTAGTAGATACCCATGTTTAGCCCAAAAAACCAGTCCATACGCTCTTGCTGGAGCAAAGCTAGAATTGCTCTTAGCAAGTGGAGAACTAGGTTTTACAGTTCATTATCCACAGGGGTATCGTCAGAATCTGGTAGTTCTGCTGAGGATGGCAGATCAAGGAACGGGTCGTACTGGACCATGACGGCTTTGCCTAGACTGACTGTCTGATCTTAACCAAGCATGAGTGGCATTAGCTCAGCATAAAGTAAAGATTTTAAGCTTAATTGTTAAGCTAGCCGGAAGGTTGAGCCGTTGAGATGTAGACCTCTTGTTAGCGGGTCATATAGGGGTAACTCTTGGGGTTTCCCCTCCGATGAATTACCTGCAATGAGGAAAGACATTATGCCAGTTTCAATTCCTGATACAGATTCGCTGTCTTCCCGTCTTGCAGATGATAGTACAGATAAATCCTTTCAACAGATAGGCACAATCGTGAGAATTTGGTTACGGTTTCTGGTTGTCGTAGCATTCGTACTGGGAATAGCCGGATGTGGCGTGATTAATCTCTCTGGAAATGAACCACTTCCAGCAGTTCCTTCTCTAGCGACGCCGCAACTCCCAGACTGGATTGAGGAAATTAGTCCATCTGGGGAGGTTGAACCTTTAGCGCAGATTCGCATCCGATTTAAAGATGCTTTGATTCCTGTTGAGAGTCTTGATAGCCCCGATCAACAGCAAAAGCTAAAACAATTTGAGATTTTGCCGCCGCTACCGGGACAATTTCGATTTTTGACGCCGCGAATGGTGGGATTTCAAGCCAACAAAGCATTGCCGAAAGCGACGCGAGTCAGAGTCACTCTGAAAGCTGGTTTGGCGGATCTAAAAAATCATCGTTTAGAGAAGGATTTGGCTTGGACTTTTAATACTGAACCGATTAAACTAACTAATTTACCGACTACTAATCCTGAAAATCCTGATAATCAAGCTATCGATTTAAAGCCAACTCTAAAATTTAACTCAAATGTAGAACTGGATATCGCTTCAGTCCAAGAGCATTTGAAGCTAATTCCGGAAGGAAAACAGAAGGATATACGGCTGAAAGTTGACTTAGAAAAAAAAGAGACACCCTCAGAGAATGAACAGCCACAGGAGAAACTTGACCCTTCAACCCGCAACTGGACATATAATTTAGTACCGCAGCAGACTTTAGAAAAAGCGACTCGTTACCGCTTAGAATTTTCTCCGGGTTTGCGTCCTACTCGGGGTAATCTACCTAGCGAGATGTCTTATGTTAGTCAGCTAGCCACTTATTCGCCTTTGAAGTTACTGATAATTAAATATTACGGAGTACCCGATGCCGGAGGTACTTATGGTCGGTTTGTCAAAGGAAGCCCTCAACTGCAATTTAATAACGGGCTTGATGCCGATTCAGCGATTGAGAATATTACTGTAACTCCTGCGCCAAAAGAAACTCCTAAATTGGTTCAAGTTCCTGATGGAGAAAGTCTTGTTAGTCTCAACCCTTGGGCATTAGAACCTGCCACTACTTATACAATTACTATCGGTAAAAAACTCAAGGATAAGTTTGGGCAAACATTGGAAAAGCCAGTTACGCTCAAATATGAGACAGGCGACGTAGCTGGAGATATTTGGGTACCATCAAATCTAAATATTTTCCCATCTGGTAAAAATTTACAGTTAAATGTTTCCACTGTAAACTTGCCAGAATCAAAGTATAAAGCGGCTTATCGGGTATTGCAGCCGACAGATTTAGTTTATGTAGATTCCGCTTATCCCAAAGGCGATGGGAATGATTTATTACCGAATCCCACTTCTTGGCAAAGTGTCAAGGTATCGAGCAAGAAAAATCAGTTAATTGATGTACCTGTTCCCATCCAGGAAAAACTGGGTACTGCTACGGGAATGTTAGCTTATGGAGTTCAGGCGCGAACTAATCGTTATGAAGAAAATGGTAAGCAACAATGGCGCGAACCGACGACTTATGGAATGGTGGAATTGACTAATTTGGGAGTATTTGCACAGTGGTTCCCTGATTCGGGATTGATTCGCGTGCATCATCTCTCAGATGGTTCTCCCGTAGCATCTGCACCTATAGAGATTTATGAGTCGAAATTAGAGGCAAAATCTCGTCCTCAACCCGTACCTTGTGCATCAGGGAAAACGGATGAAGCGGGGACATTACTGTTGCGTCGTGAGGATATGCAGCAATGCACAAAATCCAGTTCTGGATTTGAACAAGGGCCTAAATTGCTCGTAATTGCTCGTGAAAATCAAGATTGGGCATTTGTCCGCACGGAAGAATATAGCGGTGCTTATGGCTATGGCGTTGATGCTGGATGGGATGATGGGAAGCCAGTATCGCGGGGGGTAATCTTCTCGGATAGACAGCTTTACCAGCCAGGGGAAAAAGCATCGTTTACGGGTTTTGCCTACTACTTACAAAATGGAAATATCCAGCAGGACAAAAATGCTAGTTATAAAGTCACTCTCCTAAATCCAGATGGTAAAAACACGGATTTAGGTACTCAAAAAACCAATGAATTTGGAAGTTTTTCTCTAGAAGTACCGTTTAAGACTAATCAACCGCTTGGCTATTATTCGATTCAAGCGAAAGGCAAAAGTGGTGTAGAAGTTTTGGGTGACTTTCGGGTTGCCGAGTTTAAACCGCCTAATTTTAAGGTTGAGCTAAATCTAGATAAAGAATTTGCTCTAAAAGACCAGCAAGTTGAAGCGAAATCCACGAGCAATTACTTATTTGGTGCGCCTGTAGAAGGCGGGAAGGCGGAATATTACGTCACGAGATCGCAAGCTGATTTTAAACCGAAAGGGTGGGAGCAATTTTCCTTTGGGCGACAGTGGTTTTGGCCTGAGGAAAGTCCGACTGTTTCCAGTGATGTGTTGCAATCAAATCAGGTATTAGATGGTAAGGGGAACAGCCAAATTGTCAAGATAGCGAAGGATGTGCCTTACCCGATGACTTATCGGGTGGATGTGCAAGTCTCCGATGTGTCGAATTTGTCAGTATCGGATTCTAAGACATTTACGGTATTGCCAAGCGATCGCTTAATCGGTTTACAATCCAATTTCGTTGCGGATGCGCTTCAATCTTTACCCGTCCAAGTTATCGTTACCGATCCTACAGGCAAGGCGATAGAAGGACAACGGGTGCGCGTGGAACTGCAACAGATGAAATTTAGCAGCGTCACGCGGGTGGTAGAAGGCAGTAATACTGCTAAAAATCAGGTTGAATATAAGACAGTTGCACAGACCGAAGTAAAATCTGGAAATAATCCTCAATCTGTGTCGCTGACACCTCCGGAATCGGGTTCTTACCGGATTCGAGCAAACTTTGCAAATACCAAGGATGAAGTTACCGCAACTGATTTGCAAATTTGGGCGACGGGTGGCAATGCGGTAAGTTGGGGAGAAAGCGATCGCGATCGCTTAGAAGTCAAACTTGACAAAGACACCTATAAACCGGGTGAAACGGCTACCGCTTTAATTCAATCTCCTTATCCGGAAGCCGAGTTATACTTTGCCGTTGTCCGCGATAAACCCCTGTACAAGACAATTACCAAAGTGAAAGGGGGTGCGCCGCAAATTCAATTCCAAGTAACGCCGGAAATGCTGCCAAACGCCGCAGTAGAGGCGGTATTGGTTCGCCAAGGCATTCCCCTAAGTCAAGTGGAACCTGGAAGCTTAGAAAACTTGGTGCGGATTGGGTTTGCTCCTTTTAAAACTAACTTGGATGATAAGTATTTAAAAGTCCAAGTTACCCCCATTCAAACGCAACTAGAACCGGGTGTCCCAGAAACCGTACAGCTAGAACTCAAGGATGCACAAGGCAACCCAGCCCAAGGACAGTTTACCGTCATGGCGGTAAATGAAGCGGTGCTGCAACTGAGCGGTTATCGTCCGCCGGATTTGGTGCAGACTGTTTATGCAGAGCAGCCGATTTCAACTCGATTTAGCGATAATCGTCCTAATGTGGTGGTGCAACCAACCTCAATGACGAAACCGAAAGGTTGGGGTTATGGCGGGGGACAATCAGCAGGCGCAGCGAATACCCGCACCCGCAAGGATTTCCAAGCCTTAGCTTACTACAACGGCTCTGTTCTCACAGACCCGACAGGGAAAGCAGAGGTGACATTTAAGTTGCCGGATGACTTGACAACGTGGCGGGTGATGGCAGTTGCTACCGATGGTAATCTGCACTTTGGAAACGGCGAAGCGACATTTATCACGACGAAACCGCTGCTGTCTAACCCGATATTGCCGCAGTTTGCACGGCCGGGCGATCGCTTGGAAGCTGGCTTATCGGTGACAAACAATACCCAGCAAACCGGAAATCTGGCAATCAATGGTGTGGCGAATGGTTCTCTTCAGTTTGCAAATAAAGCCGCTAATCTGCAAACGAAAGCAGAATCTGGTACTCGTGCTTATCGCTTTCCCATCGTGGCGGGAAGTCCCGGTAAATCTCAGGTGAAGTTTACCACTCAGTTGAATGGAACGGCTGATGCATTTGAAGTGCCTTTGGAGGTAAAAGCGCTAGAGATTACCGAACAAGTCGTAGAAAGCGGTACAACTACAAATCAGGTGAAAATTCCCCTGAATGTGGATAAAAAGGTTGTCCCTGATGCGGGAGGTTTGGAGATTTCCCTTGCCAGTACGCTGATACCAGAAATTACCGCACCGGCGCGTCAAGTATTGCAGGATGAGCAATTGCCATTTTTGGAACCAGCGGCGAGTCAATTAGCGATCGCATCCAGCTTGCAAACGCTTTCTCAAAAATACGGTCAAACCTTTGCACAATTCAACCCGACTCAACAAGCGAACCAATCTCTAGAACACCTGCAAAAACTCCAGCAACCGGATGGTGGATTCGCTGCTTGGCCTGGTCAACAGAAGTCCGATCCGTTAGTATCTCCTTACGCAGCTCAAGCTTTGGCAAGAGCCTCGAAAGCGGGACTGACGATAGAACCGAGAATGGTGTCTCGCTTGACGACTTACTTGAAGAAAATTCTTGCAGACCCCGGTCAATATGATTTTTGTAAGCAACCACTCTGCAAGAATCAGGTGCGACTAGAAGCACTCTCTGCTTTGGCGGAACTGGGAGAAAAGCGCAATGACTTTCTTGCAGACATCTACGCACAGCGCAGTCAATTCGATCCGGTTACGCAGATTAAGCTGGCGCGTTACCTATCTCAGTTCCCAGAGTGGCAAGAAGAATCTCAAACTCTGTCGAAACAATTCCAGCAGAATATTTATCAAACGGGTCGCACTGCTACGGTAAATTTACCCCAAGGTTTATCTTGGCTCAACTCGGCAACAACAGCGCAAGCTCAAGCTTTACGCCTTGCGATCGCGCAAAAGAGTAACCCAGAAATCTTAGATCGGTTGTTGCAAAGTCTCCTCGCACTGCGACGAAATGGCACTTGGCAGAATACCTATGACAACGCTCAAGCACTCACGGCTTTGGTGGAATATAGTCAGACGCAGCCAACACCGCCTAACTTTGCCGCAACGGTGAAACTCGCTGGCAAAAAATTGACATCGGCGCAGTTTAAGGGATACACCAACCCCAGCCAGGATTCTAAGGTGCCGATGACCCAGTTGCCACGCGATCACCACGATCTGATTGTGCAAAAATCTGGTCAAGGCACGTTGCACTACTTGGTTGCCTACCGCTATCGCCTACAGGGAAATCAACCGGGAAGATTTAACGGCTTACGGGTGACACGCGAAATCCGTCCCGCTAGTGAAGAAAAGGTGTTGCGAAAGCTCAGCCTCTATGCTTCTGATGAGCCGTTGACGGTGAAAAGCGGTCAGGTGTTTGATATCGGTTTGGAGATTATTACCGATCGTCCCGTGGATCGTGTGGTCATTAGCGATCCGCTCCCAGCCGGGTTTGAAGCCGTGGATGCAAGTTTCCAAACTTCTACGGCTGCATTGCAGGCAAAAGAGGATAACTTTGGCTTCAAAACGATTTACCGCGATCGCATTGTTGCATATAGCGATCGCCTGGAAGCTGGAGTCTATTCCCTGCACTACCTCGTCCGTTCCGTCACTCCAGGGACTTTCCTTTGGCCTGGTGCAGAAGCCCATCTACAATATGCCCCAGAAGAATTTGGACGCTCAGCTTCTTCTACTTTGAAAGTGTCAGATTAGAGCGCCAAGGAAACATAAAGCCCAGATTCCGCAGGTTGCTGGTAGAGTCAGAGGTATTTTTAAGCAATGACTCAACAGCCCACCAACATCCAAGTCAAAGATATCGATCATTTAGGCATCGTGGCAGGCATCATCGACCAGATGAGTTGGGTCGATGAAATTAATCAATTAGTCGGCACACACTCACTTGAACAAGTGAGTACAGGACAAGTCCTCAAAGCAATGATTCTTAATGGTCTAGGCTTCGTGGCTGCTCCGTTGTATCTGTTCGCTCAGTTCTTTGAAGGGAAAGCCACGAAGCATTTGATTGGAGAGGGAGTCAAGCCAGAACACTTAAATGATGACCGATTGGGACGAGCCTTGGACAAATTCTACCAAGTGGGAGCGACTCAAGTGTTCACAACTCTGGCAATGAAAGCGGTAGAACAGTTTGGGGTATCGGTGACAAGCATCCATCTAGACTCCAGCTCATTTCATGTAGATGGAGAGTATGTATCCGAGTGTAGCGAGAACTCTTCGAGCCAGGAGTCTGCCGCCACTAGTAATTCGGAAACCTCAAGCGAGTCAGCTAGTCCTCAAGAGCCGGAAGGGGACGAACCAAAACCGATCGCTATTACCCACGGTTACTCAAGAGACCACAGACCTGACCTCAAACAGTTCATCATCGATACGGTTTGCACGGCTGATGGAGATGTGCCGTTGTTCCTGCGCGTAGCTGACGGCAATGAAGATGACAAAACCAGCTTCACTAAACTATTTGAGAAATTTCGAGAGCAATGGACATTTGAAGGTTTGTGTGTTGCTGACAGTGCCTTGTACACGGCTGACAACTTGATAGCGATGAAACAGCTCAAGTGGCTAACACGAGTACCCCTGACCCTTGCTCAAGCCAAGGTAGTCTTGTTGGAGATTCAAGCCAATGAATGGCAGACCAGCCGCCTCAAAGGTTATCGCCTTGCCGAGCGTCAAAGCTGCTATGGTGGGGTCCAACAGCGCTGGTTCATTGTGGAGAGTGAACAGCGTAAACAGGCTGACATCCAGCAATTGCATAAGCGCATCGACAAAGAATATAAGCAACAATCAGTTAAACTTCGGCAACTCTCAACTCAAGAGTTCGCTTGTGAACCTGATGCTCGTGCGGCGGCAGTGAAGTTCGAGCAATTGTTGAAGTACCACCGTCTAGAAGACCTCAAATTCATCCCTCAAGCTTACTACGATAAAGCTGGTCGCCCCCGCCAAGATGAAGCACCCAGCCGTATCACTTATTCTGTTCAAGCCACTGTGGTTCCTAACCCAGAAGTGATTGAAGTGGAGATGCTCCGAGCCGGTCGCTTTATCCTCGCGACTAATGTTCTAGATGCTATCGAGCTGAGTCCAGACCAGGCGCTGAGTGAGTACAAAGACCAACAAAGCAATGAACGGGGGTTTCGTTTTCTCAAAGACCCGTTGTTCTTCACCTCCAGCATCTTTGTCAAGTCTCCCAGACGTGTGGAAGCTTTGGCGATGGTTATGGGACTGTGTCTACTAGTCTACGCTTTGGCTCAGCGCCAGTTACGTCAAGCTCTAGAGCAGACCGACGAAGCCATCAACAATCAAGCGGGTAAGTTAACTCAGCGTCCTAGTTTGCGTTGGGTGTTTCTGAGTTTCCAGGCGGTGTATCTGCTGATTGTCGATGACCTCAAGCAGATTACTAATCTCACACCCGAACGACGGAAAATTCTCCGCTTTTTGGGAACCGATGCCAGTCGTTATTATCAACTCTGTTGACCTAACAGCTTGATTTGGCGTAGCTTGCCGTTGACTCCTCTTTCAAAAAATCTCTTTGACTCTACCCAGAACCTGCGGAATGTAGGATAAAGTTTCTTCCCGGCTGACGTTAGGGAAGGAGAACTATGGGGTGCCATCATCTGTTTTGCGAATGATGGCACCTCTTTTTTACCTGATTTTGCCTTTTGTGTGACTTTTGCTTTTTAACTTTTGCTTGTTTGCCGATTAGTTTTGCCGCGATCGCCCTTTCTTTGCAAAGATTAGTTAGATTGTTATGCCACAACGGCAGTTATGGCGATATCAAGACTAAGTAAATTCATAAGGGAAGCAACATGGCTGGAAAAACAATAAATAGTAGTGCCAGTGGTTTTCTTGTTGTCCTCTTGCCATTGGCGTTTGCGATCGCCTTCCTGTTTGTAGCATGGCCTGTAGTGCTGGCACTGGTGTTGGTGGGCATCTGTTTAAGGCTTTGGCAAAACTATCAATGGCAAAAGTGGAGCCAGCAAGTCAATCCTTTTTTCCATCAGCTGATTCAGGAAACCCAAGGGCGCGTTACAGCACTCGACTTGGCAATGAAAGCGAATCTCTCTGGAGCAGCAGCGCAGCGGTACTTGGATACAAAAGCCCAAGAATTTGGGGCAAGTGCCCTTGACTATCAAGACAAAGGCAAAGTGTATTACTTTATCACTGCTAACACTCTAGGTAGCATCTTTGATGACAGCGAACCTTCCCGCCAATCTTATGTCAATGATGCTCCAGAAGCTGTGGCACCTGCCCGCAAAGAGCAGCAACCACAGGAATTAGCTGATGACGAGGAGTTTGAGGAACCTGAAAACGAACCCACTGACGAACAGAGGGCTTCTAAAGCGCTGATTCAATCTGAACTTGCAAGGCGGCTGGATGTTCATTCCAGTACCATTTACAAACGCAGGAGTGAACCATACTTCGCAGATTGGAGCCAAGGTCGAGATCCAGAAGGAATATCCTGGAGATTTGAACCCGATAGTATGCTGTTTTTTCCTATCGAAACCGAGTCTTAAAAGGAAAGCTGAACCGACTCCAAAGTAAAAGATAAATTTTCTGGAAAGAGGCTCAGTTTGGAAAGGCAAAAAGGGTAAGGGACGATTCCCTTGCCTTTTGCCGTTTTTAGGGGAGCTGCTTGCCAACAACTTGCCTATAACACGGTTATCCCTCCCTAGAGGATTGAGAAGCATTAAGAAATTAAAATGATCCTTAAAAAAAAGGCAAAATAAGAAAACAAAGGTTAATAAAACGGGTTTGCATCCTACTGTGTCCAACCTGTCGAAAGCATTTATGAATGATCGAACCAAAACGGCCTGCGAATCAAGCAGTTAAGCTGGATACGAATTATCACCCTCGTATCTTTGATAAGAATATAAGCTTCGTGCCGCGTCAGATTAGCCCAAAACAATCCGAAGCACTGCGAATCATCGCTCGTCAGGTTGCGGCTCAACAAGAACTACGCCGTGGTTTGAACCGCTTAACCCGTGCCCCCCAATCGCACCCACGAGGGGAAGAACAGCAGGAGCGTTTCTTTACGCTCTCTGAGGAGCGCCTGCGCCTACTAGAATCCATTGTTATCAATGCAAATGACGCGATTGTCATTACAGAAGCCGAGCCATTGGAAGAGCCGCTTGGCCCCAGAATTGTCTATGTAAATCAGACCTTTACCCAAATGACCGGCTATCAACCGGAAGAGGTAATCGGTAAGACTCCCCGGTTGTTGCAAGGGCCGAAAACTGAGCGATCGCAACTCGATAAAATTCGTCAAGCTTTGTCACGATGGGAGCCGGTCAGAGTCGAGTTGATTAACTACCGCAAAGACGGTTCCGATTTTTGGGTAGAACTGAATATCTTACCGCTGGCAGATAGTACGGGTTGGTTTACCCATTTGCTAGCGGTGCAACGAGATATTACCGAACGCAAAGCTGCTGAGTACGAACTAAAATCCCATGCGCGGGCTTCAGCAGTGGTGGCTCAACTGGGGCAAGGGGCGCTCTCTGGCACCAATCTAGATGTGCTGATGCAAGAAGCGGTGAAGCTGGTTGCCCAAACCCTGGAAGTACCCTTTTGCCAGGTTTTGGAACTGATGCCAGGAGGCAATGCTTTATTCTTGCGGGCAGGCGTTGGCTGGCAGGAAGGGCTGGTAGGTTCTGCAATCATCGGTGCCCACGATCGTTCCCAGGCAGGATATACCTTGCTAACGGGGAAGCCGGTGATTGTGGAAGACCTCCGGATCGAAACGCGCTTTTCTGGAACGCCACTGCTGCACAACCACCGCGCGATCGCTGGCATGAGTGTGATCATTCATAGTCAGGGGAACCCGTTCGGTGTTTTGAGCGTTCACACCCCTAACTACCGAAGGTTTACGGAAGACGAAGTTCATTTTTTGCAAGCGGTTGCGAATGTCTTGGCAACGGCGAACGAACGCCAGCTGGCGGAAGAGGCGCTGCGGGAAAGCGAAGAGCGGTATGCGCTGGCGGTTCGCGGGAGTAATGAAGGTTTGTGGGATTGGAACCTGAAAGCGGAAACCTTCTATTTTTCGCCGCGATGGAAATCGATGTTGGGTTGCCAGGAGGATGAAATTGGCGACAGCCCGGAGGAGTGGTTTAACCGCGTACATCCAGAAGACTTGGAGCGAGTCAAAAGCGCGATCGCTGCCCATCTAGAAGGGTTGACTCACCACTTCGAGAAAGAATATCGGATGTTACATAAGGATAAAACCTACCGATGGATGCTTTGTCGAGGAATGGCGATTCGAGATGCCAATGACAAAGCCTACCGGATGGCAGGATCGCAGACGGATATTACCGACCGCAAGGTGGCAGAGGAACATCTCATCTATGATGCATTTCACGATCCGCTGACAGGTTTGCCCAATCGAGCCTTATTTATGGAGCGACTGTCCCAGGCGATCGCGCGAACCAGAAGACAGCCAGAATATCTGTTTGCCGTCTTATTTCTAGATCTCGATCGCTTCAAAGTCGTCAATGATAGCCTCGGTCATGTCATCGGAGACCAGCTGCTGATTGCGTTAGCAAAGCGACTGCAAAGTAGCGTCGCTTCTTGCCTGCAAGCCTCTGTGTGTGGCAGCAATACTGTGGCACGGCTGGGGGGCGATGAATTCGTCATCCTCTTAGAAGAAATTCAAGATATCGACGTTGTAGAAGCGATCGCCAAAAGCATCCAAAAAGACCTCCGGCATCCTTTCAACCTAGACAGACACGAAGTCGTTGTGACAGCCAGCATTGGCATTACCTTAAGTGCAATCGAGCAACGAGGTTCATCAGGCACTTACAAAACTTGCCCCTACCCCGGAGACATTCTGCGTGACGCCGACATCGCCTTATATCAAGCCAAGGCACTAGGCAAAGCCCGTTACGAAGTTTTTACCACCGCTATGCACACTCATGCGGTGGCTCGCTTGCAACTAGAAAACGATCTCAGACAAGCCCTAGCCAGAACTGAGGTAAAAGACCGGCTTCAAACAAAAACTGTCAATTCTTCTGGTTACTCTTCACTCAGTCGTGAGTCCGCATCCTTCAGTCATTCTTTCCTGCTTCACTATCAGCCCATTGTCTGCTTCATGACTGGCAGAATTACTGGTTTCGAGGCACTGGTACGCTTGTCTCACCCGTTTCGCGGCTTGATTTCCCCAGTTGATTTTATCCCGATCGCAGAAGAAACAGGTTTAATCATCCCTTTGGGAGCGTGGGTTCTGCGCGAAGCCTGCCGTCAAATGCGGCTTTGGCAACAAGAATTTCCTGACTTAGCGCCATTAACCATCAGCGTTAATCTTTCCGGCAGACAGTTTTCCAAACCTAATTTAGTCGAGCAAATTCAGCAAATTCTCCAAGAAACCGAGTTACCAGCACCAAGCCTAAAACTGGAAATTACCGAAAGTGTGGTGATGGAAAATGCTGCCGCCGCTACGGCTAGTTTAGAGCAACTTAGCAACTCCGGAATTCAACTTAGTATTGATGACTTCGGAACCGGCTATTCTTCTTTGAGCTATTTGCACCGCTTTCCGCTCAATACTCTGAAGATTGACCGCTCCTTTGTTAGCCGGATGGATGCAGGCGAAAATTCTGAGATTGTAAAAACGATTGTTACGCTGGCTCATCATCTGGGATTAGATGTGATCGCAGAAGGTGTAGAAACGGCGGCTCAGATGGAACAACTGCGATCGCTACGCTGCGAAGCTGGGCAAGGATTCTTCTTTTCCAAGCCACTAGATAGCGAATCTGCTAGAGCATTAATCGCCGCAATGCCCCAATGGTAAGACCATTCAAAATCATCTTATTTTTAATTTTTCTGAGTCTGCTAACTATTTATAAAATCCCTCAACGATCTTTGCACTTGTGGTAGGTTGATGTAGACTTTGGCGGCTTCAATTAGATTCATGACATTTGCCGGACTCGCATCATCGATATCGTCACTCAATCGTTTCCCAGTCAACTTGCTATCGAGTTTAAATTGCAAGCGCAAGTAACGACTATCCTCATCAATCACCTGTTTAGCAATGTAACTATTAATATCTGACGAAGCATCAAAAATTACATCAAGAATCGGGAGTGCCCACTGAATCGCACCCCATTGTTGGGCACTTTCAAGCGGAATTGCGCGGGTAAGACTTCCCGTACCGAGGGATAAAACTGAAATTTCGTGGGGTTTATAACCTAACCGCAGGGCTTCAGCGATCGCGCAAGCTGTGGGATTATTTGCCCCAACACCACCGTCAATCACCGAGTATACGTTAGTAATTCGGTAAGCAGAAGTATTATTAGGCACTACGTTCCACGCCTCATCCACAATCGCCATCCGAGTCCCGCCTCTGTAACCAATGATGCTACGATTCTGACCGCGTCCCGTCCCGCCGGTGATTTCAATCTGCATTTGATTGTAATCACCATTGTCTTCTGCGGCTTCTTGCCCTAACGTAATCGAGTTCGTATCTCCGCCTTGGGCAATCCCTTCTTCTTTTTTATCCAGTCTATAGGCAGGAAAAAAAGTTGGGGCAGAAGCAGAACAGAGACACGCTTCCCATAAGGGAAGTTCAGCAAATATTTTGCGCCAGCTTTTAAAAATAATCGGTTCTCGCTTAATTGTGTCGTAGGCAGTAATTAAGAGCTTTGTTGAAGTAATATCCGACAGTTTTTTGTATTTAAATTCTTCTTTGAGAGACTCAATCAAACCTTTGTTTGAGTATTTAGGGGCAGAAGGGCCGTACTGAAGAAGCAACCCGACCCGTTGCGCCGACCAAAGATTTCGGTATGGAAAGATTCGAGTTCCTTTGTTCTGATACACATCCACAATGTCCTGGGCTGTGCGATCGCTAGCAATCGACGCCGCCAAAATTGACCCGGTAGAGGTTCCTGCAATTAAGTGGAAGTATTGGCTTAAGGGCTGACCGATAATTTTCTCGATCTCTGTCAGCATCGTTGCTGAAATGACACCCCGGATACCACCTCCGTCAAAGCTCAAAATGCGAAAAGTCACGCTTTTTTCCCCACAAAAGATTGCTGTCAAATCCAATAACTAATTGGTCATTCTTCCTTGTTTAGGGGTCTTCTACCCATTCCCCTTTTGATTCGCCCTCGTAATGTCAATCGTAATTTTGCCGCCAAAGTCTGGAATCGGTGCGCCCGGTTTCGTTAACCGCACTTGGACTTGCGACACTTGCTTGAATTCTAAGATGGCATCTGCGATCGCGCTGATTAACTTTTCTACGAGGGCAAACTTAGCGGTTTTTACCAAATCCTTCACTGTCGAAATCACCGCGCGGTAATCCAGCGTGTCTTCTATGGCGTCGCTGATGCCTGCTGGTGCCAAATCTAGCCACAAAGTTACGTCTACTTCAAACCATTGCCCCAATACCTGTTCTTCTGGTAAGTAACCAGTGTAGCCGTAGCAGCGAATTCCTGTTAGCTGAATGCTATCCATTTTCTCAAAAACTTTAATTTCCTTGCTACTTCAAACCTGAGGAGCCAAAATTTCTCCTAAACTTTGCTCCGGTATCTTCGTTAAATCTTCAAGATTCTCAATAATTGTGGTGCAAATATCATCTAATGGTAAATCATTCGGATCTCGTCCAAAAGGATTTTCAATTTCATTACCGATTTCTTCAATCCCAAATAAAATAAAACTAATTATACCGACACCTAGCCCTGTCCACCAGCCGGAAGTATCGACAAGTTGAAAAGGTAGTGCGAAGCCATAGATCAGCAACAGTCGCTTTAGGTAAATCGCATAAGCTAAAGGAATGGGGGTTTTCAAAATGCGTTCGCAGCCAGTTAAAGCTTCTACCATATTATCTAGCAATGCATTCATTGCAGCTAACTGATTATTATTTAAGGAGTTCCGATCGTGTTGCTGCTGTAGGTAATCCCCAATCCAAAATGCTATCTTTAGCGGAGGGTTTTTAACGCTTTTGAGCTGAAGAAATTGCGATGGAGTTACTATCTCTTCTAACTCGTCGTTTAAAGCCTCTTGTCGCAACTGTAACTTAGTTGCGATCGCAAAAGCTCCTAATAACCGCATCGCTGTTGCTTTATCCTCTCTATCTGTTGATTCTCGTTCCGCAACCGACACTTGAATTTGCCGCGCTAAATTACGGACGTTCACGACTAAAATACCCCAAGATTTGCGCCCTTCCCAAAACCGCTCGTAAGCCGTATTTGTCCGGAAAACCAATAATAAGCCTAAAACCAGATTATAAACAACATTAGTAACCAGATTATCTAAAAGGTTTCCAGCAATCGGTAATTTAAAATAATCAAGAATAGAAACGAAAAAACCAAACCCTCCACACAAAAGAACGCGGGGAAAAATAGTCGGTGCGACCGATCCCCTCAACTGTAAAGCCATTGCAAACCAGTTTTTATTCTCAATCGTCATGCTGCTGTTTATTCACTGAAGCAGAAAAAGATTAAATCATCGTTATCGCCTTCATTCAACAATATCTTGCCGAGTGCTGGCAACGATATCAAATAGCTCTTTCTGCTCTGTCTGAGGAACTTCAAACTTATCTAAACTTTGTTGAAAATCCGCCAGAAATACTTCCCACTCTTCAGGAGAAATTTTCAGATGAACATGAGAATCGTGCATTGAACGACCCGTATATTGTTGCGGGCCACCTGTCGCCCAGCAAACCATTTCTGTAACCAGATACTTGAAACCTGCTTTTGACACTCGGTGATGTGCTTCATCTACGAGAGGATTTGCATTCAATTTCGGGTCAACCATGATTCTGTCAATGAAATCATCGACTACGGCTGCAATATTGTAAACACCGCCCAGGCGTTCATAAAGTGATAGTTGTGAGTTCATAATGGCTTCTTCTTGAATTAAATAATTCCTGAATTCTCCTTGGCAACTGGCAAAGTTAGCGATCGCTCGGTAAGCATTTTAAGGTTTTAAAAAACCTCAATCCTACTTTAAAGTACACCCCAGCACTCGCGAATAAAATTTTTCCTGGGCTTCTGTTGGAAAAATTTATCTTCGACCTTCACTGGGCTGCTTTCGGGGGTGAGAAAATTTAGGGAGATTCTCCGCCGAGTATTTCTACTACACCTAGATTCGGTGTCTACAAATCTCGATGAGTAAAGAGTTTGGCATCTGCACCGCTGTAGGTGGCAGCAATATGCCCATCGCCTGCGATTTGATATTTGTATGTCACCAGTCCTTCTAAGCCTACAGGGCCGCGAGGAGGCATCATTTGAGTACTGATTCCCACTTCTGCGCCTAATCCGTAACGGAAGCCATCGGCAAAGCGAGTTGAACAGTTATGAAAGACTCCAGCAGCATTGACTTGTGCCAGAAAATTAGTTGCAGCAGCAGTATCTTCTGTCACGATGGCATCAGTATGCCGAGAACCGTAGGTATTAATATGGTCAATCGCTTCTGAGAGAGAATCCACAATTTTGATTGAGAGAATTAAATCGCTGTATTCTGTCGCCCAGTCGGCTTCAGTCGCCTGTGTAATGTTCAGGATTTCGCAAGTGCTTTCATCTCCTCGCAATTCTACATTTTTTGATTGCAAAGTATTCGCAACTTGCGGTAACAATTCCGATGCGATCGCACGATGCACTAGCAGAGTCTCCACAGCGTTGCAGGCGGCTGGGTAGTGGGTTTTGGCGTCTACGGTAATCGAGACAGCTTTTTGCAGATCCGCCGCTTTGTCCACATAGACATGACAAATCCCTTCGGCATGACCCAAAACAGGAATGCGAGTATTTTCTTGCACAAAACGGACAAAAGAGTTAGAACCTCTGGGAATAATTAAATCTACAAATTGATCTAATTTCAGCAGTTCTAAGGTTTCCTCTCTCGTTGTCAGCAATTGCACTACATCTGGATTTACTTCAGTCTTCGCTAATCCTTGGCGAATCGCTTTCACCAGCGCTTCACAAGAGCGCACCGCTTCCTGTCCGCATTTGAGGATAACACCGTTGCCAGATTTGATGGCAAGAGTGGAAATTTGCATCACTGCATCGGGACGCGCTTCAAAAATCACTCCCAGAACGCCTAGAGGACAGGTAACGCGCTTGAGAATTAATCCCTCATCCAGTTCCCGGTGAACCTGTAGTGCGCCCACGGGATCGGGCAGACGCCCCACATCTCTCACTCCCGCGATCGCGCCTTTTAGCTTTGTTTCATCTAACTTCAAGCGAGCGTAAAGCGGTTTGGGAATTCCTGCCGCCTCCGCTGCCTTGCAATCTGCCGCATTCGCCGCCACAATCTCTGGTGTTGCGGCTTCTAGCGCTTGCGCGATCGCTTCAATCGCTTGATTTTTCGCCTCTGCGGACAACACTGCCAAGCTTCGCGCTGCTTGACGAGTTTTTTGAGCGATCGCACTTAAGGACATGGAAGCAATCTGGGAAGTCATGGCTCTGAATCAAACGCCTACGTTCAAGCCAAAGTTTAGCAAAATGTGGCTTCTGTTTAAATTCTAATAGATGGGATGCCTGAGTTTAAATCGGATGAACCTAAGGCTAGAGATAGGTTTACTACTTTTTAATTGATTTATAAATTAAATTTATTAGCTCGATTTTAGCTCATTTTAATAAATTCTTAATTGTTGTTTGTAAAATATATAAGTAGTATGAAAATAAAATTTTCAGAAAAATTACAAAATATAACTTAAATGAGTATACATCAAAAAAAACTGTTAGTTTCTGCTAGCCCACCCGCAGATAAACAGTTGCAATCTAGACAACAGTTACGGATTGATTTGGCTCAAGAGTGCCAAAAATCCCAGCAGTTACGAGCTGATGGCGTTAAAAAGCGCCAAAAATCCCAGCAGTTGCTGGCTAATTTGCCTAAAACCTGTCAAAAATTACAGCAATTGTTGGCTAATAGTGCTGAAGAGTGCCAAAAGTCGCAGCAGTTACGGGCTAGTTCAACTAGAAGTGTTCCGGTCGAGCTGTTAGACATTGATTTAGACATTGATTTAGATGAACGCCTCCCCGCGATAGACTTGCCCTTAGATTCATTAGAGTATTTCGACGCGCTTGTGCAATCGCAGTCTGACGTAGAGACTCGTCTCCAAATGGTAGATCGATTGCAGTTAGACTTAGTAGAAAGTTTGCGATCGCTTGAGGACTCCCTTCAGCAATTTCCACTTGATTTAGGTAAATCTCTGCTGAAAGAAGAGCTGGTGATAGAAAATCAGCAGCTAGATGTCTTAGATAGAGATATCCTCCAAGAGTCTTCCGATAGCCCTGAGTGCGGAGAAATTGTAAAAGTTATTGACAAATTTCTTGCTCAATATTTAAGCGGAGATTACTCAGAAGATGATGAATCTACCGCCAGCGATACTCTTTGAGTATCGCTGGCGGCGATGAAATTTTTTATTTAGTTTCATCCCCATAAACCCGGTTTCTTCGAGAAAGCGGGTTTTTCATTTCAATGGTTCTATCTTTTGGTAGATGAATTTCTGAAATTTTCCGAAACTACTGTGACAAACCGTGTATCTAGCGAGTATTTGGTCAACCAATACCGCTGCTCCTTCTTCAGGGAGATGCATTATGTCACTCGAAGCCGGATTTGACGCGCTCAAACAAGGACGATATCAAGAGGCAGTTCGGTTGCTCAAGCAATACTGCCATTGTTCCGATGCTCGCGCTAAAGACTACCTGAGAGGTTTGATGGGGCTAGCGAAAGCTTATCAAGGGAGCGGGCAGACCCAAAAAGCGATCGCCCTTGGTTTTTTCCTCCCCTCCGTGTTCTAAATTTCGGAAATTTTCTTCATCCAACCTGTAGTTTCAAAAAGGGCGAACACTGCAAGCGCACGGTTCGCCTTCTTCTTGGTGCTGAGGAACTCAAAGCAGCAAACCAGGTGCTAGAAAATTTCATCGCAAATTTATATAAGTATTGTTTTCCTATGAAGAGTATATGAAGTTACATAGATTCAGTATTTTGACGGAAGATAATCGAATCCAATGACCTCTAAGTTAAGTAAAGAACAGTCAGGAAGTGGGCTTCAGAAAATGAGTGCAGTTTCAAAAAATGGGTGGGATTCCTGGAGAATGGCATCAATCGCGATCGCTCGGAATTCAAGAGCATTGGAACAGCTATCGGAGAAACTGACTTCAAAGTACACAGATTCAGAGATGGCTGGGATATGGCGGCAGGCACGGTTGGTGCTAGCAGAAGAAGATGAGTGCTGGCTGGAAGAAGAACTGTATCGCATCCTCATTCAAGATTCCCAAATCGCAGCTTAAAAATTTAGCGTTCCTGGTTTAATTCCCCCGAAGCTGCTAACTGAGCTTTCGCTTGTTGCCAAAGCGTTTCCAACTCATCTAATGTGTAATCAGAGAGGGGACGGTCGGCAAAAGCCTCCATTTTTTTCAGACGCTGAATAAATCGCTGATTCGTTCCCTGTAAAGCTTCTGAAGGATCGAGATCGTACCAACGGGCAAGATTAATCACCGTAAATAATAAATCTCCCAGTTCCGCTTGCTGATGGGCTTCGTCTTCCTGTTGCAGTGCCTCTTCAAATTCTGCTAACTCTTCGTGAAACTTCGCCCACACACCCTCAATATTCTCCCACTCAAACCCAGCCGCCGCAGCTTTTTGAGAGATTTTCATCCCCGCCATCAGTGGCGGCAATGTGCGGGAATAACGAGTCAGTTTGCGACTTAGCTGTTGCGCGTCTTGAGTCGTTTCTCCTTTTTCTGCGGCTTTGATTTTCTGCCAATTTTCGTGGACTTCCTCCGCAGTTTCGACTTCAACCTCTCCAAAGACGTGAGGATGACGGCGGATCAGCTTCTGAGTCAGCCCCTGAACGACATCGGTTAAGCTAAATTGCCCGGATTCACTGGCAATCTGCGCTTGCAGCATCACTTGTAGCAATAAGTCCCCCAGTTCTTCAGCGATCGCATCTTTATCCCCAGTGCGAATCGCATCTACGACTTCATAAGCTTCTTCGATGACATACGGGGTGAGGGTTTGGGGAGTTTGCGCTAAATCCCAAGGACAACCCCCATCGGGTGATCGCAACTGGGCAACAATCTCAATCAACTGTTGCAGCGCTTCTAGTGCAGTTTGAGGCATGGGATGAGCAGATTCTGGGGAATTCAACATAAACGAAAATTCAGTTGGCCTTTCGATCTTACCTTCGCGTTCTCTGTGTCTTGGCGGTTGGTTTCTGGACTCTGCGCCGACTCGATGCGCCCGTTCGCTTCCGAGTCTTCACTCGCTTAGGCATCACCGTCTTCAAGCCACTTTTTTTAAACCGCTTGTAGGCAGAACCCCCCCAGTCACTGAATGAGTGACTCATTGCACCCAATTCCAAACCCACAAACAGCGCCATCCATTCAGCCGGATATTGAGTAAGCGATCGCTGCGCCTGATTCGCTACCACCTGCCAAGTCCACCCGACACCCCAGACTAGCTGTAGCATCCCCAATATCAACAATCCCACGAGAAAGAGCCAGCAGGAGAGATAAAGCGATCGCACGATTGTCCCAATTGCCAACCCGTGGGAAAAAACCGAGCGGTGACGTAAACTCTTCTGGTAAGGTATCCAAATCCACCGCAACCAGCCCCAACGCTGATAAGGACGGGAGTTTAAATCCAAGTCTGGGCTAAACATTAGCCCGCTGAATAAAAATCCTCCGGAAACAATTAACGTCAGATCGCCACTGCGAGTCAGCCCGAACGTCATGCCCGCCACCCAAGGCAGGCACCATAAAGTAATGCGATCGTGCGTCCGACCAGAGGGCATCCGTTAAAATTTGAGATTTTTTAAAATTTATTCTGTTTGAATAGTAGCAGCAGCAGCGTAATCTGCTATTATCTAAAAAGTGTCTGAATTTGGGCGGTTAGCTCAGTTGGTAGAGCGCCTGCCTTACAAGCAGGATGTCACTGGTTCGAGTCCAGTACTGCCCATTAAAAATTGTATAGTGACTAACTCTCTGTCATTTGCGACAGATTAATGTCATTTAGCCGAATTCAGCTTCATCCAGATTCATTTGGAGAAGGGAAGGTATGCGCGCATCTCGGAACCACAATAGCAGATTATGGAGCCGAACGATTGGGGTCGCCTGTTGTGCTATCTTCGAGCGATCGCTCGAACCCGTGGAGTTTGGCTTACGAATAAGCGATCGCTCTTTCATACTCCGTCATTATCTCAGTACCTCAGGGAATAATATGGGGCGGCAATAGTTTACTCGCTAAATTGGAGAAATTGAGATTGCAGCTAGAGGAGAAAGTAAGTAATTGCGTCAGATGCCCCCTAGTGATTGAATTTCTACTTGCTGCTCAACCTCTATTTCAACTTGAGCTTCGACAAGAGCCGTATAAATTGGGATATTAACCCCTAAAGCCTCAAAACTAACTACTAGAGAATAGGGAACTTCAGCATTTGGATCGTTATTCCAGCCCTCATGTCCAACTACTGCAATACAGAAAGCTTCTGTGAGTTCAAATGACTTTACAGTAGTCCAATCTTTTTGAATAGTTCCTGCACTTCTAGATACATCTCTAATTATTCCGTGATTATTTTGTTTGCCTAGAGTCCATTTAAAAATTCCCTCTCCTTTTTCGGCATCTTCCGGAGCATCATATTTATCTAAAATCCTGGCAAGAAATCGTTGTGGATCTTCTCCTCTCTTACTGCAATCCCAATCGAGCCAAGTAGAAAGATATTTTCGACGATTTCTACGAGTGCGACGTGGTTGTGCTTTGTAAGACAAGGTAACTTCCATCAAAATATCAAAATCCTCTCCCTGAGTTCGCAATTCTTCAGGTAATTTGACTTGGTAAACATGAGCCTGTCTAGCTTTGATAAGACGCTCTCCTCTGGTAATTAAAGTGATACGATTTGGAGCATTACCTAAAGCCCGTTCAAGATTTGGGATACCATAACCCATTAAACGAACAGTTTCTAATTTTGCTTTTGCTGATTCTGACCATCTGGCTGATTGTACTATCAACGCCCGGTAGAGAAGGCAATTTTCATCAGGCAAGTCAGCCGCAATACATGCAGCAATATGGCTAACTTTTGGCGCAGCAAATGATGTTCCAATAGTATCAGATGCAACGGCTGAACCACCATTTAAAGTTGAACGCACTAATTCAGGGCAAACATTTTTAGGGTAAGTAATATTGGGTGGTGTACCTTCATCTTTAACTAAATCCCCACCATATTCAACTACTTCCGGTTTAATCGTTTCCCAAATTCCTAAACCAGAGCGTGAAAAGGCTGATGGTTTATCTTTTTCTGATATCGAGTAACAAGGCGGAACATTATAAGAAACTGAAGAAATTGAGCCAACAGTTAAAGATTGAAAACTTTGTGCTGGGTTAGCAATTCTACAGGAATCTGCTAACAGATAATCAGGATATGTTCGATTTGCAGCAAGATGTTCTTGAACAGATAATCTTGTAAAGCCTTTTTTTTCGTTTAAGGGTCTGTTTAAGGGTAAATTGCCAGATGCAACAATAAAAAGAATATCCTTCTGCCATGTCAGATTATCAATAGCCGCTGCCCAAGCACTCATATATTGAGTTCGGCAAGGAACATCCCCAGTGATAGAGTGGTTAAAAAGTTTTGTTCCTGTTTGCTCGTGATAAAGTTCTACAACTTCACTTAGTAAATTAGGCGGAAATAGCTGCTTAGGTAGTTGGCATTTATCATCAAGAACTCTGGCATTTTGAATCCAGCAGACAGCTTTTTTCGTGCCACTACGAGGAATAGTTCTTGGATAAATTACTGCACCAGCGACTCTAGTTCCATGCCCACCATTACTAACGTAATCAGCCGTTTGTTGAGTCTTTCCAGGAATCCAAGACCTTGAGTTTCCTGAATCAATTGCTGCCTTGAGAAGAGAATGTCTTTCTTGAATACCACTATCTATTACACATACTTTAGGAGCATTTGATTCTGGTGATTCTAGTTGAAACGGTGGAGGAGAAACAGTATCACGTAATCCTTCCCGCTGAAGAATTTCAGCAAACTCATCTGGCTCACTAACATCAAAAATATAAGGAAAGCTTAAAACTAAATCTTTTAACCCTTGACCTGAGATTTGAATGCGGCAAGAAAAACTGTCTGACAGCTCAGAAGATTTAGGAATTATTCCATCGACTATATTTAAAATTTCTCCCTGATATGGAGGAGAGGTGACGAAATCCGTTAGTTCATCTTCTCGCTGCGATTTGAGAGCATCCCATTGCTGGTATGTAGCATCACGTTTGTCTATCCAATTATTAATTCGTTTAGCATATTTTTCATCACTCTCTCCTTCCTTCCGTTCTGGGCATTCAGGTAATTGTGACTTAGTACCTACACAGGCAACTCCTACATCCACAATATATATTTGCTCATCTCCAATCTGATCCCACTGATTTAGTAATTCTGGTGAAAGGATGTATTCTGGTCGCCTAGTTCCATCCAGAATTTCCCATATCCCCGCAACCTTATTACCCCCTCGCTCTTCTTTAATAAATTTCTCTATCTTCTTCTGTAGTTCACTAAATTCTTCTGTCTCATTGGCAGAAGCCCCAACAATATATCCATTTTCCAATTCAGCAATTAATTCAATACCATATTTCCTCAAATCTTCTGCATCAAAAGCAGTAGGATCAATTTGTAAAATGATAGGTATAGATTTTTCAGAATTTAGTGGCTTTCCCTCTTCCTCTCGTTTTTCTTGAGTATCTTGCCAATAAGAAACTAAGGAGTCTACTGAACTCTTTAGCTTACTTCCATGTCCCCATCTATCACTTAAATTTGCAGATGTTTGGGGATTTTGTTTTCTTCCTCCTCCTGGCGGAGATGCAGCAATTCCTTGTGTTGTTAGCTTAAGCTGGATATGCGGAAACCGCTCAGAGCGTTCAACCATTTAGTTCTCCAGACACCAAAATTTAACTTCAGGACACTTTGATTTCTTTAATAGCTTCTTCTAAATGTTCCTGAATAACTAGCTCCTCCCGCTCAAGAATTGCTCGTTTAGCTGCATCTTGTGCAACCCTCACAGCTTGAGCAGCAGAAAAACCTTCCATCTGCTTAATGATACTAGACCAGTTGATAGAGCCTACTTCAATTGCAGATAGTGTATCTTTAAGTATAAATCCTAACTCTTTTTCTCCAGGCTTGGGTACTTCTATCAAGTCATCAAATCGTCTCCAAAGGGCAGTATCAAGAGATTTGTTGAGGTTGGTTGCTGCTACCAGAAGACCAGAGGACGGTTCATACTCATCCAAAATCTGGAGAAATGTATTGACTACTCGCTTGATTTCTCCAACTTCTTGAGAGTCTTCTCGTGACTTAGCAATCGAATCACATTCATCAAGAAACAACAAACAGGGATTTTTTGAGGCATCTTCAAATACAAGTCTCAAATTGCTTGCAGTTTCGCCCAAAAAAGACGACACCATTGCATCAAATCGAACTTTGACGAGTGGTAAACCTGTATTCCAGGCTAAACGCTCTGCTCCCAGCGTCTTTCCACAACCTGGAGAACCGTACAAGAGAATTTTTTGCCTATAGCGCAGTCCATGATGAGCAAGTCTATCTCTTGCTGCATACTCACGCTCAATTCGCTGGAAACGTTTCTCCACAACTTCCGGCAGCACCATATGATGCCGTAGTTTCTCCCTCGGTATAACAGTAACTAGGGGAAGACTGAAGCGCTTGCTCGTCGGCAGTTCACTGAGAGACTGTAAGTTTTCCGATACCGATAGCGAAGCAGTAGCAAGTTTAGCAGCGTTAGAAGCTGTTTTGCTATTTGTTGCAGGCTTCTCCTTCTGGCTCTTTTTCTTTATGTTCTCTAACTGGTCAGCTAGCAGCGTATGTCCCTTGCTACGCTCTTCCTCGATTACTAGGTACGTAAGTTTGTCAATCGCCTCTGTGTCGGAACTGGCGATCGCTCTAAAAATTCTCTTGAGAAGCTCTGCTTTCATTACGCCCCTCAGTATAAGGGGTAGTGCAAGCCTATTTTAGCCAACTACTACCTTTATTTTATATTTTAGTACATATGTACTATATAAAAAATAATAAGCATAAAATATAGTGCATCGTGTAGAAGCGCTGACTCCTTGTTAAACAGTATTAAGTAGAATGCGATCGCTCATTCACTCCCTCCCAACTTTGACCGCATCGCTTGCCACGCCTCAATGTGTTGCTGTAACTGCTGTGTGGGCGATCGCTTTTTGCCTGATGAGTGCCGCAGTTAACCCAGCACGGGAACCGCAGGATTCATCGGTTGAGGGCGAGTAGAGCTAATTTTAGAGACTGCTGAAGATTGCGATCGCAATCTGGCATTGCGATTAATTTACATTAATTTACTCAGCGGGTGCCGATATAAAGAACGCACTAGGAGCAACCTGCACAGAGAACCAACCCCCGAACAGCAGGCATTCTTGCGATCGAGTCGATCCCTATTCCTTCTACAATTGAACAATTCAGAATGTCCAGCAGGACTTGCTTTTGCACGAGAGGGAAAATGAGCCATCGTCCGATTATTCTAGGCATTGTTGGTGACAGTGCCGCTGGTAAAACAACACTAACACGAGGAATTGCTCAGATATTAGGTGAAGAGAATGTCACCATTATCTGTACCGATGATTATCACAAGTACGACCGGATTCAACGTGCAGAGAAGGGAATTTCAGCACTGCATCCCGACTGCAACTACTTGGATATCATGGAGCAACACCTGTCCCTGCTTCAAAATGGACAGCCCATCCTGAAGCCGATTTACAACCACGACACGGGGATGTTCGATCCGCCTGAGTATATCAAGCCGAGCAAGTTTGTGATTGTTGAAGGGCTTCTCGGTTATTCAACCATGAAAACCCGTGACTATCACGATGTAAAAGTTTATTTAGCACCGCCTGAAGCTCTACGCGCTGAGTGGAAGATCAAGCGAGATACGATGAAACGGGGCTATAACGAAGAACAGGTTCGCGAACAATTGAGAAAGCGCGAACCAGACTCAGAAGCATACATCCGTCCCCAGCGCCAATGGGCAGATATCGTGGTGAGTTTCTACCCGCCTACAGACGCGCCAGAGGAGAGCAGTTCACACCTGAATGTGCAATTGGTACTCAGACCGACAATTCCACATCCAAGCTTGACCGAGATTTTGAACCCAAGCAGTCCTAATTACAAACCGGCAATTCGCCTGGAACTTGAGCGGGATATGGGTAAGCCGGTTGATGTGCTAGAAATTGATGGTCAAGCAACCAGCGAACAAGTCAAAGACTTAGAGCGGATGCTGTGTAACGACATCCCCGATTTACTGCCTTTCTGTAGCTTGGACGGCACCCCCAATCTGGGTACTCTCGTCGGGACAACTGGGGAAACGCTCCAAAGTTACCCTCTGGCACTGACTCAGCTACTAGTTGCCTATCATATGCTCAAAGCTGCAAATATCCACACAGTAAAGAATTAAAAAATTAAAAATGCAAAATTAAAAGTTGATTTTCTCAATTTTTAATTTTTAATTCTTAATTGTTTTGTTCTTGGCGCGATCGCAACTCTCACGGCACTATCGGGAAAACTAGATATAGTCTTTCCCGGTGCATTTATGACCTATTGCCTCAGAATTGCAGATATACCCCTTAGCGAACGTCCTCGCGAACGATTAATGGCGCAGGGAGCCAAAAATCTTGCAACCGCTGAGCTAATTGCGATTCTACTGGGCACGGGTCAAGGGGCCGGGAAACTTTCCGCTGTCGGTCTTGGGCAATACATATTACAGGAATTAAGTCAACACCAACGCGATCCGCTGGATATGTTACGAGATATCAGCGTTCAAGAGTTGACAAAAATTCCCGGTGTAGGGCCAGCAAAAGCCACCACAATTCTAGCAGCGGTTGAGTTAGGAAAACGGGCATTTCTATCTCGCCCCGGAGTTAGCACCATGATTGATAGTCCTGCTGCCGCTGCTGCTGCGCTCAGTCATGAGTTGATGTGGCAGATGCAAGAACGATTTGCCGTGGTGCTGTTGGATGTAAAGAATCGCTTGGTGGGTACTCAAGTGATTACCATTGGCACTGCAACTGAAACGTTGGCTCCTCCCCGCGAGATTTTCCGAGAAGTCCTTCGCCAGGGTGCGACGCGGCTGATTATTGCACACAATCATCCGTCAGGGAGCATTGAACCCAGTCAAGAAGATATGGATTTGACCCGTCAGTTGTTGATGGGAGCGCAATATTTAAGTATTCCGCTGCTAGATCATTTGATTTTAGGCAATGGTGACTATCTGAGTCTGCGGCAAACAACCACCTTATGGGAGGAGTATCCGCAGGGGGATTGAAGTCGTGACAACGTCCCCATAACCTCTATGCTTTACCCACATCTGTTGAAAACCCTGTCATGCTACGGGAAAGGGCGCAGCCTTTGGATAGCGAGTTGCCCGTTTTTGTCCTCAAGTTATCGCTCAAATGCGAAAATCCCTACAGGGTTTTTGGACTTATGGGTAAAGCATAGCCATTAATCTTGGAGGCTTCTCAATTTCACAAGTGAGAGTTGCTGATTCATGAAGCAGTCGGAGATCTAAATCGCTGGCTCATAACTCAAATAAGATTTCTATATAGACTACTTTTGAAAAGCTTTCTAAAATTCATGAAAAGCATTGGCAAGATCCCTCGCTTCTCCAAGAAGTCTGGGAGTTGAATCGCTGGTAAAAACCGTCTTAACTAACCGGCATCTTTGTAACAATTTCTGTAACAGAACCCCTGTTCGCATCTTATTGCGTCTAGATTCAGGAGAAAGATACGGCTAATCTTACTATTAATCGGCAATGCTGCTAAAAGATGTCCGAGACTATCAAATTCTGTTTCTATCCTTGTTCCTGTTCTTAGGTATTTGGACAAGAGACTGGACGCTAAGACCGGATCTAATTCTAGTGGTCATGGTAACTTGTCTGGGGACTCAGTGGCTAGCAGTATCGATTAAACAAAACTTATTCAATTTGCTTCCGGTACAAGATAATTGTCCCAATGAAATTGATTCTGTTTTAACAAATGTTCCTATCAATCTTTCATTACGGAGTGCTTTTATTACGGCTTTAGGTCTCAGTTTGCTGCTAAGAGCCGATAGTTACAGCACAATGATTTTGGCTGGTTCTTTCGCAATTCTCAGTAAATTTATTTTTAATTTTCGGAATAAGCATTTTTTTAACCCTGCTAATTTTGGTATTATTGCCGCGCTTATCTTGACAAAAGATGCCTGGGTTTCGCCCGGACAATGGGGAGATGAATGGTGGTATGCGCTGTTATTTGCAGGCACCGGGGGCACGATTTTAAAACGAGTTGGTCGTTGGGATACAACTGCTGCTTTTTTAGGTTCCTACGCTTTGTTGGAAGCTACTCGCAATATTTGGCTTGGCTGGACATGGGATGTATTTTTACATCGATTGATGAGCGGTTCTTTGTTGTTATTCGCTCTATTTATGATTACAGATCCTCGTTCTATTCCTAACGCTAGGAGTGGGCGTTTAGTATGGGCAGTTTCTATTGGCTGCTTAACTTTTTTCTTGCGAAATCAATTTTTTATTTCTACTGCTGTTTTCTGGGCTTTATTCGCCCTTGCACCTATGACCGTTCTGTTAGATTTTCTCTGGTCAGCACCCCGATTTTCTTGGGCGGAGACTTCTTCACAGACATTCAGTACTTCAGTCATTGATAAACCTGAGGAAACTGAATCTGAGACGTATCTACAAGTGTAAGTTTTTATTAATTACTAGCAGAGGTGACAATGAAGTTATTTCGGATCTGTAAAACTTTAGTGATAACGCTTCTGGCTGTTATTTGCTTTGCTCCGACAGCCTGGGGATTTTGTGGATTCTATGTAGCGAAAGCAGATACAAAGCTTTACAATAAAGCGTCGCAAGTAGTAATTGCTCGCGATCGCGATCGCACTATTTTAACGATGGCGAATGACTATCAAGGCGATGTCAAAGACTTTGCTCTGGTTGTCCCCGTTCCGACAGTGCTTCAGAAAGAACAGGTTCACGTTGGCGACCCTAAAATTATCGAGCGATTGGATGCTTTTAGTGCGCCGCGACTGGTGGAATATTTTGACGAAGATCCTTGTAATCCGGTCATGTACGAGAGGCTCCCTGCACCAGCATCCGCACCAACGTCAGGCGGTGCAAGAGCTAGCAGGGATGAAGACAATAGCTTGGGTGTCACTGTAGAAGCTCGTTTCAATGTGGGAGAGTATGACATTGTTATTCTCAGTGCAAAAGAATCAAACGGTCTAGAAACCTGGCTAAATCGCAACGGATATAAGATTCCACGGGGTGCAAAACAACTGCTGCAACCCTATATTCGGCAAAACATGAAATTCTTTGTTGCAAAGGTCAATCTTAAAGAATTTCAAAATTCTGGTTCTCAATTTCTGCGACCTCTACAGATGGCTTACGAATCGCCTAAATTTATGTTGCCGATTCGTCTAGGGATGATTAACTCTACCAGTGAACAGGATTTAATTGTTTACGTTTTATCACCTAAAGGACAAGCTGAAGTTACGAATTACCGAACTGTAAAAATCCCCTCAGATGCTGAAATTCCAGTATTCGTCAAAAATGAATTTGGTGATTTCTACAAATCGATGTTTCAAACTTCATACACTCGTGAGGATAAAAAGGTTGCCTTTCTGGAATATGCCTGGAACATGGGGAACTGCGATCCCTGTTCTGCCGAACCTTTAAATCCAGAAGAACTGCGGAAAGCTGGTGTTTTTTGGCTAGATAATTATCCTTCGGATGCCCGCGAGTCAGCGCCTTTCCGTAGAGCCGTTGTTCCCTCTAATAATGTTTTTATCACCCGTCTCCATGTCCGGTACACCCGCGATAAATTCCCGGAAGATTTGGTGTTTCAAGAAACATCAAATGAACAAAGTTTTCAAGGTCGTTATGTTCTTCGTCATCCCTTTACAGGAGATGTGAAGTGTCAAGCGGGTCAACAGTATAAACAGTCTTTGACTAAACGATTTGAACAAGAGGCGCAGACTCTCGCCAAGCTGACTGGGTGGAATATTCAGGATATTCGGAAGAAAATGCCTGTTGCACAAAGCAGTTCTAGACCTTGGTGGCAAAACATCTGGCCTTAATAATGACCTAACATTTTAACCCTCTTTCCTGCAAAGGAAGGGGGAATTTACAGCTTTGGAGTCAATGTTATTCAAGTTAAGTCGCTTCTCGTTCTAGCAGCAAAGTAACAGGGCCATCATTTTCAATTGCTACCTGCATCATCGCCCCAAATTCGCCTGTTTCCACGCGCAAACCGCTCTGGCGCAACTTAGCGATAAACTGTTCGTAAAGATTTTGAGCGATCGCAGGCGCAGCAGATTTATCAAAAGAGGGGCGGCGTCCTTTGCGACAATCTCCGTAGAGGGTGAATTGGCTGACTACCAGCAGTTCGCCCCCAATTTCTAGAACTGATTTCTCCCAACGTCCGCTACCATTTTGCTCATCTGGAAATAAGCGCAATTCCAGACATTTACGAGCCATCCACTCCAGTTCGGCTTCGGTATCTGTTTCGGCAATGCCTACGAGTAAATTAAGTCCGCGCCCAATTTTGCCGATTACTCGATCTGAAACTTCAACTTGTGAGGATTTAACTCGCTGAATGACAACGCGCATAATTAGCTTCGATACACCTGTCGGGACATGGCATTGTCATGTCCCGACCAAACATTAGAGCCGCCGCGATCTATTTGACCTAACTGAGGAACGCGATTAGGAATTTAGCAATTAGCTAATTCCTAAAAACTATTTCCCAAAGCCTTTACCGCGAGAAGTAGAAGGCAGACAAACACAACTTTTGATTTGTTGTTGCAGGGTTTCTTTATCTAAATCCTGACCAATCAGTACCAACTGGTTTTTTGGTTTTCCTGTCCAATCTTCATCATCGATGGAGAAGCGCTTGCCGCACAGATGGAAGATATGACGCCGAGGACTTTCATCAAACCAAAGAATCCCTTTGGCACGGAAGACGGTCGAGGGCAACTGATTATCTAAGAAATTTTGAAACTTCTTGATCGCAAAAGGCTTGTCGCTTTCAAAGGAAATTGAGGTGAACCCGTCATTTTCCAAGTGGTGAGAGTGATGATCGTGGTCGTGATGGTCGTGAGTGCAAACGCCATGATCGTGATCGCAACTACTATGATCGTCGTGATGATCGTGATGATCGTGGTCATGACCGTGGTCGTGGTGGTGATGGTCGTGACCCTTTTCTGCCTCGTCGTTTTGGAAATATTTGTCAGTCTCAAATAAACCGACGCTAAGAAGTAACGGCAGCGGCACCTGTCCCTTGGTGGTTCGCATAATCCTGGCACCGCCTTTCATATCCCGAATTCTGACTTCTAAGGAGTCTAAGTCGGCTTCATCCACCAAGTCTGCTTTGTTGAGCAGGATGATATCACCGTAGGCGATCTGGCTGGCGGCGGCTTCGCTGTTGAATAAATCGAGACTGAAGTTTTCCGAATCTACGACCGTAATGATGGAATCTAGACGAGTCATGTCTCGCAGTTCGGTACCTAAAAAGGTAAGTGCCACTGGCAGAGGATCTGCGAGTCCGGTTGTCTCGACTACCAGATAATCGACCTTTTCTTCGCGTTCCAGAACTTTGTAGACTGCTTCGACGAGATCGTTATTAATGGTGCAGCAGATACAACCGTTACTTAACTCTACCATGTCCTCGCCGGTGGTGACAATCAGCTCATTATCAATGCCGATCTCACCAAATTCATTAACCAGAACAGCGGTTTTGACGCCTTGCTGATTGCTCAAGATGTGATTGAGGAGGGTGGTTTTGCCACTGCCAAGGAAACCTGTAATGATCGTCACGGGTAAGCCGTGCTTGGGGGCATCTATCTCTGGAGATTGACTGGGAGTGGTGGCTGGTTGCATAGTGCGACTTTCAGATTTTCTCAAAAAACGTTGATAGAGCTATACGTAAATTACTGTAGGAGCTAAGCGCTAAGCGGAGTGTAGGTTTAGATCCCGATGATGGCTTGAAATGGAGATCCAACCTTTTACTTTATAGCAAGCGAACAGCTTCGCATACGCGCTAACAGAGCGATCGCTCTCTCCCTCCAGCTTACCTAACTCTGAAGAAGGCATTCTCCAATCCTTTTCGCATCGCCTAAGCATTTTTCATCTTGAAGCGAATTTCGATCAGTAAAGCAATGTTGTTAGCGTTAGTGTTAGCGGATGCGAACTGACAAGTCAGCGCTAGGCTAACGCCTCGCTTCGCTAACGCTATCGCGTTAAGTCGATGTTGAAGCGCATGATGTTGTGTTGAAGCCGCATTGCTCCCTAGTTACTCTCTTAAGCACCTACTTTTTGAGACTTAATTAGCGACAAAGTAAAATTTTAATTCGGATGAGTGGATGGCTTGCTGACCAGGGAATTTAAAATACTGATACAGATGCACTTTATTTCTTAAGTTCTAGGAATGGCCCTAACACTCTACAACACCCTCACTCGTCGCAAGGAAGCCTTTGAACCCGTTGAACCCGGTAAAGCCGGGATGTACTACTGCGGCGTGACGGTGTATGACTATTGCCACTTGGGTCATGCAAGAGCTTGCATCGTCTGGGATGTGACGCGCCGTTATCTGCAATTTGTCGGCTATGACGTGCGCTATGTGCAGAATTTTACCGATATTGATGACAAAATCCTCAACCGGGCACGGCAAGAAGGTTCGTCAATGGAAGAAGTCGCCGAGAAATACATCCAAGCTTATTTTGAGGATATGGCGCGGCTGAATATCAAAGAAGCCGATGAATATCCGCGTGCTACACACACGATCAATGGGATTCAGCGGCTGATTCACGAGTTGGAACAGAAAAATTTCGCCTATCCCGCTGGGGGTGATGTTTACTATGCGGTGCGTCAATTTCCGGAGTACGGTAAGCTGTCGGGACGCAAGTTAGAAGATATGCAAGCGGGCGCGAGTAACCGGGTGGAGGTGGAAGACCTGGAAGCGTCCAAGAAAAGAGATCCGTTTGATTTTGCGCTATGGAAGGCGGCAAAACCGGGGGAACCCGCCTGGGAATCGTCTTGGGGTGCGGGTCGTCCGGGGTGGCACATTGAATGTTCGGCAATGGTGCGCGATCGCTTGGGCGATACAATCGACATCCACGCTGGCGGTGCTGACTTAATTTTCCCTCACCACGAGAACGAAATTGCCCAATCAGAAGCGGTGACTGGCAAGCCGTTAGCAAACTACTGGTTGCATAACGGGATGGTGACGGTAAATGGCGAGAAGATGTCTAAGTCTCTGGGCAACTTTATCACCATTCGCGAGTTACTCGATCGACCCGTCGATCCAATGGCAGTGCGGCTATTTGTTCTTACAGCCCAATATCGCAAGCCGATTGATTTTACCGATGAAGCAATACAAGCGGCGACAAACGGTTGGAATACGCTAAAAGAAGGTCTGTTGTTTGGCTATAAGTACGGTTCCCAACTGAGTTGGACGGGAAACCCCGCTAATCTCCCCGTCAGCGAGGGGGGACATGACAACGCTGTGGAAAGATTTCAGGCAGAAGTGGATGATGACTTGAATTTTCCTGGCGGGTTAACCATATTGTTTGAACTTGCCAAAGAGTTAGGCAAGCAGGGAAATATCCTCGTTCATCAGGGTAAAACTGAGATCCCACCCGAACAATTAGAAATTTACTGGCATAATTTGGTTGATTTGTCAAGTGTGTTGGGCTTGGAAGTAAGTGCTGACGAGATCGCAAAGCTACAGGTTGAAACTGCCGCTTCTGGTGGTTTCAGCGATGCAGACATTGAGGCGATGATTCAGCAGCGCCAGGAAGCCAGGATTGCGAAAAATTTTGCTGAAAGCGATCGCCTTCGCAACGAGCTACAAGCCAAGGGCATTACTTTAATTGATAGCCCGGATGGTACGCGATGGCATCGTAACTAAGATGAGCATAGCGGCAACTGCCTATGTTGCACCAATAGCGATCGCCTTGACGAGATTTTCAGCAGGAGCGATCGCTTTCTTCTTTCTCACCCTCACTCTCGTCATCTGAGTCTCATCCTGACTTTGCCAGCGCTGTTTATAACGCTTTTGAGTTTAGCAATTTGGCTACCTTGGCTGATTGCTTGATTAGGAGAGTGGCTAAAAGCCTACAAAATGGCATCTACACAAGAGAAGAGTGCTAATTCACACCCGTGGTAGAGGCTTTGCGTTTAAAGTTTCCGTATAGTGTATCGAACAACACGTAAATTTACGTAAGCGATCGCGATCGCTGTTTCCGGATTAAGCGATCGCAAACGTGTAGAGATCGGTAGCACTACGCAGCTTTTTCAAAAGCTTGATAGTAGCCATACTGAATCAGGGCATTAACAGAGGTGCGATGGGACTGATGCACAAAATTCCAGAAGACACTTCTCACTGGACGGACTACTCACAAGAAATGCTAAGCAGGACTCAACAACAAGTAACGCCCTGGGCATGGATTGAGCAAGCATCAGTAACCCGGACTGAGGATTTTGAACAAAGCCAAAAAGAGGCGACTTCCCAACCGTCACCCCTACATTTAGATTCGACGCTAGAAGAATTAACGCTCTACGACGCTAGTATCGAGTCGGAACGTGCCGTAGAGGAAGCAATCCAGATTTTTGAAGCGAACCCATTGCTTCCTGGCATGATTATTACCGAACAAGGTAATTTCGTCGGAATGATTTCGCGACGGCGCTTCTTTGAATCTATGCGCCGTCTCTACAGCTTAGAGTTATCTTCCCCGCCTTCTCTGAAGGCACTCTACAGCATTGCCCGATGTGAGATTTTAGTATGCGATCGCAACAGTTCCATTGTCGAAACTGTACAGCAGTCCTTAAAGCGATCGCCCGAACTCATTTACGAACCGCTCGTCGTGCAACTGCAATCGGGAATTTGCAGACTCTTAGACGTACATCAGTTACTCATTGCTCAATCGCAGATTCATCAACAGGCAGCAGAAGCACTGCGGCAATCAGAAGCTCAATCCAGAGAGAAAACAACCCAGTTAGAGCAAACCCTGCATGAACTCCAGCGTACTCAAGCTCAACTGATTCAGACCGAAAAAATGTCTGGGTTGGGACAAATCGTTGCCGGTATCGCCCACGAAATTAATAACTCTGTCAGCTTTATTTATGGCAATCTCACCCATGCCAGCGAGTATGCCTACGACTTGCTGCACTTGCTGCACCTGTTTATCCAGCACTATCCTCAGCCAGTGCCAGAGATACAAGCAGAAATGGAAGACATTGACCTGGATTTTCTGAGGTCAGATTTGCCGAAACTTCTATCTTCAATGCAGGTAGGTGCAGAACGGATCTCTGAGATTGTTCTTTCCCTGCGGAACTTCTCTCGGCTCGACGAAGCAGAAGTGAAGTGTGTCAATATTCACGAAGGCATCGACAACACGCTCCTGTTTCTACAAAATCGGCTCAAAGGCAGAGGTATACGCCCTGATATTGTGGTTCATAAAGACTATGGCGACCTTCCTTTTGTAGAATGCAATGCTGGGCAACTCAACCAAGCATTCATGAATATCTTCTGCAATGCAATTGAGGCACTAGAAAAGGAAATTAGTCACAGACAAGGAAATACCCATTACCCATCACCGATAATTCGGATTCGCACGGAAGTCGGAGATAACAATCAAGTTGTAATTCGGATTGCAGACAACGGCATTGGGATGACCTCGGAGGTACAGCAACGATTATTCGATCCTTTCTTTACGACTAAACCTATTGGCAAAGGAACTGGCTTAGGGTTGTCGATTAGTTATCAAATCGTGGTAGAAAAACACAGCGGTCAATTGACCTATATTTCCGAAACGGGGAAAGGAACAGAGTTTGCGATCGCGATTCCGATTCAGCAGTACAATTCATCCGCTACTCTGTCTCAGTGCGCCTGAGCCAAAATTGCTGCTTGTCTTTTTCTAAACCTTTTTAACTCAATTGTTATGGCAATCCTATTTGAGTGTGGATGCTAGTAGTTCAGATCCCCGACTTCTTTCTCGAAGTCGGGGATCTCGCCTTCACGAATCATTCAGGCTTGCGATATCAAAGTATAGGTACAGTGGATTTCTGTTAGCTGCCTCATTTCAAATCTGGTAGATTTCCCGCAAGAGGAAACCGCTTCCTCTATCTACCCACATTTCAGGGAGGAGAGATAGAGACTTAGACTTGCTTTGGATTTTGGGAAATTGCGAGTAATCAATCGGATTGGATATTACTACCTAATTAGACAGATTAATTTAACATTAGTACAACTCTTTAGATAGACGAGCCAAGAAAATAATAGAGGTAGGGTTTTAACAAAGAGTTTCAAGAAATATGTCTTTAGGCTGCTAACTGACGTAACTGATTGAAGGTCAATTTTTTTACAACCAACATTTGTTCGCTTTTGGCAAGTAAAGTTGCCAAAGTCAGTATTTTTTAGCCTAAGTTCAGGATATTCCCATGAGTACGCAAAATCAGAAACATTCGGTTAAAAAGCTTGTTAGCTTGATGAGCGTTGCTGGCGCTAGTGTTTTCCTCAGTTTTCCAGCATTAGCCCTCATCAATTCCAACTCTAGTACGAGAAGCCAACAATTATTAGCTCAGAGTACTCCAGGTGGGGCACAAACAAATCCATCTGGCGCTGGTGCTAACCAACAAACTCCCGCTGGTACGGGTACGGGTACTAACCAACAAACTCCTGCTGGTACTCGTACTGGGCAACCTAACTATGAGGTAATTAGCCCAGGAGTTGTGCAACAGAATCCGGCAGGTGCGGGCACTACCCAGCAAACTCCAGCAGGAACTGGCACTGGGCAACAGAATCCGGCAGGTGCGGGCACTACCCAGCAAACTCCAGCAGGCACGGGAACTGGCACGGGAACTGGTACAACTCAACAAAATCCAGCCGGAACTGGCGCTGGGCAACAAACTCCAGCAGGCGCGGGTACAACTCAGCAGAATCCCACAGGTACAGGTACAGGTACTGGGCAACAAACTCCAGCAGGTGCGGGAACTGGTACAATTCAGCAAAATCCAGCCGGTACAGGTACTGGACAACAAACTCCAGCAGGTGCGGGAACTGGTACAACTCAGCAGAATCCGGCAGGTACAGGTACAGGTACTGGGCAACAAACTCCATCTGGTGCGGGTACAATTCAACAAAATCCATCCGGAACTGGTGCTGGGCAACAAACTCCATCTGGTGCGGGTGCAACTCAGCAGAATCCAGCCGGAACTGGGACTGGGCAACAAAATCCAGCAGGAACGGGCACTACTCAGCAGAATCCCGCAGGTAATACTCCAGGGGCTACGCAACGGAGTGGTCGGCAGGGGAATTATACTCAGTACATGAGACTTGGGTACGCTGCAACCCAACAAAGGGATTACCAAACTGCTTTGATTAACTTTAGAAGGGCGCTTAATTTACGTCCTGGGGATTCGTATGCGACACGAGCGATTAGCAATGTAGAAAGCTATCTTCAACGCAGTCGTTAGTTAAATCTTCGGTGAGGATCGGCAAACAGGGAGTCGCGATCGCGACTCCCTGTTTTTTGTTTTTTAGACTTATTCTGCCTGACGCGCGATCGCTTCCTACCAGTCTGTCATCGAAAGCTCAACGCTTACGCAGCGCTAGTGTGGGTGCGAAGTTTGTCAATCGTCACGGCGATAATGATCACAAGACCTTTAACAACCAACTGCCAGAAAAATGACACGTTCATCAGGGTTAATCCATTGTTGAGGAGGGCAATAATTAAGGCACCGAGTAAAGTCCCCCAGATGGTGCCAATGCCACCCGTGAAGCTAGTTCCTCCCAAAATTACGGCAGCGATCGCATCAAGTTCGTAGCCTTGACCTAACATACCCGTCGCACTGTAGAGACGCGAGGCGCTCATCACTCCGCCTAAACCGGAAAGCAACCCACTTACACCATAAACAAATAACAGCACCCGACTTACCTTAATTCCTGTCAGTCGTGCCGCCCGGATGTTACCGCCTACTGCGTAAATATGCCTTCCTAATACTGTGCGTCTTAAGACAAACCAACTCGCTACAACGGCAAGCAAAGCAATCACAACTAGCCAGGGAATGGGGCCAAGATAATTGTTGCCTATCCAAGCAAAATTTAGATTTCGATTGAGAACGGTTGTGCCATTAGCAACTAAGTAAGCAACACCCCGCAAAGCTGTATAAGAACCAAGGGTGACGATAAAAGGTGGCAAACCTAAATAGGCAATCAACGAACCATTTAGTAAGCCAAGACCTAATCCTGCTAATAGAGCGGCTGGTATGGCGAGCAAACCAAGACCGGGGATTAACGAGACAAGCACCCCGACAACTGCGGTTACGCCCAAAATTGACCCCACAGAAAGGTCAATTCCTCCGGTCAAAATAACAAACGTCATTCCGGTCGCTAGCACGATGTTGATCGATGCTTGCCGAATGACATTAATCAGATTTCCGGGCGAAAGAAAGCTTGGCGTAACAATTGAAAAAATTATACAGATTGCAACCAAAATCGGGAGGATGCCAGCAACCTGAATGAAATTTCTCCAAGCTTGACGCTTACTTGCTTTAGAGCGATCGCTCGTTCCATTCTTGGTGGTTCTTACTTCTGTTTGACTCATGATTTTGCTACCTCTCTTGCCCCTGTGGCATAAGCCATGATGTTCTCTTGTGTAATCGCTTCCCCAGTCGAGCCGCCTACTTCACCAACCAGGCTTCCCGCACGCATCACCAAGACGCGATCGCTCATTCCCACAATTTCCGGCAGTTCGCTGGAAATCATCAAAATGGCGACACCTTTTGCTGCTAGATCGCTAATAATTCGATAAATTTCGCTTTTCGCGCCAATGTCAACGCCTCGCGTAGGTTCATCGAGCAAAAGTACTTTAGGATTAATTGCCAACCAACGTGCCAGCAATAACTTCTGCTGATTTCCCCCAGATAAATCCATTGCTCTAATGCTTGGACTGGCAAGACGAATTCCTAAGTCGCTAATGGCATCTGCCACAATTCTTAAAAGTGATTTTGAGTTGATAATGCCAGCTTTTGCCTCTCGCCCAAGAACATTCAAAGTTATATTTTCACCAGAACTCATATCTAGAAATAAACCGAGATTTTTTCTGTCTTCTGGTACATAGGCAATTCCTGCTTCAATTGCATCATCTGGGCTAGAGATGTTCAATGGACGTTGATCTTTAATATCTTCTGGCACATAAGCAATTCCAGATTCAATTGCATTAGTTGGCTCAGAGATATTGAGACGACGACCTTCGAGTTTTATTTCGCCGCTAGTCTTTCGGTCTGCACCAAAAATTAGACGCGCAATTTCTGTTCTACCTGCACCCACTAAACCTGCTAAACCAACAATTTCTCCAGCATGCAGTTTAAAACTCGTAGATTTTACCTTGCGTCCATCACTTAAATTCTTTACCTCAAGGACTACTGGGCCAGGACGTGTTTGACGCTTATGTTCGTATAAATCTTGTAAAGAACGACCCACCATCATTTCTACTAAGCGAGGAGCGGAAATTTCACTCCTCTCCAGAGAGCCTATATATCCGCCATCTCGAATTACGCTAACGCGGTCAGCAAGCGCATAAATCTCTTCCATCCGATGGCTAATGTAAATAATCGCAATTCCTTCATTCCGCAAGCGACGAACAACCTCGAAAAGCTTCTCTGTCTCTCGGTCTGAAAGCGCTGCTGTCGGCTCATCCATCACTAGAATGCGGCTCTTGTGTTTGAGCGCTCTAGCAATTTCAACTTGCTGCTGTTCTGCAATGGAAAGGGTCGAAACTAGGTCGTTCGCATCAAAACTTGCATCAAGGTTCTGCAAGACTTCAGAAGCTTGACGCCGCATTCCGTCTTGGTCAATGAAGGTGCCTCCTTTCTTAAGCTCGCTTCCCATAAAAATGTTTTCAGCTACTGTCAAATTTGGGGCAAGATTAAGCTCTTGATAAATAATGGCTATCCCCAAATCTCTGGCTTGGCCTGGGTCTGTCATCTTAACAGCTTGACCGTCAATTCTGATTTCCCCTGCATCGGCTATGTAGGCTCCAGCCAGGATTTTCATCAACGTACTCTTGCCTGCACCATTTTCACCCATGAGAGCATGAACTTCCCCAGGATAAATAGTGAGAGTTACATCATGCAAGGCGGTGAACCCATTAAAGGTTTTTGTAATTCCTTGCATTTCGAGTACAGGTTTAGTTTTTATTGAGGGTTGAGTGCTACTTGCCATCAGAAATCCCTGTAATGTTTGTGAAAGTACGATTCAAATGGACGGATTATAAATTCATAAATTTGGGCGATTAACGGCAAAAACTTGGTTATTCACTTGTCCAGCCTTTATGCTGATTCACGTTTTCACGAGTAATCAGCGTGACTGGAATGAGAATGTTTGGATTGGCAGGCTTGTTGCCTTTGATAATGTCATTCCCGACCTCAACTGCCTTGGCTGCCATGCGAAAGGGGTCTTGAGCCGCAGTCGCAACAAATAAACTATTTTCCTGCTTGAGCGCATCTAGAGCTTCGGGTGCGCCATCGACGCCAACAATAAAGAATTCTTTCCGTTGTGCTTGTGTAGCAGCTAGCTCTGCACCAATACCACAAGGATCGTTAATTGCAAAAACAGCATCAATTTTTGGGAAGGATGTGAGCAGATCGCTCATGACTCTCAACCCACCATCACGGCTACCTTCTGCATTCTGATCTTTTGAAAGTATCTTGATATTGGGATATTTGGAAAATACGCTCAGACAGCCTTGGACTCGCTCAATGACTGAAGCAACAGGAGGGCCGTTAATAATTACAACATTGCCTTGACCCTTCAACCGATCTGCGATGTATTGACAACTTACTTCACCTGCTTGCACGTTATTAGAGGTAACAGTGGCATCAACACCTCCTTCAGCAGCAGTATCAACTGCAATGATTGGAATTCCTGCTTGTTTAGCTTTTTCAACCGCTGCAAAAATCCCCTTACTGTCAGAAGCATTGAGTACAATCATGCTGACATCTGAGGCAATGAAATTTTCGATTTGATTAAATTGCTGATTTAAATCGTCCCCGCTGGAGACGAGGGTTGTGCTAATGTCCGCACCGCCAATTCTCTTAGCTGCTGCCTCTGCACCCTTACCAACTTGTACAAAGAAGGGGTTGCCGAGATCGCGCACTGTGACAGCAACCGATGAAAGTTCTGAACTGTTTTGTTGGCTGTTTTGAGCGTTCCGGGGAGCTGACGTGCAACTCACAAGAGCGCTACTGACTAGACTAAAAAGACTAAATGCGATCGCTACTCGTTTCACCTTAAACTCCAATGAATACTCATTTGGAAAGAGTCGCGCGAATCTTAGCCCGCAAACCAAAAAGTAATCCTTTCAGATTGAAGCTTTAATACCTTAAGTTTTAGGTAATAAAATTCCAAGTATAGGGTTATACAATTCCTTTTTCTTTTTTGCTAGTAAAATTTTCTCAATTCAATTGCTGGAACGCTTATTTAAAGAAAAATGTTCAGGAAATTCCTTCTTGCTTCCTCCTAAGAAAAGTTATTTTTTCCTAAAATTTATTAAAATTGTGTAAGCGTTTTAGAGTTTCAAAACTAGAGAAAACTTTTTAGCAAAAGCCACTAAAGGTTTTGTTTAAAGGCTTGCAGAGTCTTCTTCTATTTGACTCGCGATATCGTATATTTTGCGACTTAAATACTGAGTTAGCATCAATCTCAAGATAGAGGAAAGACATTTAAAACAAGCAAATTTTATTGAGTTTTGTGTATGAGTTCTTATAAAGATTGTTGGGATTATTCATTCAATGCTTAAGAGGTAGGCTAAAGTAGTTATAGCTAAGTAATACGGCTTGTTAATAATTAATAACTTTTTGTTTTAATGTATTTGATTTAATGTAAAGAGGTAGGACTCTTGTCAAGAGGCTGGGATTGTTCAAACGCCTCATATTAGATGCAAACGTCATAATTGCAGAAATGTTTGACCAAGGGTTTTATCAAACATTCATGACAAGTTATGTAAATGTGGTTACTTGCGTGTTAATTGAGATTTTCGCTTTGGAGCGATCGCTCCCATCGTTGAGCTGGGTTGATGAAAACCCAAGTATGCATCTACTGCTTTGTGATTGATGCTGGTTGCCAAAACTGACTGAGGCGGTCACGAATGTCAAAGGGAAGCAGCCACGATCTTCTTGTAGTGACTGCTTTTGAGCGCCTCCTAACTCTATCAACCGTTCAAGTTGACCATTAGATTTTGTCTATAGTGCGCCTATAGTGTGTTAGTTACCGAACCGCATAAATCCTGACACTATGGCATGAGTTAAGCATGAAGTACGAGCATGTCTTACAACACAGTGAAGAAGACTGCGGAGCAGCTTGTCTTGCTGCGATCGCGAAACACCACGGGCGGACTTTTACGCTCAACCGCATCCGTGAAGCCGTAGGCACTGGACAGCTAGGAACCACATTGCTAGGACTCCGGCGGGGTGCAGAAGCACTCGGTTTTAATGCTAGAGCAGTGAAAGCTTCACCACAGATTCTTGACAAATTGAAGCAAGCACCGCTACCAGCCGTCATTCACTGGAAAGGCTACCACTGGGTTGTTTTATACGGGCAACACCGGAAAAAATATGCGATCGCCGATCCCGCTGTCGGCATCCGTTACCTCACTAAAAACGAGCTAGCGGCAGGCTGGACAAATGGCATCATGCTGTTACTAGAGCCAGACTCCGCCCGCTTTTTTGCCCAAGTTGATGATAAAGTTGGCGGTTTTGGGCGTTTCTTTAAACCCGTCTGGGCTTACCGAGGGATTCTGGCTGAGGCATTTATCATTAACCTTGTCTTGGGGTTGCTTTCCCTGACATCCCCCTTCCTCATCCAAATCCTCACCGATGATGTGCTGGTTCGGGGGGATACCCAGCTACTAACGGGTGTCGTGACTGCTGTTATGGTGATGAATGTTGTATCCAGTAGCCTCAGACTGGTGCAATCTAACCTAATCGCCCATTTTTCTCAACGGCTCCAATTAGGCTTAGTTTTAGAATTTGGCAGAGCAATTTTGCGTTTGCCGCTTTCCTATTATGAAGCTCGTCGCAGTGGCGAAATTGTCAGCCGCTTGCGAGATATTCAAGAAATTAATCAGTTAGTTTCTCAAGTCGTTGTCAGCTTGCCGAGCCAGCTATTTATTGCCATCGTTTCTTTTAGTTTGATGTTGTTCTACAGCATCAAACTAACAAGTGTTGCTGTGTGCATTGCTGTTGTTATGACAATTTCCACAATTATTTTCCTGCCGACACTGCAACAAAAAACTCGGAGCTTATTAGTCTTAGAAGCAGAAAATCAAGGCATTTTAGTTGAAACTTTTAAAGGGGCACTGACGCTCAAAACGACTACATCTGCACCGCAATTTTGGGAAGAGTTTCAGAGTCGCTTCGGTCGCCTTGCCAACATCACTTTCCGCACGATTCAGATTGTCATTATTAACAGTACCTTTTCTGGATTAGTTTCTAGTATCGGTAGCGTCATCTTACTTTGGTTTGGCAGTAGCCTGGTGATTAGTAAAGAATTAACCATTGGGCAACTGTTAGCTTTTAATGGGATGAATGGAAACTTTCTAGCGTTTATTGGGGCAGTCGTGGGATTTGTCGATGAACTCACTCGCGTTCAAACCGCCACCCAACGTCTTACGGAAGTAATTGACTCTACACCAGAAAATCCAGTTGATGACAAAAGACCCTTTGCTAAAATTCCGGGAGATGCAGATATTATTTCCACAAATCTCAACTTCCACCACGCTGGCAGAACTGACCTTTTAGAAGATTTTTCGCTAACAATTCCTGGAGGAAAAGTTATTGCACTCATTGGTAAATCTGGCTGCGGTAAAAGCACCCTGGCGAAGTTAATCGCTGGATTATATTCACCACATTCTGGAAATCTCCGCATTGGCATGTATAATTTGCAAGATTTATCACTTGATTGCTTGCGACAACAGGTGATTCTCGTTCCTCAAGAGCCTCACTTTTGGAGTCGCTCAATTGTGGAAAACTTCCGCTTAGGTTCCCCTCACGTTGCATTTGAACACATTGTGAGAGCTTGCCAGATTGCGGGTGCAGATGAATTTATCAGCAAGCTACCCGACAAATATCAAACCGTTTTGGGTGAATTCGGGGCAAATATTTCTGGCGGACAGCGGCAACGATTAGCAATTGCCAGAGCGATTGTAAACGAGCCGCCAGTTCTGATTTTAGATGAATCCACGGGGGGACTCGATCCGGTGAGCGAAGCGCAAGTTTTAGAGCAGTTGCTGTCTCACCGCCAAGGCAGAACCACCATTTTAATTAGCCACCGCCCCAGAGTAATTAATCGAGCTGATTGGATTGTTTTTCTGGAGCAAGGTCGCTTGAAATTGCAAGGTTCTCTGGAGGAGCTACAAGCCCAAACTGGCGCTCATTTGGACTTTTTGATTCCCTAAAGTGAAATGATTATTTTACAGAGGCATTGGTGAGGTTAACATTGCTGGCAGAGGATGCGGAGAGGCTTTTTATGGTAACGTTCGCCGTGGCGGATGTCGTGTTGTCGCCTAAGAAAATCAGGTTGGAAGTTGTGTAAGGGTTGAGATATCCGGGAGGCGGTGTAAATCCGGTATATTGACGCAGATTGCCTTGCAAAACAGGAAAGGTAGAACCGTTCATAAACAGTTGATACTGGTTGTCTTTTACATACAATACATAGTTATTCATCGTTTTCTGGACGTTGAAAGTTACTTTCTCGCCTTGAGTAAAACCAACGTTTTGCGCCCAGATGCTATTTTGCCAGAAACCTAATTCCAGCCCATAAGGTTGCGTTTCACCAGAGACGCCATTGCTCATCACAATCAGACTGAAACCTGCACGATTGTTGTTGAGGTGAGTTTCTGAACTCACCTTGACGCTGAAACTGATGCTATATCCGGTACTGCGGTCAAGCAGCACTGGCGATACTTTGAAGTAGCCTGCTTGATTACTGGTATTACCCGTATTCAAAATAGTGCCTTCAGTGGAAGGCGTTGCAGTCGGTACAGGAGACTTAAAAGCATTTTCTTTATATTCCCATCCTTGTTGAGCGGGCGTTTGATTTGGCTGCGATACGCCGTCGTAAAGAGGAACGGCGTTAGCAGAAGTGGCTCCCATCGCTAAGGTAAAGCCAACAGTAAGGGCGGCTAGAGTTTTTTTCATGAGTTTGTTTCCTTTGATGACCATCTCGTAAGTAAAAAGCCGATGTTTATAATTTTTTTGCGGGTTGGACTAGCATGAGAATGCAGGTTGTCTTTGAGCTTTAACGCCAAAATTGGCTCAGGAGATTTTGGATGGTACTTAAGACAGAAGACAGAAAAAATTAGTAGTTGCGGGATTTTTAATTGTCATTGCTACCTGTTTCTCCTACCTACCACTTCCAAAAACGTTCATCGCTTAACAAACCTGCAACACCTTACAGGGGCGAGACAAAGCTTCTAAAAACTTCATAACTGGAAGCGATCGCTCTCATACATCTCATAAAGTCGATGCATAACGCTAGGAACTCTTGAATTCCTAATCAATCCTGATTCCAGATACTTTACATCTTGCACCTACCAAATCAAAGCTCTGCCTTGATTCCTCTCGTTCTCTAGGCTGACGCTTAGAAACGAGGGGTAGATGGATTGTTGCCTTCCCAGTTCCCAGAGTAAGGTGCAAAATGTCCGTGTTCCCTACCCTACACTCAAATATCCAAATTCAACGAACTGTAGCTTCGCCACTGAAATGAGTAGATTTCACCGCTGATCTGAGGATATTGCTATCCGTATTATCACCGATGAAAGAATCCTTTACCCTAAATTCATAATTTAGAGGCTTTAAATGAAGTTTCTGTGAATTAAGCGCGATCCTGCAAGCGATCGCATCATTTTCTGATATTAATCGTGAGCCAGAATCACTTGTTAATATTATCTAGCCGAAGTTTTTTCCTTAAAAACAGTAACGATTTACTACAGAAATTACAACTATCAACTATCTATCGATATATATAGCAGTTCTCACTTTGTTTCGATATCTACTCGTAACCTCACCCCTGACCTCTTCTCTGAAAGTGAGGAGGAGCAGGGGTGGGTTTATGTACTGCTTCCAAACAAAAATTCCGATATTTTAGCTAAGACCGAGCTAAGTAGGATGGACAATCCTGAACGTAGACAAGTGCTATTTGAGTGCAGCTTTAATTAAAACCTAGAAGGTGTCCAATTGCTTTGAAAATACTCAGATAAAAATTCCCTTCCATCGGTCGAAACAATACAAATTGTCCAGGAGTTCCAAAAAAGGGTCTGAGTGTCCAGCCTAATTGACAGCCAACTAAAGCATAAAGAATTAACCAAAATTTCAGAACTCTGGTACGAGTTTCTTGTGCTGCTTCGCTATCTTGTACGGACATAAACTGTATTCCCTGATAGAGGAAAGTGACGCCAGTCAATCCGGTGAGAGCAAAAATACCCACATTTAACAATACAAAAAATTGGTAGTTGTGGGCGGTCAACAGAAAAACTAGCGCTACGGGTGCCAAGCTAAATTCTAAAACGCTAATCACGGCGACAGAAGTTAGAAGCATGGCGAAATACTGTCCAATACTTTTGCTTGAGCCAAAAAGAATGCTGAAAAAATATAAAGTTGGCAAGCAAAGAATCAGCGTGATTAAGTAAAAGCAGGGAAGTTTAACAGCAGAGGACAATGCTTGTAAAAAGCTATGAGATGAACCGATAATTGCGCCATAGGCGGCAAAAAAGAGGGAACTACAAACGAGTAGAGAGGTGATTTTACTGGGAAGTCTTACGCCTTGACGAATTTCTTCCATAAATCCTTGGCGATCGCGTAGCAGCCCCATTAAAACGGTAAAGTAGTGGGTGGTTTGAAATTCTTGTTTAATCATGGTGCGATCTTTTGACTCAGAGCCAAGAGAGGTTCAATAATAAACTGGGGATGATCTACATTCCTTAACCTCGCTTTTTCGAGTTGAGCCGGAAATATTTAGAGATTGGCTTGTTCGCAGTCCTGAAAAACGTGAGAATCGCAAGTCTTCTACAAAAATCTATAGTGGAATCGCGCTGACTTCGGCCCTGAACTAAAGTTAGGGATAAGAGCTAAAATCAGTTGAAATTGGCCCAAATACTGGGTAAACAAAGGCTTTCAACCTGTTTTAAGCTTTAGCTTTAAGGTGAGAGATTTATCTCAAGGCTCTTATATATCAGTACCATTCATCTATCGTGAATCGTCTTGATGTCTGCCTTTGAGGAGAAAGCTTTTCATCTCCCCTTTACCTTTTACCTGGATAGTTCCCCGTTCCTGAAACTGGTACTTATGCCGTAAGCGTTCATAAGTTGCTCCTGTCACTTGAATGCAACCCGCAATGCCTTGGGATTCCATACGGCTAGCAATATTCACCGTATCACCCCATAAATCATAGATAAACTTTTTCGTGCCAATAACGCCTGCAACGACGGGACCCGTATTAATTCCAATTCGGATGGTGTAGTGTTGAGGGCGAGAAGTAGACAACGCTTCGCCAATCTTGGTACTTAAGCAAGTCATTTCCTCCAGCATATCCAGTGCCATTTCCGCGATCGCTTCCGCGTGATCTTCTGAAGGCATTGGCAGTCCTCCTACCACCATATAAGCATCTCCAATTGTCTTAATTTTCTCCAAACCGTGGCGATCTGCCAGTCGATCGAAGGCTGAGAAAATCTGATTGAGCAACTCAACCACATCAGTTGGGGAAATCCGAGCCGAAAGCTCAGTAAAACCAACAATGTCAGCAAACAATACCGTCACATCGGCAAAGTTTTCCGCAATCGTGCGCTGTTCCTGTTTTAATCGATGGGCGATCGCTTCTGGAAAGATATTTAGCAGCAGACGCTCAGATTTTTCCTGTTCTGCTTGCAAATTTTTTAAAGCAGTGGCGAAGATATTCGCAATCACCCCAGATAGCAACACCGCCGTCAATACTGTCATCGCTTGCAGTACCGTAGCTAGCGTGCTGGTTCGGGCGATTTCAAGGCGCGATCGCTGTACGTCAGCATTTGCCAACCCAATTACTTTAGTGGAAACACTTGCCGCTTGCTCGTCAAAAGTGCTGATTTTGCTTCTAATTTGAGCGTCGAGGTTGATAATTTCTCGGATCGCTAACTCGTAAGCATTCAGATACTCCCACGCCGCCGCCTTCTGAGTGGCATTGAGTTGGGGTGCTTGTTGAATTCCCTGGCGCAAACGTTCCACCGCCTCATACACCGCCTGGATTTTGTCCTCCTGACGGTTGGAGAGATATTCTTTCTCCACCGACTGCATTTCCCGATATGAAATCATCAACTCCGAACTGGCAGAGAGTTGCAGCGTGTCGTGCAATAGCCGCGAATTTTGCTCTAACCGCGCCAGCACCCCCACATCATCGATTCCCAGCGTCCCCACCAACGCCACAGCTTCTTTAAAGCTGCTAGCATAGCGCTCGACAAGCTCTACATAAGCCACCAATTCCGGATTGCTCCGACGCAAAGCATCGCTAACCTTCCCACCATTGAGTAACTCTTGCAACTGGCTGCTGATATCTAGGGCTTTGTCAATTTGCTCCCGATGCGCCTGGACATAATCCTGGCTAGCGCTGGAAAATCCCATAGAAGGCCAGCTCAAAAAAAAGTCTTTTTCCAGTTGGCGGGCGTCCTGTAAGGCGGCATCCATCTGAAATACTTTTGCCTGCACCTCAATGCTGGTGAGAATCGCCGCTTCTGTCTCTCGCACCACTGCATTCAGCGACAGCCAGCTCGTCATCGCGACTTGTGTAATCAGCAGCAGCAGCGCCACAACTGCCCAAGTAAACTTGCTGGTAATGCTCAAGCGATGCCAGAGTTTACCTAAGGATAAAGGATGAAGTCTCAAGCGTGAAGTATCAAGTGTAAAATTTCCTCTTTTAGGCTTCATCATGCTTGCCTCTATGGTTTCTTTTACCCTTACCGAAGGGCTTCACCCTAGATTCTTCAGGCTTCTATAATCGCCTCCGGAGCCATATTTCCAAGCTTGGAGGAAGCGATCGCAGTAGTATCGAGGCAGGGGTGGCAACGTCTTCGTCCACGGTTGCAGGGCGGTTGCTAGAGGATATAAAGCCGTGTAAATTCCCAAGTTTAGGTAGTGAACCATCCAATCTAGCAGCATCGGGATTCCCACTAAGGGAATAATTCGAGCCACTAATCCGGGGTAAGTGACGGCTGTTTTTAACAGGGCTTTTGATAAGGCGGGAAACTGGACGACATCTTGTAAAAATGGGCGTAATACCTCATCTCCTAGCTGTTCCATCGCTTGAAATACGCTAGAAAGCAACTGGTTGATTTGATTTGGGTCAACTTTTTGCTCGATTTCCACGCCCATTGTTCTTTGAAACAGCCAGGTTACGGCAATATTCGGCTGATAAGGCTGCAAAAGTGCCAAAGCATTTTTAGACACAGCATCTACTTCTAAAGCCTCATGAATGCCTTCTGTTAACCGTTTCAGGTGTCGCACCATCGCCCCAAACCCGCCAAAGCTGACGGGAGATTGGTTGCCACTGCTATCTCCTACGGGCAGAATGCGACTCCAAGGCATCTTTAGTGAGTTGCGATAAGAGGGAAAGAAGCCAAACAGCGCCCGTTGAAATTGCAGTTGGGAAACTTCTACGCCTTGATATTCGGGCAACAGGCGCAGGTATTCTTCAAAGAAGAACTCTAAACTGGGACGACTGGGGTGAGCATCCAGGTAAGTAAATAGATAAGTCGTTCTGCCATCTCGTGCTGGGAAAGCTTCCCAAAAGTATTGGCATTGATTTTGAATAGATGTGAAAGTTGCGATCAGATCGCCGGTTTCGTTACTAGGAAAGCCTTTGACGTAACTCCCCACGACTAAGCAGACGCCTTCCGGTTTTTCTCCCTGTCGCGCTTGCTGAACAATGGGTGAAAAATGTCCCATCGCATCGATTAATAACCGCGTTTTCAAGCCGCCGGAGGCTTCCACCCTGATGCCATCTGGGTGAACCACTGCCCCTTCAAAGGGAGTGTTTTCAAACAACTGTCCGCCAGCAGCCAGAAACTTTGATTTGAGGGTGTCTAGGAGAAAAACGGGATCGACACCGATATTCAGAACATCGCGCACCCATACCTCAGAACCGCCTAAAAAGCTGACGCGGGCGGGATTATACTCGGTTGCGATCGCTTGTTCTAATTCCGCTTCAGTCAGTAGATTCAGCTCTAAAAACACTTCTAACTCTTGGCGGGAGATATTCCACTCTTGATCTCTACCGCGCAAGATTCCTCTTTCAATCAAGGCAACTCGCCACCCCAACTGAGCTAAAGCAGCACCGATTAAAATTCCCAAAGTGCCGCCGCAGATTATTGCATCCCAGTCTACGCTTCCTAGCGGCTCTTGGCTTTCTTTCACCACCATCGGAATCGGTGTAGTGTCTTCCTTGATGGCTTGCCAAAGGCTATCGGCTTTACGCAGTCCGAGGAGAGGATTTCCCGGTACCTGAGATAGAATCTGTTCGGTTAGGCTCATGGATATTTGCAAAAGATGCTGCCAATCCATCCTAATCGGCAAGAGTTCTCAAGGTTGAGGGTTTTGGCTTGATGAGCTTTATGTGACCAGATTGTAGAGTCAATAAAATTGCTGTTTAAGTAGAATTACTTTCGACACATGATAAAAAGCGCTATCACCTGATGTCACAGCAGATTTTAAAGCCTCGATTACCGCTTCCACCACCGCTGATGATGACGGAGGAAGGTTCGTTTGCAAACATGACGCTTCTGAAGCGAATGCCTGCGATCGCGCAGCGAGTAATTGCTGAAAACGACTTTCCGGCATCGATTGTAAACAACCTGGAAACCTTGATCCGGGAATTGCCAAATGGGATCGTGCGATCGCTCAAAGATGACAATGGCCCAGATTTGGCTGCGTGGACGAGATATTTAGCACCTTTTCTGGGGAAGCGCTGGATAGACATTCCCTGGTTGTTTGCCGAGTTATACTTTTTCCGGCGGATTGTGGAAGCAACCGATTACTTTCTGCCAGGATCGAGCCAAGGCGTAGATCCCTACGGGTTGCAAAAACGCTTGGGTTTAGAAACGGCAATGGATTCAATCCGGGCAATCGCCGCTAGGATTGGGCATCATACAAGCGATCGCCATACCCGTTTAATCCTACTGCTCTATTTTTCACTGTGGGGCAACCGCGCCGATCTCAGTCTTTGGCCTGTTGACGCTGGAGACAGCGATCGCAGCCGTCAGGAAATTCAGCACGAAGAGGCTCATATTTTGGTCGATGATACACCCATCATTGCGGACAGAATTGCCAGCCTTGATGGGGGAAGAATTGACTTCATCGTCGATAATGCTGGTTTTGAACTCGTCTGCGATTTGTGGTTGGCAGATTTTCTGCTAACCACTCAGGCGGCTGAGATTTCCCTGCACCTGAAGCGGTATCCTATCTTCGTCTCAGATGCGACCATTCAGGATCTGCACCACACTTTAGAGGTTTTGGCTGCTGACGTTGATGGGGAAGTGCGATCGCTTTCTCTGCGCTTGCAAGACGCTATCGCTTCCGGTCGTTTGCGATGCTATGACGATTTATTTTGGACAATGCCCTTGCCTTTCTGGGAAATGCCCGAAGCTTTGCGACAAGAGTTAGCACCCGCCAGCCTAATTTTTGTTAAAGGAGATGCTAACTACCGCCGGTGTTTAGGCAATTGCCACTGGGACTTTACGACCCCTTTTCAAGATATTGCTTGCTACTTCCCTGCGCCCTTGGTAGCACTACGCACCCTCAAATCAGAACTGGCGGCAGGTTTACAGCCAACTCAGATAGAAACACTTAACGAAGAAGATCCTCAGTGGTTAACCAATGGACAGCGGGGCGTCATCCAGTTCGTTGACTTTCCCGCTTAGAAGCGATCGCGAAAAGTTGCCCATACCGACTACGCACACAAAGCCGACTGCATTATTACAACCAACGGTATCAAATGCTAATCTCCCAAAAGTGGGAGGAAAAGCTGTTTTTATTTACGTAAGTTTTAAGCACGGCAGAAGTTTCCAACGCTTCAAAGTTTATTTTGAGGGCAACATCATGACTGTAGGTGCAAACAACCAACCAATGCAACCTCAAGACCAATCCCTGTTTGCAGAACTATCCGAACAGGAACAAGAGGCAGTGGCTGGAGGTTTAGATTTATTCAGTTTTGACTTTGACGATTTGAAGGCTGAGATTCCCAATGGCACTCTCAATCTCAGTCCATTTAACATCAGTTTCACGATTGACGATACCAGCTATACAGCTCAACTAACAGAACCAGCAACAATATCAATCGTGGATGGAACTTTGACTGGAACTGGAGGAAATTTAACAGTTACTAGCAGTTAAATTGTCAATTTATTCGCTGCAACTATTCAGTCAAACCACATGGCAACCCCCCTATTTTAAAATTAGGGTGGGTTTTTTCATGGTTGACCAAACCCAGGCTCAAGCCACGAGTTTTTCTTTGCCATCAAGTAATAAACGCAGCATTTTTGAAAAGAGCGATCGCAAGGCGAGCATCGCATCCCTTTGAACAATTGATTGCTGATAATAATCTTTGAATAAAAGATTCTCAACACAGAAAATTTCTTCCAAAACACGTTTTTGATGCCTTGCAGATTTCATTTCCGTCCTTCAGGCAAAATAAAAAAGATGCGATAGAGCAAAACTGCTCTAGAGACTACTTACAAAAGAATATAGAATTGCGGCTTTTCTTTAAAAAGTGCCCCAATTCCATTGATTCTACCTGAAGAACCAGCTCAATTTTGCCTTAATAATCAATGATCTCAGGAAAAAAAGTTAATCGGACATTACTTTCAATAAGGTTATTGCAGTCCGTTGCCTCCGTCTTCAGGGAGTGTCGCTGGGATCGTTACATAACCACCTTCTTCACCAAGCCACAGGGTGATAAAATACCCCCCCTCATCGTTAACTTCCAGTGGAGTGACAACATTCCCTCCAATCGGTATGCTGCCAGGTGTCGTGGGTGTGTGAAAACCGCCTGTAATGGTGGCAGCTTCCTCATCCGTGAGTTCTTCTAGAAGATTGAACTCCACCGTTTCCAGTTCGGAAAGCGCTAGATCAAAGGGATGGGGCATAAAATCCTCCTAAATTTTCAAGTGTATTGTTGTTAACTAATTAGAGTTTTACTCGGTAGCATAAATGACCGTACCCCTCTGAGGTAAGGTTTTACATTAAAACAAACACGCTTTTAATCAACGCTACTCCATTAATTTAAGAGTTTCAAAAAATCGACAAAAAGTATTGTGTAAATTTCAGACAACAGCGTGCGCTAGTAGAAGCAATTGACCGCTCAAATTTTAAACGATGGCAAAGAAATTAAATTTTATTTAAAGTAAATGCAATCATAGTAGAGAACACTCATGAACTAAATGGGGCAATCATGCTCAGTGACAGCAACCCCGACTTTCTCCGCCCAGTCTCTAGCGACGAATTTCTTCCTCCCATCAGCCGATGGACAACGCTAGGGGGATTGTTTTTAGTCGGTACTTTTGGGGTAGCTGTGATGCTTGCCGCTTATACGCAGTACAACATTACTGTTAAAGCTGCTGCCGTTGTGCGTCCTATAGGTGAGCTGCGAATCGTGCAAGCTGCAACAGAAGGAACGATTAAAAGCATCTCTGTGAAAGAAAATCAGGTCGTGAAACAAGGGGATGCGATCGCGATTCTGGATAACTCCCAACTCCAGACGAAAAAAAGCCAACTGCAAGGCAATATCCAGAATAACCAACTGCAACTGAGTCAAATCGCAGCTCAAATTAGTGCCCTTGACAGCCAGCAAAAGGCACAGTGGAACTTGATGAATCGCAACATTGCCGTTTCTCAAGCGGATCTGGGTCGTAACCAACGAGACTATCAAGAGAAGCAAATCATAACTAAGGCAGAAGTGCAAGAAGCACAGGCATCTGTGGATTTAGCAAGGGCGCAGATGAATCAATATCAACAGCTAGCAAATACGGGCGCGATCGCTCAACTGCAAATCAAGGAAAAAGAAGAAGCTTTCAAAGCCGCGCAAGCGAGACTACAACGGGCAAAAGCCATGCTTAATCCCAGTGCGGCACCCGTAGTAATTGCTAACGAGCGAATCGCTCAAGAAAGAGCAACGGGTGAATCTACCTTAGCAACATTGAACAAAGAACGAAAAACCCTGATTCAGCGTCAAATTGAAATTCAAAATCAACTCAACAGCGACACTCGCGAACTCAAACAAATCGGGATGGAACTGCAAAAAAGCGTGATTCGTGCTCCAGCATCTGGCACCATCCTCAAACTAGAACTGCGAAATGCCTCTCAGGTGGTGCGTGCAGCCGAACCAATTGCTCAAATTGCTCCCAGCAACACGCCACTCATCGTGAAAGCGCGGGTAGCGGCTCAGGATATCGGGAAAGTGGCGGTTGGGCAAAAGGTACAAATGCGGGTTTCTGCCTATCCCTATCCCGATTATGGAACTCTCTCCGGACAAGTGAGCGCGATCGCACCCGATGCGATCGCGCCTGAAAATAATAACGCCAACGCTCCTGCGGTTCCGCCCTCCTACGAAGTAACCATCCAGCCAGAAAAAATAAATCTGATCAAAGGCGATCGCCCCTATCCGATTCAACCAGGAATGGAAATTGCCGCAGAGATTATTTCTAGGGAAGAAACCGTACTAACATTTATTCTTAGAAAGGCAAGGCTGCTCACCGATTTGTAGTTAGATGGCTAGCACAGCTAAGTTACTAATTATCCTTTAGTTACAAGCGAGATAGCACGTTGTTTTCTACAATCAGAGGAAGAGTTTCGCTAAACAATTGAATTGTCATGAACTTGCCACTGGGTCGCCTATCCTTTTATCAGGAAATTAATCAGCCAGATGAGCAAATTAATCTGGCAAAAGCTGCTCTGGACATTGCTCAGGAAGAATATCCAGACCTCGACCCGGATGAATACCTCAATGCCCTCGATACAATGGCAGCGGAGATACAAGAACGCCTACCTGCCCAACGATATCCCCTGCGGGTGATTCAAACTATCAATCAGTATCTTTACGACGACTTAGGTTTTACTGGAAATAACGAGAACTATTACGATCCCCGCAATAGCTTTTTAAATGATGTAATCGATCGGCGCACTGGCATCCCGATCGCCCTAGCGCTAGTTTATTTAGAAATTGCACGACGCATTGATTTTCCGATGGTTGGGGTGGGGATGCCGGGGCATTTCCTGATTCGCCCACAGTTTGAGGATGTGGGAATCTTTGTGGACGCCTTCCATCGCGGCGAGATTCTGTTTGAGCAAGATTGCAGAGATAGACTTGCAAAGATTTACCAGCAATCTGTGCAACTGCAAGCGACTTTCGTAGAACCCGTGAGTTCTCGGCGCTTTTTGACGCGGATGCTGACAAATCTGAAAATGATTTACCTGAACCGCCAGGAGTTACAAAAAGCACTTGCCACAGTGGAACGGATTTTGCTGTTGTTCCCAGACGCACCGATGGAATTGCGCGATCGCGGTCTTCTCTACTTCCAAATGGGTCGCTGGTCAGAGGCATCCCAAGATTTAAACATTTATCTAGCGATACTTCCCAATGCGGAGGATGCTGGCGTGATTCGCCAGTTACTGACACAAATCGAACAAGATATCTATTAGCCTTTAGCGATCCATCTCCTCTGCCACTCGCTTGAGACGTCGCAATTGAGCTTGCATATCGGCTTTCGTTAAGGCAGCGGCGAAGGTGTTAAAACCCCAACGCACTAAAGGACTGGGAATTTCAAACTCGAAGCGATTCAGCAGGCGCGTGCCCTTTCCCGTTGCCTCTGACTGACATTCCCAGCGATCGCGTCCTTTGAAAAATCCTTCAAATCCCCAGACGATTAGCCCCGGTTCTCGCTCCACAACCACCGTTTCGAGCGTGGGGTGCAATAAGGGAATTTGAATAATAAACCGACTTTGACTCCCCACATCCGTTCGCCACTCTCCGACGGGTTCGCACCGCAACGCCGGATTCAGCCATCGATGCATTAAGACACGATCGGTAATGCAGCGCTCAACCATTGTTGCACTGGCATTGATTTGGATAGATTGCTCGAAAACTTCAGTAGGGGACATACTATACAGCTTACTGGAAGAGAACCCTACAGAAACGCAAATCGGGAAGCACCGCTAAAAATCGCAAATATCCGACTTTTTCGGCTTATTTATCTATAAAGATAGATTAAAAACTGAGAACGCTGGTCTATATCTATCTCATCCTGTTTTTAGTCGGTTTTTAATTCTCTAATGCAGTAGCGAGAGAATTTATCAACGTAGGATAAGTCTTGGCGATTCCTGCTAAGCAGCGTAACTTTTGTATATTTGCCCATCCGACGTTAACTCAGAACACCATGAATGGAACTTGGCAAGGAATTACACTCACTCTCTTTCGAGAGGTGCCACTCAGGTTGAACGGGTTGTTAGCGCAGAGTACACCCGTACCAGCGGCGGAATCCTCTCCTGCAACCAATAATAATTTTTCGGTTGACAATATTATCTCAGGACTCGGCCTCAACTTAGGCAATTCGCTAGTGGATCTGATTAAGGCGATCCTAGCGTTAGTCGTTGGCTTGATCGTGGCTTCACTGGCGGCGGCGGCGGTGCGAGGACTGCTGAATCGCACAAACATCGATAATCGTTTAGCAGCTTGGATTACGGGTCGCCAAGGGGCTGAAGAAGGGCCACCTGTGGAGAAATGGATCTCCAGCGTGGTGTTCTGGCTGATTATGCTCTTTGCCATCGTTGCTAGTTTACAGACTTTAAAACTAACAGCGGTTGCGGGTCCCCTTAACACTCTGTTAGAGCAAGTCACTCAGTTCATCCCCAAACTCGTTAGTGCAGCGATTCTGTTAGGAATTGCCTGGGTACTGGCAACCTTGACAAAGCTAGTGGTAACGCGGGGACTGCGGGCGCTGCGGTTAGACGAACGTTTGGGCGAACAAACGGGAGGTACGGCACCGGGGGATACGACGCCAGGGGGTACGACGCCAAGGACAAACCAGTATTCTCTGAGCGATACCTTAGGCAACGCTCTGTACTGGTTCATCTTTTTGCTATTTCTGCCGCTGATCTTAGATGCCCTACAGCTACAGCAGGCACTGGGTCCGGTTAATAACCTGCTAAATCAAATTTTGGCAGCAGTACCGAATATTTTGACTGCTATCGTCATCGGTGCAGCAGGTTGGTTGCTGGCGCAGGTGGTGCGGCGGATTGTGACGAATCTGCTGACGGCAACCGGAACGGATCGGTTGGGTGCAAGATTCGGAATTTCACGGGCAACCGGCGGACAAACGCTTTCTTGGCTGATCGGGACAATTGTTTTTGTTCTGATTTTAATCCCGACCGCGATCGCTGCTCTCAATGCTTTGGGAATTGCGGCAATTTCGGTTCCGGCGATCGCCATGTTGACCCAGATTCTCAACGCGATTCCGCTAATCTTTACAGCGGCGTTGATTCTCGGCATCGCTTATGTAGTTGGACACTTTGTTTCAGAGTTAGTCACCAACATCCTCACCAGCATCGGATTCAACAATATTTTCTACTGGCTGGGACTCCAATCTAAGCCTTACACCCGCGCCACGCCAATTCTACCTCCGGCTCCAGAGGCACAGATACCGCCTACGGGACAAGAAACTATCCTTCAGGAACCGACGCCTCCCACCCGCACCCCGTCAGAACTCGCCGGGATTGTGGTATTGGTTGGCATTATGCTGTTTGCGACAGTAGCAGCAACTAATATTCTGCAAATTCCGGCGCTAACTCTGTTGGTCAGCGGGATTGTGGTGATATTAGGTCGAATTCTCGCTGGTTTGGTGGTGTTTGCGATTGGTTTGTATCTCGCTAACCTCGCCTTTAACTTGATTACCAGTTCCGGTACTCGCCAAGCGCGGATACTCGGACAAACTGCTCGGATTGCGATTATCGCCCTCGTTTCAGCAATGGCGCTGCAACAGATGGGAATTGCTAGCGATATCGTTAACTTAGCTTTTGGATTGCTATTGGGAGCGATCGCTGTCGCGATCGCCTTGGCTTTCGGGTTGGGTAGCCGCGATGTTGCAGCTGGGCAAGTCCGCGAATGGCTGGCATCCTTTAAAGAAGATAAAACGCCTCGCTAATCACAAATTTTCTTGGTCAGTTAAACGTAGGGTGGGCATCCGTGTCCACCCTTTTCAAATGTTCCTCACGCACCATCATTCCTTAGTACCTGCTTGCTTGAGCAACTCAAGTATTTTGGTGTGTCCTTTATACTTGGCAATATCTAAGGGTGAGTTTCCATTCTTGTCTTGTTCTGTTACATTAGCCCCTTGGTTAATTAAGCTTTTAACCTCATCAATATTGTTTCTAGCTATAGCCAATAAGAGTTTGTCATTTTCATTCTGACTTTGTCCTAAAGACTCTTCCCAGTCTGCCCAAGACTGTTCTAGTTCATGCTTTTCCTCTAGTTCTAATTCTTTTTCAATATCTTTAAGGGTAATAATAAGGCGATTCAGTATAGCTTTTTGCTCTCGATTTAGGAAAATCTCATTGATTTTTTCAATTCGGCTGCAAAATAAGTCTGAAAAACCTCTCTCTTGCAAAACACTTCTGGCTAGCCTGGGGAGAAAGTAACACAAAGCTTCATCCGAAATGAGCGAGTAATCACAGATCATCATTGAGCATTGCTCGTCGCTCATTTCATCTTTTAAAACTTCACCAAAATCTCGCTGAATCGCTAAATATTCACCCTCAATAACTCCCTTTTTTGGAAGAATAGGGATGATCAAAGGCTTTTTGAAGGCTGAGAAAGCTTGGTTAATATCATCTAATAAAGACTTATCTTCCATTCTTTTTGCTATAGAGGTTGGAAAAAAGAGAGTTTACAATTTATTTATAATATCTATATTTTGATTTGCTTTTTAGTACCTTTTCTGGAACTCGCGCAGAGGACATTGTCCTCCGCGCTCCAACTACAACGTCTAGTCAGACAAATACAATTACTATATTATGACTTTAACATGCACAAAACAAGCATTTTATTATAAGTATATTCGAGCTAAATAAAATACATCGATCAGTTGCACTGATCGATGTATTTATAAATCGAATTAGATGAATTTCAAGTAATAAAAAACAAGCGATCGCTTGTTTTCAAAAAGAGCGATCGCGTGTTTTAATTCACTAACTTTGCACTCAACTCATTCTTAATCCGATTCAAAATTGAGGCTTCATCCAGTGAAGTCAGAATGCGACTTACCACGGCTTTTGGGCCATCGGGACCCCAGGAAGCGCCATTTGCCAAGTAAGTTTTAGTGACTTGTCCAATCCCGTAAGAAGAAACCCCAGAAACACCTGCCTGAGTCACGGCAACTGATAGATAGGGACCTAAAGACACCCCACCCGTTGCGGGTGCGGAGAGTCCTAAGAGACTTTTCAGGGAACTCAGTCCCAAAGTTGCCAAAAGTTCGCTAGCGCTAATTCCGCCCATACTGATGGCAATTTTTTGTAGCAGTCCCACCGCTCCAGGCTGAGTCATGGGAATGCCGTAGAGTTTAGATAACGTGAGAATCATTGCCACGTCGATAACGGCACCGCTGAGGAGATCGACAACCGTGACCGGGTTGAGGGCGATCGCAACTGCCTTCGTCATCACCCCTTTCCAGATGATCTGATTCGCACTTTCATCGCGAATCTGCATCTTCCTAGCAATCATCTGTTCGTTCACATCATCGGCATACAGCATGGTGTTGAGCGCTACCAAAGCCTTGCCTTCTCGGTGCAAAATTTCCAGAATTTTCAGCTTCAAATCCAGAACTTGGGGCGTTCCCGGTCGTCGCTGCACTGCCCTCGTTCCGTCAGGACGGCGAACCGCCTGCGCCACCAGGGGAGAGGCAGCAACCATTACAATTTCATCCGGTGAGAGCAATTCCCGCACCCGTTCATCCCGAATTTTGCGATAAATCGCCATCCGGTCGGCATCCGGATACTGGTCAATTTTGTTAAATACCAGCAACATCGGTTTACCGACTTCCCGCAATTGCGAGAGCGCCTCGTATTCCACCTTGTTCATGTCGCCCGAAATGACAAACAGCAGCAAGTCTGCTTGTCTGGCAACTTGTCTGGCTAAGGTTTCGCGGGTTTCTCCGTCTACTTCGTCAATTCCAGGGGTGTCAATTAGCTCGATTTGGGAATTGCCCGCACTCGGCAGCGTGACTCGTAGGATATCGCTGACGCTTCCCGCCTCATTCTCCTGAGTCAGTTGCCAGCTGGCACCTTGATGGGTGCGGGTGACGCCATGAAGCGGTCCCGTTTCAAACACGTTCTGACCTAATAAGGCGTTCAGTACTGAAGATTTACCCCGTCCCACCATCCCAAAGGCGGCAATCTGGACGACCGATCGATCTAACTTCTCCAGCATCGTTGCCAAATCATTAATCTCGGATTCCAGTCCCGTCCGCTCTTGAGGAGTGAGATCCAGGTTATCTACCAAGTCTCGCAGAGCATTTTGCGCCTTTTTGTAATTCAGTTCTGCTTGGATGTCATCAAAGCTCAAAATGGCGTTATCTAGTTCCCGATCCAAATCTGTCGCGTCCGGGGTTTGTGAAGGGAACTGGCTGGCATTTGGGGTTCGGTCAGACGATAAACGACTCAAAATTGCACCTTTTTTGCTCAGATGTTACTCTTCTTTCATCCTAGTCAATACCGATCTAGTCTGGCACTTTCCATATCCAGAGGGATATTTTTACTCGGTTCGTGCCAGCTCAGTATCAGCTGTGAGAATGATGTTATCTCGAAGGCGATCGCAATAAGTTTAGTATTGTTGCTGAATGAAGGTATTTGATCGGCACAGCGATTGTGAGTTCTAAGCGTTTACCTCAAACTACTGCCCACGTCCGAATTACCCATCTTTCCTGGCAACGGGGCTTTCTGGCAGGGGAAGTCACGGCGGCGGAATATGAATGGCAGTTCCAGTGGTGTTTCCGACAGGGTCAATTGTCGGTGACACCCTCTTTGGGACGCGCTTTAATTCAGGAACCTCTGGGTCGATTTTTAGAACAGAAAGATTACCAGCTAGAGCCTGGAGGGGACTATGCGTTTACGATCCGGGCGGAACTTTAAAAGTTTTGAGTTTTGAGTTCAGTTTAAATTAAGAAAGTTAAGAATGACAGAGTTTCCTAGTTCCTCGTCTCTCGTTGCTTCATGTATCTTTCGATGAGGAGGATGGCAACAATGTCATCGATTGGTCGGGGTAGACTCCGCATACCTTGGGGAATCAGGCGTCCTAAACCTTGGGGAGGGTACATTTGCCAATAGCGATCGCGTGCTTCCAAGGTACTGTAGCGCTCATCTACCAGGACAATCGGCACCGACGTTGGGAACTCTTGCTGAAGTTTCTTTTTCCAACTTTTGGAAGTGGTTTGATCGCCCATCACTAGAGTATCAATCGGAAATTTTTCACATAAGTCAAGGATCGTTGCGATCGCTGCTTCTGCTGGTACAACCTGGTGGTAATGCAGAGAATTGTCTTTCCCCACTACGGCTAAACCACACTTATCGCGCCCTGGATCGAACCCTAAAATCATCTGAATTGGCTAATCGCTAATTTACAAATGGTTAATTGCCATTAGTCATCATCTCATCACTAATGACTAATAAATTACATCCTGACCACAACTTCTCCGTCTTCAACCGCCTCCAAATTTAATTTCATGGGTCCGGCAATATAGGCGTCCTCAGCCACGACTGCTTTCAGAGAAATCGGCTTATTGTGCTTTTTCAACTGCTCGATAAACCGAATCAAGCTAACAATTCGATTGTCGCCAACCTGAACTGTATCGCCCAAAATCCCCGCGCGAGTAGCTCGGAACTGGGATGCTCCAAGCAGCAGGTCAATCCGCTGCCGAATTTGTTGGTCGGTCATGTTTGAAGGATCGGCAGATGTCGTTGCTACGACTTCACCAGTGCGGAATACAACTTGATTGGGTGCGGCGTCTGCAAAGACTTGTACCTGCTTTTCTCCCTGGACATAGTTACCAGCCGAAAAAACTCGGACTACATAGTTTCGACCATCCTGAATCTGGTTGATCAGTTGCTCGACCTGTGCCTCTGTAATTTGCACGACCCGTTCGTTCGCCACCTTGTTGAGACCGGGTTGGGTCGCTTTAATCGCTGTCCGATTCGCTTCCCGTAATAGCTGCTCAATGACCTGTCGGGCTGCAGCTGGCTCGACAATACGAAAAACGCCAGCCGCCAGAACCTGACCGCGCAGCAGAGCCAGACTACCCTGACGCAAAGTTTGATAAGACTGGTAATACTGTTCTAAGGTTGCCACTTCCTGCTCTAGGGAAGCTTGTTGTTTTTCGAGTTCTTTAAGGCGATTTTCTCGCTGGGCAATCACCTCATCTCGTTGAGAAATTTTGTTATCAAGTAGAGATAAGGCTTTGTCTCGCTGGGCAATTTGCTCATCGCGATCGCTCAGGCTCTTCCGAAAGGCAGCAAGTTTCTCATCAAGTTCCACAAGGGCTTGATCCCGCTTGAGAATTTGCTCATCGCGTTGGCTAATTGCTCGGTCTTGCTGGGCAATTTTTTGGTCGCGCTGAGTCACTTTCGCTTTGAATTCAGTAATTTCAGCTCTGACTTGATTTCGCTGCTGGAGCAATTCTTGGCGTTCTGCTTGAAGTTGTTGGATTTCCGAACGTAGCGTCTTGGCTTGCCCTGAGACAGATGTAAGCTGTTTTTGGGTTTGCTGAAAGCTGCTGGCAACCCGGGTCAGTTCGCTTTGAGTCTGATTTAGTTGCGCCTCCGTCTGGCCTTGTTTAGCCAGCGCAGCTGCCAAAGATCGATTAATCGCATCTAAGCGCTGCTGAGCGACAGATTGCTGGGTGCGAGCTTGAGCGAGTTCCTTCTCTACTTGCTCTTTTTGGGCGGCGGTTTTAGCAAGTTCGCTTTCGGTTTTCCGTTTCTGCTCGTTCGCTTTAGCAATATCCTTACTTGCTGTCTTGAGTTTTTTCTGCACTTCTTGGAGTCTAAAAACTCCAATCCGCAATTGTTCGCTGGTCGCGAAGATGATTGTTAGTGTTGAGGCAGAAATCGTTAGCCCTGTCAGAATCGTTACTAAAACAGCTGTTTTGCGGGGACGCAGATTGAACAACGACAGGCGTGCTTTTCCCACGCGCGTGCCAATGCGATCGCCTACCGTTGCGATGACGCTTCCCAACACTAAAATAGACAAAATCAGGAAGAGCGCACTGTCGGTCATTGTCTGCTACAGTCATTCCAGTTACAGCCTATCGCATCGCAGGCTAGAGAAAGGGTTAACAGGAATTAAAGATCGAAGGTGAAATCGGAAAGGTTAAAGGTTGGAAGGTTGAAAACTATCCGCTTAAAACCTGACACCTTTTAACTCAACTCCCGACTAAATGTTAAAACTGGATAACCTGCTCGCGCTACCATGCCGTTTTAACCAACAACCTAACCTACAACCTGACGAGAGCCTCTAGCTGTTTTCAAGTAAACTGCTGACTCAGTGTAACTGGGTTGTGTACCGTAATTTTTTTCTTGTGGATAGAAATCATTTTTTCCTCCCGCAAATCTCCCAGTAAGCGGGTGACAGTTACCCTGGTGGAGCCGATTGCTTCTGCGATCGCTTGATGAGAAAGCTTCAGATCGATCGTAATTCCATTGGCGGTAGGAACGCCAAAATCACGGCACAGAATCAACAGAAAACTCACCAAGCGCGATCCCATATCTCGGTGAGCTAATGTCTCAATCATCATTTCTGTTTGCAAAATGCGCGAAGAAAGCCCTCGCAGCATCAACATCGATAGCTCCGGATTATCCTTGAGCGATTGCTCTACCTGATCGATCGGTGCCGAAAGCAGCTCCACTGGCGTAAATGCTACAGCGTGATAAAACCGATCCGAACGATGCCCTGTAATTAAGGACAGTACTCCAAAAACGCTGTTTTCTCGCAGCAGCGCCACGGTAATTTCTTCCCCAGCTTCATACACGCGAGACAGCTTTACTGCACCTTTGAGCAAAAAGTATACCCGTTCAGCCGGGTCTCCTGGGAAAAAGATCGTCTTGCCCCGCTCAAAAGTTTCCACCACGGGTGGAAACGCCCCACCTCCCAGTTGACGGAACACAGCTGCTAGCGGTCTATCTTGCGTCACTGCCACTTCCTTTTTCCTAAATGCTGCCCTACAGACTTCTGCAACTTTCTGTCGGAGGAACTTTAACCATAGCAAAACAACTATGAGAGTTTTCTGACATTAGACACAGATAAACTGACTTCCAAGCGGTTTTTGTGCTATTTGATACAAAATTTTAAAGTAGTTTCCCCGGCTACCTTCTTTAGTTCTCTCCCTGCTCAAGGCAAGTAAGATTATGACGGAAAATGTTGATATCTTGACAGTATCTGCGCTATCGGGTGGGATGCATGGTGAGTAAGGAGGCACGCTCCTTACCCGTACTAGACAGCCTTGCTCCGGGCGATCGCGATCTTGAATACTCCCCTAAATCGGATATCCTCTAATATTGCCTTCAAAATCGACATTTATGCTAGATTTAACCGGAAAAAACGCCCTTGTCACCGGCATTGCCAACAATCGATCGATCGCCTGGGGGATTGCTCAGCAACTGCACCAAGCGGGTGCGAATCTAGGAGTGACTTACCTGCCAGACGACCGGGGTCGCTTTGAAAAAAAAGTGGCAGAGTTGGTAGAACCCCTCAACCCCAGCTTGTTTTTACCCTGCGATGTCCAGAATGAGACCCAAATTCAGTCTACATTTGACGCCATCCGCGATAAGTGGGGTAAGCTAGACATCCTGATCCATTGTCTTGCCTTTGCGAACAAGGAAGATTTATCAGGTGATTTTAGCAACACTACCCGCGCTGGCTTCACCCAAGCTCTAGAAATTAGTACCTATTCTCTGGTGCAACTTGCCGGGTCAGCAAAACCACTGATGACAGAAGGCGGCAGTATTGTCACGCTGACTTATCTAGGCGGCGTTAAGGTGATCCCCAACTACAACGTAATGGGAATTGCCAAGTCTGGATTGGAAATGAGTGTCCGTTACCTGGCATCTGAATTAGGTCCACAGAATATTCGCGTGAATGCAATTTCGGCAGGTCCTATCCGCACTTTGGCATCGTCGGCGGTAGGTGGCATTCTGGATATGATCCATCACGTTGAGGAAGTAGCACCGCTGCGACGCACTGTAACTCAGAAAGAAGTGGGAAATGCGGCTGCTTTCTTGTGTAGCGATTTGGCAAGTGGCATTACAGGTCAGGTGCTGTATGTCGATGCGGGATACGAGATTATGGGGATGTAAAAAGAATCAAACATTAAAAATTAAAAATTAAAAAGCAAAGATTCTGCTAATTTTTAATTTTTAATTTTGCATTTTTAAGGCTTTCGCGTCTCCCAAATGCTCAGTAACGTAGGATAATAAACTTAACTTTATTTTCTTGAGTGAGCATCTGCGATGCAGGCACGCGATCGCCAATTTACACCTTCTCCAAGCATTGAACAGCTTTTGTCTCCTCGCATGGCAAGGGTTCCCCGCAAGACGGGCGAAACGGATGTTATCGTCACCGTCAAATTAGACGGGAATGGCACTTGCAATGCAAAAACTGGCATTCCGTTTTTAGACCATATGCTGCATCAAATCGCCTCTCACAGCCTGATTGATTTGGATGTAGCCGCGACGGGAGACTTGGAAATTGATGACCACCATACCAATGAAGATGTGGGAATTACCCTAGGAATGGCGTTGCATCAAGCACTGGGCGATCGCAAAGGAATTGTCCGATTTGGGAATTTCCTCGCCCCTCTCGATGAAGCGTTGGTTCAGGTAGCGTTAGATTTTTCCGGACGCCCCCACCTCAGCTATGGCTTGGAGATTCCGACTCAGCGAGTCGGGACTTATGACACTCAGCTAGTGCGGGAATTTTTTGTGGCGTTGGTCAATCACAGCCAGATGACGCTGCACATTCGCCAACTCGATGGAATTAATTCGCACCACATTATTGAAGCGACGTTCAAAGCGTTTGCGCGATCGCTCCGCATGGCAATCGAAGTTGATCCCCGTCGTAGCGGTACGATCCCCAGTTCTAAAGGCGTGTTATAGGTTTCCTTGCAAATACACTCCGATAAAGGCAACGAGAGCCGGGGAAATCCTCACCAGGCTCTCGCTTCATTCTGCTGAAGTTTCCGCGACCACTGACTCTCAATTCTTCTATGTCTTCAGAAATGAGAACTTATGGAAGAGGTTTGCGGATATAGCCATATTTATTGCCAATCTTAACTTTTGCTAGCCCTTGCGAAAAAGATTGAGCGCTATCAAATTGGGGTTTAATTACGAATTTGCCACTCTTATTGATATAGCCCCATTTGTCGCCGTTCTTTACCGCTGCTAGGTCTTCTGAAAAGTTATAAATATTATCAAATTGTGGGGGAATGACAACATTGCTTGCCTTGTCAATATAGCCTACCTTAGTGTCTATCGTTATGCCCGCCAGTCCTTGAGAAAAGTCCCCAGCCCAATCAAATTGGAGTGGAATAACAAGATATCCCATTTTGTCAATATAGCCCCACTTATTATTACTGGATATCACTGCTAGTCCTTCCGAAAAAAACTTAGCTTCCTCAAATTCCAACGGAACAATAACGTCTCCCCGATTATCGATATAGCCCCATTTGTTGTCTTTTTTGACTGGCGCGAGTCCTAGGGCTGATTCAGTGCGATCGCTTATAGAAAAAGATTCAGCAACATCAAACTGGGGTTGAATGACGAAGTTGCCTTTCTTGCCGATATAGCCCCACTTTTTACCGATTTCTACCGCCGCCAGTGCTGACTCAGTGCGATCGCTTATAGAAAAAGATTCAGCAATATCAAATTTTGGGTTAATTACCAAGTTGCCTTTCTTATCAATATATCCCCACTTTCCATCTATCTTTACCGCTGCCAGCCCTTGAGAAAAATTCTTAGCCAAATCATATTTTGGTTTAATGACTAAGTTGCCACTCTTATTGATATAGCCCCACTTGTTCTTTAATTTGACAGCCGCTAACCCTTGGAAAAAAGATTCGGCATTATCAAATTGAGGTTTGATTGCGAAGTTGCCTTTATTATCAAGATAGCCCCATTTGCCGTCTATTTTGACTGCTGCTAGCTCTTCTGAAAATGAATCAGCCCAGCTAAATTTAAGCGGGATGACTATTTGCGAATTACGGGCTTGTCCCTCAGTTGCATCAAAATTAACTTGAGAAGTCCGAAAATTTGAGATGGCTTCACATCCAGAAATTAGAGCGATCGCTAATCCAAACAGAAGGCTGGCAACCGCGACAAGCAATCTGTTGTGAGTTGCAATTTTCATAAAAGTACCCTATCCAATCGCAGCCAAGATTTAAGTAATCAATATTTGTTAATCATCTGAAGTAAACCCTGTTATTGTCAGTGAAATTCTAAAGCTTGCTGGTAATGCCTGACTAGATTAGGCTATCCGAATTTAGAATTAAAAAATTAGAAAGGCACCCAGCTAGCTGAGTGCCCCTGTTTTATATCAGCGCGTGGTTGCGCGTGATTACTGTTTCAACATCAAGAAGGGGTGCGAGGAGCTGTCAGGACATCCCAAGCCGCTTTAGCAGCTTCGGCAAGGCGATCGCCTAAAGTTGACACTTCCTTCACGATGGACTCCCAGTTCTTCTCTGCATCCATTTGAATGAGTTTAATCGAGTATGAAATTCGCTCTGGATCGAACAACTTATCCTGTTCAATCTTCTCCCGTGCTTGTTTCACTGCATTGAGATAGGCATCGCGAGTATATTCGGTAGCAGATTTTGTTTCTACCTGCGCCCGTTTTTTAATGGCGTCAATCAGCGCCATCGTTTCACGCTTCAAATCTTCGGATTCGCCTGCCATATTTTCATCAACGATAGCCTTTGTCTCCGGGCTAACTGTTATGGCGGTTTCTGTATTATTAGGGACTTCTGTATTCATGGCTACATCTCATGAGTAGAGTTTTGAGTGAAAAAGATTAGCTTTTAGTAAGGTTCGGCTACTAATTTCACAAACCGGAAAATTGAAGAAATGCTAGTACAGACCAATAAATCATCAGCGGTAGCTAACCATTGGGGCAAGAAACGCGATCGCACGACCAATTGTGACAGCAACGGCTTGAGTTAACGTGTCGCGATTGTAGATATGGTAGAGTTCGTAAGTTCGTCACAGCTACTAAAGCAATCCCTACCAAGGCACCCGTCCAACCACCAATGAACCAGTAGCTGACGGTAATGATTGGCGCACTAAACAGACCTAATCAGGCAACGGTTTTAAACTGATTCACTCCGCTTGCTCTCGTTGAAGGCATCTGCTTAAATAAAGGGCTATATCAGAAATAGCATTTCTGTAGTATATTTCCTTCAGCCTATCGGTATAATTTCAGAGGGTTATGGGAAAAAACGATAGCAAAGGTACGGGTTAACCAACCTAACCTCCTATGAGAAATCGCTGGATTGAAGACCCTTCATTCCTCAGTCCGAGAGTCTAATTTTCAAGTTAAATGCTGCAAGACCCCGCGATTCGTCATCCCATTGCCATCAGTTTAGGAGCGATCGCTGGAGCATTGAGTCGCTACTATCTCACCCTCTGGTTTGCCCAACGCTTCGGCACCAGCTTTCCCTACGGCACCTTTTTTATCAACCTTACAGGTTGCTTTGGGATGGGTTTTTTTGTCACTCTCGCCTTAGAACGGGTAGCGAATATTCCTCTAGATGTGCGATTGATGGTAACGACCGGCTTTTTAGGAGCTTACACAACTTTCTCCAGTTATGGGTTAGAAACATCTACTCTACTGCGCGATCGCAGTTATGCCGCCGCCGGTATTTACTGGGCAGGTAGCGCCATACTTGGAATTATTAGCGTTCAGCTAGGCACGCTTCTGGCTCGGAGCGGGCGGTAGAAAGAACCCTATGACTGCTTAGCACGCACCATTCCCAGAGCCTTCAATCTCGATCCTTGGAGACTAGACTGGTGCAGGAAAAATATCAACAATTGATTAAGTAGGGCGGTTGGCTCTCATTGGTGCTGCATTTACTCTTAAATCCCACGAAAACAACCGTACCAATGCCCTTTAGACTAAAAGCAGCAACAAACTTAACACTGGATTAAGAGGGTCTACCTTGACTGACACCAATACTCCTTTCCAGACAGTCTCCCGCAGCGAACTCCGGCAGCTCGTCCGAATGCAGCTGCAAATGCTGCTTGAGGCGGAAGACCTTCAGGGGGCAAAAGCAATCCTCGTCCCGGTGCAACCGGCGGACATTGCAGAAGCCATTGAAGGGTTGCCAGAGGCGATGCAAGCGATCGCCTTTCGCTTGCTCTCCAAGGACGAGGCGATTGAAGTTTATGAATATCTCGACTCTAGCGTGCAGCAGGCGCTGATTGAGGAATTCCGGCGGCAGGAAGTTCTGGACATTGTTGATAAAATGTCCCCTGATGACCGGGCACGACTTTTTGACGAACTGCCCGCTACCGTTGTCCGTCGTCTGCTCGAACAGCTCACCCCCACCGAACGCCAAGCGACAGCTCAGTTGTTGGGTTACGAGGCTGGTACTGCTGGACGATTGATGACACCAGAGTATATCTCTTTGAAAGAAAACATGACGGTGGCGGAAACGCTGGAGCGAATTCGCAGTTTAGCCCATGCTACTGAGATTATTTATTACCTTTATATTACGGATGCTGCTCGTCACTTGTCGGGCATTTTATCCTTACGCGATTTGGTAATCGCCAATCCCGAGCAGAAGATTGGGGACATTATGACTCGTGATGTGGTATGCGTTTATACCAGCGATGACCAGGAAGAAGTGGCGCGGCTGATCGGGCGCTATGACTTTCTCGCTGTCCCGGTGGTAGACCGGGAGAAGCGTTTGGTGGGCATTGTCACCGTTGATGACGTGATTGACATCATTGAACAAGAAACGACAGAAGATATTTACAAACAGGGCGGTCTCCAGTCGGGGGGCGACAATTATTTCCAGACAGATTTACTCACGGTGGCTCGCAAGCGAGTCGTCTGGCTGTTCGTTTTGCTACTAACTAATACTGTCACCGGCACGATTATCAAAGCGGAAGAGGAAATTCTTCGGCAAGTGGTATCGCTGGCGGCGTTTATTCCCTTGTTAACTGGCACTGGCGGGAATGTCGGTTCTCAATCCTCGACAGTCGTGATTCGGGGCTTAAATACCGAAGAACTTCGAGAAATGGGGCCAGCACAGGTGGTAATGCGAGAAGCGATCGCTGGGGCACTCCTGGGAGTGATGTTAGGCACCGTGGCAACGTTATGGGCTTTCTGGCTGCTGAATGGAGATTGGTCAGTCTCGCTGGCTGTAGGGATTAGTTTGGTGGCTATCTCGGTTTTGGCATCAGTTGCAGGTTCCGGTCTTCCGTTCATCTTCCGCGCCGTCGGGTTAGATCCGGCTTTGATGTCAGCACCGTTTATTACAACGGCAGTTGATGTATTGGGCGTACTGATTTACTTTAATTTGGCGCGGCTAATTTTGAAGTTGTAGAAGCAGCGAGTAACTGGGTATTCAGTTGAATTAGGAAGTTATGAGAAGGTGATATCAAATCCGCTTGTTCGACCACGCATTCTTGTCCGCGTAGCGTCCTGAAAGGGCATAGAAACCTACTTCCTGCCCCTTCGCTATTCCCGCTTCGCTGGCAAAGAGGGTTTGGGGATGAGCTTTCAAATGATAGCGACTCAAACGAATTTGATCTACGTAAAATTAAACGTTGAGAATGAGATTTCGCGTCTACAATTCTGTTGCTGTATCAGGAGCAACAATTTCCCCTTCCATACTCATTAAAGAGTCTTGATCGGTAATCAAATCACTCAACTCATGGAAAGTGACGCCCATATCTTCACAAGCTTTCTTGAGTTCTCGCTTAAAGGTGCCTAAATCCTCACCATAGCCTGACAGATGAGCCGCAGTTTCAATTCCCTGTTTTGCATTTGCTTTAGCACAATCAACCAGCTCTAAACCTTTGAGAGGTGTGGGTGAGGCCATAAGTAGTTTTGAATTTTAAGTTGTATTATTTGCAGCATACTGAGATTTACTCCAGAGACTTATCCTTCTGGAGTTAGAAAATCGAGGGAATTCAAATGCTTTTAGCGATGCTGCCAATATTTACAGACAGCATAGGCGAGGGTAACGACGCCAGTAATAATGGCAGATTCATCCACCTCAAATTGGGGATGGTGCAGCGGGTAGTTTTTTCTGTCCGGGTATCCCACGCCTAGTCGAAACATTGTACCGGGAGCGTGTTCCAGATACATCGAAAAGTCTTCCGCACCGAGAGAGGGTTCCAGTAAAATTTGGACGCGATCGCTTCCCCACGCTTCTTTGGCAGCTGTTTCCACCAACTGAGTCAGCGCTGAGTCATTTTGCACAGAAGGGACTCCCCGGCGATAGTTGACTTCGCAGGTAGCTCCGTAAGTTTTACAGATATTGCAGACAATTTGCTCGATCCACTGGGGTAAGGTGGCATGAGTTTCCGGATGCAGCGATCGCACAGTTCCCAATAATCGCACATGGTCGGCAATCACATTCGGGGCGCGTCCACCCTCGATTTTACCAATCGTTAGCACGACTGGGCGCAACGGGTTCTGTGTCCGGCTAATCGCTTGCTGAAGAGACGCGATTGCTTGCGCCGCAATCCAAATTGCATCAACTGCCTCATGAGGACGCGCCCCGTGCCCAGATTCGCCTCTAATATTAATTTCCAGATCGTCTGCGGCTGCGGTCAACGCACCGTAACGAATTCCCACCGATCCCGCCGCAATAGAAGGGAAAACGTGAACGCTCATAATCGCGCTGACATTCTCCATCACTCTATCTGCAACCATCCACCCAGCACCTTGAGCGATTTCCTCTGCTGGCTGGAACAGAAAACGCACATCTCCTGGCAAGGCATCTCCGAGCTGAGATAGTATCATCGCCGTCCCTAAACCGACTGTGGTGTGGACATCGTGACCGCAGGCGTGCATAATTCCCGGAAGACGCGAGGCATAATCTAAACTGGTGCGTTCTACGATTGGCAAAGCATCCATATCAGTACGAATTGCCAGTAGTCGCTCATCGATACCTTGTCCTTTTAACTCTCCAACTACGCCAGTTTTACCCACCGCTTCTTGGACATGAAGGCCACAGGAAGACAGCACGCCAGCAACATAAGCAGCAGTTTGGTATTCTTGACCGCTTAGTTCTGGGTGAGCGTGGATATGTCGTCGGATTTCAATCAGGCGAGGCGCTAGTTTTTCGGCAATGTCTTTAATACGAGTCAGCACAGATTTATTAATTGAGTGAGCGTTTATTTAATGATAAGAGTTGTAAAAACCTCAACTGCCCTTTAAGGATTCAATTATAAAGACTGTGAGCGATTACTGAATAATCGGTAAATAGAAAGCCATTGCAGAATATCCGCAAAAGCAGTCATCTAACCTTGACAAAAACAGGGCAAAGGCTATATAGAGCTGGCTGGACGTGATGCGATCGCTACTGGGATCGATTGATTTCAAAACCTACTATTAATAATCATTCCAAAATATAAATATCTTTCCACCGACATAGTTGCATCTACAGGTTTCGGTACTTAATTCATAATAATTTCAGGTGATAATGACCGATTTTGAGGCGATTTCCAGAGGTTATAGAAATAAGTTAAAGTTAGCATTGCCAGAAGGATTACTTTATCAAGAAGTAAAAAACTACCAACTGCTGACAAGTAGCGATCGCCTTCAGCTAATTATGCAAAGTTTGTAGTCATGTATCTGCTTGAGCGATCGCATTAACCCGTTACTAAGGTCTAGACGTATCGGTAGCTTGCAAAACCCAGTCTAGGTGTAACAAAATGTTACCCTAGCGAGTCTGGATCTATCGCTCTTCTGTCACTCTAGGCAGCAGAAAATAGGGAATCTTGCATTTGTAGGGGGATAGGAACTGCGCCGTGAAAGTAATTCATAAGCGCAATCAAGCGTGAAAATCCCAAAG